>NZ_JANWTC010000009.1 GCF_024919295.1 Corynebacterium lemuris | reverse complement strand
AAGGGTCAGCCCGGACAGTACTGTCCGGGCTGACCCTTCCTCAGAGTCGGGAGGCCGCGTCAGACGTCGACTCCATAACGGAGGATGTCCCTGACGAAGGTTCCTATGCTGTCTGCATCAGCCTTCGACTTGATACGGGTCCGGTGTACGTCGACCGTCTTCACGCTCATTCCCAGCCGCCGACCGATGGTCTGGCTAGGCAGACCTTCAACCACCAGCTGCAGCACCTCACGCTCACGGGGAGTGAGGAGCCCTATCTTCCGCACGATTTCATCCGCCAAACTCTGGCCGATGAAACGCTGCTCTGCAGATTCGATACCGAGCTGCACGGCGTCAAGAAGCTTCTGAGGGTCGTAGGGCTTCTCCAAGAAATCCTGCGCGCCTGCTTTCATGGTGTCCACCGACATCCGGATGTCACCGTGCGCTGAGACGAAGATGATCACCACATGGGGTGCCAGCTCATTGAGCCGTTCCTGGAGACGGATGCCGCTCATGGCGGGCATGCGGACATCCAACACGATGCAGGCAGGACGGTGTGCGTCGAAGACATCGAGCAGTTCCTGAGCGCTGTGGCAGATGGTTCCCTCGATGCCGGCACTGTCCAACAGCCAGGCCACGGACTCACACAGCTCAGGATCGTCATCAACGATGTAGACGAGGGGTTCAATCCTGTCTACCAGCTGTGAGTCCTTACCAACGCGTTGATTCATTTTCAACAACAGATCTTTTCTCCATTAATCCCATTCAGCTTCGGCCGTCCAGTAATTCATACCGAAGGCGCTGACGTGGTGGACCCAGGGGGTGGTCCGCCGCAGTCCGGGTTCCTCCCGCCTGACTGATTCGTCGGCATGCTCTGGACCGTCAGCCTCCACTGTCCAGTGGACCCAGTTCACTTCGCGTCCGAGTTCATCATGGACAAACAGATCCACATGATGCCAGCCATAGTTGAAGGTGTCTTCGTAGCAGGTGAGGAACATCCGATGGTGGTGCACCGGGCGGGGCGGGATGATTTTTTCAGTGGTCACCATTTCATCTCCTTGAGGGTGGTGAATGAGTCAGTATTCGAGAAAGACGGAAGTTTCCGCAGCAGTGGCTCCATGGCGATGCCGAGGCGCAGAAGCGTTGGTTCGCTCCCCCTCTTGCCGATCAGTTGAATTCCCAAGGGCAGCCCAGTTGACGTGCGTGCACCCGGGACAGTGACCGCAGGGAGCCCCAGCAGTTGCCAGGGACGGCTCAGCTCCGGTGAGCCAGTCCCCTCCTCAATACGGTGGGCAGGACCGTGCGCGGCTGGCCCCACGATAACGGCATTGTCGGTGAGAACCCGATCAAGTGCACGCCGGGAAGTGTCCCTGCGGAAAAGTGCCTGTTGGTAGGAGCTCTCAGAAACCTGGTCTCCGCTGTCCAGCAGCTGCTGGAGCTGAGGACTGAGCTGCCTGCGCTTCTCCCCTAATTTCTCCCCGAGGGAGGCCGCCGCCTCAAAACCCATCACGAGTTTGTGGTCATCCACCAGGGATCTGATGTGGTCGTCCCAGGTGAGTCTGGTGGCGCTCACACCCAGCTCGGTCATCAGGTTCGGAATGATCTTCAACAGTTCTGACATGCTGGGATCCAGATTAAGCAGACTGGATCCCTCCCAGATGAAGGCGGTGAGCTCCTCGGTGGGCACTGCCGGGTCATTTTCACGGCCCGCGAAGCTGCGGTAGATGTAGTCGAGGTCCTGCACCGAACGTGCCAGGAAACCGAGAGAATCCAGGGAGTCGCTCATCCCCGAGACTCCCTCCAATGAGGTACTGCCGTGGGTGAGCACGAGACCGGCGACCCCACAGAAAGAAGCCGGCCTGGTCAATGAGCCCGCCGTCTGGGTTCCCAGGGCGAATGGAATGGTCCCGGCACCCACGGCGGCGGCTGAGCCGCTTGAGGATCCCCCTGGGGTATGCACCACGCTATAGGGGTTGGTAGTCGGCCCCGGGGAGAAATAGCCGTACTCTGTGGTCACGGTCTTGCCCTGAATGACGGCTCCCAGCTCGCGGAGACGACGGACGCAGTCAGCATCCTTTGCTTGGACGCTGTCATCAGCCGTCTCAGAGCCACATCGCGTGGGCAGACCGGCAACGTCGATGATGTCTTTCACGCCCACCGACATGCCTTTAAGCGGCCGGTGTCCCACGTCTGGGGCCCCTGCGGAGCTGGAGAGTTCCCGATCCAGGTCAGTGAGTTCGACCCATGCTTTCAGACGGGGCTCGTACCGGTTGATCTCCAGCCGAGACTGTGCGGCCAGGTCATCGACCGAAGCCTCCCCAGCCCGGATATCCACCGCCATGCCGGCAACAGACCTAGATCGAAAAGTCGTAGTCATAAGCACTCCCAATTTTCTCAAGTCCGCATAGTGAGTCATCACCTAGAGGATTGTGGCCAAAGACACTCAAGATGCCACGCTGTGGTCCATGTTAAAGCGGGGAGCGATCATATCAAACCATTAATGAGTAAAGGTTTCCCCAGTATCTCTGTAAGGAAGATCACTCCTAGCGTGAAAGCACGGAGGTTCCACAACACCTCCCCACACTGTTCCGCATTTTCCCACCGACAACTTTCCGAAATGGAGGAAAGCGTGGCACTTCGTACCATGTCCACCAGCAGGACACAGCGGTCACCGCATATCCAGACCACGCCGACACAGTCGGACCGCCGCCACACCCGACGAGCGTGGACCGTTGTCGCTCTGCTCGTCGTGTTCCAGATCATCGCTTTCGCCGACAAAGCGGTCCTCGGCCTTGTCGCCCCCGACGCCATGGCGGAACTGGGCCTGACGCCCACGGAGTTCGGTTTCATCGGCAGCGCCTTCTTTTTCCTGTACTCGATCGTCTCCATCTTGACCGGCGTCATCGCCTCTCGGGTGTCCGTCCACTGGATCGTCCTGACGCTGGGCATTGTCTGGGCAGTGATGCAGTTCCCGATGCTGCTGGGTGGCGGCGCAGCCGTACTGCTGGCCACCCGCATCATCCTGGGAGGTGCAGAAGGACCGGCAACGGCCATGTCTCTCACCTCTGCGCACACCTGGTTTGCACCCTCCGCCCGCGCACTGCCCTCCAACCTCATCGCCATCGGCTCCACGATGGGTCCGGTCATTGCCGCCCCCGCGTTGGTGTTCGTCATCAGCATGTGGGGATGGCGTTGGGCCTTTGGTGCGATGGGTATCGTCGGACTCATTTGGTGCGTCACCTGGATCCTCTTCGGTGGCAGCGGTCCCTATCTTGCGAAGAACAAGGCACAGAACGCTGAAGATGCGTCCCCGCAGGAGAATGACGCAGTCGCTGATAGCGCTGACAGCGCAGCAGCCGCCACCCCCTCAGTCGATGATCGCCCGACATTTGCTATCTGGAAAGTCCTGCTCAGCCTGTCGTTTATAGCGACACTGATCGGCGCATCCTCCAGCTTCTTCGTCCAGGGCTTCCTCACGACATGGCTACCGCAGTACCTGACAACCGTCGTCGGACTGTCCCTGCCTCAGGTGGGTGTGGTCACCACCTTCCCCTGGGTTATCGGCGCCATCGTCCTGCTGGTTCTCGGCGGGGTGGGCCACCGTCTGATGCTCCGCGGCAGGACAGTCCGTCTCGCCATTGCCTCTCTCTTCGGCCTGTCGATCCTTCTGTCCGGCATCTTCTTCCTGCTGGCCACTGCGACCTCAGGAAACGTCTCAGTTCTTTTCCTCTGCCTCGCAGGAGGATTCAGCCTTGTCTACCCGATGTCCGCCACTGCAGTCGGCTACTGCGTCGGCGTGAAGCAGCGGCCCATCATCATGGCAACCCTCGGCGGACTTGCTGCCACCGGTGCCATCGTCTCCCCGATGCTGGTCGGACAGCTCATGACCCGCGCCGGCTACGCAGCCCCACCCAAGGGTGTCGCCCCCAGCCCGGAGATGGTCACGGCAATGACCACGGGCATCCACAGTGCATTCATTATCGCTGGAATCTTCCTCATCATCGGTGGCGCAATGTGCATCCTGTTCCTCCGCCCGGAGCGAACCGCAGAGCGCCTCCAGAGGATACATCTCCAGGACCAGCCCCAGATCTAAATCCCCAGGAGTTCTGACATGATGACCAACACAGCTGTCGCCCAGGAATTCGAGCCCCGTATCTTCCGCGACGTGATGGGCCACTACCCCACCGGCGTCGCCGTAGTCACTGGCCGCGCCCCCGACGGAGAACTACTCGCCCTTGTGGTCGGCACCTTCTCCTCCGTTTCGCTAGATCCTCCGCTCGTCTCATTCATGCCGATGAAGACGTCCAAGACCTTCGCGCGCATGAGGGAGTGCGACTCTCTGTGCATCAACATCGTCGGCGGTGAACAGGAAGCGGAGATGTTGAGCATCGCACGCCGCTGGGAGAACAAACTGGACGGCGTCGACTGGTACATGTCTCCTTCCGGGAACCCCATTCTCAAGAACTCGATCGCATGGATCGACACGTCCATCGCAGAGATTGTGGAGGCCGGTGACCACTGGATCACCCTCTGCCGTGTCCACGACATGGAGGTCACCAACCCCGTGTCTCCGCTCTTGTTCTTCCAGGGGGGCTACGGCAGTTTCGTGGGCACCTCACTTATCGGTCGCCTCAGCCACGAGATCCTGCCCGCTATCCACGCCGCCCACAGCGCGGGTGCGCAGCTGGAGGACCTCGCCCAGACCCTCCGCGGTGAGGTCGCAGTCTTCGCTGCCGTCAGCGACGACGAATTCGCCACCGTCTACCATTCCATGGCTCCCGGGACCTCCCCTGAGCACAGTTTCGCCACCCGGTTTCCCATCGTTCCTCCCATCGGGGACACCTACATGTTCGACAAGTCGCCCGAGGTCCAGGAACGCTGGATGCATAAGCTCAAGGACCCCTCCGAGGAGATCCTGGAGACTCACCGCCGGCGTCTCGCCATCGTGAAGGAGAATGGTTTCCTCATTGCTCATCTGCCCGAGGAAGGCAGTGCCGCCTACGAGCAGATGATCCGGGCCACCAATGAGTACAAGAAGGCACGGCTGACGCCGGCGGAGGAACGTGCCATCCGCGAGACGATCGGCAACACCACTGTCGATTATGAGCAGCGGGAGCTGCTTGACGAAGAGCGGTATAACGTCGGCTCAATTGTCTTCCCCGTGAAGGACCCAGGGGGTGAATACACCATGACGCTGCGCATCGCGCAGCTTCCCCAGAATATGCCCGGATCCGTCATCAAGGAATGGATCGCACACTGCAAGAGTGTGGTCAACCAGATCGAGAAGAACTGACTCAGAAGGAGATCAATATCCATGAATACCCCCACCATCAACGAAACGACCATCAACCAGCTCGTTGGCCGCATTGAGGTCCTCGAAGCCGAGGCGGATATCCGCCGGATCCAGGCACGCTACATGATGCTCTGCGATACCCCCTGCCCTGTCTACCCGCCAGTCACCGATAAGGAGCGCATTGAACTGGTTCTGGACCTCTATACGGAAGATGCTGTCTGGGAAGGAGTGGGAGAATACTACACGGACCAGTTCGGTAAGGCAGAAGGCAAGGATGCCATCCGAGCGCACTTCAACCGCTTCTGGAAGGAAGACCAGGATCCCAAGCTGATCCTTAATGCCCACTACCTGACCTCCGAGCAGATTTTCGTGGAGGGGGACACCGCCGAAGGCACCTGGATCCACATGCAGCCGTGGCTTTTCGCAGACGGCACGGCGCTACTCCGCTCGAGCCGGCTATTCAACGCTTTCCGTAAAGAAAACGGCAAATGGTTGATTACCCGCACCCGTACGGAGAATGTCTTCATCAGCGATTTGCCGACCAATTTCGCGGAAAGCTACCCGACCCAGGCGGTGCTGTTCAAGTAGAACTGTCCCCCTGAAGAGGTCGAGAGCACCATCTCGACCTCTTTATTTTCTGTGGAAATAAATGCACATTATGCAATATCTGATTTAACTTTCCACCGCCCAGCCGGGCACCAATAACTAAACGCAGAATCTTTATCCCCTATAAGGATATTCCCTATATGGAACAATCCGATTACTCAATAATATGACCCTAGCCACAAGATCGGCCACTTTGCGTCCGCAATCACAGGAGGGTCAATATGTTGAAGAAAAGAGTGGGGAGTTTAATAGCTTTTTTGGCTATCCCGCTAATGCTGGTCGGATGCACACCCGCAGTCAATAACGGGGCCTCAGATGACACTGACCGCGTAGTCATCACCATGGCCAGCGGTTTCTCCCAAACACATTCCAATAATGAGGGATTGTGGATGTTCGTGGAGAAGCTCGAGGAGAATGCCCCCTGGATCACCGTTGACTTCAAAGGCGGCCCCGAAGTGATGGCTCCCAATCTCCTCATTGAAGGGGTTGCAGCGGGAGTCTTCGATATCGGGGTGATGCCGGGCGATTATTATGTCGACCAGATTCCGGCCATGGAAATTGCGCGATTCACTCCATTCACCCCAATGGAGGAGCGGGAGAACGGCGTCGTGGAGATCTACGATGAAATCCACCGCGATCAACTCGGCATCAAATACCTCGGGCGTGCTGTCGCCGGCATGCCCCAGGTGATTCTGTCCCGCCGGGAGATCACGGAACTTGACCTGCACGGCGATTCCTACCGGACCTCTTCCGCCACCTCAGACATTGTCCGAGCCATCAACGGTGTCCCCGTGGACCTGCCCGGTGGCGAGGTTTATACCGCCCTGGAGCGCAATGTGGTCTCCGGCGCAACCTGGGCTTCAGTTGGTCCCACGAGCCTTGGCCTGGAGGGGGTCGTCTCCTATGACCTCGCCCCACGCTTCTATGAGTCACTGTCCAACATCGTCATGAATGAGCGTTCCTGGGATTCACTGGATGAGCGGACCCAGAACGCCCTGGTGGACACCCTGGCGGAAGTCGAACCCGATATTTTCGCACATTATCTTTCCCGGACAATCGAGGAAACCGAGCAGTGGCACGACGCTGGTGTGCAGGAGGCCCGTCTGTCCGATGGGGATGGGCGGAAGCTGCTGGAGCTGGCATACGTCGACAGCTGGGAGAACCTCGACTGGGATCGCATCCTCGAGACCTCGCCTGCGGCAGCCCATCTACGTGAGGCATTTGACACCGGAGATGAGGAACTCACATTCGATCGTGTTCCTTCCGGAGCTTTCGTCTCCGGCATCCGTGAAGATCTGGAGGCGAACCGATGACTCCCGATAATCATCCCGCTCCCACCCATGACACGGCAGAGGACGCACTCGAACGCCTTCCGGATTCGGCGAACGAGACAACAGCTCTCTCCACCCGCGTCTGGTGGCCGGAGAAGACTCTTGAATGGATTTCAGGCGTGTTGCTCATCATCCTCACGCTTTTTGTGACGGTGACGGTTCTGATGCGTTTCGGTGGCAACGGCGTCCTGGGTGCGGTCGAGTTGTCCGCCATCGCCATGGTCGTGATCACCGTGCTGGTTGTTCCCGCCGCCACGGCAGCAGACGACAACTTCAAGGTCGAGATCGTCGACATGCTGGACAAGCCGAAGCTGGTCCACGCCGCAGCATTGCTCGGTGCCGTTGTCCAGCTGGTCGTTAGCCTGTTCCTCGCCTTCAGTTCTCTGGAGCTTTTCATCTACGACTGGCAGACCAAAACAACCATGGCCGGAGAACTGTCCGTCTCCCGGTACTGGCTGTCGTTGATCATCTTCGTCAGCTTCGCGGTCCTGCTCCATGCCACGATCATGTATCTGTTCCGGCTGGTCCGGGACACGAAGCGTCAGATGGGTGCTGACGCACCAGAATCCGCATCCCACCGTCCGGAAGGGGCATAAACCATGGAATGGTACGTTTTCCTGCCGGTCTATATTCTGGCGCTCATCGCTGTTCTCCTCCTGCGGATTCCAGTCGCTTTCGGCATCTTCGGCGTCGGTATCGTCTCCTCCCTGATCATCTTCGGTGATATTGAGACGACCTCCCGCCTGCTCAGTCTCAGCGTCATCAGTTCGGTGAACAGTTTCACCTTCACCGCCATCCCGCTGTTCATCCTTATGGGTGAGGTCCTGTTCCGGTCCCGGATTGCCCAGGACGCCATCGTCGAGATATCGAAGATGCTCCACCGGGTGCCGGGTCGGCTACCGATGGTCGCGATCGCCGGTGGCAGCGCCTTCGGTCTACTCTCCGGTTCTTCCCTGGCCAACACCGCACTGCTGAGCCGGACCCTGCTGCCCCAGATGAAACAGGCTGGCTACAGCACGCACATCTCCGCGGGCTCCATCCTTGCTGCCGGCGGTCTGGCGATGGTCTTGCCTCCGAGTGCCCTCGCCATCCTCTGGGGTGGTGTCGCCAATGTCTCCATCGGTCCCCTGCTGATCGCCGGTATCGTGCCCGGCATCCTGATGGCCATCGGTTACGTGGTCCTGGTCCTCTGGCACAGCCGCAAGAAGGACAAGCCCGCCGGGCTTTCTGAGGAGACCCACCGTCCCCTGGCAGAAACTCTCCGTGGCATCGTCAAGAACCTGCTGCTTCCGGGACTTCTGGCCCTGGCGGTCCTCGTGATCATCTTCGCCGGCATTGCAACTCCTACCGAGGCCGCCGCCTTCGGCGCCGTCGCAGCGATCATCATCGCTTTCGCAGCAGGTCGCTTCAGCGTGCGGGATCTCCTGGCCGCAGGTACGAGTAGTGTGCGGATTACCGGCACCATTTTCATCCTGGTCATGGCCTCCACGCTCTACTCCCAGATCATGGCGTACATGGGGGCCACCACCGGACTCGTGGCCTGGGTCTCCGGCAGTATCGCCAACAGCGCCCTGATGCTTCTCCTCATCGTGCTGCTGCTGGTGCTGCTGAGCTGCTTCATCGACCAGGCATCGATCATGCTCATCACCGCTCCCCTGCTAATGCCGATCGCCCTGCAGTTCGGCTGGGATCCGGTCTGGTTCTCCATCATCGTCCTGGTGACTCTCCAGATCGGTAATATTTCTCCGCCATTCGGAATGGGACTCTTCGTGATGAAGTCGACTGCCCCCTGGATCCCCATGATGACGCTCTACAGGGCCGCGATCCCCTGGATCATTTCCGATCTCGTGGTCATCCTGATCCTGTGTGCTTTCCCGGTCCTGGTCACTTTCCTACCCGCACTCATGGCCAGCTGACCTCGGCTTCTCGACGCCCCCGTCACCCCAGGAATGTAAGGAGGGGCCCCACCGAAGAATTTCGGTGGGGCCCCTCCTTCACTGCAGCCAGGTGACTTACGCGTTGAGCTTGCGGTAGTCGAAGACCGTGTCGATGATGCCGTACTCCTTGGCCTCATCGGCGGTGAGGATCTTGTCGCGGTCGGTGTCAATGCGGACCTGCTCCGCGGTCTTACCGGTGTGTCGCGACAGGGTCTCCTCCATGAGGCGGCGCATGCGCTCGATCTCGGCGGCCTGGATCTCCAGGTCGGAGACCTGGCCCTGGGTGCCCTGGGTGGCGGGCTGGTGGATGAGCACGCGGGCGTTCGGCAGTGCGGCGCGCTTGCCCGGGGCGCCGGCGGCCAGCAGCACGGCAGCGGCGGAGGCGGCCTGGCCGAGGCAGACGGTCTGGACGTCGGGGCGGACGTACTGCATCGTGTCGTAGATCGCCATCAGCGCGGTGAAGGAACCACCCGGGCTGTTGATGTACATGGTGATGTCGCGGTCGGGGTCGAGGCCCTCGAGCACGAGCAGCTGCGCCATGATGTCGTTGGCGGAGGTGTCGTCGACCTGGGTACCCAGGAAGATGATGCGCTCCTCGAAGAGCTTCGCGTACGGGTTGGTCTCCTTGGTCCCGTAGGCGGACTGCTCGATGAAGCTCGGCAGAACGTAACGCGACTGGGGCATCTGGAATCCGTTGTTCATCATTTCTTCTCTCATATTCCCTAGTTGCTGATCGGGCCCTCAGCGTGGCTGATCACGTGGTCGACGAGGCCGTAATCCTTCGCCTGCTGGGCGGTGAACCAGCGGTCGCGGTCGGAGTCGATGGTGATCTGCTCGAAGGTCTGGCCGGTGTGCTCGGCGATGAGCTCGGCCATCTCGCGCTTGGTCTGGGCGAACTGCTCGGCCTGGATCGCGATGTCCGCCGCGGTACCGCCGACGCCGGCGGAGGGCTGGTGCATCATGATGCGCGCATGGGGCAGTGCGTAACGCTTGCCCTTGGTGCCGCCGGAAAGCAGGAACTGACCCATGGAGGCGGCCAGGCCCATGCCGTAGGTTGCAATGTCGCACGGGGAGTACTTCATCGTGTCGTAGATGGCCATACCGGCGGTCACGGAGCCACCCGGAGAGTTGATGTAGAGCGAGATGTCCCGGGTCGGGTCCTCCGCCGACAGCAGCAGGATCTGGGCGCAGATCTTGTTCGCGATCTCGTCGTCGACCTGCTGGCCGAGGAAAACGATGCGTTCACGCAGCAGTCGCTCATACACCGAGTCGCCGAGGTTCATGCCCGCTCCCGGGGACGTCATCCGGATCTGATCAGTCATGTCAGTCAAACTCCTGTGTCTCTGAAATGTCGATGGCTCCCAGGGTACTAGCGCTTCACTCCGGATCGCCCTTCTGTTCGCTGACAGCGTCGCCACCGGGTTCATGCTGCACCGATCGATACCCCTGGGAGTACGTTGGGGACGACAGTTACCCCCCAGGGCATCCCGATCTCAGCGGAGTGCACCCACCAATGTGTAGAGCAGTCAACTGCCGGATCTGCGGAAAAACCACCTGGGCCGGATGCGGACAACACATCCCAGCGGTCGAGGCCACGGTGCCCGCCGCGCCTGCCCCTCCCGGAGGCCGCCTTCGGCCACTCGTCCCATACCCATGTGCAGGAGAACACCCACGTCGAAATCAGCTCCCCGAGGTGGCCAATACAGAGAGCGCCCCACCGGCTGAACCGGTCGGGGCGCTCTCCGTCGTGCGGGGGAGGTGAGGCTTAGGCCTCTGCCTCGGCGGTCTCTGCCTCGGCGGTCTCGGCCTCAGCGGCCGGCTCCTCTTCCTCGCCGAAGTACTGGGCGGGGTCGATCTCATTGCCGGCCTCGTCCTTGACGGACACGCGGCAGATGGCGGCGGCCAGGGCCTTGCCGCGGCGGACGTCAGCGAACAGGTTCGCGATCTGGCCGGACTGCTGCAGCTGGCCGATGAACTGGTTCGGGTCCATGCCGTAGGACTGCGCGGTGAACAGGATGTGGTCGGTGAGCTCCTGCTGGGAGACCTCCGGGGCCTCCTCCTCAGCGAGGGTGTCCAGGAACAGCTGGGTGCGGACAGCCTCCTCGGAGTCCTGGCGGGACTGGGCGTCGAACTCCTCGCGGGTCAGACCCTGCGCCTTGAGGACCTGCTCCAGTGCGGCCTCGTCGTGGGCCATCTGGCCGAGCAGCTGGTGGAGCTGCTGGTGGACCTGCTCGTCGACGACGGACTCCGGCAGCGCGAACTCGGTCTTGGCCAGGGCGGCCTTGAGGACCTCGTCGCGGATGGCGGCGGCCTGCTCGGACTTCTTGGACTCGGCGACCTGAGCCCTGGTGGCCTCGCGGAGCTCCTCAGCGGTGTCGAACTCGGAGGCGAGCTGTGCGAACTCGTCGTCGAACTCGGGGAGCTTGCGCTCCTTGGTCTGCTGGACGCGGACGGAGACGGTGGCCTCCTTGTCGGCGTGCTCACCGGAGACGATCTTGGTGGTGAACTCGTTGTCCTCGTCGGTCTTCATGCCGCGCAGGGCGGTGTCCAGGCCGTCGATCAGGTCACCCTGGCCGATCTCGTAGGACAGGCCCTCGGTGCTGGCCTCCTCGACGATCTCGCCGTCAACGGTGGCCTTGAGGTCGATGATGGCGAAGTCGCCGGTCTTCAGCTTGCGCTTGGTGTCCTTGAGCTCGCCGAAACGGCTGCGCAGCTTGTCGATCTCCTCGTCCACGGCGGGGTCGTCAACCTCGATGGCCGGGACGGTGACCTCGATGCCGGAGAAGTCCGGGACCTCGATCTCGGGGCGGACGTCGACCTCGGCGGTGAACTCGACGAAGTCGTTGTCCTCGATCTTGGTGATGTCGACGCTCGGCTGGCCGATGGCGACGATCTCGTTCTCCTCGATGGCCTGCTGGTAGCGGGTCGGGAGCATGTCGTTGACGACCTGCTCGAGGATCGGGCCACGACCGAAGCGGGCGTCGATGAGCTGGCGCGGGGCCTTGCCCTTACGGAAACCCGGAATGGACACCTGCTGGGCGAGTGCCGTGTACGCCTGGTCAATCTCAGTCTCCAGCTCCCCGAAAGGAACGTTGACTGTGAGCTTTACACGGGTGTCGCTCAGCTTCTCGACGGAACTCTTCACGAGTGACTCTCCTGGTTTCACATTGAATAACAGTTCATCTGGAACCGGCTTGCGCCGGACCCTACGTCGGGGCGACAGGATTTGAACCTGCGACCCCCTGCTCCCAAAGCAGGTGCGCTACCAAGCTGCGCCACGCCCCGTAGGTGTGAAAGACATTCTACCGACCGCATCAAACAGGGTCCGACATTGGGGGTCCGATAAGGGTTTGTGTCGACCTTCCGCCACACCCCGGGCCGGGCCATCCCCCGCGCCGGCTCCACCAAAAAAGATGCCCTGCGGCAGGGTCGGAAACCATGCGGCAGGACATCACGTGGAGGGAATGACGGGAATCGAACCCGCGTCTTCAGCTTGGAAGGCTGAGGTATTAGCCACTATACGACATTCCCCTGCTTGTGCCGGATCAGTGTAGCGCATCCCCCGGCATTCCGAAAATCCGGAACTTAATGCCTGCCAGGTACGTTGAACTGGGTGACAATAAGACTGCACACCACACCATCTGACCGCGTACGGAAGTGACTTGACCCAGTGGAACTCCTTCTCCTCCTGCTGATCATCGGCGGCGGCGCCGCCTATTTCATGAACCGCTCCAACAAGCAGAAGACCGCCGACCTCGAGGCCACGAAACTCGCCGACGCCCAGGCCGAGGCCCGCCGCTGGATCGAGCGCCTCGGCTCTCAGGTGCTGACCATCGCAGGCAGCGACGCCGCCTCCACCCAGGCCATCGCCGACGCCTCGGAACGCTACAACGCCGCAGCCTCCGCCATCTCCCAGGCGACGACGGTCAGGCAGGCGGAGCTGGCCCGCGAATCCGCACTCGAGGGGCTGCACTACATGAATGCTGCCCGCGAGATCATGGGCATGACCCCGGGGCCGGAGCTGCCGCTGCTGGAGGGCCAGCGCAACGCCGGCAAGGTCACCGAACGCCGCACCATCGAGCAGGATGGTCAGACCCTGACCGCCTCCCCGGTGGCCACCGACGAGACACCGAACTACTACCCCGGCGGAAACGTCGCGGGCCGTCCGGTGCCGGCCGGCTGGTACTCCCGGCCGTGGTGGGCGGACGCCATGGCCACCGGCATGTGGACCGCGGCGTCGATGATGATGTTCTCCGCGATGTTCTCGGGCATGGCCGGTGTCGGCTACGGCGCCAACGCCTGGGAGTCCGGCTACGGCGAGGGCTACGAGGAGGGACTGGCCGCCGACGGCGAGGACATGGGCGGCGACATGGGTGGTGATATGGGTGACGCTGGCGACGGCGGTGGTTTCTTCGGCGGCGACGGCGGGGGCCTTTTCGGTGGTGGTGGCGACGACGGCGGCGGCTTCTTCGACGGCCTCGACTTCGACTTTTAGGCGTACCATGCGGTGGTATGGCACCGCAGATCCCCACCATCACGCTCAATGACAACACGTCGATCCCCCAGCTGGGGTTCGGCGTGTTTCAGATTCCGCCGGAGGACACCGAACGTGTGGTCTCCACGGCGCTGGAGGCCGGCTACCGGCACTTCGACACCGCCGCCATCTACGGCAACGAGGAGGGCGTCGGGAAGGCGCTCGCGGCCTCCGGCATCCCGCGGGACGAGTTGTACATCACCACGAAGCTGTGGAACGACCGTCACGAGGATGCGGAGGCGGCATGCCACGAGTCCCTGGAACGCCTCGGGCTGGACCGGCTGGATCTCTACCTCATCCACTGGCCCTGCCCGGCCCAGAACCGTTATGTCGAGGCCTGGCAGCAGCTCGTTGAGCTCCGGGAGCAGGGGCTGAGCACCTCAATCGGCGTGGCCAATTTCCTGCCCGGGCACATCGACCGGCTGGAGATGTCTTCCCGGGTCACCCCGGTGCTCAACCAGGTCGAACTGCACCCGGCGTTCCAGCCGTGGAAGGACATCGACGCCGCCCGGGTCCACGGCATCAAGGTGGAGGCCTGGGCACCGCTGGGTCAGGGCCGCAACGATGTGCTCGAGCAGCCGGAGGTTGTCGACGCCGCCGAGACCCACGGCGTCACCCCGGCGCAGGTGGTCATCCGTTGGCACCTGCAGAACGGGGTGATCCTCATCCCGCGTTCCTCCCGCCCGGAACGGATCCGGGAGAACATCGACGTGTTCGGCTTTCAGCTCAGCGAGAACGAGATGTCCGCCATTACTGCACTGGACGAGGGTGAGGCCGGTCGGGTCGGAACACACCCGCTGGATATGGAGCCTTAGCCAGTTTCTGGTTGACCGCGACCCACCGGCCGTCGCGGTACTCCAGGGCCCCTTCGTCGGCGAATTTCTCCAGCCAGCCGGTCATCGGCCAGAAACCCCAGATCTCGTGGAAGATCTCGGCGTTGCGCAGGATGTCGTGGAAATGCTCCCACGGCGGGTCGGAAACCGGATGCCACTGGTGGTAGGCATGCGCCCCACCGACCCAGATGAGCGGAATGCGGCGGACCCGCAGGTGCTGGGCGAAGTCGGTGTCCTCTGCCCCGTAGCCGGTGTAGCTCTTGTCGAAACCGCCGAAGATGCGGCGGATGCTCCGCCACAGGGCAGTGGTCACCGCGAAGGACAGGGACCAGAAGAGCTCGTAGTCGTGGCCGTCGGCGAACAGCAGCGTGCCGGCCGGGGGGTTCGGGCGCCCCGGATGCGGGTCGGGTCGGTCGGTGCGGGTGTCACCGTCCCGCAGGTAGGTGACCGGGCCGGCGACGACAGCTTCGGGGTGGGCGTCGAGCGCCAGCCGGTACTGGTCGAGCAGGTCCGGACCGGGCAGGCAGTCCGCGTCGAGGAAGACGATCATCCCCTCCCCACCGGGATCGGCCTTGGCGGCGACGTCGCCCCCGAGGTTGCGGGCACCGGCGAGGGAGAACTCCCCCAGGGCGAGGACCTCGGAATCGGGCAGAGCCTCGGCGAGGACATCGGCGTCGCCGAGCGCGATGACGAGGTGCCGCACGCCGGGTGGGAGCGCCGCAGCCTGACGGGAGACATGCCGCAGCCTGCGGGCATTGGAGAGGGTCACCACAGTCACTGGGGAATTCACAGCTCAGCCACCTTCCGGATTGCTTCGGCCGCACGAGAGGCCGCACCGGAAGTCTGCCACCGGTGCCACGTGCTGTCCAACGATTGCGCCTGTTCCAGCAGGCCCGGCCATGCCGCGGGCCCGGGGAAGTCATGGGCGACGACGGCGAGGCCGGCGGCGTCGAGAAGCGAGGCGGTGGCCCGCTGCTCGGCGAAGGGGCGCTCCTGCGGCAGGATGACCGCCCTGGCCTGCGCGGAGGCGATGTCCGCCACCGAGTTCTGGCCCGCCGCGGAGACCACCACATTCGCCGCCGCCAGCCACGGCATCGGATCATCGACGAACCGGTCCCGGCCGAGGAACACGAAATCCCGGCCGGGGCAGGCGGCCCGCACCTGCGCCCACTGCCCGTCGGTCCACCCGGTCCCGCCACGACCGGAGAGCACCACCACGTCACAGTCCGGGACCGGCCCGGCGGGCTGCCCGAAGCGGGAGATCCCGCCCACGGGGTGAAGGCGGTCCGCGTGCGGATGCAGGTGGGCAGGTACGGGCACCCAGTCCGGCCAGGCGGCGATGATGGCGTCGGCCTGGCGGTAGGCGAGCTGGTGGGCGGCATCATCCCGCACGCCGGGCATGGCGAGGGTGACCACAGGCACGCCGAGGAGCCGGGCGAGGAGGGCGACCTCCACGGAGACATCGACGTAGAAGGCCGCCGGGCGGTGCTCATCGATCCAGGCGGCGATCTCCGCCATCCGGCGGGTCAGCCCGGCGCGCCGGTACGGCACGTAGTGGAGGGTGCCGCGGGCCGTGGTATCCAGGGCCGGGGCACCGGGTGCGGCATCATCCGCGAGCACGACGTCAGCGGTGGCATCAGTCGACAACAGCTGCGCCTCCGCACCCAGTTCCGCCATGATCGCCCGGCACCGCTGGAGGTGGCCGCGTCCCTGGTGGTGGGCATAGAAACCGATCACCGCTCCACCACCTCCCGGTAGAAACCGAGGTAGCGACGCGCCACCTCGCTGAGGCTGTGGTGGCGGGTCACCCACTCCCGGACCAGACCCCGGTCGAGGTCGGCGGCGGCGAGCACCGCCGCCGCCAGCGAATCCACGTCATCGGGTTCGGCGAGGCATGCGGGTGCCCCGGAGAGGATCTCCCCCAGCCCACCGCGGCGGAAGGCCGCCACCGGGGTGCCCGCGGCCATCGCCTCGAAGGCGACCAGCCCGAAGGGTTCCTCCCAGCGGGGGGTGACCACGCAGACCCGGGATCGGCCGACGAGCGATTTCAGTGCCTTGTGGTCGAGAGCGCCGACCCAGGTCGCGGCCTGCCCGGTCATGCGCGGCACGATGTGGGTGGAGAAGTAGTGGTGGTCGCCCACCCGCCCCGCGAAGACGAGGGGGATGCCCACCCGCCGGCAGGCGTCCATGGCCAGGTGCAGGCCCTTCTCCGGGACGATCCGGCCGAACCACACCGCGTGCTGCCCGCCGGGGCCGGGCTGCCAGCGGATGGTGTCCACCCCGTTGGGGATCACCGTCGCCGGGGTGGGCAGCACCCAGTCGGCGGCGGTGGTCGCCGAGACGGCCGCGAACCGGCCCGCCTGTTCCCCAGCCCCGGCGATGGCCTCCTGCATATCCGCCAGCGCGGGCGTGTGCAGTGTGGTCATCAGGGGTAGTTCGGCCGTGGGGTGGAACAGGTGCGGGGTGAGACTGTTGTTGTGGATGATGTCGTAACCACCGGCCGACAGGCGCTGCAGGAGCGCGCGGAAGGCCGCGTCCTCGGCCTCCCGCGCGCCGGGCGGGTAACCGGTGTCGCTGGCGGCCAGGGGCAGGTCCGCCCAGTCGACACCCGGCAGTTCGAAGTCGGTGACGTGCCCCTGCGAACCCCGGGCCGCGAAGAGGTCCACGGTGTGGCCCATGTCGCGGACCGCGCGGACCAGGGTGTGGCAGAAGGCCTCCATCCCACCCGCATAGGGCTCGCGGATGGGATAACGCGCCGGTGCGATCAGGGCGATCCTCCGGGTGCCCCGGGTGGGGCTCATCGACCCACCACCTTCCGGTAGATCTCCCGGTGGGCCGCCCGGATCTGGCGGAGCTGTTCCACCCGGTCCCCGGCGTAGGGTACGGGCCCCCGCTCATACAGCGCTATCAGGGCACGGGCGGCGTCGAGCGGGTCACCGGTGCGGTACTTCTCGACACCCCGCGGGTCATCCGCCTGCCCCTCGTACATGCCGCAGTCCGGCACCGCCACCGTGACGCCGAGGTCCCGGCACATCTCCAGCCAGCCGGAGTGCGAACCCCGCTGGTAGGGCAGCAGCACGGTGCGACAGGCGGCGACGGCGGCGTGGAGGGTGGCGTCCGACATCGGCGAATGGACCCGCAGCTCCAGGTACCCGGCGGCCTGTTCCTCCCCCAGCGAGTGCAGGATGTTCGCGGCCGCCGAATTCTCGTGGAGATGGATCCGCAGCGGCCGGCCCAGCGCGCGGTGCACTGTCCGGCCCAGAATCCGGTAGAAGACGGGGTCGGCGACGACGTTGCTGCGCAGCGACTTGAGGAATACCCCCACCGCCTCCCCGTGGCCGGTTCCGGACGGTGGGTCAGCGACCACCCGGGGATGCGGGATCACCTGCGTCCCGGCGGGCAGACGGCGGGCGGCCTGCCCGGTGAGGGTGAGGTGGGCCGCGGCGGCGTCGACAAGCAGACGGATCTTCTCGTGGTGCCCGCTCTGGTCGACCAGATGGGGGTTGTCCAGGTCGTGGACGGTGACCACCAACGGCACCCCACGACGCCGCAGCGCCTGCGTGAAGGCGACCGTCTGCTCCGGACTGAGATGGTCGAAACCGAAGTGGAGGTGGACCAGATCAGGCAGTTCATCCTCGGGCAGCTGCCCCCACCATTCGGCCTCCAGCGCAGGGTGGGGCCACCAGTGGCCGTCCACATCGGGGTCCGGCAGATATGCCGCATCATCGGGTCTGACCGCGGCGGTGTAGACGTGACCGGCCGGAATGGACAGGACCTGTAGTCCTCTGCCCGCCTGATGCATTCCGATCCTTTCTCCATGAAACACATAAGCAGTGATGAATTCTACTGCAAAAAATCCACTGTAGCCGTTTCTCACCTGCAGTTCAGCGGAAGAGCCGTTCCCGTTGCTAGATTGACGCCATGACCTCACCGACTGATCTGGCCCGCCGCCGACACTACGGCAGTTTCTACCGGATCAGCCCAGTGCCTGGTGCTTCCGGGCGCCCCTTCGTCACGGTGCTGGGCAACTGCCAGGCAGAGTCACTGCGCCTCCTGCTGGACTCCTCCGGGCTGGTCGACTCCTTCCGCATCCCACCGGTGCACGAATTCACCGCCGAGGACGTCGACCTGCTGCGGGAGGTGCTCGCCCGCACCGACGTCCTGGTGACCCAGCCTGTCCGCCCGGACTACCGCGATCTCCCGGTGGGCACGGCACAGCTGATGGAGCTGCTGCCGGCCGGCGCCCGGACGGTGACCTACCCGGTGCTGCGCTGGGACGGCCTGATGCCCTACCTCGCGATCGTGCGTGACCCCGCTGATCCTTCGCGTAATCCACCCGTGGTCCCGTACCACGATCTGCGGATCCTGGTGGCCGCCTCCCGGGGGCTTGACCGCCCCCTGGATCCCTGCGCCTCCGCTGCCGCCCTGCGCGCCGCCGCAGAACTGTCCGTCGGGCAGCTGCGCAGCCGCGAGACACACCACGGCACCGTGGTCATCTCTGATGTCCTGGAGACCTCCCCGCAGTGGCACACGATCAACCACCCCGACAACGCCACCCTTGCCGTCCTGGCGCAGCGGGTGCTCGACGAGATCATCCCCGGCGGCACCGTCACCGCCCCCGCCGACCGGGAGATGCTCGGCGGGCTGAGCGCCCCGCTGGATCCCGGCGCGGCCGGAGCCCTGGGGGTTGACGTCACCGGTCGGGAACTGTGGCGCGCCGGGGGAACACCGCTCGATCCCGGGGAGCTGGTGGCCCGGCAGCTCGAGTTCTACCGCCTGCACCCGGGCCTGGTGGCGGCTGGTCTGCGCCGTCATGCCGAGCGCCTTGAGCTGCTGGGGCTGGGCCGATGACCGGGGCAGGCACTTCCCAGGTCACCCATCTCATCGTCGGCCCGGACGGGCACGGCGTGACGGAGTATGCGCTGGCCCTGGCCCGCCACACCGGTGGTCACGTGGTGCGGGACATCGGTCCCCTGCCGTCCGGTCCGGTGCACGTCACCTTCACGGACCATCTCTTCGGTCCGGGTCCGGCGGAGGCCGTCGAGCGGGTGCTCGACCGGTGCGCCGGGCATCCGCTCAGCGTCAGCCTGCACGACATCCCCCAGCCACAGGAGGGGGCGGAGCGTTTCGCCCGGCGCCGCCCCGCCTACCTCCACCTGGCCGGGGAGGCGGACCTGGTGGTGTGCAACTCCCGGCATGAGTCCGCCTTCTTCGATTCGCAGGTGGAGGTCATCCCGCTGCCCGTGCCGGCCGTCGACTCCCCCTACGATCCCGGGCCCGGCACGGTGGGCATCCTCGGCTTCATCTACCCGGGCAAGGGCCATGACGATCTCATCCGGGCGCTGGCGGGCACCGGGCTGGAGATCCGTGCCCTCGGCGGTGTCAGTGCCGGTCACGAGGACTGGGCCGCCCACCTGCAGGACCTGGCCGCCGAGTGCGGTGTCCGCCTGTCCATCACGGGTTACCTGTCCGAGGAGGAACTCGCCGTGGAGATGGGCCGGATCGCGGTGCCGGTGTGCGCCCACCGCCACTACTCCGCCTCCGGTTCGCTGATGACCTGGCTGGGGGCCGGACGCCACGTCCTGGTCAGCGATTCCCCTTATACCCGGGAGATGGCCGGGCGGTGGCCCGGGCGGATCGGGATCGTCTCCGACTGGCGGGAGGCCCTGCTCCAGGCCGCCGCCTCCCCCACCCCGCCGGTGGGGGCCGCCACCGGGTGGGACTGGCCGGAGGTTGCCGCTGAATGGCGGTCCCGCTGGGCGGGGCTGTGGCCGGCCGTGAGCGTGGTCATCCCCTACTACAACGATGCGGAGGGTCTGCGACGGGTGGTCGCCGCGGTCCGCACCCAGGATTACCCGGGGGAGGTGGAGATCATCATCGCCGACGACGGTTCCTCCACCCCACCCCCGGAGCTGGGCTGCGTGGTGGTCCGCCAGGAGGACCACGGTTTCCGGGCGGCGGCCGCCCGCAACCTGGGGGCCGGGGCCGCCTCGGGTGAGGTGCTCGCCTTCCTCGATGGCGACACCGTCCCCGGCCCCGGTTACCTGCGTGCGGTGGTGCCCCATGTGGTGGCGGACCGGCGGGCGGTGGTCGTGGGTTCCCGGCTGACCGGCCCGGAACACAGTGAACCTGCCTGGCTGCGGCAGGCCTGGTCCCGGACGGGGCATCTGCACCGGGCGGATGAGACCAGCTGGCGTTTCATCATCTCCGCCGTGCTCACCTGCTCGAGGTCCTTCTTCGGGGAGTTCGGCGGTTTCGACCCCACCTTTGTCGGCTACGGCGGGGAGGACTGGGAGTTCGGCTTCCGCGCCTGGCACACCGGGGCGTGCTTCGTCCACGAACCCCGGGCCACCGCCACCCACGACGAGCCCGACTGGGGCCACCGCGGCTGCGACCCCGTCCGGCAGGTGGAGGAGAAGAACGCTGAGACGACCGCCCTCGCCCAGCGCATCACCCACCCTTCGGCACGCCCGGCCGGCGTCATCTTCCCCACCGCCGACATTGCGGTGGCCGTTCCGGACTTCCGGGAACCCGGGGTCAGGGAGATCGTGATCGCGGGCTGGCTGCGGGCCGGGGACGTCGCCGTGGTGCCCACCGGGCCGGTGCCGGAGATCTTCCGCGCCGACCCCCGGGTGCGCACCGTCACACGGGGTGAACGCATCAGGTTCGTGCTCGACCGGCCGGTGGTGCCGGCCGGTCCGGTCGCGGATCTGGTGGACCGGATCTGTGCGACCGGTGGCGACGCCGAACTCCTCATGGAGGGGGAGGTGGCGGCGACGGCACGGACGCGGCGCCGGGCGGCGCTGGGTGGCCGGACCGTCCCGCTCGACGTCGACTGGGAGGTCATCGAGGGGCCCCGGCGGCTGGAGCGGGACTTCGCCGGTTGGTGAACGGGCCGGAGAATCGGGGACAGAAAAACCCCGCACCACAGGGGTGCGGGGTGAAGCAGACCGGACTACTGCTCGGGCAGGGCCGGGGCGATGCCGGTGCGCTCGTAGTCGGCCAGGATGTCGATGCGGCGCTGGTGACGCTCCGCCTTCGACCACTCCTGCTCGAGGAAGGCGTCGACGATGGCCAGTGCCTCCTCCTCGGAGTGCATGCGGCCGCCGATGCCGATGAGCTGGGCGTTGTTGTGCTCGCGGGCCAGGCGGGCGGTCTCCGGGGACCAGGCCAGGGCGCAGCGGGCACCCGGGACCTTGTTGGCGGCGATCTGCTCGCCGTTGCCGGAACCACCGAGGACGATGCCCAGGGAACCCGGGTCATTCACGGTGCGGGAGGCGGCCTCGATGCAGAAGGCCGGGTAGTCGTCATCGGCATCGTAGGTGTGGGCGCCACAGTCAATGACGTCGTGGCCCTGCTTCTTCAGGTGCTCGGCGATGATGTTCTTCATGTCAAAGCCGGCATGGTCTGCTCCAAGATATACGCGCATGCCCCGGATTCTACCCGGATCCGGGGACCGGCCCGTGAGCCACCCGGAGCAACCGGCCTGCTAGACCTGCGGGCCCTCGGTGCGGGAGCGCTTGATCTCGAAGAAGTAGGGGTACCGGGCGAGACGCACGGCGGCGTCGAAAATCTCGCCGGCCTCCTCACCCGTGGGCACGCGCGTGATCACGGGGCCGAAGAAGGCGGTGTCACCGAGCTTGATCACCGGGGTGCCCACCTCATCGCCGACACCGTCCATGGCGGACTGGTGGAAGGCACGCAGCTTGTCGTCGACCTCCTCGGTGTTGGCCACCTCGGCGTAGGAGGCGTCGAGTCCGACCTCCTGCAGGGCACGGACGATGAGCTCGTCATAGGCGCCGAAACCCTTCTTCCCGGCCTCCCTGCCGGCATGGAGGATGGTGCCCAGGGCGGTGTAGAGATCGTCGACCTTCCCGGGTTCCTCGGTGGCGACCTTGGCGAATACGCGGGCAGGCCCCCAGGCGGCCTTCATCATCTCGGTGTAACCCTCCTCCAGGTCGCGGCCGTCATTGAGGACCGCCAGGGACATGGGGGTCCACTCGACGGTGATGTCGCGGACCTTCTCCACCTCCTTGACCCAGCGGGAGGTCTGCCACGCGAAGGGGCAGGTGACGTCGAACCAGAAATGAACGTTGTTTGTGGTCATGGCCCCCAGGATAGGTGGAGATTAGGCTGAGGGTGGCCACCGTCCGCCCCAGTGCCAGGAGACCTGCCCATGACCTCGACCAACCTCACCCGCGATGAGGCGGCCCACCGCGCCCGGCTGCTCACGGTGGACAACTACGACATCAGCCTGGATCTGACCGGTTCCGACACGGAGTTCTCCTCCGTCACCACCGTGACCTTCACGGTGCGGGAGGCGGGGTCGACGTTCATCGATCTGCGGGCCAGCCGGGTGGCCGGGGTGCAGCTGGACGGCACCGACATCCGCCGTCAGGCACTGACCCTGGACGGGCAGGGTTACGACGAGACCCACGGCATCGCGCTGGAGAACCTGACGGTGGGCCAGCACATCCTGCGGGTCACCGCCACCTGCCCCTATTCCCGGACCGGTGAGGGGTTGCACCGCTTCGTGGACCCCGCGGACAACCTCACCTACCTGTACACCCAGTTCGAGACCGCCGACGCCAAGCGGGTCTTCGCCTGCTTCGACCAGCCGGATCTGAAGGCCACCTATGATATTTCCGTGACCACGCCGACGGACTGGAAGGTCATCTCGAATGCGCCGCAGCGGACGGCGCGTGCGGGCGGGCATCTCGTGCACCGCTCGCGGATCGCCTATCCGCTGTCGACCTACCTCATCGCCCTGTGCGTGGGCCCCTACCATGAGGTCCACTCCACCTGGGAGGGCACGCTGACCCATCACCCGGAGACCCCGCCTGACCAGCCGACGGAGCTGAGCGTGCCCATGGGGCTGTACTGTCGACGTTCCCTGGCGGAGCATCTGGACGCCGACCGGTTGTTCCGGGAGACGAAGCAGGGTTTCGACTTCTTCCACGCCCATTTCGGCATGGCCTACCCCTTCGGCAAATACGACCAGGTCTTCTGCCCGGAGTTCAACATCGGCGCGATGGAGAACGCCGCGTGCGTGACCATCAGGGACGAGTACGTCTTCACCTCCCGGGCCACCCACTACCGCTACGAGCGCCGCGCGGAGACGATCCTGCATGAGCTGGCGCACATGTGGTTCGGTGACCTGGTGACCATGCAGTGGTGGGATGACCTGTGGCTCAACGAGTCCTTCGCCACGTGGGCGGCGGCGCTCTCCCAGGCGGAGGCCACGGACTACACCACGGCGTGGGTGACCTTCGCCAATGTGGAGAAGTCCTGGGCCTACAGCCAGGATCAGCTGCCCTCGACGCACCCGGTCCTGGCGGACGCCACCGACATCGAGACGGTGGAGCAGAACTTCGACGGCATCACCTACGCCAAGGGCGCGAGCGTGCTCAAGCAGCTGCAGGCCTATGTCGGCCGGGATGATTTCCTCGCGGGGGTGCGCCGGCACTTCGCCGACCATGCCTGGGGCAACGCCACCTTCGATGAGCTGCTCGGTGCGCTGCAGACCGCCTCGGGCCGGGACCTGTCCGGTTGGGCGGAACAGTGGTTGAAGACCACCGGCATCAACCGCCTCTCCCCCGTCTTCGAGGTGGCCGACGGCCGCTACACCTCCTTCGCCGTGGCGCAGGCGGGTGCCGAGCCCGGCGCGGATGAGCTGCGCACCCACCGCGTGGCCGTCGGGTTCTATTCGCTTGTCGACGCCCACGTGGTCGCCACCGACCACGTCGAGCTCGACGTCACCGGTGCGTCGACCCCGGTCCCTGAGCTGGTCGGTGTGGAGCAGGCCGATCTGGTGCTGGTCAACGACGATGACCTCACCTACTGCCTCATGCAGCTCGACCCGGGCTCCCTGGCTTTCGTGGTGGACAACATCGACCGGATCGTCGACCCCATGGCGCGTACCCTGTGCTGGTCGGCGGCCTGGGAGGCCACCCGGGAAGGCGGGATGAAGGCCCGGGACTTCATCCGTCTGGTCGCCCGCGGTGCCGGCGCCGAGACCGAGCTGGCGGTGCTGGAGCGCATCCTCGGCCAGGCCACCACGGCGCTGCGCACCTACGCTGACCCCTCCTGGGCACACGGCCAGGGCCGTGACCTGCTTATCGACGCCTTCCTCGCCGGCGAACACGAGGGCACGGAGGAGACCTCGCTGGTCTTCGCCCAGGCGGTGACCCGCCTGCCGCTCAACGACGCGGCGGCCGACCATCTGGAGCAGGTGCTTGCTGATTCGCAGGATGCCGAGCTGCGCTGGCTGGCCCTGGCCGCACTGGTCGCCTATGGCCGGGCGGGGGTGGAGGAGATCGACGCCGAACGTGGCCGCGACCGTTCCGCGACCGGCGTCCAGGCCGCCCTGCGGGCCGAAGCCGCCGTCAACGACCCGGATGTGAAGAAGCGTGTCTGGGCGGAGATCGTCGCCGGTGACCTGTCCAACCTGGCGGCCCGACACAAGATGCAGGGTCTGGTCTACCCCGGTTCCACGGAATCCCTCATGCCGCTGGCCGAACCGTATTTCGACGTGGCCATGAAACTGTGGGAGAACCCTTCCACCGAGATGGGCCTGAATTCCCTGACCGGCCTGTACCCGGTGTGGGACATCTCCACGGAAGGGCTGGCGCGTGCCGACGCCTTCCTCTACCACGATCTCCCCGCCGGCCTGCGCCGCATCATCGCCGAACAGCACGACCGGGTCGCGCGCGCCCTGCGCAACCGGGCGGTGGACGCCGACTGAGCACAGAGGGTCAGATGAAGAAACCTTCATCTGTGTTTCATAGTGGCTTCACAGCGTGATCCCATAATGGAGGCGACCACGGGAGATCCCTTCCCCGCGCCGCCTCCCGGAAAGGACCGTCATGTCAACGATCCGCCGCTTCGCCCCCCTGCTGGCCATATTTGCCCTGCTCGTCTTGATCGGGGCCGGTGGGGCGACGCTGGCCAACAACAACCAGTCCCCGGACATCGACCCGGCAACGGCGACCCTGAACGTCGAGGAGGCACCGGCCACCGTCACCAGCACCGCGCCCCCACCCGAGGCGCAGCCCGCCCCGGCTGAGCAACCGGCAGCCCCGGCCCCGGCCCCGGCCCCGGTGCCGGTGCCTGCTCCGGCGCCTGCGCCGCAGCCGCCGCTGTACTACCAGGACTTCGACGACGACTGGGACGACGATGACTGGGACGACTGGGACGATGACGATTGGGACGACTGGGATGACGATGACTGGGACGACGACTAGACCGCGGCAGCCCCTGCAGGGGCTGACGGGTTCGCTGCGGTGGCGGATCGTCATCTGGATCACCGCCGTTGTCCTGGTGGCACTGACCAGCGTCGTCGTCCTCACCCGCTCGGTGCTGCTCTCAGAGGTGGCCAACAGCGCCAACGCGGCTGTGGAGCAGGAGATCGAGGAGTTCCGCCGCTTCGCCGCTGAGGGCACCGACCCGGAGACCGCCGCGCCCTTCGCCTCTCCGCAGCGCCTGATCCAGGTGTATCTCGCGCGGCAGATCCCGGACGACAACGAGTTGATCGTAGGCATGACCGAGGGCACGCTCATCCAGATGGACCTCACCGGCACCGGCCGCCGCCACCCGGATCCGCTGGTGTCCACGGAGCCGCTCGTTGATGAACTGCTCTCCCCCACCACCGTCTCCGGGGTCTTCGATGACCCGGACCGCGGCCGCACCCACTGGGGGCGCGTCGACCTGGAGTCCGACACCGGTCAGCCCAGCGCCCACCTGGCGGTGGCCTATTTCACGCAGGAGAGCCGGCAGGCGGTTAACGCGCAGGTGCGGCTGCTCTCGGTGATCGGCCTGGGTGGGCTGGCGGCCTCGGTGTTCATCGCGTGGCTGATCGCCGCACAGATCCTCGCCCCGGTGCGCAAGGTGCGGGAGGTGGCGGCGTCGATATCCAACTCGGATCTCACCCGGCGCGTCCCGGTGCAGGGCCGGGATGAGATCGCCCAGCTGGCGACGACCTTCAACGCGATGCTCGACCGCATCGAGGCCGCCTACCACGACCAGCGGACCTTCGTCGATGACGCAGGCCATGAACTGCGCACCCCGATCACCGTCGTCCGTGGACAGCTGGAGCTGCTGGAATCCTCCCCACCGGAGGAGCGTGCCCGGTCCATCGCGCTGGCCACCGCTGAGCTGGACCGCATGTCGCGGATGGTCAATGATCTGCTCACCCTCGCGGTGGCGGATGCGGGGGATTTCCTGCACCCGGCGCCCGTCGACGTCGCTGAAATGGCCATCGACATCGAGGACAAGGCCGTGACCATGAGCGACCGGATCTCGCTTATCGACGTCGCCGAGGGCACCGTCGTCCTCGATGAGCAGCGTGTCACCGAGGCGGTGCTGGAGCTGTACAACAATGCCCTGCGCTACAGCGAGGGCAGCATCGACCTGGCCACCGACTTCATCGGTGAAGGTGCGGACCGGAGGTTCCGCATCTGGGTCCGCGACCACGGTGAAGGGATCCCCACGGAGAAGCGCGAGCACCTTTTCAGCCGCTTCTCCCGTGGGGAATCCTCCGGCACGCAGCGCCCGGGTGGGGCGGGCCTGGGCCTGTCGATTGTCAAGATCATCGGTGAGGCCCACGGCGGGCGGGCGTTCGTCGAGTCCGCCCCCGGCCTCGGATCCATCTTCGGGCTGGAGATCCCCGCCCCGGAGGAGTCCCTTTCAGAAGGAGCAGACCAGTGAGCAGAATTCTCATCGCCGAGGATGACCGCGGCATCGCCGATTTCATCAACCGCGGCCTGACCTCGGCCGGCTATGCCTGCGATGTCGTCGACTCCGGGGCGGCGGCCTTCCACATGGCCCGCTCCGGGGACTTCGACCTCATGATCCTCGACCTGGGTCTGCCCCACATGGATGGCGCAGAAGTGCTTGAGGAGCTGCGTTCCCTGCGGGTCAGCCTGCCCATCATCGTGCTCACGGCGCGGACCAACCTTGAGGCGCGGATCCGCAGCCTGGAGGGCGGGGCCGACGACTACATGCCCAAGCCCTTCCAGTTCGCGGAGCTGCTGGCCCGGGTGCGTCTGCGCCTGGCGGACAAGGCCAATGTCGGCGACGAAGGCGGGGCACTGCTCACCCGCGGGGAGCTCTCCCTGGACCTGCGGACCCAGAAGATCCGGATCGGGGAGAAGTCGAAGGATCTCTCCCGCCGGGAGTTCGGGCTGCTGGAGACCTTCATGCGCCATCCGGGGCAGATCCTGTCCCGGGCGCAGCTGCTGAGCATGGTGTGGGGCATGGACTTCGATCCCGGTTCCAACGTGGTGGACGTCTACATCCGGACCCTGCGCAAGAAGATCGGGGCGGAGCGGATCGAGACGATCCGGGGTTCCGGTTACCGGCTGGTCTGAGCGGGCCCCTGGCGCCGGAAAATGTCACATAATACGTATGCCCGTATTTTTATAGGCCCAGGTGAGGCTGGACCAGGAAAAATACGTGTGGTCGCATTTCCCCGCACCCGTACTATCCGACATGATGCGTCACCTACCCTGAGCGGCAAATTCCGGGCGGCCCTGCGCTAACCGCCCACCGGCACCCCGGTGACCACGCGGATACGCGCGACGTCGGAACGCAGCACACCCACGGCATGCTCGAGCGGCACCCCGTCACCGGTGGTGGTGTTGCGGCAGATGCGCAGCAAGGGCTGATTACCGGTGATGCCGAGGACCTCCTGTTCCCAGGCGGAGGCGACGCCGGGGATGATCGTCTCGGCCTTGTGCACGGGGCGCAGGTTCCACCGGGAGCCGAGCAGTTCATACATGTGGCCGGAGAGATCGGCATCCAGCAGCCCGGGTACCCGCTCCTCGGGGAAGTGCGTCTTCTCGATGACCATCGGTGTGCCCTCCACCGAATGGACCCGCACGATACGGAAGACGGGGGCACCAGGGTCGATGCGCAGGGCCTCCGCCACGCTGTTCTCCGCGGGAACGGTCATGGCGCGGTGGACCTCGCAGCCGACCGTCATCCCCAGCTGCCGCAGCTGCGGCAGCACACCCTCCATGCGGGTGAGTTCGACGACGGGTGGGGCGGAGCGGACGAAGGTGCCGCCGGTGCGGCCGCGACGGCGTTCGATCAGCCCCTCCATCTGGAGGACGTCGAGGGCGTGGCGCACGGTCATCCGGGCCACACCGAATTCCTCGACGAGTTCACGCTCCGTGGGCAGCCGGTCCCCGGGGGCCAGTCCGCGGCTATCGATCTGCCCGCGGATGCCGTCGGCGATGACGAGGTAGGTCGGGGAACGTCGGGACTGGAGATTCACCCGGACAACACTAGCCAATCCATACGGTAAGTCGAATATGGGTGCCGCCACATGTCTCCCCCGCGGCGGCTCAGTCGCGGAAACGTGCCGGGACCTCGGCCTCCCCCAGGACGAGCATGAGTCGGTTGGCCCAGTTGAAGAAGGCGGTGGCGTACAGGTGGTCGATGAGGGAGGCATCATCCAGACCGGCCTCGCGCAGCCTGGCCACGTGCTCCCCGCCGTAGGAGACGGGGGTGGCGGTCAGGGCGACGGCGGCCTCGCGGATGGCGTTCCAGCGTGCGTCTCCCAGGTCTGCCTCATGCCCCTCGTCGAGGAGCTTGTCGACGCTTCCCGCGTCCCCGCCCTCCTCCACCGAGCGCACCGAGTGCACGGAGGCGCAGTACTCGCAGCCGTTGTACCGGGAGGCGACGGTCGCGGCGAGTTCCCGTTCCGCGCGGCTGAGGCCGCCGTCGGTGTTGTAGAAGATGTCCAGGTCCGTCAGCGTCCGGGCCTTCAGGGCATCCGGGTCGCGGGCCAGGAGACGGAAGTAAGCCATGTCGGCGCGCTCGGGGCGGATGAGCGAGTCGAGCTGTGCCTCGGTGAGTTCCGCCTTCGGCACGGGGGCGACCCACGCCTTCCAGCCCAGGGAGTGGCGCACGAAGCGGCTGGGTCGGGACAGGTCCGGCCAGGTGGTGATGTCCCCGTGGAGCTGCCAGTCCGGCTGTACGCCTGCCGCGCGGGCGGGGGCGGGAACGGTGACGTCGCGGCCGGCGAGCACCTGCAGGCCGTGGATGACGCGCAGCTGGAAGGCCAGGAAGGAGATGAGCTGGGTCAGGGAGACGGTGTCATCGGCGGACCAGCCGCGGGCCGCCAGGTGGGACATGGCCTCCGGGCGGGCGTCGCGGGGGTGGAAGACCAGCAGGTGAGCGATGTCGAAGGCCGCTGCCAGCCGCTCCCCGAGGGCGTCCGCATCGTGGAGGACGAAACCGCCATCCCAGTAGGGGCCAGCGGAACGACCGGCCTCGATGGCGGCGTCGACTGCCTGCGGGAGGGCGGCGGGGGCGTCGTCAAGCAGCAGTTCCGCGTAGAAGGTGCGGGCGTTGGCCGCCCCGTGCAGGCCAGCGACATAGGTGGCCACGGCGTAGCGCTCGCCGTAGCTGAACGTGCCCGGCGCGGCGGGCTCGAGGAGAGCCTCGAAGCTGTTCTGGGCGTTGGCCAGGGCGTCGGGGCGGGCGCCGCGCAGGCGGGCCAGCGGGTGGTCCGGGCCGAGGGCGGAGAGCAGGTTGATGATGTCGGTCATGGTGATCACAGTCCCAGGTTGAGGTCGCCGCCCCGGTAACTGCGACCGGGGATGGCATCGATGAGGTTGCGGGTGAACTCCGATTCCGGGTTCTCGAAGACGGCTGCTGTCGCACCGTACTCGACCTGGCGACCGGCGCTCATCACCGAGACGGTGTCGGAGATCTGCCGCACCACGGCCAGGTCATGGGAGATGAACACGTACGTCAGGCCGAGTTCGGTCTGCAGCTCGTCGAGCAGGCGCAGGATCTGGGCCTGCACGGTCACGTCCAACGCGGAGACGGCCTCGTCGAGGACGACGAGCTCGGGTTCCAGGATCAGCGCACGGGCGATGGCCACGCGCTGGCGCTGCCCACCGGACAGTTCCGCGGGTCGTCGGCCGGCGACCGCCTGGTCGAGGGCCACCAGGTCGAGGTGGCGGTTGACCTGGGCGTCGACCTCCCCGCGTGTGAGGCGGCTGAAGTTGCGCAGCGGCTCGGCGATGATCTGGCCGATGCTCTGCCGCGGGTTCAGGGAGGAATAGGGGTTCTGGTAGACCAGCTGCACATCGCGGCGCAACTCCCGGCGGGCCTTCGCGTCCGCGGTGGTGATCTCCGTGGCACCGATGCGGATGGAACCGGCCGTCGGCTTGTTGAAGGCGGCGATGGACCGGCCGAGCGTGGTCTTGCCGGAACCGGACTCGCCGACAATGGCGTGGGTGGTGCCCCGGGGCACGGTGAAGGAGACGTCGTCGACGGCGGTGAAGTCCCCGAACCGCTGGGTGACGGAGTCGACGACAAGCAGCGGTTCCACTTCCGGGTCGACCTCGCGGCGGCGGTCGCCGGCCAGGGTGGCGGTGGTCAGGGAGGGGGCGTCGGCGAGCAGCTGGCGGGTGTAGGCGTCCTGCGGGTCGGTGAGCACGCTGGCCGCGATCCCGGATTCGCGGACGGTGCCGCGTTCCATGACCACAATGTGGTCGGCCCGGTCACCGGCCACCGCCAGGTCGTGGGTGATGAACAGGATGCCGATGCCCAGCTCCGCACGCATCTCATCCAGCAGGTCGAGGATGACCTTCTGCACGGTGACATCCAGGGCACTGGTCGGCTCGTCCGCGATGATCAGCTCCGGCTCCAGGGCCACGGCCGCAGCGATGAGCGCGCGCTGTTTCATGCCGCCGGACAACTCGTGCGGGTACTGGTCGTGGCGCTTGTCCGGGTTGTCGATGCCCACCCGCTCCAGCAGCTCGATGACCCGGGCCCGGCGGGCGGACCTGTCCCCGCGGCCGTGGATGGCCAGCCCCTCCCCCACGGACTCACCGATCGTCTTGACCGGGTTGAGGGAGTTGTTCGGGTCCTGCGGGATCAGACCGATGCGCTTCCCGCGCAGCTGACGCCACTGGCGCTCACTGAAACCGGTGACCGACTCCCCGCCGATACGGACCTCACCGGCATCGATGCTCGCGTTGCGCGGCAGCAGACCGATCGCCGCCTGCGCGGTGGTCGACTTGCCGGAACCGGACTCACCGACGATCGCGGTGATCTGCCCCGGGTGGACCTGCAGGCTGACACCGTTGACGGCATTGACCTCCCCACGCGAACTGGCGTAGGAGACGACGAGGTCGGTGACCTCCAGCAGAGGGGTGGTGCCTGGCATCTCAGGCCTCCTTCCGGATCGTGTGGCTGAGGTAGTTCGCCGCGCAGACCACCGCGACGATGACGACACCCGGCAGTACCGTCAACCACCAGGAGGTGGCCATGTAGTCACGGGCATCCGAGATGATCAGGCCCCATTCCGGGGTCGGCGGCGGCGCACCGTAACCCAGAAAACCCAGGGTGGACAGCTGCAGGATGGCCGAGCCGAACTGCAGGGCCGCCAGCGCCAGCACCGGGGTCAGGGAGTTGGGCAGGATGTGGCGGAAGAGCACCTGCGCCTGGGTACCGCCGGAACCGTAGGCGGCCTCCACGAAATCGGAACCGGCGACGCTGAGCACCTGGGACCGGGCCAGGCGGGCGAAGGTCGCCACCGAGGTGATGCCCACGGCGATGGCGGCGTTGATGGTGCCGAAACCCAGCAGGATGATCACCGACAGGCTCAGCAGCAGCGCCGGGATACTCAACAGCACATCCACCAGGCGCATGAGCACGGAATCGACCCAGCCGCGCCGGGTGCCGGCCAGCAGGCCGATCAGCGTGCCCACCACGAGACCCACGAGCACGGCGATGAGTGCGCCCGCCAGGGATTCGCGCGCACCCCAGACCACACGGGTGTACAGGTCGCGGCCGACGGAATCGGTGCCGAACCAGTTGGTGCCGTTGGGCTCCAGCAGGGGTTCGAAGGTGCCCGAGTTCGGGTCGTGGGTGGTGAACAGCTGCGGAATAAGGGCCCACAGGACGGCCAGCACGAGGATCACCGCGGCCACGACGGTGCCGGTGCGGCGGGCGGTGAGGCCGCCGGTACGGTTGCCGCTTCCGCGCCGGGGCAGGCGGGTGGCGGGGATGGTGGTCAGGGTGCTCATGCTCGAACCTTCCTGCGCAGACGGGGGTCGAGGACCGGGTAGAGCAGGTCCACGATGAGGTTGATCAGGACGTAGAGGGTGGCGGCGATGACGACCACGGCCAGCAGGACCGGGGTGTCGCGGTTGGCCACGGCCTGCACGGTCATCTGGCCGATGCCGGCGCGACCGAAGACGGCCTCGGTGACCACGGCACCGCCGACGAGTTCGCCGAAGAGCAGGCCGGCCATGGTCAGGGCGGGCAGCATGGCGTTGCGCAGGATGTTGCGCCAGAAGATCCAGGCCTCACCGGCGCCGCGGGAGCGGACCACCTGGATGAAGGGCTGGCGGTTGACCTCGTCAATGGAGCGGATGAGCACCTGGGCCAGGGGCGCGGAGATCGGCACCGCCAGGGTCAGCGAGGGCAGGATGAGCGACTGCAGCGGGGTGGCATCGATGACCGGCACCCAACCCAGGCGGAAGGAGATGACCTGGATGATGACGATGCCCAGCCAGAAGGTGGGCAGCGAGACCATGAAGGCCGGCAGGGAACGGACGATGTCGCCCACGAAGCCGAAGGTGCGGGTGGTGGCCAGCACGGCGATGAGCAGGGCCAGGAGGATGGCCAGGATGAAGGAGGCCACGGACAGGGCCACGGTGCCGGGCAGGGATTCCACGATCATCGTGGACACGGCGGTGCCGGTCTGCACGGAATAGCCGAAGCTGCCGGTGAGGAAGCCCCCGAGTGCCTGGAGGTACTGCAGGAGCAGGGGTTCATCGGCGCCGTAGGTCTCACGGATGCGCGCGATCTCCTCGGCGGACAGTGCCAGCTCGGGGCTGGCGTAGCGGGCCATCACGCCGTCGGAGGGCAGGGCCGAGAGCAGCAGGAAGGCCACGGTGTAGGTGATCAGCAGCACCAGGACGGCCTGCCCGATGCGGCGGAGGATCTGTGCGCGGGTCATTTACTGCTCCTCCCCGGCGGTGTCAGTGGTGTTCTGGTCCGGGTCCTCGAGCCAGACCCCGTAGAAGGAGGGGCGGCCGATGGACTCGGGCTGGAAGCCGTGGACATAGGGGGCCACGCCGAAGACCTGGGGCTCCTCGAAGAGCGGCAGGATGTAGGCCTGCTCGGTGAGGTAGTCCTGCACGCGGCGGGTCATCTCGGCACGCTCCGCTTCGGTGGGCAGGGCGGCAATCTGGCCGAGCATGTCCTCGAGGACGGGGTCGTGGATCTCGCCGGTGGTCTTGTCGCCGTTGAGCAGCTCGTTGCGGTTCTCGGAGTGCCACATGGACTTGATCACGTCGTAGTCGGCGCGGCCGACCATGGTGTGGCGGATCTGGATGGTGTTCCAGTCCAGGGAGTCGGCGTTCTGGGTGGCGTTGTCACCGGGGTTGAGGTGGATCTCCACGCCGATGCGGCGCAGGTGTTCCTGGACCTTGGTCACCACCTCGCGGGAACGCGGCTGGGGGACGGCCTCGTTGATGGTGAAGCTCAGGCGTTGCCCGTCGCGGGTGCGGATGCCGTCCCCGCCCATCTCCCAGCCGAGTTCGTCGAGCAGCTGCTCTGCCCGGGCGGGGTCGTATTCATAGGCGCCGGGCTGCTCCTGGTAGCCCAGCGCGGTGTGCGCGATGGCGGAGGTGGCCTGGACATAGGAATCGGAGAAGAGGGTGTGCATGATCTCGTCGCGGTCGATGCCGTGGATGAGGGCCTGGCGCATGCGGATGTCCTGCAGGTGCGGGTGCATGAAGCGGAAGCTCAGGGAGTTGTTGACGCCGTTGGTGCCGTGCCAGATGACGTTGAGGCCCTGTTCCTGGAGATGCCTCTCGACGGGCGCCTCCACCTGGCGCGCAATGTCCGCCTGCCCGGCGATCAGGCCGCCGACGCGGACGGATTCCTCGCTGGCCAGGATGAAGTCGACTGTGTCGACGCGGGCGCGTCCCTGGTGCGGGTGGGCCGGCGGGGCCCAGTCGTAGTCCTCGCGGGCGACCAGACGCAGGCGGGTGCCCAGCTGCTCGGATTCGATGACGAAGGGGCCGGAGCCGATGACGCCGGTGGCGTTGCCCGGTGCGAAACCGTCGTTGGCCAGGGCGAGGGTCTCGTCGGAGAGCAGACCGGCGTTGATGGAGCTGGTCGCCTGCGCGAAACCGGGGGCGGGGGCGGAGAAGTGGAAGCGGACGGTGTCCTCGTCGATGACCTCACCGCGCTCGTAGTTGGTGATCTGCTCGGAGGAGGTGAGCACCCGGTCGGAGTCCCCGAGGCCGAAGAGATCGAAGTTGGCCACCACGTTCTCGGCGGTCAGCGGGGTGCCGTCGGAGTAGGTGACGTCGGTGCGGATGTCGAAGGTGAATTCGGTGGCATCGTCGTTGATCTCGGGCAGGGAGGTGGCGATCCAGGGGCTGAGTTCCAGGGTCTCCGGGTCCTGGTAGAGCAGGCGGTCGGTGATGTTGTTGACCACGCCACCGTTGGGGTAGAAACCGGCGGCCGGCGGGTAGAGCGTGGCGAAGAAGATCGGCTCGAGGTAGGTCAGCCGGTTCTCCTCCACGGCGGAGGGCCGGGAGGTGCAGGCGACGACCAGGCTGAGGCTGGTGAGCAGCGCGAGGGCGACACTGATCCTGCGTCCGAGGTGGCGGAGGCCTCCGGTTCGGATGGGCACGTGGTTCTCCTGGATGGCGAAATAGTGAATAGTCTTATGTTTGAACAGCAACCTAACACACACTAGACTGTCCAGTATTATTCACATAGACAACTTGGTCTTAATTTCAGGAGCCGCACTTGTCCCCCCCCTCCCCCGCCATCGCCATCGTGGGACTCGGCCCCCGCGGCATCTCCGTCGTGGAGCGGCTGGCCGCCCTGATCGAACCCGGCACGGAACTCACCCTCCATCTTATTGACGAGGCCCAGCACGGCGCCGGCCGGGTATGGGACACCACGCAGACCCGCACCCTGTGCATGAACACACTCTCCGCCGCGGTCACCCTGTTCACCGAGCCCGGCTCCAGCGTCAAGGCCCCCGTGGTGGAGGGCCCGATCCTCCACGACTGGATCCGCCACCTGCGCGGCGAGGAGATCAACCCCGCCGCCGCGGCCCTGCTCGCCCAGCACCCGCCCGCCCCGGAGGTTGCCGAGGCCTTCGCCGAGGAGATCGCCGTCACCCGCCCGGAGTCCAACCCCTCCCGCGCCCTCTACGGCGCCTACCTGCGCTGGGTTCTCGACGTTGCCCTGGCCCGCCTGCCCGAGTCCGTCCAGGTGATCGCCCACCACTCCCGCGCGGTGGAGCTACAGGAGACCGACGGCGCCCGCGACCGGATCACGCTGGCTGATGGCACCACCGTCACCGCCGACGCCACCGTCCTGGCCTTAGGCTGGCACCAGCCGGGGCCGACCCACGAGGAGAACCTCCTGGCCGAATCGGGGCTGACCTGGATCCGCCCCGGCAACCCCCTCGAGCAGCCGGTGGAGCAGATCCCGGCGGAGGGCACCGTCCTGGTCCGCGGCCTGGGCATGGGTTTCTTCGATGTCATGGCACTGCTCACCTTCGACCGGGGCGGGCAGTTTCACGAGGACCCTGAGGCGCGTTCCGGCCTGCGCTACGAGGCCTCCGGCCGGGAACCGCACCTGGTGGTCACCTCCCACCGCGGTTATCCCTACCTGCCGAAATCCGAGTACCACGCCTTGCCCCCGGCCGCGGAGCTGCGCCGCCTCAAGGCCGCCATCGCGCGGCTGCAGGGGGCGGAGCGCATCGACTTCGACACCCAGGTGTGGCCCGCGGTCATCGCCGACGCCTACGAGGCCTACTACGCCACTCTGGCGCGGGTGCGCCCCGGGGCCGTCGACCTGCCCACCACCGAATTCGCGGAGCTTCTCGACGCCCTCGTCGCCGCAGGCAACATCACGGGGGATCTGCGGGGCGTCGACAAGCTGCTTGCCGCACACAGCCGCGAGCCCTTCAGCCTGCGGACCTGGCTGGAACCCCTAGCCGGTGTCACCGGCACCCGTGCGGAGCTGACCGCACACATCGCCGACCGCATGGCCGGCGACATCCACGAGGCCACCCTGGGCCTGGACAGCCCGGCCAAGGCCGCCCTGTGGTCGATCAGCGCCTCCCGCAAACCCACCGCGATCCTCGGCGCACAGGACCGCTACACCTTCGAGTCGCGCCGTAACCTGCACGCCACGATGATGTCCCTGGGACAGATGGTCGGCTCCGGCCCGCCGCTGTTCCGCACCCGCCAGCTGCTCGCGCTCGTCGATGCCGGCCTGGTCAGCTTCCTCGGGGCGAACCCGAAGATTCGTGTCACCGGCGGGGAATTCGTGGCCACCTCCCCCACCACGAACAAGGCGGAGGTCCGCTCCCCCGTCCTCGTGGACGCCTGGATGCACAGCCCCGATGTACGCCGCCGCGCCGACCCGCTGGCCCTGTCCATCGCGGGAGCCGGCCGCAGCCGCGCATACCACCTGAGCACCAGCGACGGACAGCGCATCGCCAGCGGCTCCCCCGAGGTCGACCCCGCCAGCCGGCTGCTCATCCGCGCCGACGGCAGCACTGATCCGCGGCTCAGCCTCATCGGCATCCCGACGTGGGGTCAGCTGCCCGACACCACCATCTCCCCCATGCCGGGCACCGACGCCCTCATGCTGCAGGAGACCGACGCCGCGGCGCGCACGGCCCTGGCCACGGCGCTGGGCTGACTACCTCCGGTCACCGACCTCGATGCGCGGGCGCACCGAGATGTCCGTGATCTGGGTGCTGGGTCCGGCATCCACCACCGTCCGGACGGCCCGGGCGATCTCCACCGGCTCGATGAAGTGGCCGGCCCGGTACTCCCTCCCGTCCTGCGCGTAAAGCCCCTCCAGCATCGGGGTGTCGGTCGGGCCGGGCGCGACGGTGGCCACCCGCACCCCGCCCACGGACTCGGCCTTACGCAGCCCATCAGCCAGCGCATAGAGGGCGTGTTTGGTGGCGGCGTAGACGATATTGTCGCCGTAGGAACTGCGCCCGGCACCGGAGTTGATGAACACCACGGTGCCCTGCGCCTCCCGAATGGCGGGCAGCAGACGGCGGGTCAGCTCGGCAGGCACGACCACGTTGAGGTCCAGCGCATCGCGCCAGTCCGACGGCCGGGCGGATTCCACGCTGAACTTCGTCGCGACGGCTGCGGCATGCACGACGACGTCGACCCGCGTGAGCTCGGTGAGCCGGTCGACGGAGGAGGGCGCCTCCTCCCCGAGCAGGTCGGCGACCAGGTCGGAGTTGACGGGCGTGACGTTCGAGAGTGCACCGAGTTCCGCCAGGGCCCCGTCGTTGCGCCCGAGGGCGTAGACGTGATGGGTGCGGGCGAGGTCCGCGACGATCTCGCGGCCCATACCGCCCGTCGCGCCGGTGACAATGGCGATTGCTTCGGTCATATCATCGACTGTAGCCGGGCCGGATGACGCGCGGACCAATCTGTCCGAAAGAGGAGGATCATGTTTGCTGTCGTGTTCGGTGTCCTGGTCGGGCTGGTGATGCCGGTGCAGACCAACGCGAACTCGCGTCTGCGCCTGTCGGTGGGTTCGCCCTTCCTGGCCTCCCTGATCTCCTTCAGTGTCGGCTTCCTCGCCCTGTTTCTCGCCGTCCTGCTTCTCGACGCCCGCCTGCCCGACCTCGCCCTCGCCGCCGGCCGGCCCGCCTGGCTGTGGTCCGGCGGCCTGCTGGGCGTGGTAGTGCTGACCGCCAACATCTTCCTCTTCCCCCGTCTGGGCAGCGTGCAGACCGTGGTTCTGCCCATCACTGGCCAGGTCATCATGGGGCTGGCCATCGATCACTTCAGCCTCTTCCACGCACCCCAGTCCGCGCTGACCGGCACCCGGGTACTCGGTGCCCTGCTGCTGGTGGCCGGCGTGCTCGGCGCCATCGGCCTGGCGGACGCCCTGCTGCACCCGCACCGGGATCCCGGCGCGGCCGGCACACCGGGGAGCGGACCAGGCCTGTGGGGCTGGCGGATCGCCGGGGTGGTCGCAGGCATGTTCTCCGCGACCCAGACCGCGGTCAACGGCCAGCTCGGCGTGGTGCTGGGCACCGCCACCGGTGCAGCGTTGATCTCGTTTGCCGTCGGGGTGGCCGTGCTGCTGTTCATCGTGCTGGCCGGCCGGGCCCCCTGGCAGCTGAGGGTGCCGGAGGGGGAGCTACGCAACCCGTGGTGGATGTGGATCGGCGGTTTCCTGGGGGCGGTCTTCGTCTTCGGCAACGCCTTCCTCGCCCCGGTCATCGGCACGGGCCTGACGGTGATGGTCATCGTGCTGGGACTCATGGCCGGCAGCCTGCTCATCGACCACTTCGGTCTGCTGGGGGCGACACGCAAACCGGCCACCGTGCTGCAGGTCCTGGGACTTGCGTGCATGGTGGCCGGGGTGGCGGTCATCCGCCTGCTCTGAGGCCGGCGGGATCGCGGGTTAGTTGCGGGCCCACCAGTTGTCGAGGGTCAGGTTCGCGATGGTGACATTGTCGATGAACTTGCCGCGGACCGGGTCGGTACCGGTAGTGGAGCGGACAATGTCCTCGCTGCCGGCGCCACGGAAGAAGACGGGCACCAGCATGTTGGTGTGGTTGCCGGAGTAGTAGTCATGGGCCGGGACCTCACCGACGGCGCCGGTCAGGGCCTTGTAGTCCGGCGTCTCAGCCTGGCCGGAGAGGTAACCGGTCTCGTGGTCGGCGGTGACGATGACCAGGGTCTCGTCCCAGGAGGAGTTCTCCTCGACCCAGGTGACGACGGTCTCGACGGCATCGTTGAAGGCCTGGACCTCCTCGATGTCCCGGGCGATGTCGTTGGCGTGGCCGGCCCAGTCGATGGCGCCGCCCTCGATCATGAGGTGGAAGCCGTCCTCGTCCTGGTTGAGCACGTTGAGTGCGCCCTCGGACATGGTGGCCAGGTCGACGACGTCGTTCAGGTCGGTGTCGTAGGGGACGATGGAATCGCCGGAGCGGTCATGCTGCAGGGTGTCGGCGACCTGCGCCAGACCGAAGTAGCGCTCGCCGTCGAGTTCGCCGTTGGCCAGGGCCTCGAAGTCCGCGTCCTCCTCGATGAAGGTGAAGTCGGTCTCCCCGTTGGACAGACGCTCGTACTGCTCGACACTCATGTACTTCTGGTAGGCGGTGGATACCTTCTGGTTGTCATTGTTGAAGAAGGGGTGGCCCGCGCCCATGATGACGTCGAGATCGCTGTTGATCATCTCCTCGGCCATGGGGACGAGATCGTTGCGGTTCGGGTTGTGGGCGGCCCAGGCAGCCGGGGTGGCGTGATTGAACGGCACGCTGGAGACGACACCGGCGGCCTTGCCCTGCGCCTTGGCGCGCTCGGAGATGTTCTCCACGGACGCGTCGGTCTCGTCGACGCCGATCTTGCCGTTGACGGTCTTCTTGCCGGTGGCCATGGCGGTGCCGGCAGCGGCGGAGTCGGTGAAGTCTTCGTTGACGTAGTTGTGGTCGGCCCAGGCGCGGTCCGGCTCATAGGAGTTGTTGTGCTGGAAGGTGGTCATGGCCAGCTGGTTCCACTTGTCACCCTCATAGACCTGGACCGCCTCGCCCGGGGCCTCGGAGAGATCCGAACCGGCCTCACCCTCGACCTGGTAGCGGGTCTGGCCGGACTCGAAGAGGTTGGCTGCGGCCACGTGGTTGTAGCCCATGCCGTCACCGACCAGGTAGATGATGTTCTTCGGGGCCTTCTTGACGCCCGGCAGACCCGTGGAGGATTCGTGGCCCATGGAGGAGCCCGTGAAGGCGGTGGCCGAGGGGGCCACGAGACCGGTGAGCATGATGGCGCTGGCAGCTGCGGCGAGGATGGTGCGCGGCATGCGGCGGGAGAGAGACATTCGAATCCTCAGGTGATCATCAAGTGCGAACAAAATGGAGAGGGCTGATTAGCCACGGCAGGACACCCCGTGGCGAGCCCTCAACAGCACCCTAAGGACACTTCATTAACGAATTTCTACCTCCTGGTTAACACTCCGACCATTTAAGATGACCTTTAGGGGAAGTCACGATATGGCCTGTGAACTGCACCTATAGTTTCTCCCGAAAGTGATGGGCACCCTATCCCCGCACTTTCTCCAGCAACCCCTGAGGCGCGGGCGTGCGGTGAAACCCGCGATCACGGGCACGCGAAGACCATCCCGTGAGGACGCGCCCGCGACCGACCCAGGAAAAGCACGAAAAACCCGCGATGGGCTCTGCGGACTTTTTGTGGGACCTAGTCAGGCAGCAATTACGTTGGGCTGCGGGTCCTGCCCGCGGAATTCAGCGATAGTGACGAAGTCCAGGCGGGCGTTAATCCGGCCCCAAATATACCAGTCGATGTACTGGTCGAGCGCCGTGAGTACCTGCTGTCTGGTCATCTTCTCCGTTTGGCGTTTGACCGGGAACAATTCACGTTTCATGGTGCCGAAGAATCCTTCCGCCGCAGCGTTGTCCCCGCTGGTGCCTTTCCTCGACATCGATGGGATGAATCGTGGATGTTCCTGCCCATCGACAATAGTGGTCATTGCATCGATCCAGACATTGGCCCGGTAGTGGAATCCCCGGTCGGAGTGGATGATCGGGCACACCCCGTCGGGAAGTTGAGCAAGAGTATCGTCCAGCATGGTCATCACCAGATCCATGCTCGGCCGGTAGCTGGCACTGACACTGATGGGCATGCCGTCATACAGGTCAATCATCGGCGACAGGTACACCTTGCCGTCGGCGCATTTAAACTCGGTGACGTCGGTGACCAACCGCTGATAGGGGCCATCAGCGTGGAAATCATGGGTCCGCGGGCGCTGCGGATGAATGTGGTTGTACTCGGTGAACGCGACCGATGGCCGGCCGGCAGCCTCCGGCAGGGTTCCGTCGGTGTGGACCATCAGCAGGTTATCGGGGACATGGGCGTTTTCACCCTGGTCCCCCACCACCTGACGACGAAACCCCCGCCCGGTGACCATGCACCAGGCGGGGACAGTACCGCAGAGCAGGAAGAGCTAGGCCTCCACGGAGGAGTCGGCGACCGCGGTGGCGGCGGCAACGGCCTCGAGAGCCACGTCGATGTCGGCGAGCAGGTCCTCGATGTCCTCGATGCCGATGGAGATGCGCACCAGGTCGCGTGGGACCTCCAGCTGGGAGCCGGCGGCGGACTGGTGGGTCATGGTGGCGGGGTGCTCGACGAGCGATTCGACACCACCGAGGGACTCGGCCAGGCAGATCAGGCGGGTGTTCAGGCAGAACACGCGGGCAGCCTCCTCGGAGTGGAAGCGCACGGAGATCATGCCGCCGAAACGCCGCATCTGACGTTTGGCCACCTCATGGCCCGGGTGGGACTTCAGGCCCGGGTAGAGGACGGTGGACACCAGGTCGGAGGCCTCGAGGTGCTCGGCGATGGCCTCGGCGTTGTCGCAGTGGCGGTCCATGCGCACAGCCAGGGTCTTGATGCCGCGGGCGGTGAGGTAGGCGTCGAAAGGCGAGGGGATCGGGCCGACTCCGCCCTGGAACCACAGCAGCCTCTCATCGAAGGCCGCATCGTTGGTGACCACGACGCCGCCGACAACGTCCGAGTGGCCGCCGAGATACTTGGTGGTGGAGTGCAGGACGTGGTCCGCACCCAGAGCCAGGGGCTGCTGCAGGTAGGGGGAGGCGAAGGTGTTGTCCACCACGAGAGCGGCGGAGCCCTTGATCCCGGCGATGGCGGCGATGTCGGTGATGCTCAGCGCCGGGTTGGTGGGCGTCTCCAGCCAGATCAGCTTCGTGTTGTCCCTGAGTGCGGACTGCACGGCGGTGACGTCGGTGGTGTCGACCACGGTGTACTCCACGCCCCATTCGCCGAAGGCCTGGTCGATGAGGCGCCAGGTGCCGCCGTAGGCGTCGTGGCCGAGGACGAGGTGGTCGCCCGGGCGCAGGAGGATGCGCAGAATGACGTCGGTGGCGGCCATGCCGGAGGAGAAGGCGCGGCCGTACTGCGCACCCTCCAGGTTGGCGACGGTCTTCTCCAGGGCGTCGATCGTCGGGTTGCCGCAGCGGGTGTACTCGAAGCCGCCGCGCAGCTCGTTGAGGCCGTCCTGCGCGAAGGTGGTTGACGCGTAGATCGGCATGTTGATGGGGCCGTAGAGGCTGTCGGGCTCATATCCGGCGTGAATGGAACGGGAGGAAAAACCATTGAGTCCGTGGGTCATGTCGGCCACTATAGACCAAGCTGTCCATGAGGACATCACTGTTTCTGAATTATATGCAGAGCGCGAACCAGCGTCCCGCGACGGTCTCCAGGGAGACGGGCAGCTCGTAGAGTGCGGAGAGGTTCTCCGAGGTCAGCGTGTCTTCCACCGGCCCGGCCGCCAGCACACGGGAGTCCTTCATGAGCAGGACATCGCTTGTCGACGCCGCGATCTCCTCCACATGGTGCGTCACCAGCACCGTGGTCAACTCCGGCCGCAACGTACGCAGTTCATCGAGGACACGCAGCAGCAGTTCCCGGCCCGGCAGGTCCAGGCCGGTAGTGGGTTCGTCGAGAAGCAGCAGCTCCGGCTCCGTGATCAACGCCCGCGCGATGAGCGTGCGGGCCCGCTCCCCCTGGCTCAGCTCCATCCAGCGCCGCCCACGTTTAGCGGCCAGGCCGGTCAACTCCAGCAGCTGCTCCCGGCGCTCCAGCTCCGCGGCCGTCGGCGTCCAGCGGGGCAGCAGTCCGTTGGAACCGGTGACACCGCTGAGCACCAGCTCCGCCACCGGGTAATCCCCCAGCCGCTGGCGCGGATCCACCCAGCCGATGCGGCGGCGCAGCTTCAGCAGCTCCACCCGGCCGAGACGCTCACCGAGGATGTCCACGGTGCCGGTCGTCGGGTACCACCAGCCGCCCGCCAACTTCAGGGCCGTGGATTTACCCGCCCCGTTCGGCCCGAGCACCGCCCAGTGGGAACCCGCCGGCACCCGCCAGCTCAGGTTCTCCACCAGCCGGGTGGCACCGCGGCGGACGGTGACGTCATCGAGGAGAAGAGCATGGTCATTCATGCGGGCCAGTCTAGGCTGGAAATCATGAACACCCCGAAGTCTGTCTATGAGGCGGTCGGCGGCGACGCCACCTTCGCCCGGATCTCCGCCGGTTTCTATGAGCAGGTCAGAACCGATGACATCCTCGGCCCCATGTACCCCGACGATGACTGGGAGGGCGCCGAGGCCCGGTTGAAATGGTTCCTCGCCCAGTACTGGGGCGGGCCAGCCACCTTCAACGAACAGCGCGGCGCACCGATGCTGCGGCGCCGCCACTTCGAGTTCCACGTGGACCGCGAAGCCGCCATCCGCTGGCTGGAACTGATGAAGGTCTCCCTCGACCAGATCGACGACGAGACCATCCCGCCCGCCTACCGCCACCAGATCTGGGAGCACATGGAACGGGTGGCGGCAATGCTGATCAACCAGCCAGATCCGGGAACGCCCGGCGCACCGGCTCACTGACCAGGCGCCCGCCGCGCGTCATCACGCCCGGGGCCAGCCCCGGGAACCGACCGGTCGCCCCGTCGACCCCGAGGTCGGCGATCGCGCGGACAAACGGCAGGGTCGCCCCCGTCAGCGCCCGGGTGGAGGTGTTGGCCACCGCGCCCGGCATGTTGGGCACACCGTAGATCAGCGTGTCGTGGACCCGCAGGACCGGTTCCTCATGGCTGGTCTTGCGGGACGGCTCGATGCAGCCGCCCTGGTCGATGGCCACATCCACCAGCACCGCCCCCTTCTTCATGTGGGCGACCAGCTCATCCGGCACCAGTGTCGGGGCCTTTGCACCGGCGACGAGGACGGCACCGATGACCAGATCGGCGTCGAGAAGCTCCTCCTCAATCGACATCGGGTCGGAGAGGATGGTGCGGACATTGCCCTGGTAGAGGTCGTCGAAACGCTCCAGCACCCGCGGATCAAGATCCATGACGGTGACCGAGGCACGCGAACCCTGAGCCATGGCCACCGCCGAGGCGCCCACCTGGCCGCCGCCGAGGACGACGACCTTCGCCGGGGAGATGCCCGGCACGCCGGAGAGCAGCACACCGCGGCCACCCTTCTGGCTCATCAGGTGGTGCGCCCCCTCCTGGACCGCGAGCCGGCCGGCGACCTGGCTCATCGGAGTGAGCAGCGGCAGCCCACCGCGCGCATCAGTGACCGTCTCATAGGCCAGCGCGGTGATGCCTGAGTCGACCAGCGCCTGCGTGCACTCCCGGGACGCCGCCAGGTGCAGATAGGCGAACAGCACAAGGTCCTCGCGCAGGAACTGGTACTCCTCCGGCAGCGGCTCCTTCACCTTGAGCACCAGCTCCGCGTCGTTCCACACCTCCGCGGCGGTCGCCGCGACACGCGCCCCGCGCTCCGCGTACTCCGCATCGGCGAAGGAGGAACCCTCGCCGGCACCGGTCTCCACGATGACCTCGTGTCCCTCGGCGATCAGGGTGGCGGCACCGGCCGGGCTCAGCGCAACACGCCCCTCGTTGTTCATGATCTCTCTGGGGATACCGATGCGCATGGCGTGACTGTCCTCTCTACGGACCCTGCGGTGTGACCGTAACTTCGTGATGGCTCCGACCATTGTGCCACGTCAGCACCGCCGGACAGCAGAGGCTCCCCCACGTTCTGCCACGCTGCGGACGCTGACGACCGGATCTAACATGTGGGCGGTGAGCACCGTACCGGAACCCCGCCGCCACCTCGGGGAGGTCATCCGCAGCTTCGGGCTGCTCGGACTGACCGCCTTCGGCGGTCCCACCGCCCACCTCGGCTACTTCCGGACCGAATTCGTCGCCCGGCGCGGCTGGCTGAGCGAACGCAGTTACGCCGACATCGTGGCCCTCGCGCAGTTCCTGCCCGGCCCCGCCTCCTCCCAGGTCGGTCTGGCCCTGGGTTACCACCGCGCGGGCTGGGCCGGGATGTTCGCCGCCTGGCTGTTGTTCACCCTGCCCTCCGCGCTGGTCCTGGCAGGTTTCGGCCTGTTCATGGCGGGTGGGACTGTCGATGCGGGGCAGGGCTGGATCGCCGGTCTGCTTGCCGCAGCTGTCGCGGTGGTCCTGCACGCCGTCACCGGCATGGCCAGGTCAATGGCGGACACGAGGTTCACCGCCACCGTCGCGGTCCTCGCCGGCCTGGTGGTGCTGGTGGTGCCGGGTCCCCTGACACACGTGGCGGTACTGCTGGCGGCGGGTGCGGCGGGCGTGCTGCTGCTCCGGGGCGGGCGGGGCGCCGACGGCGCCGGGGAGCTCGAGGGGATCCGTCCCGTCTCCACCCGGGCGGCGATGGGCAGCATCGTCGGCCTGGTGGTCCTGCTGGTGGGCCTGTGGGCCGGGGCGGCACTGTCAGGCGGGGAGCTGCTCACCCGCGCGGCCGCCTATCTGCAGACCGGCTCGCTCGTCTTCGGCGGCGGGCACGTGGTACTGCCGCTGCTTGAACAGCAGACCGTGGCCACCGGCTGGGTCAGCCAGTCCCAGTTCCTCGCCGGTTACTCCGCCGCCCAGGCCGTACCCGGGCCGCTGTTCACCTTCGCCGCCTACCTCGGGGCCGTCGACGGCGGGGTGTGGGGTGCGCTGCTGGCACTGGTGGCGATCTTCCTGCCGTCTGCCCTGCTCATGACCGCGGGGCTGCACTTCTGGGGCCGGTGGCGCCACTCTCCTGCCCTGCGGGCCGCCTTCACGGCGGTCAACGCGGCAGTGGTGGGCCTGCTGGGCGCCGCCTTCTGGGATCCGGTGCTGGTCCACGGCATCACGGGAACCAGTTCCCTGGTCATCGCCGCCCTGTGCTGGCTCGGCCTGACGAAGTGGGGGTTGCCGCCCTGGGCGGTGGCGGCCTTCGCGGCGCTGGCCGGGGCGGTGCTGCTCTGAGCCGGGTGGGTGGCGGGATAATACGGGACGTCGTCACATGTCACATCAACAACTTATTTCGCCGCTGGCGAACTGGGCTTATGCGACAGGCCAAGCTTGTTGACGTGACATGTGACGATGCCGCGTCTTTCCTAGAACAACGACAGGCGGGTGGAACGGTAGACGGTGCCGAAGGGGGCGTCGAGACGCACCCAGCGCCCCAGGACAGAGACCCGCAGGTGACGCGGGATGTCCACAGGCGCGGCGAAACCCGGGATGAGCCCCAGGGAAGTACAGGCGAAGATCATCCGCATGGTGATCTCCGCGGTACCGGCCTCCTCCTCAACGGTGAGGACGACCTGGTCCAGCAGGCTGGCCGGCGGACCCAGCGGACCGGAGAACTGGCGTGCCAGGGCCTGACCCTTGTCGGCGAGCTCCCGGACCACATCGACGGGGATGTTGCCCACCAGCATGAAACCCTCGGCGGGCGGCAGTGCCCCGGGCCAGTTCGGATCACGGGCGGGACCGATGGTCTCGGAGCCGTCGCGGAGGGCGTCGAGAAGCTCCATCGCGGAGACCACCGCTCCGTCACGGGAGGCGGTGCCCTGGATACGGCGTGAGGCGACGACCTGGAACGGGGTGGTGACGAACACGTCCACCCACTCACCCAGCTGACGGAAACGCACCGACGCGGAGGCGTCGAGATCCACCGAGCGGCCGATCAGTGACTGCAGTCCCGGCGCACCATCGAGGATCCGCAGCGATTCGGTGATCACTGCGCGGAGTCGCCGGCCTCGAGCTCATCCACGTCGGCGGCACGGGTGAGGATCTTGATCTCCTTCTGCGTGATCGACCGCGGGCGCTCGGTGTTCATGTCGATGGCCACCTGCACGCACTCGACGATGCAGGCGACACGGCCCTGGCGGTCCTTGATCTCCTGACGGGTGGTGAAGGAGGTGTTCCCGATCTCCACGACCTGCGTCTCGATGACCAGCTCGGTGGTGTCGGGCAGCACCGGGCGCAGGTAGTCGACGTCCAGGTGCCGGACGAATACCGCGAAGTCATGGCCCCGGGCGGTGAACTCATCCTCGGCGAACTGCAGGCGGGCCTCCTGGGCGACCTCCACATAGTTCGCGTTCATGATGTGGCCGTAACGGTCGAAATCGGACCAACGGACCGGCACGGCGGTCACGTGCAATGCTGAGTTCTGGTCGGCGTTCATTCGGGGGAGGTTCCTCTTCCGGTGTTGCTCTGGGTCTTGCCCGGTCTCGCACGGCGGGCGCGTGTTACTTCCCAACCAATCTATACCGGATCCGCCCGGAGAGGGATCCGGGGCCGGGCACTGCCCCGGGCGGGGAGGTTCAACCGAGCAGTTCAGAGAACAGCAGGATGAGCCGGGCATCGATGTCATCCCGGATCAGCCGCATGCGCTCCCCACCCCCGATGCCGCGTTCCGCGGGCTCATCGGTCACCCAGCGCTCGAGCGTTCCGCGGGCATCCGCCGGGAGTTCCAGCTCGGCGTCGGCACCGAGGATGACGGTGCGGTCGACCCGGCGCAGCAGCTCGGGATCAATGCCCTTGGGCGTTCCGTGGGACATGTCCGCACCGACCTCCGCGATGGCCTCGACGGACTGGGCGTTGAGCCCGGTGCCGGGTTTCGTGCCGGCGGAGTGGATCTCCAGGCGGTCACCGGCGTGCTTCCTGGCGAGGGCGGCGGCCATCTGGGACTTGCCGCCGTTGCCGACGCAGACGAACAGGACGGACGGGGTGGCGGTCATGGTGCGACGGTTTCCTTTTCGGTGCTGGGGTCGGTGGCGGGGGTCCGGCCGGTGGGCAGGGTGGGGTCGTCCGGAAAGAGCTTCGGTCCCAGCCACAGCATGACGTAGACGAGGCCGACGAGCACGGGGATCTCGATGAGCGGGCCGATGGTGCCGGCCAGCGCCTGGGCGGAGGTGGCACCGAAGGTGCCGATGGACACCGCAATGGCGAGCTCGAAGTTGTTGCCCGCCGCGGTGAAGGACACCGACGCGGACTGGGCGTAGCCCATCCCGGACGCCTTCGAGGCGAGCAGGGAGATGGCGAACATGCCGACGAAGTAGGCCAGCAGCGGGATCGCCACCCGTGCCACGGTCCAGGGCTGGGAGGTGATCTGCTCACCCTGCAGGGAGAACAGCAGGACGATGGTGTAGAGCAGGCCGATCAGCGCCAGCGGGGAGATCGCGGGGAGGAACGTCGACTCGTACCAGCGGCGCCCCCTGGTCTTCTCGCCGATCACCCGGGACAGCACCCCGGCCAGCAGTGGGATCCCCAGGAAGACGAGGACGGAGGTGACGATCGACCAGAAGGAGAACTCGGCGGAGGTGGTCTCCAGGCCCAGCCAGGAGGGCAGGACCTGGAGGTAGAACCAGCCCAGGACGCCGAACATGAGGACCTGGAACACGGAGTTGATGGCCACCAGCACGGCCGTGGCCTCGCGGTCGCCGCAGGACAGGTCGGACCAGACGAGCACCATGGCGATGCAGCGGGCCAGGCCGACGATGATCAGGCCGGTGCGCAGCTCCGGTTCATCGGGCAGGAAGATCCAGGCCAGGGCGAACATCAGGGCCGGGCCAACGAGCCAGTTGAGGATCAGCGAGACGGCCATCAGGCGTTTGTCGGCGGTGATCTCGCGCGTCTTGTCGTAGCGGACCTTGGCCAGCGGCGGGTACATCATCACCAGCAGGCCAAGGGCGATGGGCAGCGAGATGCCGCCGACCTCGAGCGCCCCGAGGGCGTCACCAACCCCGGGGACCGCGCGGCCGATGAGCAGGCCGGCGGCCATGGCCAGGATGATCCAGACCGGGAGATACTTGTCGAGGAAGGACATGCGGGCGGGTCTGACTGGTGCGGTCATGCGGCACCTTTCACAATATTGACGGATATCAATAATGAAAATACTTCCGTTATCGACATCCGTCAATATAAGCTGTGGGCATGACCGCCGCCCAGATCCTCCCGCTCACTGACCTCGCCGACTGCTGCTCGCTGGGCACCGGCCCGCTCAGCGACGACGAGGCGGCCCGCTACGCCGCCCTGTTCAAGATCCTCGCGGAACCCGCCCGGTTGCGGATACTCTCCCAGCTGGCGGCCGGGGGGTGTGGCCCGGTCAGTGTCAACGAGCTCACCGAACTCGTCGGGTTGAGCCAGCCGACGGTCTCCCACCACCTGAAGAAACTGACCGACGCCGGCCTCCTGGAGAGGATCCGGGAGGGCCGGAACGTTACCCACCGGGTCCGTCCCGAGCTCTTCGCGGAGCTGCGCACGGTCCTGCAGATGGACTGAACCGCACTGGAACAGGAACCGAGGACTTTTCCGTGACGCATTCCCATGTCTTCGAGGCCATCATCATCGGGGGCGGGCAGTCCGGCCTGGCCACGGCCTATTACCTGCAGCGGGAGGGAGTGGACACCCTCATCCTCGACGACCAACCCTCCCCCGGTGGGGCGTGGCGGCATGTATGGCCGTCGATGACCCTGTTCTCCACGACCGACTTCTCCAACCTGCCCGGCAAACCGATGCCCGCCTCCGCGGGCTTCCCACCGGCCCGGCATGTCGTGGACTACCTGGGCGCCTACGAGAAGCGGTACAACTTCCGTGTCCGACGCCCTGTCCGCGTCACCCGGGTGGACCATGAGGCGGGGCTCTTCCACGTGCGGTCTCCTGAACAGTCCTGGCTCACCCGGAACGTGGTCGCCGCCACCGGCACCTGGTCTGCCCCCTTCGTCCCGACGTACCCGGGCTCCTTCGCGGGGACACAGTGGCACTCGGCCAACTACCCCGGCGCCGGACCCTTCCGGGGTGAGTCGGTGGCCGTGGTCGGGGCGGCGAACTCCGGCGCCCAGATCGCCGCCGAACTCAGCCAGGTCGCCCAGGTCACCTGGTACACCCGGCACGAGCCGCGGTGGATGCCCGATGACGTCGACGGACGCGTGCTGTTCCAGCGCAACCGCCGGCGCGCACTGGCCATCCTGCGGGGTGGCCCGGACCCCGGCCCCGACTCTCAGCTGGGCGACATCGTCATGCTCCCGCACGTCCTCGCGGCCCGGGATTCCGGACGGCTGACACCGACCCGCATGTTCAGCTCCCTCGATGAGGTCACAGCCGGGCACCTGATCTGGTGCACCGGCTTCCGGCCCGCTCTCCGGCCGTTCCGGGGGCTTCTCCACGGCCGCGCCCCGGAACACCCGGGCCTGCACCTGGTCGGCTACGGCGACTGGACCGGCCCCGGATCGGCCACGATCACCGGGGTGGGTCCCTCCGCCAGGCAGGTGGCCCGGGAGATCCTCGATTCTCTCGGCACATAAGCCGGCGGCCCACACCCTGAACAGGGTGCGGGCCGCCGATTGCTGGGCCGTACTGACCGGTCCGGGCTAGCGGGTCAGGCGGCGGTGGGTGACGCGCGAAGGACGGGCAGCGTCAACGCCGAGGCGCTCGACCTTGTTCTTCTCGTAGTCACCGAAGTTGCCCTCGAACCAGTACCAGCGCCCCTCCTCCACGTTGCCCTCCCAGGCCAGGATGTGGGTACAGGTGCGGTCCAGGAACCAGCGGTCGTGGGAGATGACCACGGCACAGCCCGGGAACTCGGTCAGCGCATTCTCCAGGGAACCGAGGGTCTCGACGTCGAGGTCGTTAGTCGGCTCATCGAGCAGGATCAGGTTGCCGCCCTGCTTGAGGGTCAGCGCCAGGTTCAGTCGGTTGCGCTCACCACCGGAGAGCACCTTCGACGGCTTCTGCTGGTCCGCGCCCTTGAAACCGAAGGCGGACAGGTAGGCACGGGACGGCATCTCGTTCTGACCGACGTGGATGTAGTCCAGGCCGTCGGAGACGACCTCCCACACGCTCTTCTCTGGGTCGATGTTCTCGCGGCCCTGGTCCACGTAGGAGAGCTGGACGGTCTCGCCGACCTCCACTGAACCGGAATCCGGCTCCTCGAGACCGACGATGGTCTTGAACAGGGTGGTCTTGCCCACGCCGTTCGGGCCGATGACGCCGACGATGCCGTTGCGCGGCAGGGTGAAGGAGAGGTCCTTGATCAGGGTGCGGCCGTCGAAGCCCTTCTCCAGGTCCTTGACCTCCACGACCTTGTTGCCCAGGCGCGGCGGGGTCGGGATCTGGATCTCCTCGAAGTCCAGCTTCCTGTACTTCTCGGCCTCGGCGGCCATCTCCTCGTAGCGCTCCAGACGGGCCTTGTTCTTGGCCTGACGTGCCTTCGGGGAGGAGCGCACCCAGGCGAGCTCGTCCTTCAGGCGCTTCTGCAGCTTCTGGTCCTTCTTGCCGGACACCTCGAGGCGCTCGGCCTTCTTCTCCAGGTAGGTGGAGTAGTTGCCCTCGTAGGGGTGCAGCTGGCCGCGGTCGACCTCACAGATCCACTCCGCGACGTGGTCGAGGAAGTAACGGTCGTGGGTGACGGCCAGGACAGCGCCCTTGTAGTCGGCGAGGTGCTTCTCCAGCCACAGGACGGACTCGGCGTCCAGGTGGTTGGTGGGCTCATCGAGCAGCAGCAGGTCCGGCTCGGACAGCAGCAGCTTGGCCAGGGCGACGCGGCGGCGCTCACCACCGGAGAGGTGGGTGACCGGGGAATCCGACGGCGGGCAGCGCAGAGCCTCCATGGCCTGCTCGATCTTGGAGTCGACCTCCCACGCATCAGCGGCGTCGAGGGCCTCCTGCAGGACGCCCATCTCCTCCATCAGCTCATCGGTGTAGTTGGTCGCCATCTCCTCGGCGATCGCCTCGAAGCGCTGCTTCTTCTCGAAGATCTCACCCAGACCCTCCTCCACGTTCTCGCGGACGGTCTTCTCCTCGTTCAGCGGCGGCTCCTGCAGCAGGATGCCGACGGTGGCACCCGGCTGCAGGAAGGCATCGCCGTTGGAGGGCTGGTCGATGCCGGCCATGACCTTGAGGACGGAGGACTTACCGGCACCATTGGGTCCGACGACACCGATCTTGGCGCCCGGGTAAAAGGCCATCGTGACATTGTCAAGGATGACCTTGTCGCCGACGACCCTTCGCACATTCTTCATCGTGTAGATGAACTCGGCCATTTCTCCCCTTGTGTGTAATGCGTTAAAGACACTCCACAGGGTACATGACCGGCGCGTATATACCCGAACGGCCGCTAGAAGGGCACATCCTGCGGCTCCGGGGCCCCCACCGGCTGCTCCAGGGGTGTCTCCTGCAGGTGCGAGACGTCGGTGAAGGAGTCGGCCGGCTGTTGCTTGATCTCAAGCTTCTGGTCGTAGATGTCTGCCATGTCCTGCTCGGGAATCTGGATGCCCTCGATGCGGCGTTCGCTTGCGTCCATCTTCCGGGAGGCGGCGATGTAGTAGGTCAGGTCCAGACCGATGCTGCTGGCCTTGAGGACGAGCTGGGTGCGTGGCTTCTCCTCCCCGGTCACCTGCCATTCGGTGGTGACCAGGTGGCCGGTCGCGATGACCGGCATGCCCTTGTCCAGCGAGACCCGGCAGTGCCGGGCCAGCGAGCCCCAGGCCTCGACGGTGATGTAGGCCGCGTCGCCGTCGATCCACTTGTCGTCCTTGAGCACGCGGCGATTCACGGCCACCCGCATGCTGACCAGGTCGGATTTGGACGGTTCGAACTGTTTGAGGACGGGTGTTCGGGTGAGGTTGCCGGTGATGGTGGTGGTTGATGTTGCCACGGTGAGTTCCCCCCTGGGTGTCTGTGAATGATGGTGACACCCCGCACCCTGCCACTGCGCTGGGGCGGTGACAACGAGGCGTCGATAAGCCTGTGGACAGACCCCCGCCATCCACAGGCACGGGTGCACCGCGCGGGATCAGGACTTGCGGGGGAACTCATCCCCGTAGTAGTCCGGACGCGTGGAACCACCCTCGGCCATGCGGGCGAGCATCTCGTTGTAGACCTCGTACTCGTCGCTCTCCCCCGCCTCGACCTTCTTGTCGTACTCGACCTCGGTGGCGCGGTCATCCCGGCGCCAGCCGAGGAACAGCAGGATGAACACCAGACCCAGCGGGAAGGAACCGGAGGCCCAACCGATGCCGCCACCGACCTTCTGGTCCTCCAGCAGATTCAGCTCCCACGGCAGCCCGAGGCTGGTGTAGAAGTCCTCGCCCATGACCGTGGTCAACTGCATGAGGTAGATGCCGGCGAAGAGGTGGAAGGGCATGGAACCGACCAGCCACGCCAGGCGGATCGCGGTGGGACGCTGGACCGGCAACGGGTCCGGGCCGACCAGCTCCCAGAAGTACAGGTAACCGGAGAGCAGGAAGACCCAGTTCATCGACAGATGGCCGGCGTGCTCGGAGATCATCAGCTCGTAGAAGGGGATGAAGATGTAGAGCACGTAGAAGAAGAACAGGAACTGCGCGGTGTTCACCGCCGGATGCGAGATGATCTTCAGCAGCGGTGCCTTGGTGATCGCCACGACCCAGTCATGCGCCGAGGGTTGGCCCGGCGCGCCCGGTTCATAGGCCGCCATGATCAGCGAGAGCGGTCCGCCCAGCACGAGGAAGAGCGGCACCACCATCGACAGGATCATGTGCACGATCATGTGCATCGAATAGGTGGCCGGCATGTTCATGCCCAGGCCGGAGCTGGTGGTGACGAAGAGCGAGACCGTGCCGGTCAGCCACATCGCCGTGCGCAGCCACGGCCAGGTCCCGCCGCGGCGGTGGACGCGCCACACCCCGTAGAGGTAGCCGGCGGTCATGAGGCTGGCGATGGTGCCGAACATGACGTCGAAACGCCACATGGTGAACACGTTGGTCAGCGTCGGCTTCTCCACGAGGTCGTAGCCCATCTGGATGGCCATCTGCGAGAGGTTCGGGTCCCGCGGCGGGGGTGGCGGGGTGCGGCCCATGGTGATGGCCACACCCGTCACGGCGGCCATGACGATGGCCTCACCCACCGCGAAACGCAGGAACAACCGCGGCCGGGTGTTGATCTGCGGGATGGTGATGCTGCGGTGGATCCAGCCGAGGAATCCGAGCACCAGCAGGCCCACCGTCTTGGTCACCAGGATGTAGCCGTATGTGGTGGTGAACCAGTCCGACCACTCCACACGCACTGCGGCGTTGACCAGGCCGGAGATGACCATCACGACGATGGCGAACAGCGCAATCCGCGAATAGCGGCGCAGCCCGAGCTCCATGTCGGGGCCCAGACGGCGGCCGTGCGCGATCAGGGCCATGAGGCCACCGACCCAGAAGACCATGCCCAGCAGGTGCCACAGGTAGGAGTTGGTGCCGTAGTCGTGCGCGCCACCGGCCGCGGCGTGGCCCTCCATGCCCAGCGGCACGACCGTGAGCACGGCGCCGACCAGCAGCAGCGGCTGCGCGATCCACTTCCGGAAGATCAGCCCCGCGATGCCGACGACCGCGGCGAAGGCGGCCACCACGGCCCAGGCCTGCGCGGTGGCGACCTGGCCGACGGCCACGCCCCACATGTCCGGGGCCAGTGCGTCCCTGAAGGGTGTGCCCGAGACATCGGAGAGCACCAGCGGGATCATCAGCAGCGCGACAAGCGCGAAACTCAGCGCCGAGAACGCGCCGGTCCGCGCGGCGATATCACCGTCGACGGTGAGCGGGGCCTCCACCAGGCGGGAGTTGTCGTTGTCCGGCACCTTCGGCGAGATGTAGAACGCCGAGAACATGAAGGAACCCACCGACAGGGCGGCGAGCATCCAACCCACCGCCCGGAAGAACGGCAACCCCCAGGTGGTCACCGGTCCCGGGTCCGGGATGCCCAGCGCGATGAGCGAATCGGTGAGCAGGCCGAAGGAGATCGTCGCACCCACGAGCCCCGCGACGCCGAAGAACAGCAGGTAGAGCGGCCAGGTCGGCCGCACCCTGCTCGTCCTGCTTATCGACGCCCTCTTTGTCCCGGCCTGCTCTTCCACCTGCGGTACTGACATGGCATCCACCCTAATGCCCGGCAGGTTTGCGGCCTAGCCGGTGACGGGGGCCACCGTATTCACCTCATCCTCCAGGAACTTCTTCCTGGTCATGAGGTAGGCACCGGCGAGCATCAGCACTCCGGAAGCGGCGTAGAGGATCATCGCCGCCTCCCAGCCGCCGGTGGCGGAGAAGAGCCAGCCACCGGCCAACGGACCGAGGGTACCGACGAGATAACCCACACCCATGGCGAAGCCGGAGATCGCGGCGGAACCCGACTCCGTCCGGGTGCGGCGGTTGAACATAGCGATGGCGAAGGGGAAGGCACCGCCGCCGAGACCCATGATGGTCACCCACAGGGCCGGGATACCCGGCGCCAGCAGCAGACCGACGAAGCCGATGGCGTGCACCACACTCAGTGCCGCCGCCAGTGGGAAGGGTTGGTCCATCTTCGCCGCGATGAGCGGCACGATCAGCGCCATCGGCAGCGTCATGAAGGTGTAGATACTGAACACGCCGGCGGCGGCGCCCAGATCCAGGCCGCGATCACCGAGGATGGTCGGCATCCACGCCAGCACCGCGTAGGTGTTGAAGGAGGCGGTGGCGTAGAACAGCGCCGTGCCCACCGCCGTCGGGCTGCGCAGTAGCGAAGCGATGCCGAAGGAGGCGCCTTTCGTATCCTGTGCCGTTGCGGCCCCGCCCTGGGCCGCAACGGATGCGGAGTCCTTCCGGAACAGCTGGATCGCCCACGGGATGATCGCCAGGAAGGAGATCAACGCCCAGGACGCCAGCGACCAGCGCCAGCCGGCGGCATTCGAGATCGGCACCGCAGTGAAGGCCGGCAGGGTGGCGCCAGCCTGCATCAGCAGTGCGAAGGTGGTCAGCATGATGGCCTGGCGGTCCGGGAAGTACTTCTTCACCAGCGGGGCACCGGCCACGTTGCCGAAGCCCATGCCCAGCAGGGACACCGCGGACAAGACGATGAACAGGGTGGCGTCGGTGGCCAGCGCGCGGGTCACGGCACCGATGGTCGCCAGCGTCATGCCGACAACCGCGACCAGCTCAGTCGAGGTCCGTCGCGCCAGCATCGGAGCCAGCAGACCACCCGCACCGAACATCAGCGTGGGCAGCATGCCGATGATGCTGGCACCCGTGACTCCGATACCGAGCCCCTCCCGGACCACCGGGAGCAGCGGCGAGAGACCGGTGACGGCATAACGCAGGGAGATACCCAGCAGGACGATGCCCAGGATCAGCAGGATCCGGCCGCGCCAGAGACTCGGGCGCGGGGCATCCGGGTCGGCGTCCGGATCAGGGCCGGCCCCGCCGAGGGGCGCCGAACCCGTGGCAGGCTCCGTCATGGCTACACCGCCGCCTTCGAATCACCGTCGATGTTGAGCATCTGCCCGGAGATCGAGCGGGCGTGGGGTCCGGCGAGGAACAGCGCCAGCTCGGCGATGTCCGCCGCGTCGACGAACTGCTGGACCGCCTGGTTGGCCAGGGCGCTCTCCCGCTCCTCCTCCAGGGTGCGCCCGGAGATGTCCGCCCGTCCCTGCAGGACATTCTCCATGCGCGGGCCGGCAACAGCACCCGGGTGGATGGTGTTGGATGTGATCCCGAACTCCCCCAGCTCCCGGGCCAGGGTCTTGGCGAAACCGACCAGTGCGAATTTGGTGGTGGAGTAACCGATGCGGTTCGGGTATCCGAAACGCCCCGCCAGCGAGGACATGGTGATGATAGAAGGCGCGTCGGATTCCTTCAGCAGCGGCACCGCCCGCTTGGTGATGTTGAACGTACCCCGCAGGTTCACGTTGAGCACGGCATCGAACTCGTCCTCGCCGTATTCGTCGATCGGCTTGGTGGGGCCGGCGATACCGGCGTTGTTGACCAGCACGTCCAGACCGCCGAGATTGCTGCGCACATCCTCGAGGATCTGGTCCGCCGCGGCCAGGTCGGCGATGTCGCCCACCGTGCCGGTGACGTTCTCCAGTTCGCCGGTCACCTTCTCCACAGCCTCGGCGTTGATGTCTGCGATGTGCACCTTAGCCCCCTCGCGGACGAAGGCCCGGGCGATCTCCAGGCCGATGCCGCCTGCTCCTGCGGTGATGAGAACTCGCTGTGCCATGATGCTGCTCCTTATCCGTCGCCCCGGACAACCGCCGGAGCCTGGTTGACTGATCGATCACAATTGCGCGTAGCTTGATTCATCCGGAGCCCAGGTGACTCCGGACACAACCCGATGCTACATATCGCCACTGATTCATGGATGTCTCGAACTTTTCTTCTTCCCACGTGCGGTGCGCTAGGATTTAGCGCGCATGCCCCCATAGCTCAGTGGATTAGAGCATCCGGTTTCTACCCGGCTGGTCGCGGGTTCGAATCCTGCTGGGGGCACCAATGGACTACGCCCCACCGCCCTCGTCCGGGCGGCGGGGCGAGGTCTTCCGGCTTAAGGGGCAAGAAAAATGGTGAACTCCGCCGATTTCAGGCGCGATCTTCTGCAGAGTTCACCGGAAATACCCGCTTAGCCGACAGAAGCTCCTCACCCAACAAAACGAGAAGGGCACCCGCGGGAGTCAGTGCGGGTGCCCTTCTCAGCTCAGAGGGGACGGTTCTACAGAAAACCGGCCAGGACGGAGGTGACGAAGAGGACGAGGACGCCACCGACGCGGTTGGTCAGCGCCGCGAAGGCCATGAGGTGGAGACGGTTGGCGGCAGTGAGCACCGCGACGTCACCACTGCCGCCGGTGTCAGCCATGACCAGGCCCGGGGTGATGGAAGCCTCGATGAAGTTCATCTTCACCAGCCAGCCGACGATGCCGGAGGAGACGGTGGCGATGATGACGGTGATGACGATCAGGGGGATGAAGGTCGGGTTGGCCAGGGAGGCCAGGACCTCACCGATGTTGATGTAGGTGATGGACACACCGACCAGCAGGGCGGGGACAAGGTAGGACTGGATGTAGTCGCCCCAGGAGGAGGCAGCCTCGGTCAGATCCTTCGGAAAGAGGTTGGACAGGTTGAGCGCCAGTGCGATGAGGATGACCCAGGCGTAGGCGTGGAGTCCGGAGAACATCTCCCCGAGGGCGGTGCCGGCGACGTAGAGGACGGCGGTGATGGCCAGGCCCTTGCCCAGGGCGACGAGGTTGCCGGATTCCTTCTTCTTGGGCATCGACAGGTCGCGGCCCTTCTTCTTCACGCGCAGCAGGTCGCCGTAGCCGTTGAAACCGGGGAAGGGCTGCTTCTTCAGCTTGCCCATGGCGTTGTAGGCGCCGGCGATGAGGATGCAGACGATGTTGGCCAGGACCACGGCGGACATGAGGTCGCCCATGAAGTCGCCGGATTCGCCGCCGAGGCGGGTGGCGTACATCTCGGACATCGGGACCGCACCGACACCCAGGCCACCGGCCATGATCGGGGCGGCGATGAACAGCACAGCCTCAAGGCCGCCGAAGCCGGTGATGGTGCCGAGGAGGAACAGTCCACCGAAGGTGGCGGTCAGTGCGCCGACGAGGGGCACGATGAAGCGGGGCCCGGCTTGGATGAGCAGGTCACGGGGCATACCGATGACGCTGCCGACGATGACGGCGATGACGAAGAAGTCCAGGAAGCCCTGGGCCGTCATGAAGTTGGTGACGACGTCGATGCCGTTCTGGGGGAATACCGCGAAGTGGATGAGGATGGCCGGCATGAAGGTGCACAGCATCGTGGGCAACCCGACCTCGCGGACGTAGGGGATCAGGTTGCCGACCCAGATGAGCAGGCCACCGAGGACGATGGTGATGGCGAAACCGCCGAGCATGTTGTCTGGGACCGCACCCATGTTCATCGCGGCGATGACAACCGCGAAGAGGATACCGAACCACAGGGGTGGGAAACCGGCGATGCGGCGCCACGGGGGTTCCTTGCTGACGGTGGTGCTGCCGACGGAACCCTCTGGTGGGGTGAAGGTCTCGGCGAGGATCTTCCGGGTCGGATTGTTGCGGTCACCGATGCGGGGGAATTCGACGTCCTCAGGCATGACGGGGGCCGGCTGAGTCAGGGTGCGGGGGTTGTTCTCGGACATGGGAGGATTTCCTGTCAGGCGAGTGCGGGGGCGGCAGCCACGAAATCGGCTGCGTCAGCTGAGAGTTGGGCCAGGGCCGCGACATCAATGCCGGTGTCGACGCCGAGTGCATGCAGATGTTCAACGAGTTCGAGGGTGTTGAGATTTCCAGCTGCTCCCGGGGCGAAGGGACAGCCGCCGAATCCGCCGAGGGCGGAGTCGAAACGGGTGATACCGAGTTCCAGGGCCGCGGCGACGGTCTCGAGAGCCCGGCCATGGGCATTGTGCAGGTGGAGGGAGAGGGCCACCCCGGGGAAGGCCGCCTGGACGGCCTTGACGGAGTCGGTGACCTGGGCGGGTTCGGCGTTGCCCAGGGTGTCGGCCAGGCCGATGGTGGTGATGCCGAGTTCAGTGAAGGGACGGACCACCTCGACGAGCTTGGCGGCGGGAATCTCGCCCTCGAAGGGGCAGGTGAAAGCGGTGGAGATGCCGCCGATGACAGCGGTGCCGGCCGCCTGGGCCGCCTGGATGGCGGGGGCCTGGTTGGCGAGCATCTCGCGGGTGGTGCCGCCGGCGTTGGCGGAGCTGTGGGCGTCGGAGGCAGAGGCCACAACGGAAATCTCGCTGGCGCCGGCGGCCTGGGCACGGGTGATGCCGCGGGCGTTGAGTGCCAGGGCGATCCAGGTCACGGCACCCTCAGGGCGGGCTGCGAAAAGATCATCGGCATCGGCCATCTGGGGTACGCGCTTCGGATTGACGAAGGAGGCGACCTCGATACGGGGGACGCCAACCTCCTGCAGTCGGCGGGCGATCTGGAGCTTGCGGTCGGTGGGCACGATGACGGACTCGTCCTGGAGGCCGTCGCGGAGGAATACGTCCGTGATTTCCACGTACATGCCGGTCAGCCCTCCATCAGTGCGTCGGTGGTGGAGTCTGCCAGGGCACGGGCAGCGTCCTCGTCCATACCTGCGACGTCGCGCAGGACCTCGAGGGTGTGCTCGCCGAGCTCGGGGCCGAGCCAGCGGGTGGAACCCTCGGCGCCGGGAATCTTCGGGACGACGCCGGGGAAGCGGACCGGGCGCGGCTCGGCGTCGGCCTCGACCTGGACGAGGTGCTCTTCGACCATGCCACGGGCGTGGTAGTGCTCGTCCTCCGCGATGCCGGGGGCGTCGTAGACCGGTCCGGCGGGGACACCGGCGGCGTCCAGAAGTGCCTGCGCCTCCTTGAGCGGGACAGACAGAGTCCACTGGGTGATGAGGTCGTTGAGCTCCTCTTCCCGGGCCTGGCGCCCTTCGGCGGTGACCAGGGACTCGTCCTCGGCGAGGTCGGGGCGGCCGATGACGTTCATGAGGCGTTTGAAGACGCTGGAGGCATTACCTCCGATGACGATCTCGAGGCCGTCGGCGCAGGGGTAGGCACCCATGGGAACGACACCGGGGAGTTTCCCGCCGGAGCGCGTGCGGACCATGCCGTAGGCGTCATATTCCGGTACCAGGGATTCCAGGAGGCTGAACACGCCCTCGTAGAGCCCGACGTCGACCACGCGGGCGTCGCCCTGGCGGCCGCGGGCGCGCTGCAGCATGAGCATGAGAGCACCGAGTGCGCCGTAGAGACCGGCGACGGTGTCGGCCATGCTGGCGGCGGCGCGGGCGGCCGGGCGGTCCGCCTCGCCGGTGATGTAGCGCAGGCCACCGAAGGACTCGGCTGCGCTGCCGAAGCCGGCGCGGTCGCGGTAGGGGCCGGTCTGGCCGTAGCCGGAGATGCGGACGAGGACGGCGTCGGGGTTGAGCTCGGCGATGACGTCGGGGCCGATGCCCCACTTCTCGATGGTGCCGGGGCGGAAGTTCTCGATGATCACGTCGGAGGCGGCGATGAGGCGCTTGACAGCGTCGATGCCGGCTTCAGTGCGCAGGTCGAGGACGACGGAGCGTTTGTTGCGTCCCACGGTGCGGAAGAGCATGGAGATGTCGCCGACGGGGCGTCGCCAGTCGCGGAGTTCATCCCCGCCGGGCTTCTCGATCTTGATGACGTCCGCGCCGAAGTCGCCGAAGATGCGGGAGGCAAAGGGGGCGGCGATGTAGTTGCCGAGTTCCAGAACCCGGATGCCGTCGAGCGGCATGTTGCTGGTGTCCTGCTGATCCTGCGTCATGGTGAGTTCCCATTCAGTGGTAGTTGCCGTGTTGCTGAGTGAGAGCCTAGGCATGTGATCCATTCTGCGCAAGGGCAATTTTGAGGCTTGTCTCACATTTTTTGGAAACCCCCAGCGCAGCATGGGTACAGATGGCCGGAAAATTATCCCAATCAGTGAGAGTTAATCTCCCACCTGTTGGCAAAGTGGGGTCACAGTGTTAGCTTGAACGTGTCAGAGGTCACCTTCGGCCTCGGTGCCCGAAAAATGGGCACTATCCCCTCCGGAGCGCAGCGTCCGGGTCAGACACATATGGACAAGCCACTCATTCATCACTGGAGGATCTGATGTACACCGTCTCCGAGGCCGTCGCCCGCACCCTGACCGCCAACACCGACACCTTCTTCGGGCTCATGGGCAACGGCAACGCCTGGTTTGTCGACGCACTCGAGCGTCTCGACGTCCCCATGATCCCCGTCCGCCACGAGGTCGCCGCCGTGGCCTCCGCGGACTCCTACCACCGAGTGACCCGGAAACTGGCAGTCGCGACCACGACCTACGGGCCCGGTTTCACCAACGTCATCACCGCGCTGACCGACGCCGCGCTCTCCCATACCCCGCTGGTCTACGTCGTGGGTTCCGCCCCGGCCGCCGCGCCGCGGGACTTCGACATCGATCAGGACGCGATGTCCACCGCCGCAGGTGCACACGTGCTCAGCGTCGGCCCCGACAACGCCGCGGCCGCTACCCAGCAGGCCGTCGAACTCGCACTGGAGACCCTGCGTCCCGTCGTCCTGTCCATCCCTTATGACCTCGCCGACCAGCCCGTCACCGAGGCCGGCGCACAGGCCCCCGCCCCCGCACAGCCCGCGGCCCGGGTGGTGCCGGTGGTGGATGAGGTCGTCGATAAGCTCGCCGCCGCCACCCACCCCCTCATCGTCGCAGGCCGCGGCGCACGGGCCGCCACAGCTGATTTGATCACCCTGGCTGAGCTGCTGCGTGCCGACGTCGCCACCACCGCTCCCGCCCGCGGCACCTTCCCCGCCGGCGAGCGCCGCTACCGCGATCTGGGCATCAGCGGTGGATTCGCCGCCGAGGGTTCGGCCAGGGAGATGCAGCGTGCCGACGTCGTCCTCGTCGTCGGCGCCGGACTCAACCAGTTCACCACCTCCTCCGGCAATGCCTACGGTGAGCAGGCCACCATCATCCAGATCGACATCGCCGCGTCCGCCACCAACTCGCTGGTAGACCTCTTCCTCTCCGGGGACGCCACCGACATCATCCCCGTGCTTCTCGACGGCCTGCGTTCCCGCGAGTACCTTGCCGGCGAGCGGGAGCGCCGTGAAGCAGAACCCACCGCCCGCGCACTCGGTGAGGAACTCGCCCCCGACGGACGCCTCGACCCGCGCAGCCTCATGGTACGTCTCAACCGGGCCATCCCCGCCGACCGCCTCATCGTCTCCGACGGCGGCCACTTCATTGGCTGGGCCAATATGTACTTCGACGTCCAGGGCCCCGACCACCTCGTAATGGTGGGCACTGCCTTCCAGTCCATCGGACTGGGCTTTCCCTCCGCACCGGGTGTGGCCACAGCCGCCGGTGAGCGCACCACCGTCCTGGTCACCGGCGACGGCGGCGGACTGATGGGCATCGCGGATGCCGAGAGTTTCATCCGCACTGCCCACCGCGGCGTGATCATCGTCTTCAACGACGCCGCCTACGGCGCCGAGATCCACCAGTACGGCGCAAATTCCAAGGGCCTGGCCGAGAAGCCCATGCTCATCCCCGAGATCAACTTCGCCGGGATACTCACCTCCCTCGGCGCGCAGGGCACCGTCGTACGCACCCTCGACGACCTCGCCGACTTCGATGGATGGATCGCCTCCGGAGCCACCGGCACCTATGTCCTTGACTGCCGGGTCTCCCGCAGCATCGTCGCCCCCTACATGAACAAGGCACTGCAGAAGACCACCGTCTGACCCCCGTGCTAAACATTGGGGTGAACACCCTGGAGCGAAACTGCCCCGGACCCCGCAGGGAAGGAACAGCCATGGACGGCGAACGGACCGGAAACCGGATGCTCGAGCGGACGGCCGCGATCCTCGACGCCGTGGAGAACGGCCCTCTCCTGGCCTCCGAGATCGCCCGGGTCACCGGGCTCTCCCTGTCCACCACCCACCGCCTCGCCCTGTCCATGGCGGACCTGGAATTCCTCACCCGCTACCCCGACGGCACCTTCGGCCAGGGCACCCGCATTCTGCAGACCTACCGTGACGCGGTCGCCTACCAGCCACTATGGGAACTGGCCTCGAAGGTGCAGGAATCCGTCCAGCTGTGGGTGCGCTACCGCGACGAACGTGTTTGCCGCGTGAGTATCGACGCCCCCCGCGAGCTCCGCGTCACCCTACCCCAGGGCTCCCGCCTGCCGCTGCCCGCCGGTTCTGCTGGCCAGATCCTCGCCGAAACCCCGGAAGCCGCGGAACAGCTGCGCAAGAACGGGTGGGTTGAATCCGAGGGCAACCGCGTCGCCGGTGTCGGCTCCGTCAGCGCCCCCGTCATCGTCGACGGCAAGGTCGTCGGCGCCGTCTGCGTCGCCGCCCCACTCAGCCGCGTCGTGCGCAGCATCGGCCAGGACTACGGCGCCCAGGTCGCGGAGACCGCAGCGAAGATCTCGAAGCTGCTGATCTGAGGGGCCACACCCCAACCACCGCGGCGTCGATTAGCGTGTAGGACATGACTCTTCCCTCCCCCAGCCCGCAGGCTCATGCGCTCGTCACGGGTGCCAGCCAGGGCATCGGTATGGCCATGGCGCGTGATCTCGCGTCGATGGGCCACAATCTCATCATCGTCGCCCGGCGCGAGAATGTTCTCCGGGATTTTGCCGCGGAGCTCGAGTCCGCGCACGGTGTGGACGTCGAGGTCTTCGCTGCGGACCTGAGCAGGCATGAGGACGTCGACCGTCTCATCGTGCATATGGCGGAACGTGAGATCTCGATCCTGATCAACTCGGCGGGCATCGCAACCTTCGGCCCGTTGATCAAACAGGACTGGGACCATGAGATGGCCCAGTTCAACCTCAACGCCACCGCCGTCTTCCGCCTCACGCGTGCGGTGCTGGACGGAATGCTGGAGCGGAAGTCGGGGGCGATCTGCAACGTGGGTTCTGCGGCGGGCAACGTGCCGATCCCGAACAACGCCACCTACGTGTTCACCAAGGCGGGCGTCAACGCGTTCACCGAGGCTCTGCACTATGAGCTCAAGGGCACCGGTGTGAGCTGCACGCTGCTGGCACCTGGTCCGGTGCGTGATGCGGTGGTGCCGGATGCGGAGAAGTCCATTGTGGACAAGGTGGTGCCGGATTTCCTGTGGACCACCTATGAGTCCTGCTCCCGGGAGACGCTGGAGGCGATGGCGAAGAACCAGCGTCGCGTGGTGCCGGGCCCGCTGAGCAAGGCGATGAATGCCGTGTCCAAGATTGCACCGACGGGGTTGCTCGCGCCGGTGATCGGTAAGTTCTATTCGAAGATGGGTGACTAGCAAGTGATCGAGAATAACGTCGCACGGAAGAATGACCGCCTGGTGTGGGTCGACCTGGAGATGACCGGGCTGGACTACGAACGCCACGTCATCGTGGAGATCGCCGCGCTGGTCACCGACGCCAACCTCCATATCCTCGGCGAGGGCGTGGACCTGGTCGTCCACGCCACCGAGGAGGAGCTGGCGGAGATGGATGACTTCGTCACCAACATGCACGAGACCTCCGGACTCACCGAGCAGATCCGGCAGTCGACCGTGACCATGGCCCAGGCGGAGGACGCCGTGCTTGCGCTCATCGCCGAGCACTGCTCCCCCGAGCACCCCGCTCCCCTGGCCGGCAACTCAATCGCCACGGACCGGGCGTTCATCCACAAGCAGATGCCGCGTCTCGACGCCGCGCTGCACTACCGCATGGTTGATGTCTCCTCCATCAAGGAGCTCGCCCGCCGCTGGTTCCCCAAGGCCTATTTCAACCAGCCGGAGAAGGGCCTCGCCCACCGCGCGCTGGCCGACATCATCGAGTCCATCCGCGAGCTCGACTACTATCGACGCACCGTCTTCGTCCCCGTCCCGGGTCCGGAGTCGCCGGCAGCAGCTGAACATTCGACCGCAGTTCAGGCCCACTACCAGCAGTTTTTGTAAATTGCGCCGGATGGGTTAATCTGTAGTCCGCTGCGATCAAGCAGCGATGGTGGCTGTAGTTCAGCTGGTAGAGCACCAGGTTGTGATCCTGGGTGTCGCGGGTTCGAGCCCCGTCAGCCACCCCGATGAAGCAGGACCCCGGACTTTCAGAGTCCGGGGTCCTGCTGTTTTTCTTCCTATACTGGGGTTTTGTGCCCGGGCCACACGGGCCGGCACGGATCAGTGAAGGAGTATCACGATGACTTTCAGCATGGACAAGGGCAACGAGTTCGTCGAGGAGACGCAGAGTCCCGAGGGTGCCGCCGCCTGGAAGCAGCAGCTGGATGAATTCGCCCCGGGCGCCTCCGACTGGGTCGTCGGCGCCGTATTCGGCGGGACCTACCAGCGCGAGGGCATCGACCTGAAGACCCGCCAGCTGCTCAACATCGCCGCGCTGGCGGCCATGGGTGGGGTGGAGCCGCAGCTGACCGGCCACATCAGGACCGCGATCGAGGTCGCAGGTATGAGCCAACAGGAGGTCGGCGAGAGCATCATCCACCTCATGCCCTACATCGGTGTGCCGAAGACGCTGGCTGCCATGCGCTGCATGAAGGCCGCCGTCGAGGGCTGATCCCGGCCGCTACTCCGCCAGGTGCCCCCGCAGCGTGGTGGCGGCGTACTCCGTGCGGAACAGGCCACGTTCCTGGAGGACGGGGATGACCAGGTCCACGAAGTCCTCGATACCCGCGGGCAATGAGGGCGGCATGAGGTTGAAGCCATCCGCTCCCCCGCCTTCGACCCAGCGGGCCATCTCGTCGGCGATCTGTTCCGGGGTGCCCACGAAGGTGGCGTGTCCGCCGCCTGCCGCGAGGTAGCCGAGCAGTTCCCGCACGGTGGGTTGCTTAGATTCGATGATGCGCAGGATGGTGGCGTAGCGGCCCTTCGGTCCGGTGAACTCAGCCAGGGTGGGCAGCTGCGGCACCGGGGCGTCGAGTTCCCAACCGGAGGTGTCCTGGGCGATGAAATAGGACAGACCCTTCAGCGCGTCCTCGACGGGCAGCAGCTCGTTGAGGGCGCGCTGCTTCTCCCGGGCCTCCTCCTCGGTGCGCCCGACGTAGGTGACCAGCCCAGGCATGACGATGAGTTCGTCCGGGTCGCGGCCAGCCAGCTCGGCCCGACGGCGCACATCGAGGCGGTACTCGCGGGCCATCTCCAGGTCCCAGGCGACGGCGTAGATTCCCTCGGCGTGTTTCGCCGCCAGGTTCCGGCCGGGTTCGGAGGCCCCGGCCTGGAAGAGGACGGGCCGGCCCTGCGGCGGGGCGGGGATGTTCAGCGGCCCGGCGACCTCGAAGTACTCACCGGAGTGCTCCAGCGGGACGAGCTGCGAGCCGTCACCCCAACCGGTGGTGGGGTCGTTGCGCACCGCTTCCGCCGGGAAGGAATCCCAGAGGCGGTTGAGCACTGTGATGAACTCCTCGGCACGCGCATAGCGTTCGGCATGCGGCGGCAGCGCCGGCATGCCGTGGTTGCGGGCCTCAGTGTCGTTCATGGAGGTCACCACGTTGATCCCGGCGCGCCCGCCGGAGATGTGGTCGAGGGAGGCCAGCTGGCGGGCGGCGTGGAAGGGTGACCAGAAGGTCGAGGAGATGGTGGTGACCAGGCCGATGTGCTCGGTGGCGCGCGCCAGGGCGCTCAGGGTGGTCACCGGTTCGAGGAACCACAGCGGGCCGGAACCGACGCCGCCGAGGTCGGCGGACTGGCCGTCGGCGAGGAAGACGGCGTCGAGAAACCCGCGTTCAGCGATCTGCGCGAGTTCCTCCCAGTAGGTGATGTCGCCGAGCCGTCCGGCGGCGGAGTCCGGGGCGCGCCAGGCAGAGGTGTGGTGGCCGGCGGCGAAGGCGAAGAGGTTGAGGTGCATGTTTCTAGTCCTTGACCAGACCGCCGTCAACGACGAGGTTCTGGCCGGTGACCGCGCGCGCCCAGGGGGAGGCGAAGAAGAGGATGGCGTCGGCGAATTCCTCCGGGGTGGTCACCGACTGCAGCGGGGTGGACGCTGCGATGAGGTCGAAGACCTCGTCCGGGGTGGCGGCGCTGGCGTCGGTGGTGCGCAGCAGCCCGCCGGAGAGCATGTTGACGGTGATCTTCTTAGGCCCGAGGTCCGCGGCCAGGGTGCGGGTGAGCGAGAGCAGCGCGGCCTTGGCGGCGGTGTAATCGTGGTACGGGACCACGGGATACTGGAAGAGGTTGGTGCCGATGGTGATCACGCGTCCGGAGCCGGCCTCCTCGAAACCGGGCAGGGCTGCCTGCACGGTGTTCAGCGTCCCCTGGACCGCGCCGGAGAACTGGGTCTCGAAGCGTTCGTAGGTGATTTCCCCGGCCTTGGGGCGGGCGTCACCGTCGAAGGAGAAGTCGATGAGCGCGTTGTTGATCACCGTGGTGATCGGCGCGCTGAAGGTTGCGCGGGCGGCGTCGACAAGCGCGTCCATCTGCGCGCGGTCGCGGACATCCGCCTGCAGTGCGACGGCCCGGCCGGGGTGCTTGTCGACGATCGCGGCAGCCGCCGCAGCACTCGAGTGGTAGTTGATCACGACGCGGGCCCCCTCGCGCAGGAACGCCTCCGTGATGGCCCGGCCGAGGCCGCGGGCCCCGCCGGTGACGAGCACGATCTGCTCGGCGATGGTTGGTGCAGTGGTGGTCATGTGGGCGCCTTCCGGGAAAAGGCGAAGGTACCCCAGACGCCCCGGATGTACCGGAGCTGTGGACATTCCCTTCGCCAGTGCTAACTGGATCAGGTTCGACGGGTGTCATCTCAGCCGCTCAGGTGGCGGCACCCCGTGTCACGTGGCCATCACTGTAGCAAGGGGGCGGCGCACAGCCACCCCGGTAGGTAACCTGGGCCACACATCGACACCGAGCAACAGGAGAAGACGTGAACGCACTGCATGATCCCCGTACCCTCCACCCGAAGATCGATCCCCCGAAGCAGACGCAGCCCCACCCGGGGCTGGACGCCGAGCTTGAGCCCCAGGCCGACCTGGGCATGGACAGCTACGAGGGCCACGGCCGGCTCAAGGGCCGCCGCGCCCTGATCACCGGCGGCGACTCCGGTATCGGTGCCGCCGTGGCCATCGCCTACGCCCGCGAGGGTGCGGATGTGGCGATCGCCTACCTCCCTGAGGAGGAACCCGACGCGCAGAAGATCATCGCCGCAATCGAGGCCGCCGGACAGCAGGCCCTGGCCCTGCCCGGTGATCTGCAGGAGCTCAGCCACTGCGAGGAGATCGTGACGAAGACCGTCGAGGCCTTCGGCGGCCTGGACATCCTGGTCAACAACGCTTCCCGCCAGATCTGGCACGACGGCATCGGCAACATCCCGGACGAGGATTTCGACGCCACCATGAAATCCAACATCTACAGCTCCTTCCGGGTGACCAAGGCCGCCCTGCCGCACCTGGAACCCGGCTCGGCGATCATCTTCACCTCCTCCATCCAGGCCTACCAACCCTCGGACACGCTGCTGGATTACGCCATGACCAAGGCCGCCATGAACAACCTGGCCAAGGGTCTGGCCCAGCAGCTGGCCCCGGAGGGCATCCGCGTCAATGCCGTCGCCCCCGGCCCCATCTGGACGCCCCTGCAGCCCAGCCACGGCCAGCCGCAGGACAAGATCGAGGGTTTCGGGCAGCACTCCCCGCTCGGGCGTGCCGGGCAACCCGCCGAGCTGGCGGGCGCCTATGTGTTCCTGGCCTCTGATGAGGCCTCCTACGTCATGGGTGAGACCCTCGGAGTCACGGGAGGCACCCCGACGCCGTGATTCAGGCGGACATCTCCGCGAGCAGCTCCTCGGAACGGGCGCGACCCGCCAGATCACTCATTCCGGCGGTGGCCAGGATCTCCTCCGCCCCCGCGGCCCGCAGGAGTTCCCCGGCGCGCGCCGCCACCTGGGCCGGCGTGCCGTAGAGGTCGGTGGCCAGGGTTTCCTCGATGAGGCGGCGTTCCTGCGGCCGCAGCACCGACTCGTCCAAATCCGCCAACGGCTCCAACCCCCCGAAGGAACCGGTGGTGCGTGCCTTCGCCTGCGCCCAGGCCTCCGGGATGAGCAGGTCACGCGCCGCCGCCTCCGTGTCAGCGACGGCGACGTTGTAGGAGAGGATGACGTGCGGGGCGTCGATGAGCCCGGGGCGGAAATTCTTGCGGTAGAGACGGGCCGCATCAACCTGGTTGGGGCCACCGAGGATGACACCGAGGCCCAGTTCGGCGGCCAGCAGCGCGGAACGGAAACCCGCCAGCACGAAGACAGGGGTGGCGGAATCATTGAAGGGACGCGCCGTGACGGGGGCGCTGCCGTTCAGGAAACTGAGCAGTTCCCGCAGATCATCCGGGTAGCGCTTCTTCAGCTCCGCCACATCCCCCTGCCGCAGGGCAGCGCGCACCGGGGCGGTGAAACCCACCGAGGAACCGATGCCGGCGTCGATACGCCCCGGATACAGCGCCTCCAGGGTGGCGATCTGCTCCGCGACGATCAACGGCTGGTGATCCGGCAGCATGATGCCCGCCGTACCGACACGGATCGCATCAGTCGCGGCCCCCACCGCCGTGGCCAACATCCCCGGCTGCGAACCGGGCAGCCCCGGAACCGCATGGTGCTCAGCAACGAAAAAACGCCGGAAACCGAGCGCTTCCGCCTGCCGGGCGTGGTCGATCACACCCAGCAGGACCTCAGATTCACTCAGGCCGGCAATCCGGTTGGCACGGTCAAGTACGGAGAAGTGCATACCCCCACCATGCCAGGACCGACTACCAGGCGGAGGTCTCGTTGACGTTGCCCTTACCCCAGGTCTCCCACGGGATGTTCCAGTCACCCAGGCCGTCATAACCGGACAGCGTCGTGCCGACGGTATTCTGCACGACCACCGGATCACCCCGCTTGACCGTGTTCTGGAACCACTGGGCCGCCTCGGTGGTGACATTGATGCAGCCGTGCGAGACATTGCGGTAGCCCTGATCCCCCACCGACCACGGGGCCGCGTGGACGTAGATCCCGGAATAGGACATCTGCGTCGCGTAATCCACCTCAGTGCGGTATCCACCCTGGTCATAACCCAGACCGAAGGTGGCGGAATCCATCAGCAGGGAAGCGTGCTCATCACCGATGATGTAGGTGCCGTTCGGGGTGGCCCACTCCGCCGTGTCCCGGCCCAGGGATACCGGGATGGAACGCAGCACCTCACCGTTGCGGTAGACGGTCATGGTCTTGGAGGCGTCGTCGACGACAGTGCGCACGTCATCACCGATGGTGAAGCTCGCCGCGTTGTCCTTCGAGCCGTAGACTCCCCCGCCCAGATCAACACCGTAGAGGTCCACGTCGACGGAGACCTCCGTGCCGGGCGTCCAGTACTCCGCCGGACGCCAGCGCAGCTCCGAGTTGTTCAGCCAGTAGAAACCACCCTCGACCTCCGGGGAGGTGGTGATGGTGATGGCGTCCTGCGCCGCATGACGGTCCTCCACCGCGGTGCCGAAACGGAAGGCGATGGTCTGCGCGACCCCCACCGTTGAACCATCCAGCGGAGACAGGGCCACACCGGTCGTCGAGGCCGGGTTCACAGTGCTGAAGCTCAGGGTCTTCGCCTGGCCTGCCCGGTCCTCGGCCTGCACCGTGTAGGTGCGGCCGTAACCCAGCACCTCAGCCGTCGACCACTGCCTGCCGTCCGAGGACAGCTCCGATTCGACGATATTGCCGTCCTCGTTGGTCATGGTGACCTGCTTCAGGCCCTCCGCGGAGGTCACGGTCACCGGCTCGGCGGGGTTGATGTCGTCGGCGGCCTGGGTCACCGAGAACTCCAGCGGGGCAGGTGCGGCGCTCTCGACGGCCTGGGCCTGGGTCTCACTCACCGACGTCCTGTCGATCGTGCAGCCGGCCAGCGTTCCCGCTGCCAGGGCCGCCACAACCACCACTGCACTGCCCCGCCTGAATAACGGGATGCTGACCTTCACGAAAAACCTCTTGATCCGACCTGCGTCGTCATATGAAAACCGCCATGAACAGCCCTCAGAGTAGTGCCCATGCAACATAGGGTCCAACGGATAGCGAAAAAACATGTCCTGACCAGCCGATTTTACTACCTGCAACTAAACCTGTTATATTTTTGTTCGTCGCCGAGACAGACCGGGGAGCACCGGGAGGAACGGTAAAGACATCAGCGCCATTAGCTCAATTGGTAGAGCATCTGACTCTTAATCAGAGGGTTCGGGGTTCGATTCCCTGATGGCGCACAATAACCCCAGGTGGGAAGAGGTTCCAGACCTCCTCCCCCTGGGGATTTTTCGTTGAATGGCACAAGGCACAATAAAATAGCTGCATCCCACAGCTACCGGTGGAGCCCGTCCTCCAGCTTGGCCACCTGGGCCGCGACGATCTGCTCCACCGCCTCCCCTGACATGCGTTGGGCGCCGGCGAGCACCCAGTGGTTGCCCACCTCCGCCTGGATGACGACTGATTCGTGGATGCGGCCCTCACCGTCGTGGATGAGCACGCGCATGCCGGGGTACTCCGCGTCGAGGGGACGGACGGAGTAGGTGACACCGTAGGTCGGGTCGTGGACCGGCCCGGCGCATCCGGTGAGGATGTCTGTGTAGATGGCCCGCACGTCGATGTCCTCCGACATGGAGAACAGTCCGAGTTCGAGATGGACCTCATCAGCGGTGTAGCCCGCGCTGGAGGAGGCGTGGGGCAGGAAGCGGGATTGCAGGCCGGTGCGCACGGCGTCTTCGCAGGGTTGCCCGAGGCCGGCGGAGGGGGGCACGGCCAGCGGGAGCTGGGTGGGCATGTCCTCGCCCTCGATCAGGGTGCGGGTGACAGGGCCGGGGATGCCGGTCTCCTCCGCCGTGAGAAGCAAGGGGGTGAGGGCGGCGGCGTCGAGAAGCCGCGGGTCCTCGGCGCAGGAGGAGAGGCCGCCGAAGGCGAGGCCCGCGATGAGGACTGCCGTTGCACGGTGTGAGAGCATTCTGTGCGCCTCCCTGAGAAACTGTCTTATTCTCTCACCATAGTGCCAGGAACCTATAACTCATTGACGGTATCGGCATAAGTGCCGTCGGCGAATTCCAGATCGCCCACCACATCCTCCGGGTCGTAGATGGCGCAGGTGAAGCCGCTCTCCCGGAGCCTGCGCAACCCCTCCTTGACCATGCGGCGGCCCATGCGGTTGAAGGAGGTGACGCGGGAGACGTCGAGAACCAGTTCCTCCCCACCCAGGGTGTGGCTGGCCAGTTCGTGGAGGATGCTCTCGGCGGCGGTGAAGTTGATGGTGCCCTGCAGGCGGATGACGGTGGAGTCACCGTCGCGGGTGATGGAACGGACACCGGGGACGGCGTGGTGGTCGGCAGCCATGAGGTGCAGCCCCATGTCCCGGGAGAGTTTCTCGAAGATGCGGACGCCACGGTAGGAGTTGCCCTGGGCGTCGAGACGCGGGGAGAAGGTGGCGATGCCCAGCTGGCCGGGCAGCGCCCCGAGCAACCCACCGGAGACCCCGGATTTGGCGGGGATTCCCACATCTGCCATCCATCGGCCCGCGCCGTCGTACATGCCCGCCGAGCTCATCACCGCCATGGTCAGCCGGCAGACCTCGGGGTGGAGGATCTTTTCACCGGTCAAGGGTTGCACCCCGCCGCTGGCGAGCGTGGCGGACATGACCGCCAGGTCGCGGGTGGTCACCAGGATGGAGCACTGCCGCGTGTAACTGAGGACGGCCGAGTGGGCATCGTCGCGGATGATGCCGTGGCTGCGCAGCAGGTGCGCGATGGCGAGGTTACGGTCAGCTCCCGCCAGCTCGGACTGGCACAGCTGCTCATCAATGTGCAGCTCGCGGCCGGCAAGGCGGGAGAAGAGGTCCCGGATCTTCTCCACACGCTCGTCCACATCGGAGTCCTCACCGTTGATGAGCTGGTTCACGACGATGGCCCCGGCGTTGATCATGGGGTTGACCGGGCGGTTGTTGTTCTCGTCGAGGGAGAGTTCGTTGAAGGCCTCACCGGAGGGTTCCACCCCCACGACGTCGGCGACGGCGTCCGGCCCAAGTTCCTGGAGGGCCAGGGCGTAGACAAAGGGTTTGGAGATGGACTGGATGGTGTACTCCTCGCCTGCGTCGCCGGCACCATAGATGTGACCGTCGGCGGTGCACAGGGCGAGGGCGAGGCGTTCCGGCGGGGCGTCGCGGAGTTCGTCGACGTTGTCGGCCATCCGGCCCCCGTCCTGATCGCGCACCTGGTCGAGGATGGTGGCGAGGTAGTCGGGGATGGGGCTTTTCATGTCGTCGAGCCTACCGAGGCCCGCCCCCCGCGGCCGTCGAGGCTCCGACGACATCGCCCACTCCCCCGGTGAGCTCGTCGGGCAGGTCTCCGACCGGCTCTACCGCGGGTCCACCGGTCCCCGCTAGGCTGGCGGGCATGAGCACCCCGAAGACCGCACTCGTCATCGTCGACGTCCAGAACGACTTCTGCCCCGGAGGCTCCCTGGCCACCGAACGCGGCCACGAGGTCGCGAAGTTGATCGGTGAGTACCAGGACAGCCACGGCGGGCGCTACGCGCACATCATCGCCACCCAGGACTGGCATGTCGACCCGGGCGGGCACTTCTCGGACACACCTGATTTCGTCGACTCCTGGCCCGTCCACTGCGTCGCCGGCACCGAGGGCGCGGACATGCACCCGCAGGTGCGCACCGGTCTCATCGACGCCTACTTCCGCAAGGGGGAGCACACCGCCGCCTACTCCGGTTTCGAGGGGGCGGCGGATGGCGTCGGTATGGCGGAGTGGCTGAAGGAACGCGATGTGGAGAAGCTCGACGTCGTCGGGATCGCCACCGACCACTGCGTGCGGGCCACCGCCCTCGACGCACTGGGGGAGGGTTTCGAGGTGCGCGTGCTCACCGACATGTGCTCCCCCGTGGACGAGGAACGCGGCGAGGCTGCGCTGCAGGAACTGGTGGGATCGGGTGCGCAGCTGAGCTGATCCCCCGGCAGTCAGCCGCATTCACCAGCAGAGGACCGGGGTGCTGGATAGGGTGGGGCCATGCCTACCCACCATCGGCTTCTTGTCATGCGGCACTCCAAATCCTCCTGGTCCACCCCCTCCCCCGACCACCGGCGTCCCCTGAACAAACGGGGCCAGCGCGACGGCCTGGCCGCCGGCGCATGGCTGGCGAAGAACATCGGAACCGTCGACCATGTCCTCTGCTCCACCGCCACCCGCACCCGACTGAGCTGGGAACGGGCCAAGGCCGGCGGGGCAACCGCCCGCGGCATCAGCTTCCACGACGAGATGTATGAATCAGAGGTGGCCGCCTTCTGGCCGCTGCTGACCCAGCTGCCGGAGTCCATCGGGACCGCACTCTTCCTCGGCCACTGGCCCGGAGTCGAGGACCTCAGCCGCCGATTGGCCGAACGTGACACCCACCCCGGCTGGGAGAGCATGGACGTGAAGTTCCCGACCAGCGCCATCGCCGTGCTGGAGATCCCCGCGGCCTGGAAAGAACTGGCACCGGGCACAGCGCTGCTGAGCGACTACGTCATCCCGCGGGGCTGAGGGGCCGGGGGCGTCGAGAAGCGCGGTGATGATCTAGGCGCGACCGGCCAGCAGCTGCTTGATCTCCTTCAGCTCGTTGCTGCGCTTGCGGTTGCGCAGGACGGCGAAGGCGATGATGCCGACCACGGCGACACCGACCCCGGCGAGCACCTTCTGCACCTGCGGGTCACGGGCCTTGGCGGTGGCCTCGCGCTTCGCGTCGTCCACCAGGTTCTTCGGCTTGGTGCGGGTGGCCAGCTCATCGAGGGTGCTGGCCAGCTGGCGACGGGTGCGCTCGATGTCTCGCTGGATATCGTTGATGTCTCGTGCCACGTGGGTCTCCCAGTTCAAGAAGTGAAGGTCTTTTCCTACTCAGAGTAGTGTAACGCGACCTGAGGGGGCAGGGCGGTATGGTGGAGGACATGACTGTTCCCTCACGTCTTGCCGAAGGCGATACCGCACCTGATTTCACCCTGTCCGACGACACCGGGCAGCCCGTGTCCCTCAAGGACTTCGCCGGCGAACGTGTACTCATCTACTTCTACCCGCGCGCGAACACCCCCGGCTGCACGAGGCAGGCCTGTGACTTCCGGGACTCCCTCGCCGAGCTCAATGACCTGGACGTGAAGGTCATCGGTATCTCCCCGGACACCCCGGAGAAGCTGGCCAAGTTCCGGGTGGACCATGACCTCAACTTCACCCTCCTGTCCGACCCGGACAAGGAGGTCATGACACAGTGGGGTGCCTTCGGGGAGAAGAAGAACTACGGGAAGATCGTCCAGGGCGTCATCCGTTCCACCCTGCTCGTCGAACCGGACGGCACGGTCGGTCTCGCCCGCTACAACGTCCGGGCGACCGGCCATGTGGCCCGTATCCTGCGTGAGCTGACCGACGCCTGATGACCACGGAAACCCCCGCGTCGGAGGTCGACGACGGTATCCTCCTCCCCCGTCGCCGGCCCGCACAGGCGCGCAGCCGCGAGCGCTTCGACCGCATCCTCGCGGCCGCCCGCAGCGTGCTTGTCGACGTCGGCTTCGAGTCCTTCACCTTCGACGAGGTCGCCCGCCGCGCGGGGGTGCCCATCGGCACGCTCTACCAGTTCTTCGCCAACAAATACGTCCTCATCTGCGAACTTGACCGCGTGGACACCGCCGAGACCGTCGCCGAGCTGCAGAAGTTCTCCGGCCGGGTGCCGACCCCGCAGTGGCCCGACATCCTCGACGAATTCATCGACCACCTGGCACGCCTGTGGCGCGAAGACCCCTCCCGGCGCGCCGTGTGGCACGCCGTCCAGTCCACTCCCGCCACCCGCGCGACCGCCGCGGCGACGGAGAAGCAGATGCTCGACATCATCTCCGCGGTCGTCGCGCCCCTGTCCCCGGATTCGGGTCCCGGGGAGCGCCTGCAGTTGGCGGGTCTGCTCATCCATACGGTCTCCTCGCTGCTCAACTACGCGATCCGTGATCTTGAGCGGGATGACGAGACCTTCGAGTCCATCGTCACCGAGATCAAGCGCATGCTCGTCGCATATCTCTTCGCGGTGGCGACCTCGTGACTCAAGTCACTAGACTCGGGGGCATGAACACTGACCCGAGAAACCCAGACCAGCAGCCCGACCCCATCGCCGATTCCGACGGCCGGCCGGCACAACAGCCGACCGACGAACCTCAGCCGGAGGATCAGCGCGACCGGGACACCTTCGACCACAAACGGCCGGTGAACCCGCCGCGGGACGGGGAGAACCCCGCCTGATTCACTCCCCCGGCCGGTTCCGGTTCTTCTTCCCGGCCTCACCGCCGCGGGCGATGTGCAGGGTCCGGTTGAGACGCTCCTGGTAGCGCATCTGCTGGTATTTCCAGCGCTGCGCCATGGTGGATTTCGCCGCCACCCAGTCCTGGGGGGCGACCGGATCCTCGCCGAGCACCGGATCCTGCCCCACCTGGTAGGTGTCCGTCCACACCTGGATGACCGACCAGGCCACCGCCGTCAGCGGCACCGCGAGGATGGCCCCGAAGATGCCGCCGACGATGGTGCCCACCGACAGGGCGAGCAGTACGACGATGGCATGCAGGCTCAGCGTCCGCCCCATGACCACCGGCTGCAGCAGGTCCCCCTCCATCTGGTTGACCACCACAACCACGGCGACGACGATAAGAGCCACCACCAGGCCGTTGGTCACCAATGCCACCAGTGCGGCCAGGATGCCCGCGATGGTGGCACCGATGATCGGCAGGAAGGCGCCGACGAAGACGATGACCGCCAGCGGCAGCGCCAGAGGTACCCCGAGCAGGGCGAGAGCCAGGCCGATGAACACCGCGTCAACCGCGGCGATGATGGCTGTGCCGCGGACGTAACCGCCGAGGATCTGGATGGTGCGGTCCCCGGACTCCGCGAGCCGTGCCCGGTTCTCACCGTGGAACCACCTCAGGGTGAAATTCCACATCTTCGGCCCGTCCTTGAGGAAGAAGAACAGGATCACCACCATGAGGAACGCCCCCGCGACGAATTCGGTGGCGGCGGTGATGCCGGTGACGGCCCTGCCGACGAAGGTGCCGCTGGTGGCCAGCTGCGTCACCCGCTGGAGCAGGTCGTTGGCCACATCCGGGTCGAAGGGCAGCGGCCCGGCCAGGAAGAAGCTCTCCAGTTCCTGCCAGCCCTCCACCGCGGAGGCCGAGAGGGAGTCCCACTCGTTGCGCACCGCGAAGACGATGCCGGTGATGATCCCGCCCAGCAGGGCGAGGATGCCGATGAAGGCCGCGCCCGTGGCCAGCAGACTGGTCCAGCCCTTGCCTTTGAGCCACCGGACGACGGGGTAGACGGCGGCCGCGAGGATGAGGGCCACCAATGTTGCAATGACTACGACGGAGACCTCCACCAGGAGCCAGACGGTACCCGCGAAGACCGCGGCCACGAGCAGGATCTGGGCGGAGCGGGTGGCGGCCCGGCCCACGGTGTCGGACCAGAGGGCGGCGGGTTTCGTTGTCTCAGCCCCGGCGTCCCGCCTCCCGCCGATGATGATGTCGTCATCGGAGAGATGCGGGTCGGGCAACGGGCCGGTGTGGTCGGTCATCGCGGTGTCCCCTCCTCCCGGGAGGTCTCGTCGAGGAAGATCGTGCCGGACGGGCACAGCTGCTGCGCCTGCCGGACCGCCGGCCACTCCGCTGCCGGGGGATGGTCGGTGACCAGGCTGACGAATCCGTCGTGTTCCGTCAGGTTCCGGAAGACAGCCGGGGCGAGGCGGCCGCAGTTTCCGGAGGCGACGCAGGTGTCGTAGTTGGCGAAAACCCTCATGTTCCCCTCATCTCCTCCTGAATTCAGCCCCGGTACTGGAGCACCAGCGGGCAGGCGAACGGGTCACGGTTGCGCAGGCCGACCTGGTTGAGATAGGAGATGATCACCTTGTAGGCCTCCCCCAGGGTCGTCTCCGTGTAAGGGATCCCCAGGGTTGAGCAGTGTTCGCGGACCAGTTTCTGCAGGGCCGGGAGATTCGGGCGTGGGACCCTGGGGAACAGGTGGTGCTCGATCTGGTACTGCAGCCCGCCCATGAGGTAGCGCACCAGCAGGTTCCCGCGGATGTTGCGGGACATGTACACCTGGCGACGCAGGAAGTCGAGCTTCGCGTCACGGGGCACCACCGGCATGCCGATATGGCTGGCGGCGAAGGCCCCACCGAGGAGCAGGCCGAACACGAGGGTCTGCACCACGATGAAGGCCAGCGCCAGCCAGAAGGGCAGGGCGAGGAAGAGCAGGACCGGAATACCCAGCAGCCGGAGGCTGACGAAGAGGATCTCCACCCACCGGAGTTTCACGTGGCCGGGGCCGAGAATGTTCTTCACGGAGGTGACGTGCAGGGCGAATCCTTCGAAGGGCAGCAGGGGCAGGAAATACCACCCCTGATAGCGGGCCAGCCTCGCGGACAGTCCGGTGCGGACGGCAGCACGTTCCGGGGTCAGGGACAGCACCCGAAGATCCAGGTCCGGGTCCGAGTCCTCCTTGTTGGGGTGGGCGTGATGCCGACTGTGCTTGTTCATCCACCACCCGTAGCTCAGGCCGATGAACAGGCCGGCCAGGACCCGGGCGGTCCATTCGTTCCACCGGCGGTCCTCGAAGATCTCCTGGTGGGCCGCCTCGTGGCTGAGGAAGCCGAGACGGGACATCGCCACTCCCAGCAGGGCGGCGAAGATGAGCTGATACCAGCCGTCACCGGCCAGGACCACCGCGACGAGGAGGAGTACGGTGCCGGTCGTCCAGAACAGGATGCGCGGCCAGTAGAGACCGGGCCGGCGCCGCAGCAGACCCGCATCATGCACCTTGGCGGACAAGTCCAGGAATGATTCGACGTAGGGATTGGCGATCACCGGGACTCCCATCTTCGTGACCTGCGACACACTCTTTCCTTTGATTCAACCACGTGTCACGGACGTGCGGCAACAGGTGTCAGCCCCGTTTAAGCCCCCGCGATCAGGCAGGTCGCCACCGCGGTGTCACCGTCATGGCTGATCGACAGACTGGTGGCCACCTCCCCCAGGCTGGCCCGCAGGGCCTTTTCGATCTCCCCGCGGACGACCACCGCGACCCGCCCCCACCGGTCCGGCTGGACCTCGATCTCCCGGAAGTCCACCAGGTCCGGGGAGATGAGCGGGGGCCGGCCGTAGATTGCCTGCGACCAGGCCTTGATGAAGGCCTCCTTCGCTGCCCAACGGCCCGCCAGATGCAGGGCCCGGTCGGGCCGCTGTCCCGCCACCCGCAGTTCCAGGACGGTGAAGACCTCCTCGAAGCGCGAGCCGGGCCGTTCCAGCTGCTCCCGGAAACCCGGTACGTGGACGATGTCGACGCCGATGTGATGCATGCCTGTCATTGTGCCCCAGCCGGTGGCAGCCCCCGGAAACGACGAGGGCCCGCACTCCCCCGGTCAGGGCAGTGCGGGCCTTCAGGCGTCCAGCGGGTTAGGCGCGGATCTCCGCACCCGTACGCAGGACACCGTCGACGAGACGGGCATCGTGGTCGAGCAGGACCGCTGCCTCGCGGGCCTTGACCACGTCGCCGGTGCCGCCGAGGTTGCGGTCGGCGGGGCGCTCGTAGAGCGGGGCACCGCCGTACATACCGTCGACGATGCGGCGCAGGCCGGCCTCCTCACGGGCGGTGGCGGCCTTGGCCCACGCTGCTGCGGCGTCCTGGCCGCGCTCCTGGCGCAGGGCCTCGAGGAACGCGCCCGGGTGGACGACGGCGACCAGGGCGGACACGTGGCCGAAGCCGAGCGAGGTGACCAGTCCGGCCTTGGGTGCCTTCGCGGACAGGTCGAGCGGCTTGCGTAGCCACACCAGGTGCTGGTGCTGGGCCAGGACCGGGTCCACGCAGTCGAGCGCGCGGTTGGCCGGCAGGAGGCCGGAGCGCAGGACCTGGGTCAGACCGATCATCTGGAAGGCTGCGGCACCGCCCTTGGCATGGCCGGTCAGCGACTTCTGGGAGATGACGTACAGCGGGTTGCCGTCGGTACGTCCCAGGGAGGCGGCGATGCGCTCGTGCAGGTCGGACTCGTTCGGGTCGTTGGCGTTGGTGGAGGTGTCGTGCTTGGAGATGATCGAGATCTCGTCGGCGGACACACCCACCTCGGCCAGCTGGTGCGCCAGACGGGAGTCAGCGCCACCGCGGGCCGCGCCCAGGGCACCCAGGCCCGGGGCCGGGATGGAGGTGTGCGCACCGTCGGCGAAGGACTCGGCGAAGGCGACGACACCCAGGACCGGCAGGCCGAGGTCGGCGGCGACGGAGCCGCGGGCCAGCAGCACGGTGCCGCCACCCTCGGACTCGATGAAGCCGCCGCGGCGACGGTCGTTGGCGCGGGAGAAGAAGCGGTGCTCGATGCCCTTGTTCTCCATCTCGGTGGAGTCAGCGGTGGCGGCCATGTCGCCGAAGCCGGTGATGCCCTCGATGGAGAGGTCGTCCAGGCCGCCGGCGACGACGAAGTCGGCCTTGCCCAGGGCGATCTTGTCGTAACCCTCCTCGACGGAGACGGCGGCGGTGGCGCAGGCGGCGACCGGGTGGATCATCTGGCCGTAGCCACCGACGTAGGACTGCATGACGTGTGCGGCGACGACGTTGGGCAGGGCCTCCTGCAGGATGTCGTTCGCGCGCGGCTCGGCGAGCAGGCCGTCGAGGTAGAGGGAGCGCATGGATTCGACGCCGCCCATGCCGGTGCCCTGGGTGGAGGACACGCGTGCCGGGTGGACGTCGCGCAGCAGTTCCGCCGGGGTGAAGCCGGAGGAGAGGAACGCGTCGACGGTGCAGACGAGGTTCCACAGTGCCAGGCGGTCGAGGTTGTCGATCATGTCGGCGGGGATGCCGTACACGGCCGGGTCGAAGCCCTCCGGGATCTGGCCGCCGACGAAGCGCGACATGGTGGTGCGGCGCGGGACGCGGACGGCGGAGCCGGTGTGGCGGACGACGGTCCACTCACCGGATTCCTCGTCGAAGAAGGCGGAGGTGTGGTCCGGCTCGGAGTCGACGAAGGTCTTGGCCTCCTCGCGGGAGGCGACGGAGAAGGAGAGGTCCTTGTCCAGGTAGACGGTGGTCAGTTCCGGCGCCAGGTTGTCGACCATGAAGAAGTCGTCGTGGTAGCGGCGGACGCCGACCTTGGCCAGGACCTCGTCGTGGAAGCGTCCGTAGATGTCCTCCTCGGCGATCTCCTGGTCCTCGGCGTCGTACCAGGCGTCACCGTCACGGTGGATCAGACCCATGGTCCAGGCCAGCTCGATGACACCGGCGGCGGTGAGGTCACCGGTGAGCTCGGCGTCGAAACGCGTGCGGGCGGAGCCGTAGGGGCTCAGCTCGCCGGCGCCGACGATGACGATCATGTCGTCGAGCCTGCGGGTCACGCCGGTGAACTCCGGTGCGGTCCACTCGAAGCGGCGGTACGGGGTGGGCAGCGCGGTCAGGGTGCGCGGCTCCTCGATGTCCTGCTGCTCCGCGCCGGCCTGCTCCGCCTCTGCTGCCGCCTCGGCGGCCAGCTGGGAGATGTTGACGTCGGACTCGCCCAGCCCACCGGTGAAGTCCACAGTGACCGGGGCCTTGGCGGCCTCGGCGCGGACATCTGCGGTGATCTGGGAGACGAGCAGCTCAGCCATCTCCTCGTTGGAGAAGGTCTGCACGCCCTTGGACTCGATGGTCTCGACGAGCGGATCGTTGCCGCCCATGAGGCCGGTGCCGCGGACCCAGCCGATGAAGGCGTGGACGAGGCTGGTGCGCTCGCCCCAGACCTGCTCGGCGTTCCAGCGGGTGACCAGGGCGTCGAGGGAGGCCTTGGCCTCGCCGTAGGCGCCGTCGCCGCCGAAGCGGCCACGGTTCGGGGAGCCCGGCAGGACGACGTGGAGTCGCTTGCCCACCTGGGTGTCCACGCCGATGGCGGACAGACCGGCGATGAGACGCTCGACGGCCCACAGCAGCAGGCGCATCTGGGACTCGGCGGCCGGGCCGGCGTCGAGAAGCGAGCCCATGACGCGCGGTGCCGCGAACGGGAACAGCAGCGTCGGGACGAGGGCCTTCTTCAGGACCTTCTTCTGGCCGTTGACGGTGGCGGTCTGCTCGTTGCCGATCCAGTCGATGACGGCGTCGAGGTCGGCGTAGGAGCTCAGGTTCGCCGGGACGATCCACATGGCGGCGGTGCCGCGCGCGGAACGTGCGTAGAGCTCCTTGTAGTAGCCGAGGCGGGAGTGCGAGAGGCTGGAGGTGGTGACCACGACGGTGGCACCGCCCTCAAGCAGCTCGGCGACGACGCCGGCGGCGATCGAGTTCGGGGAGGCGCCGGTGACCACGGCGACGTCCGCGGCGAAGCGCAGGGTCTCCTCGTTGCGGGCCTGGGCGGCCAGCTCCATCAGGCCCAGGTACTCGGCCTGCTTGGCGACGTTCTCGCCGGCACCCGTGAGGTCCAGCTCGGCGGCGTCGAGCTCGCCGAGGGCGACGCGGGTGAGGTCCTCGCGGGCGGAGGCCCAGCGGTCGTCGAGAAGCACGGCCTCGTCGGCGGAGAAACGCGGCGCGACCTGGCGGGGCCAGTCGGAGCCGAGCTCACGGGAGACGAGGTCGAACAGGGCGGCGTTCTCGTCGACCTGCTCATCGACGCTCTGGGCCTCGACCTCGTTGATGCCCAGCTGGGCGAGGATGGTGCGGGCGGTCTCCGCCAGGACACCTTCCCGGCCGGTGACCTGCTCGGCGAACTCACCGAGGGCGGCGGAGTCGACGACCCCGCCGTCGGCACCACCGGCCGAGGGCAGGCCGACGGCCACGCCACGGCGGGCGGCGACGGCCTGGACGGCGGCGTCGATGAGCTGGTCGAGCTCACCGGCGTTGGACGGGGCGGCCGGGGAGAGGGTGGCCAGATCGCCACCGCGCAGGGAGGCACCCTCACGGGCACCGATGACCACCTCGGCGACGACGTGGTCGGCCCAGCCCTGGCCCAGCTGCCAGGTGCCGGTGACCCGCTCGGAGATGTGGTTCGGCTTCTTGCCGGTCGGGCCGGTGATGCGGCGCAGGGCGTCGGCGACGGAATCACCGAGCACCGGGCCGAATGCCTTGTAGCCCTTGGCCATCTTGGTCACGGTGGCCTTGAGGGCGTCGAGCTCGGCGTCGGCGGCGCCGTCGATGGCACCCAGGCCGAACTCCACACCCAGGTCCAGCAGCAGCTGGTTGCGACGGGAGGAGACACCCTCGACGAGAGTCTCGATGGAGTCTGCCGAGCCCATCTGGTCCGGGCGGACCTTGGTCCACACGGCGACGAGCATCGCGGTGGCGTCGGCCGGGGTGAACTCGATGTCGTCCGGGGTGCCGGCGCCGGCAACGGCGACCGGTGCCGGGGCGGCGGCCGGGACGGTGTCACCGGTCGGGGCGTTGGCGGTGACCGGGGCGGGGCCCGCGGTGGCGGACTTCGCCGCCGGTGCGGTCTCCTCGGCCGGGGCCTCGGTGACGTCTTCGGTGACCTCGCGGACGATCTCGTCGGAGGAGAACACGACCGGACGGTCGCGCTCGACGTTGAGGACCTCGATCGGGGTGCCGGCGTACTGCGGCAGGCGCAGGGTCTGGCCCATCATGTTGGCCAGGGTCGGTGCGGAACCGACGCCGACCTCGACGAAACGCTCGATGCCCAGGCCACCGTTGTCCTGGGAGCGCAGGATGAGGTCCTGCGTCTCAATCCAGCGGACCGGGGAGGCGAACTGCCAGGCCAGCAGCTCGATGAGCAGGGTGCGGCCGAGCTTCTGCGGATCAGCGGCGGCGTTGTCGAAGTCGCCGAGGATCTCGTCGATGTACGGGGAGGAGACGACCTCGGTGATGGACTCGACGAACTCGCGGGTCAGCTCGAAGGGGCGGGCCACGAGGTTCGGGATGTAGCGGTCAACCAGGATGTCCAGGTTGATGGTCTCCGGGATCAGCGAGCTGAGGTGCTCACGGAAGTCACCCACACCGTCGCGCAGGTGGCTGGAGTGGAAGGGCACGTCGATGCCCGGGATCATGATGAACGCGCGCTGGCCCGGTGCCTTCTCCTCGGCGTCGGCCTTCAGGGCGACCAGTCCGGCACGGGTGCCCGCGACGGCGTACTGGACGCCTGCGATGTTGTAGTTCACGATCTCGAGGAACTCGCCGGTGCGCTCCGCCAGGTCCTGGACGTAGTCGAAGACGTTGGCGGCGGACAGGCCCATCTTGTTGGGGCGCAGGGCTGCGAGGCCGTAGTTGGAGTTGCCCTCCTCGTCGCGCTCGACCAGGCGGTGCATGGTCAGGCCACGGCGGTAGACGATCTCCACGACGGACTCGAGGGAGAGGACGCCGGAGTAGGCGGCCAGGGCGTTGTATTCACCGACGGAGTGGCCGGCGAACCAGGCGCGCTTGTTCAGGGCGCCCGCCTCACGCATCTCGGCGATCTGCGCGCAGCCGAGGGTGGCCATGGCCACCTGGGTGAACTGGGTGAGGAAGAGCACGCCGTCCGGGTGGTGGAAACGCTCACCGGAGACGACGACCTCGGTCGGGTTGTTCTGGACGATCTCCAGGACGGAGAAACCCAGCCTGGTGCGGGTGTGGCGGTCGGCGCGGTCCCAGACCTCACGCGCGGCGGCGGAGGAGGTGCGCGAATCCATGCCCATGCCCTGGGACTGGATGCCCTGGCCCGGGAAACCGTAGAAGGTGCTCGGTGCGGACGTGACGGCGGTGGCGGTGAGCACCATGTTGCCGTTGACGGTCGCGGTGACGGAGCGGACCTCCCCGTGGCCGGGGCGGTTGTCCACGCCGGAGCGTTCGACGGTGTACTCGATGGTCTGGCCCGGGAGGACCGGGGCCAGCATGGTGGCGGTGTACTCGACGACACGTGCCGGGGCGGTGATGACACCGTCCTCGGTGAAGCCGGCGCCGGCGACGAGCTCACCGATGGCGGAGGTCCACATGCCGTGGACGATCACGCCCGGCAGGCCGGCGAGACCGGCGGCGGTGTCGGAGACGTGGATCGGGTTGCGGTCGCCGGAGACGACGGCGAAGGGGTGCATGGACTCCGGTGCGACGACGCGTGCGAAGGCACGGAAAGAACGCGGGGTGTCCACCACGGACGGCAGGGCCGAGGTGTTGGTGCGGGCGGTGGTCTTGCCGTTGCGGCCGCGGATGGCGAAACGCTCGGAGAGCTTGGCCAGCGGGGTACCGTCGACGCTCAGCTCGGCGCGCACGACCACGAGGCGGCCGAGGTCGGTGTCGGCGACCTCGTCGGCGGTGGCGGTGACCCTGAGGTTGGCCGGGCCTGCGGAGACGTCCGGCAGCTCGGCGAGCATGGTCAGGTGGTGCTCGAGGTGGACCAGGGAGAGCATGCCCTCGACCACGGAGGCGGAGTCGGTGCCCGGGACGACCGCCGAACGCACGGCGGCGAACACGGCCGGCCAGGCGCGGCCGACGAGGACGTCGGGCGCGGTGTTCTCGACGGTCAGGTTGTTCGGCAGGTAGCCGGCGGTGACGTTGTCGTAGTCGGCCAGGTGGCCGGCGTCGAGGGTGGTGGTCCACTCGGCGACACCTGCGGCGGAGACCGGGGCGAGCTCGCCGCCGGCTGCCACGCGGGTCAGCTCGGCCATGGCGGCCTCGGCGTCGGCCTCGGTGACCTGCGGGACGGCGGACAGCGGGGCGTCGGCCGGCAGGGTGAAACGGATGTTCAGGTCCGTGGTGGTGCCGGCGGCGGTGGAGCCGGCCAGCGGGACGGTGAGCACGGCGTGCTCGGTGTCCTCGGCAGCCAGGCGGGCGCCGGTGGCGGCGTGTGCTGCGGAGGCGCCGTCCTCGGCGATGGTCCACTGGTCGGTGTCACCGAGACGCTCGATGTAGGAGGCCTGGTGGCGGCCGGCCCAGTAGGTCCCGGAGGCGGTCAGGACGCGCTCGACGACGGACTTCTCGACCTCGACCGGCTGCTCGCCGGCGGCGGTCAGGGCGTCGATGGAGACCTGGTTGAAGCGGTTGAGGAGCTCCGCGACCGGCTCATTGGCGCGGGTGATGCCGGCTACGGCGGCGGTACCCGGGATGATGCAGACCTGGTCGGCGTCGTAACGCTCGTCGTGGGCCTGCCACAGGGAGTCGGAACGCCACCAGCGGCGCACGTCACCGTCGATGACGGGGACGAAGTTGGCCGGCTTGCCCGGGTTGAGCAGCAGCTTGGAGAACCAGGCCTGGTCGGCCGGGTGGATCAGGTCGCGGTCCGCGTAGGGGTAGAGCTCAGCGAGCTTCTCGACGGCCCGCTCCGGGTTGTCCACGTCCACGTCGACGCGGGCCTCGAACTGGCCGTGGTCGACGTCGGTGAGGCGGGCCTCGGCACGCCCGACCATCTCGACGAAGCGGTTGAACCAGGAGACGTCGACCCACTCACCCTTGTAGGGGCCGGAGATCTCGAGGTAGCGGTTCAGCCACTCGATGTAGGTCATGGTCCCGACGTCGCCGAAGTAGGGCTTGGCGGTCTTGTTGATGGCCGCGATGATCTCCTCGCGGCGGGCGACCGCTGCGTCATCGTCACCGGCGACCTCGTCGAGGAGGCGGCCCGCCTTGGCGAAGGAGTTCTCGATCTCGTAGAGGTCAGCGCCGAGCTGGGAGCGGCCGGAGGCCACACCACCCTGGGCGCGGCCGGCGCCGGCCCATTCGTCGGAGCCGGGGGCGTCGACAAGCGCCTGCTTGACGGCCTCGGAGGCGGTGGACTCGAGGGTTGCCATGGTGGCGGTGCCCAGGAGGATGCCGTCGGTGGGCATGGCCGGCAGGTCGTACTTCTGCGACCAGGAACCGGTGATGTACTCAGCGGCCCGCTCCGGGGTGCCGATGCCGCCGCCGACCAGGAGGATGACGTTGTCGTGCTCGCGGAGCTCACCGTAGGTGGCGATCAGCAGCTCGTCGAGATCCTCCCAGGAGTGGTGGCCACCGGCCTTGCCGCCCTCGACCTGGACGATGACCGGGATCTCCGGCACATCAGCGGCGATCTTGAGCACCTGGCGGATGTGTTTGACGGCACCCGGCTTGAACACGACCCACGGGAAGTTGGCGTCGCGCAGCTCACGCACGAGGGCGACGGCCTCATCGTGCGGGGGCAGGCCGGCGGTGATGATGATGCCGTCGATCGGGGCGCCGTTGGCGCGGGCACGCGGCACGAGACGCTTGCCCTCCACCTGCATGCGCCACAGGTAGGGGTTGAGGAACATGGAGTTGAACTGGGTGTTCACCCCCGGCTTCAGCAGGGAGTGCAGGCGCGCGATGTTCTCCTCGAGCATGGTCTCGGTGACCTGGCCGCCGCCGGCGAGCTCGGCCCAGTGGCCGGCGTTCGCGGCCGCCGCCACGATGGCGGGGTCGACGGTGGTGGGGGTCATGCCCGGCAGGGTCATCGGGGTGTAGCCGGTGACCTCGGTGAACTTGGTGACCAGGCGGACCCGGCCGTTGATCTTCTCCAGACGCGGGGCGAACTCGGACCAGTCACGCGGCAGCTCCGGGGCCAGGCCGGCGTCGAAGAGCTCGGCCTGACCGTCGGTGCCGGAGACGTCGAGGGTGCCGACGCCGCGGCCGGCGAGGATGCGGCGGGTCAGCGGCAGCATGCCACCGTCCGGGCCGACCTCGAGAATCCAGCGGGCACCGGCCCCGACGGCGGCGTCCAGCTCGGCCGGGAAGTCGACCGGGGTGGTCAGGACCAGCTCGGCGGCCTCACGGGCGATGTCGGTGTCCAGGCCGGCCTTGGTGGCCCAGGTGACGGTCTGCTCGACGGCGGAGGCCATGGCCGGGTGGTGGAAGGCGGACTGGATGGGCAGGGCGTCGAAACGCGGGTCGAAGGGGGCGCCGCCGCGCTCCTTGTTCTCGATGGCCTTGGCGTCCTTGGCCGCGAACTTGCCCAGCAGCTCCTGCACGATCGAGAGGTCCTGCGGACGACCGACGAGGACGTAGGTGTCGCGGGTGTTGCGCAGGCCGATGGCCGGGCGCAGCTCCTCCGGAACGTCAGCGCAGGCCTTGTCGACGGCCAGCTGCAGCTGCTCACGGGTGATGCCGCGGACGGAGAGCATCGGGGACAGCTCGCCCTGGCGGATGAGGCCGGTGATGCGGGCTGTGCGGGTCATGGCGGCACCGATCAGCTGCGCGATGGCGAGCAGATCATCGGACTCGGCGCGGCCTGCCAGGAGCAGGGAGGCGAGCTTGCCCTGGGAATGGCCGACGGCGGCGACGGCCTTGTCGAGCTCGAGGCCCTGACGGTCCAGGGACTCCAGGACGGCGAGCTGGGAGGTGAAGATACCCGGGACGCTGATGGCGGCCGTGGCGACGTCGAAGGCCGGGCCTTCCTCGTCACGGGCCCAGGCGACGGGGTCGAAACCGTGCGGGCGGGTGCCCGCCAGCTCGTCCGCGACCGGCGCGAGCTTTGCGGCTGCGCCGTCGACCAGGGAGGTGACGGCGGTGCCGACACCGGCGGCGACGGCCGCGCGCAGGGTCTTCAACCAGTCGAATCCCTGGCCGGAGAAGGCCAGGGCGTACGGCTCGCGGTCGAAGCGGTTGATCAGTCGATCCGTCCCGAAGGAGGTGCTGTATTCGGTCACGTGAGAACTCGCTCCTGTGTTTCCTACTTTGTGCATGGCGAAACTGGGGACACAGCTGTGCCCACAAGTTTTGAAAGCCAAATATGCCATAGAAACCTGAGGAAAGCGTCATCTTTGGGGCGGGTGTCGGAACGGGACGCCTGCCTGCGGGGCGAAAATAGGCTACGCTCGGGTAGGTTGCAGAACCTTGTCTCCCCCGCAAAACCATGTCTGGTCTGCGAAGGGGCAGTTTCGCGCCCCATCCCCCATCGTCATAAAAGTGGGCGCTTATGTGATTCTCGCTACAGGACGCGTTTGCCGAGATGATGGACACAGCCCCAGGGCCGACAGTGCGGCACTGGGGCTGTGTGACTGGGGCAGGTCAGCTGTCGCGGGCGGTGTCCCGGACATTCTCGGCCGCGTGCCGGGCATCCTCCCGGACATCGTCGACGTGCTGCTGCCCCTCACCCCTGACCCGGTCCACGCCCTCCCGGGCACTCTGCCGGACGTCCTCTGCGGCCTGTTCCGCCTGCGGCTGCAGGGCCTCACCCATCTCCTGGGCCACCGACTTCGCATCCTCGACCAACGGCTGCGCCTTATCCTTCACCGCGGAGGCCGCCTGCTGCTCCGGCCTGCTGGCCGGCAGCAGGGAACCCACCAGCCAGCCGGCAGCCAGGGCGATCGCACCGGCGGCCAGCGGGTTCCCCCGCGTCCGGCGGCGGATGGTGTCCGGTGCCTCACGGACCGCCTCCCCGGCATCCTCCGCCAACTGGGCGGCCCGCCCCTGCTCACCGGAGTGGTAGTCATCGTCATCGGAGCCGAAGACCGACTCACGCATGTCCCGCCACCGGGATTTCAGTCGATCGGTCTGACGGTCGACCACCCGGCCGGGGTCCACCTTCTCGGCCAGAGCATCCACATCACGGCCGAGGTTGCCGCGGGTGCGCTCAATGTCTGCACGGATCTCGTCTGGATTATTACTCATGGGGTCTCCTTGTTCGGGTTGAGGGTCGGCGGGATCTCACCGAGTGTTTCCTGGGTCCGGGGCAGACCCTTCATGTCGTCGAGCTGCTTCCGGCCCATTGAGACGAGGACGGCGGTGACAACCGCCCACACCACTGCGACGATGACCGCGGCCCAACCAAGATGCATCCAGCTCCCCAGCGCCCACATGAGTGCCATCGACAGGAAGATCAGGGCAAGGAGTGCGCCGACGGCGGCGCCGGCGAACATCCCCGCCCCCCGGCCACCCTGCCGGGCGGACTCGGTGGCCTCAGCCTTGGCCAGCTGGATCTCCTGACGCAGCAGGGTCGAGAGGTTCGACGAGAAACTGGCGAACATCTCCCCCAGCGATTCGTTCCGGGCCCGGGCCTCCACCTCGGAGTCCGGCCGACGGGAAGGGATGTCATCTGCGGGAGTCGATCCACTCATGGCCGCTCCCCCGGACGTTCAAAACCGGTGAGGGGGTCGATGGTCGGATCGGTGGCCGCGAAACCCTCACCCGGGAGAGTTCCGGTGTGGTCGGCGGGCCCGGGGGTGACGGTGGTGTCGGGATATGCACCGAATTCCGGGTTCGGCCCTCCCGTAGGCTCCGGACCGGTGTCCTCCCGTGCCCCGGGAGTCGGCGGCGGCCCGTAAGCCCCGGCCGCAGAAGGGATCCGGTACCGGCCGTCAAACTCATGCTCGTCGTCGCTGTCGCTGAGCCCGCGGGTGAGCCTGCCGGCCAGAAGGCCGATGCCCGCGGCAGCGGCAAGGAAGGCCCCCGGCCGCCGGGCCGCGAATCTCCGCACATCCCGGAGCAGATCGGCCGGCTCCCTGGTTTCCAACGCCGTGGTGAAGCCCTCCACCCGGGTGGTGACGGTGGACAGGAGCTGGCTCACCAGGTCCGACTGGGGCGCCTCCCCACGGGAGATGCGCTGCAGGTCATCCGAGACGACCCGCGAATGCCCCGCCAACTTCTGCTGCTGCGTGGAGGCATGTCCGAACGCTTCGTCGCGGGCGGAAGTGAGAAGAGACCGGATCTGGTCGGTGGCCTCCCCGGTGACCCGGCGCGCCTCCTCCCGCGCTGTGCCCGCGACATCCTGGGCCGCATCCTTCGCATGACCGGCCACCCTGGCCGTCTCATCTTTTGCCGCGTCCTGGGGACGCGAACCGTACTCGGGACTGTTTGTCATAGAAGTTCCCTTCCGCTCAGCGGGCCCGGCCGCCGCACAACAAGCTCTCCGACGGCCCTGAGGACCCTTCACGTGGTTGTTGGAATCCTGCAGTACCAGTGTTACACATCACATAAGCTCCCGCTGATGACTGGCGGAGGAATCTGCCGAGTCCAGCGAATCGCCTGGCTGGCGCCGGTTTATCCCTCACGCCCAGCAGCGGGCCCGGACCGTCAGGCGAGGCGGAACGCTCCCGCCGGTCGCTATTCCTGCCCGGAGAACGCAAACAGGGCCTCCCACCGGCAGCGGCGGAAAGCCCTGAAAAAGTGTGCGCCCGGGGGGAATCGAACCCCCACGTCCTAGGACACTGGAACCTAAATCCAGCGCGTCTGCCAGTTCCGCCACGGGCGCCTGCCGGACAATGATACCCACACGTGCAGCCGGGGCCGAAATGGCCGAACTCCACCTTTTGGTGGATGGCGGGTAATCTAGATGGCTGTGAGCGACAACAATGGACAACGACGACAGCAGAAGAAGGTGCGCGCGTCGCACATCATCTTCCTCGCGATCGCCGTGGCCGGGACCCTGGCGCTGGCCTGGTGGCAGTGGACCCGCTTCCAGGCCGGGTCGGGCACATTCCAGAACCTCGGCTACGCCCTGCAGTGGCCCCTGTTCGGCCTCTTCTTCATCTTCGCCTACCGCAAGTACATGCAGTACGAGAACGAGATGATCGAGGCCGCCAACAACGCCGAGGACCCCGACTTCCTGTACGAGGCCGACGCGAAACTGTTCGAGGACCAGGTCACCGAGATCAACGAGGACTTCCTGCCCGAACGCCCGACCATCGACGTCGACACCTTCAACGAGCTGAACACGCCCCGGCGGGGGCGTCGACAAGCAGACACCGACCTGACTGGAGACAGCGACACATGACCACCACCTCGACCGCCCCGAAGATCCACCCCGAACGCCAGAAGCGGGTGCAGTCCGCGCTGAGTATCTTCTCGGTCTCAGCGTGGATCACCGGCGTGTTCCTCATCCTGCTGGTCATCCGCATGGTGATGGAGTACGTGCTCAACATGGCGATGCCCACCTGGGCCACCTGGGTGGCGATCCTCCACGGCTGGGCCTACATGATCTACCTGCTGGCCACCCTCAACCTCGGCCTGAAGGCCCGCTGGAAGCCCGCCGTGTGGTTCACCACCGCCATCTCCGGCGTCGTGCCCTTCCTCTCCTTCATCGTCGAGGCGAACCGACGCCGCGAGGTGAAGGAGAAGTTCCGCCTGGCCTGACGGGTTGACGCAGAAGGGGCGCAGTTCAATGCATGAACTGCGCCCCTTTTCCTGTGGAGATCAGTCGAAGACCACGGTGCGGTTGCCGTAGACCAGCACCCGGTCCTCCAGATGCCAGCGCAGGCCGCGGGCGAGGACGTTCTTCTCCGCGTCCCGGCCCAGGCGCTGCATCTCCTCCGGAGTATCCTTGTGGGTCACCCGGATGACGTCCTGCTCGATGATGGGACCGTCATCCAGATCCGAGGTGGCGAAATGGCACGTCGCGCCGATGAGCTTCACGCCGCGCTGGTGCGCCTGGTGGTACGGACGCGCCCCCATGAATGAGGGCAGGAAGCTGTGGTGGATGTTGAGCACCTTTCCGGACCACATCTCGCAGAAATCCGGCGGCAGAATCTGCATGAACCGGGCCATGACGATGGCGTCGGGAGTGTAGGAGTTCACGATCTCCCCGACCTCCTCGAAGGCCCTCCGCTTGCCGACGGCGTCCTTCGGGAACGGCACATGATAGAACGGCACCCCGTGGTTGTCCGCAATATAGGAGAGGTTGTCGTGGTTGCCCACCACGGCCACGACCTCCATCGGATAGTCATTCTCCGCCACCCGCCCGAGCAGGTCATGCAGGCAGTGCCCCTCCCGGGAGACCAGGATGACGACCTTCTTCAGCTCCGCGGTGTCCCACAGGCGCCACTGCGCCTTCGGGCCGAACTCCTCCGCCACGGGAGCGAATGCCTCCCGCAGTTCCTCGATGTCCATGTCCACCGAATCCGCACGGATAGCCTGCCGGGTGAAAAACCAGTTGTTCTCCGGATCCGTGAAATAGGCGGCCTCCGTGATCCAACCACCCTTCTCCGCGAGGAAGGTGGACAGGCGGGCCACGATGCCGGTGCCGTCAGGGCAGCCGAGGGTGAGAACGTACTGGCGCTCCGTGGTCAGCCCACTCGGGCGATTCCGGGGATCGTCAATGTTGTGCGGGGTCATTTCTGGAAGCCTAGCCGACGCCGACGAGGGGTTCAGAGCCGAGGTCGGCACCTGTCCGACGACAGGTGCTCCTACTGTTCGGGGGTGGTCGAACGGGTGTTTGCCACTGAGGCCTTGACGTGGGCGGCGATGGCGCTATGGTCGAACATGAAAGCGAACATATCAGGGGGATTAACGTGGACGCTGACCACCTCAGCACACTCATCCGACGAATCAACAGCAGCTACCTGGAACTCTCCGCCCTCATGACCGACCCTGCCGGGATGGATTTCGACCGGATCCGGCCCGAATTCGAGCGGCTTGAGGAGGCGGCCGCCCACAAGGGCTACATCGATGCCGCCTTCGCCTACGCCGCCGACCGCGCCGGCGCGGGGAAGTATGTCGGTGCGGTACACCCGGTGGAGTATCTGACCCGCGCGCTGGGGCTGTCGCGGGCGGAGGCACGCTCCCGCCTCCAACGCGGGGAAGCCTTGTTCGCCCCGCCGAAACCACCACCGCAACCGGAAGGACCCGCCGAGGATGAGGCCGAGGAACAGCGTCGGCGTGCGGCCGAGACCGAGCGTCTGCACCGCGAACATCAGGCCCAGCGCCAGGCCCGCGACGCCGCCCGGAAGGCAGCCTCCGCGGAGAAACAGACGATGATCACCCGCGAACTGGCACACCTCAACGCCCACTGCGAGCCCAGCTACCAGCAGCTGCTCGCCCTGGCCCTGGCCGAGGCTCAGCACCGCGGACTCGAGGACCTGCGCACCTGGCTGCGCGGGCGTATCCGGGAGGCCAACCGGCGCGGCCGGACCCCGGAGGGCAGGAAGGACCCCTTCGCCGCGGCCCGCAAACGCCGGCTGAGCATCGGAGCCCAGGACGCCGACGGCGGTGCCCACGTGTCGATGTACCTCGACGCCGCCGGTCTGGCCACTCTCCAGGCCGCTCTCGCACCGGGCAGGCGCCCCGGGGTCAATGCCTCGGTACCCGCGGAGGAGGATCAGCGCCCCATGCCCGCACGCCTGGTGGATCAACTCATGGTGGTCGTGGCGGCCTACCTGTCCTCCGACTCCGCCCAGACCCGCCAGGGTGTGGGCTCGGTGGCGGTGTCGATGACCGCGGCCGAACTGAAGGGATTGGAGGCTGCGGACCGGTTCCCCGCCACCACCGGCCATCTGCTCGGCCCGGGCGATATCCTGCGGCTGGGTGCGGCACGTTATGACCTGGGCGTGCTCCACGATGATCACGGCCGGGTGCTGCATCTGGGGCGCACGCGGCGTTCGGCCAGTCTGGCTCAGCGGCTGGCCCTGTTCGCCCAGGAGCTGTGCTGCACCCGCCCCGGGTGCACGGTGGGGGCCGGGGAGGCGGACATCCACCACATCCGTTCCTGGTTGGCCGGGGGTGGCACCGACATCGAGAACCTGACCATCCTGTGCCGCAGCCACCACAGCGCCAACCGTGACAGGCGCGACGGGGCCGGCGGGCTGGGCCACATGGACAAGGACCCGGAGACCGGACGGACGGGGTGGTGCCCACCCGGAGGCGGGCAGCTGGAGTTCAACGACACCGAATTCCAGCAGCACTCCGCCGGCGCGAAGATCCGGCGCCACCGCGGAAAGGAGGATCCGGTCAGCGGGCGGCCAAGTGCCGGATGACCTCCACCAGCTGCGCCAGCGCCTTGCCGCGGTGCGACAGGGAGTTCTTCTCCTCCGGTGTCAGCTGCGCGGAGGAACGCCCCGCCGCGATCTCATCGGCGGGCAGGAAGAGGGGGTCATAACCGAAGCCGTTCTCCCCCACCGGCTCCCGCAGCAGGGTGCCCTCCCACCGGCCCTCCGCGACATGCTCCTCCCCCTCCGGGGTGACCAGTGCGCACACCGAGACGAAAGCGCAGGCACGCCGCCCGTCGGGGACGTGTGCCATCTGACCGAGCAGAAGAGCGTTGTTGGCCTCGTCATCACCGTGGCGGCCCGACCACCGGGCGGAGAGGACACCTGGCATGCCGTTGAGCTCCTCCACCGCCAGACCCGAGTCATCGGCGATGCACACCAGGCCGGTGGCCCGGGCACCTGCGCGCGCCTTGATCAGGGCGTTGTCGGCGAAGGTACGGCCGTCCTCGACAGGTTCCCCGTAGGCCGGGGCCTGACTGAGGGGGAGCAGCTCGACACCGGCGACATCGGCCCCGGCCAGGATGCGCTCCAGCTCGCTGAGTTTCCTGGTGTTGTTCGAGGCGACGAGGATCTGCATCAGATCCCCAGGGCGGCGCGCTGGGCGGCGATGAGCTCATGGCAGCCCTTCTCCGCGGAGTCCAGCATGAGGCCGAGCTGTTCCCGGCTGAAGTCGCCGTTCTCACCGGTGCCCTGGATCTCTACGAAGTTGCCCCTCTCCGTCATGACGACGTTGAGGTCGACCTCTGCGCGTGAGTCCTCCTCGTAGGGCAGGTCGAGGCAGACGTTGCCGTCGACCAGACCGACGGAGACGGCGACGACCGGCGGGAGGAGCGGCTCACCGGGTACCACGCCCTCCGCCTTGAGGACGGCGATGGCGTCGGCCAGGGCGACGTAGGCGCCGGTGATGGAGGCGGTACGGGTACCGCCGTCGGCCTGCAGGACGTCGCAGTCGATGTTGATGGTGTTCTCTCCGAGCTGGCTGAGGTCGACGGCGGCACGCAGGGAGCGGCCGATGAGGCGGGAGATCTCGTGGGTGCGGCCCTTGACCTTGCCGCGCATGGATTCGCGCGGCATGCGGTCGTGGGTGGCTGCGGGCAGCATGGCGTATTCGGCGGTGAGCCAGCCTTCGCCGGAGTCGCGCTTGAAGCGGGGGACGCCGTGTTCGACGCTGGCGGTGCACATGACCCGGGTGTTGCCGAACTCGACGAGGACGGAGCCGGCGGGGTTGGAGGTGAAACCGCGGGTGATGCGGACGGTACGCAGCTGGTCGAGGGCGCGGCCGTCGGCACGCTGGAAGTCAGAAGTCATGTCCTACAGGCTACCTGCGGACCCTCAGACCTCCAGGACGAGTCCCTGGCTGCCTATCTCGATGGGGCCGTCGAACTCGGAGCGGGCGGCCTCGAGGGTGGCGTCGATGTCACCCCACGGCGGGATGTGCACGAGGACGAGCTTCTTCACCCCGGCCAGGCGGGCCGCCCGGCCGGCCTGGTGGCCGGTGAGGTGCATGCTGGGCGGGAAGTCCTCGCCGCCGCACCAGGTGGCCTCGCAGAGGAAGAGATCGGCACCGCGGGCACATTCGATGAGCTCGTCGGTCCAGCCGGTGTCGCCGGAGTAGGCGAGGGTCCTGCCGGAGGTGTGTTCGGTGAGCCGGAGGCTGTAGGACTCGACGGGGTGGACCGCTGCAAAGGGCTCGATGGAGATCCGGCCGAGGATGTGTTCCTCACCGATCTGCCAGGGGGCGAAGGCGAAGGTGTCGGACATGTCGTCGATCTCGCCGGGGCCGTCGGCGGAGAGCCGGCCCAGGTGGGTGAGCGTCTTGGAGGGACCGAAGCACAGATTCCGGCCCTTGGCGGGGGCGGTGGGGTGGAAGCGGCGCCACACCAGGAGTGAGGGGAAGTCGAGGCAGTGGTCAGCGTGCAGGTGAGAGAGGACGACGTGGGCGTCGCAGGGATCCTGGATCTCCTGGAGTTTGCCCAGCGCCCCGGGCCCGATGTCCATGAGGACCGCCGGGGAGTTGTCGGTGGTCACGAGGTAGCCGGAGGCCGGGTTCGTGGGTCCGCCGAGACTGCCGGAACTGCCGAGGATGGTCACCTTCATGACGCTACTGTGCCACGGGATTCCAGTTTTCTCGAACGCAACGCACAGAATACCGCCGGATTGTGAAGGCCCCGTCGCCGCTACAGTCCTGTGGCCTGGTGCACCTGGCCGAGACGGGGACCGAGGAAACGTTCGGAGAGCAGGGCGAATTTCTCCGGGTCGCCGGTCGACTCGAATTCCCGGACCGGCAGGGGACCGGTCTCCGGGTCGGCGAGGAGGTCCTCGCGGGTGAGCACCCGCAGCACATCCTTCGCGGTTTCCTCGGCGGAGGAGACGAGGGTGACGTGGTCTCCGATGGCCAGCTGGATCACGCCGGAGATCAGGGGGTAATGGGTGCAGCCGAGCACGAGCGTGTCGACGCCCGCCGCCTGCAGCGGCTCCACGTAGGCTTCAGCGACCCCGAGGATCTGGCGACCGGAGGTGATGCCCCGTTCCACGAAGTCGACGAAGCTGGGGCAGGCCTGGGCATGGGCCTGGACATCCGGGGTGATGGCGAAGAGATCCTGGTACACACCGGAGTTGATGGTGCCCACCGTGCCGATCACCCCGACGTGTCCGTTGCGGGTGGTGGCCATGGCGCGGCGGACGGCGGGCTGGATGACCTCGACGACGGGGACGTCGTAACGCTCGCGCGCGTCGTGGAGGAAGGCCGCCGATGCGGTGTTGCAGGCGATGACGAGCATCTTGCAGCCCCGCTCCACAAGTTCATCGGCGATGCGGGTCGCGTGTTCGCGGACCTGGGCGATGGGCAGCGGGCCGTAGGGGCCGTGGGCGGTGTCGCCGATGTAGATGAGGGATTCGTGGGGCAGCTGATCCATGATGGTGCGGGCGACCGTCAGGCCGCCGACGCCGGAGTCGAAGATGCCGATGGGGGCTGTCCGGGGAGTGGTCACGGCGACCATGCTAGCTGGCGGCGTCCCGCTTCCCCGCGGTACCCAGGACGCGGACGATCTTGCTCAGGGCCTCGCTGAACTGCTCCCGTTCCTCCGGTTCGAGGTTGTCGAAGATGAGTCGGCGTACCTCGGACACGTGCCCGGGGGTCGTCTCGCGGAGCAGTCCCAGGCCCTCTTCGGTGAGCTGGGCCAGGGTGGAGCGGCCGTCCTCCGGGTCGGGCAGCCGGCGGACGGTGCCCTGTTTCTCCAGGCGGGTGATCACCCGGGAGAGGTGGGACAGTGTCATGTCCGCGGCGGCGGCCAGTTCGCTCATCCGCAGCGTGTTGCCCTCCGCCGCCCACAGGCGGGAAAGTGCAAAATAGTCATAGTGGCTGATGCCGGCGTCGCGCTTGAGCTGCGCCTCAAGCCGGGCCGGCAGCCATACCTGGAATGACCAGATGTTCCGCCAGGTCTCCGATTCCTGATCAGACAGCCATCCCTCAGGCTGGTTATTCATTCTTCCTCATCCCAGAAGGCGTTCTCGTAATTCAGACTTAACATACCTGAGCACCTAAGAATCAATTAAGCCATAGTGCACCGCTTATGCTACCGCAGCCCGCGTGGTGTTCGCCCACCGCCCTGCTCAAGAGCTTTTCGACGCCGCGTCGCCTGCAGCGCCGGCGGATCGTCGGAGGTGATGAACATGCCTGCGGCGACGCCACCGACCGCACCGAACAGGTGCGCCTGCCAGGACACCCCCGGCACCCCCGGAAGCAGACCCCAGACCAGGCCTGAGTAGGCGATTCCCAGACCGATGCCGACGACCACCTGGAGCATGTCCCGGTTGAAGAAGCCGCGGACGAGGAGGTAGGCCAACCAGCCGTAGACGAGTCCCGAGGCACCGATGTGGTTGGTCCCCACCCCGCCCAGCAACCACACGCCGACGCCGTCAATGAGAACCACCAGGAGGGTGACCTCCCACCACACGCGAGCACGCGACATTCCTATGAGGAAGCTGAAAATTGCCCCCGGAATGGTGTTAGAGATGAGGTGTTCGAAGTTCGCGTGCAGCAGCGGAGCGGTGAAAATATGCCACACCGCGGAAAGATCGAGCGGGTGGACCCCGAAAAACACCAGGTTTCCCCGGAATACGAGAACGTTGACGAGGTGGACCGCCCAGATGACGACCACATATCCGGCGGCGAAGATCAGGCCGGAACGGATCGCCGACCGGCCTTTCCGGGCGGTGTTCCGCGCGAGCGCTGAAGGCCCCGGAACAGAGGGAGGGACAGGTGGCTGGCTCATGGCCCCCCACTTTAATGATTCAGCTCAGCCGGCGATGATCTCCGACCAGATCCCCAGGCCGTGGCCGGGCACAGCTGCTGTCACCGCATCGACGAGCGCCGCCTGCACCACTCCGGCGGCCGCCGCCGAGAGTTCGTGCAGCACCCCCACCGGAACCCCGCCCGTCTCAGCGGCCGTCGAGACCGCGAAGAGGGTGTCACCGTCGAGGGGCGAGTGCGCCGGCCGGACCGCCCGGGCGATGCCGTCATGGCCGGCGAGGGCCAGACGGGTGGCCTGGGCCACCGTCACCGGCGCGTCGGTGGCCACCACCCCGATGGTGGTGTTCAGCCTGGCGGCGGGATGTTCGAGCTGCCCGAAGCGCACCAGATCCACCGCCGGACGGGACGGGTCGCCCCACAGCAGCCCGGTGGCGGGGTCGATGACCTCCCCGACCGGGTTCGCCACCAGCAGGGCGGAGACCGTGTGCTCCCCCACCACCTGGGAGGCCTGCCCGATTCCGCCGCGCAGCACCCCGGCGGTCGCCCCGCAGCCGGCCCCCACGTTGCCCCGCGCCTGCGGATCCATTCCCCCGGCCAGCGCGGCCCGCACCGCCGCGGCCCCGTCCGCCGCGGTCGGCCGGTGGGTGGGGTCGCCGACGAAGAGGTCGAAGATGACGGCAGCCGGGACGATCGGGACGCGGGGGCCTGGCCGCCCCTCCCCCAGCACGGGGAAACCCCGCCCGGCGCGCTCGAGCTCCCCCATCGCCCCGTCCGCGGCGGCGAGACCGAAGGCCGAACCACCGGCCAGAATGATCGCGTGGACCCGTTCCACCGTGTTGTGCGGGGCCAGCAGGTCAGTTTCCCGGGTGCCGGGGCCCCCGCCACGGACGTCGACACCTGCGGTCATGCCTGCCGGGGAGGCGGCGACGACGGCGGTGACGCCTGTGTCGTCGAGGGAGGTGTGGCCGAGGAGGAGCCCGGGGACGTCGATGAGCGAGGACACGTCAGCCCGCGAGCACGGAGAGGAGGCTGTCCTGGTTGTAGCCGAGCCACTCGACCAGGTTGTCCCGCTCAGCGCGGGCCTCCTCGCCACCGGTATCGTCCGCGGCGAGGTAGAGGCGCAGGTCGTTGAGGCCGGCGAGGAAGGCGTGCGCCTCCTCCTCGCTGAGGCTGATCTCGACGCCGCCGTCGGGGCCGACCTTCTCCGCGACCACCTGCAGGTTGGACAGTTTCGCACGGCAGATGTCGTTCTCATGCAGGCTGCGCAGGAGGGAATTGTCGCCGTCGTACTCCTCGTCGCCGTCACGCTCGAAGTCCGGCAGCAGACGCGCCAGACCGGGGTTCTGGGGGGCATTCTTGTGGCCCGAGGGGATGCCGGTCAGCTCCGAGAGTTCATCCTTCGGGGCCGACTGTGCCCGGGCCATGATCGCCTCACTCACTGCGGCAGCGAGGTTGCCCAGCACCTCCCGCTCCAGCGGTTCCAGGACCGTGTGGTACCGCGGGGCCCGCATGAGCCCCTTCTTCCGACGCCATTCCTGCAAATTCGTTCCCTCTCCTAACCGGCCTGCTGCATCGTGGCCCACAGGCCCGCGGTATGCAGCTTCTTCACGTCGCCCTCAACCTTGTCCTTCTCACCGGTGGAGACGACGGCCTTACCCTCTGTGTGGACCTGCATCATCAGTTCCGTCGCCCGCTTGCGGCCGTAGCCGAGGACCGTCTGGAAGACATAGGTCACGTAACTCATGAGGTTGACCGGGTCATCCCACACGATGCACATCCACGGCAGGTTCTCCGCCGTGGCGACATCCACCTCGATCGCCTCATCGAGCTCCGGGGTCGCCATCGGGGACCCCATTCCGGGTGAGCTCATCACATGTGGACCTTTCATGCACCTCAGCCTAGTCAAGTGTCCGCCGGGAGCGCAGGGCGGCAGGCCCACAGGTGCGGTGCGGGCCCGGTGGAGGATCAGGTGACCGGAAGGTATGTTCTTTGACTGTCCCATCAACCGTGGTTGCATGATCCTGTCCGCATGCCGGCACCGCGCAGCCACGCCGCACCCGAACACTGAGAAAGGGGTCTTCCGTGATCCGCAGGCAGTCCGCACTCTGGAACTCCCCCCTCGAACTCCGGGGTCTGCTCTCACAGCTGGGCATGTTCCTGTCCGTGGCCGGGCTGGTCATGACCCTGGTCACCGGGCTCGGCGGTGGTTCCTCCACCCCGGGCAGCCCCTCCGGCGACAGCGGCTACGAGGCACCGGGCCTGGAGAGGCAGGCTGAGCTGGATCAGATCCGCAACGACATCAACCTGGCGATCAAGCACCTGCGCCACAACGAACAGGTGCCGCCGGTGCTCATGGATCCCTTCGAGCTGCAGCCTGCGGCCCAGGAACACGCCGAGAAGGTGGCGGTGTCCGGGGAGCTGCAGAACTCGGGGCAGAACGTCACCATGCTCCAGCACAGCCTGCCGGAGTCGGGGGCCTCCGGCCACGCTTTCCTGGAGGCCTGGTTGCACTCGGAGGCCCACACCGAGGTCGTGCTGGATCCCCGTTACGTCTTCTACGGCATCGGTGTCGCCGTCGGTCACGGCAAGGTGTGGGTGGCGGTGCAGTTCTCGGACTCCTGATCCGCACCGGGCTCCGTTAGAGTGGTCGGTGTGAATCTGAATCAGCCGTCCTCCATTCCGCCGAATCGCTCGACGTCCCTGCTGACGGACATGTATGAGCTGACGATGCTGCAGGCCGCCCTGCGTGACGGGACGGCGCACCGGCAGTGCGCCTTCGAGGTCTTCTCGCGCCGGCTGCCCAATGAGCGCCGTTACGGGGTTGTCGCCGGCACCGCCCGGGTGCTGCGCGCGGTGCAGGACTTCATCTTCACCGAGGAGCAGCTCAGGCACCTGTCCTTCCTCGACGAGCGGACCCTGGACTACCTGCGTGACTACCGCTTCACAGGCCAGATCGACGGCTACCGGGAGGGCGACCTCTACTTCCCCTACTCCCCCATTCTCACGGTGCGGGGCACTTTCGCGGAGTGCGTCATCCTGGAGACGGTGATTCTGTCGATCATGAACGCTGATTCGGCCATCGCCTCGGCTGCGGCCCGCATGGTCACGGCCGCGGACGGGCGGCCGATCATCGAGATGGGTTCGCGCCGCACCCATGAGTACGCTGCGGTGACCGCCTCCCGCGCGGCCTATCTGGCAGGCTTCACGGCCACCTCGAATCTGGAGGCCTCGCACCGCTACGGCATCCCGGCCTCGGGTACGGCGGCGCACGCGTGGACGCTGCTGCACGTCAACGATGACGGCACCCCGAATGAGGCGGCGGCCTTCCAGTCCCAGATCGAGTCGCTGGGTGTGGACACGACGCTGCTGGTGGACACCTATGACATCACGAAGGGCGTGGAGACGGCCATCGAGGTCGCCGGCACCGGCCTAGGTGGGGTCCGGATCGACTCGGGGGATCTGGGTGCCCTGACGCGCCGGGTGCGCAAACAGCTTGACGGGCTCGGCGCGCACAACACGAAGATCGTCGTTTCCTCGGATCTGGATGAGTTCGCCATCGCGGGTCTGCGCGGCGACCCGGTGGACGTGTACGGGGTGGGTACCTCGGTGGTCACCGGTTCCGGTGCGCCCACCGCGGCGATGGTGTACAAGCTCGTCGAGGTGGACGGGCATTCGGTGGCGAAGCGTTCCCGCGGCAAGGCCATGACGGGTTGCGCGAAGCAGGCCGTCCGTACCCACCGTTCCACCGGTGTGGCGGTCGAGGAGATCGTGCACCCCTTCGGTTCCCCCACCCCGGATGTGGGACGCCTGTCGGCCGTGTCTCTGACCGTCCCCCTGGTGCGTGACGGCGTCACCGTGGAGGGTCTGCCCACCCTGAAGGAGTCCCGCGCCTACCTCGCCCAACAGCTGCTGACCCTGCCGTGGGAGGGGCTGGCCCTCTCCCGGGACGAGCCTGCGATCAGTACCCGTTTCGTCGGATTCCCCGCGTAGTGTCCGCAGAACCTCTGAACAATTCCACCGGGGAGCTTCTCGACGCCGCCGTCACCGCCCTCGGCGGTTCCCGCCGCGACGGGCAGGTCGCCATGGCGGAGTCCGTCACCCGCGCCCTGGAGACGGAGCGGCATCTGGCGGTGCAGGCCGGCACGGGTACCGGCAAGTCCCTGGCCTACCTCGTCCCGGCGATCCGGCACGCCCAGGCGACGGATTCGACGGTGATCGTCTCCACCGCGACGATCGCACTGCAGCGCCAGCTCGTCGACCGCGATCTGCCGCGCCTGGTGGAGGCACTGGAACCGGTGATGGAACGCCGCCCCACCTTCGCCATCATGAAGGGCCGTTCCAACTACGTCTGCCTCAACCGGATCGGGGCGGCGGAGGAGCCGGAGGACGCGCTTCTCGACGAGGCCGAGGTCTCCTGGCTCGGACGTCATGTCGCCCGTGTCCACGAGTGGGCCCAGGAGACGGAGACCGGTGACCGGGACGACCTGGAACCCGGCGTGCCGGATCTGGCATGGCGGCAGGTCTCCGTCACGGCCCGGGAGTGCCTGGGGGCCTCCCGCTGCCCGCACGGGGCGGAGTGTTTCGCGGAACTGGCCAAGCGCAAGGCCCAGGATGTGGACGTCGTGGTGACCAACCATGCGCTGCTGGCCATCGACGCCCTCGCGGACATCAACATCCTGCCCGAGCACGATGTGGTGATCATCGACGAGGCCCACGAGCTCGACGGGCGGATCACCTCGGTGGCCACCAACGAACTCTCCCGTACCGCCCTGACCCTGGCCGCCAAACGCGCCGGGAAGCTCGGCGCGGAGGGGGCCGATGACCGGCTGGTGGAGCTGACGGATGACTGGCAGGCGGCCGCCGCCCTGCTGCCCGACGGCCGCTGGACCGACCTGGACGAGGCCGCACGCGGTTCCCTCGTCGGCCTGCGCGACGGCCTGTGGTCCCTGCGGGAGACCATCGGGCGTGCCCCGGAGGGCGAGTCCGCCAACGATCCGGAGAAGGCCGCCGAGCGGCAGAACCTGGCCAACCACCTGCAGGAGCTGCATGACGCGATCGTGCGGATCCTCACCGTATTCGATGAATCCGACCCGGCCGCCCAGCGTGATGTGGTGTGGTTGGAACGCGATGACCGCCGCGGGGATGTCCTCACCGTCGCCCCCCTGTCAGTGGCGGGTCTGCTGCACGAGAAGCTCTTCGGGGAGCAGACCGTGGTGCTCGCCTCCGCGACCCTGACCATCGGCGGGCGTTTCGATACCATGGCCGCATCCTGGGGTCTGCCGAAGGGCAGCTGGGACAGTCTCGACGCCGGCACGCCCTTCGACCCGCGGAAATCGGGCATCCTCTACACCGCCCGCCACCTGCCGGACCCGGGCCGTGACGGCCTGCCGCAGGAGACCCTCGATGAGATCCACGACCTGATCATGGCCGCCGGGGGCCGCACCCTGGGGTTGTTCTCCTCCCGTCGGGCCGCGGAGCAGGCGGCTGCGGCAATGAAGGAACGGTTGCCCTTCGATGTCTACTGCCAGGGTGAGGACACCACCGGTGCGCTGGTGGACAAATTCGCGAAGAACGAGAACGCCTGTCTCTTCGGCACGCTGACCCTGTGGCAGGGTGTGGACGTCCCCGGTTCCGCCTGTTCCCTCGTGCTCATCGACCGGATCCCCTTCCCCCGCCCGGATGATCCGCTGCTGCAGGCCCGCAAGGAGGCCGCCACCGCAGAAGGCCGCAACGGTTTCATGGAGGTCGCTGCCTCGCATGCCGCCCTGCTCATGGCGCAGGGGGCGGGACGGCTGCTGCGTTCCGTCACGGACCGGGGCGTGGTGGCGGTGCTGGACAACCGGCTGGCCACCAAACGCTACGGTTCCTTCCTCCGGGCTTCGATGCCCGCCTTCTGGGAGACAACCGACCCGACTGTGGTGCGCGGGGCGCTGGAACGGCTGGTTATGGCCGGGCAGAAGGGCTGACTCAGCCCACGCCGGGGAAGGCCAGCACCGTCAGTGCATCGGGGGCGACCTCAGTGAAACCGGCGTCCCGGACGGTGACCACACCCGGTCTGCGCACGTGGTCGGCGAAGATCCGGCTGTCCACCTCCCGCACATTGAGCCCGAAGCCACTGGCCGCCCAGCCCCGGACCCACTCCAGGTCCTGCCGGGCGGCCAGCAGCATGCTGGCGTGGCCCACCTGGGCGGCAGCCTTGCCGGTGGTCATCGCCAGACCGTGGTCGAGGAGGATCGTCGGCACCCCCGGGTCGATCTCGCCCGGCGCATCCTGGGGCAGTTCCGTGCCCCGGATCTGGAGCTTGCGTACCAGGGCCGGGGTGTCCCCCACGGCGGAGGGCACGAAGGCGCGGGCCTGAGCGCCGGCGGCGTCGACAGTCACGCCGGGGACCGCCTGCACATCCTCCCAGGCCTTGTTGCGGGCCCGCCGGGCGACCTTCCGGATGAGGTGGCTGTACCAGCCCTCCAACCCCGCCCGCCACGCCGGATCGGTGGCCACCTGGTCATCCAGGCAGACGGCGACGACCGCCCGGGCCGCGGCCGCCAGCAGATCGGTGCGGCGCGGCGGATCAGCCTTCGGGACATGGAGGGCGATCTGCATGGCCTGCACCGTCTCCGGACGATCGGGGTCCTCGGAGCGGTCGTGTCGGTTGCCGCTCACCCGCGCGCACAGGAGGGCGTGCGCCAGGGCCAGCGGATCGGTGGTACCGGAGGTCACTCGGCGGCGAAGTCCGCGCCGACGAACTCCAGGGGGACGCGGCGGTAGGTGCCGTCCTCGAGGTCGGACTCGTCGATCTCCTCACGCGGGATGCCCAGGATGTGCAGCACCTCGTCGAGGAAGGGGTGGTTGACGGAGGTGTCGGCGATCTCCTTCAGCGCCGGCTTGGCGTTGAAGGCGATGCCCAGGCCCGCGGCGGAGAGCATGTCGATGTCGTTGGCACCGTCGCCGACGGCCACGGTCTGGTACATCTGCAGGCCGGAGTCCTCGGCGAACTCGCGCAGCAGCTCGGCCTTCTTGGCGCGGTCGACGACCTCGCCGGTGACGCGGCCGGTGAGCTTGCCGTCGACGATCTCCAGGGTGTTCGCGCGGACGTAATCCAGCTCGAGTTCCTCGGCGAGGTCCTCGAGCACCTGGATGAAGCCGCCGGAGACCACGGCGGTGCGGTAACCCATCTTCTTCAGGGTGCGGATGGTGGTCCGGGCTCCCGGGGTCAGGACGAGATCCTCCGCCACGGCGTCGATGACGGAGGCGTCGAGACCTGCGAGGGTGGCCACGCGCTCGCGCAGGGACTCCTCGAAGTCGAGCTCACCGCGCATGGCGCGTTCGGTGACCTCGGCGACCTCTGCCTCCTTGCCGGCGTGGGCGGCGAGCATCTCGATGACCTCACCGGTGATGAGGGTGGAGTCGCAGTCGAACATGACCAGGCGCTTGGAGCGGCGCAACAGGCCGGCGCGCTCGATGGCGATGTCCACACCCAGTTCGTGGGTGAGTTCGGCGAGTGCCTTGCGCAGTCCCTTACCTCCGCCCGGCTTCGGGTTGGCCACGGTGATCATGAGTTCCAGACCCGTGATCGGGTAGTCGGCGATACCCCGGATGCGGTCGATGTTCGCGCCGTAGTTGGCCAGGGTCTGGCCGATGGCGGAGACGTCGGCGGCGGTGACCGGGTTGCCCAGCACCACGGCGACGTGGGTGGAACGCGGGCTGGAATGCTGCTCCGCGGAGTGCATCTCCACCGTCACGCGCTGGCCGTGGACCTTGAGGGTCTCACTGAGCCCTTCCCGGAGGCGTTCCTCGCGGGCCGGGTCAAGGCCGACGAAGGCGGCGAGGGAGAGGCGGCCACGGAACTGGGACTGCTCGACGTCGAGAAGCTGGACGTTGTATGAGGACAGCACGCGGAAGAAGGCGGCGGTCACACCGGGCCGATCGTGGCCGGAGAGGGTGATGACGGCGGATTCCAGACCCGGCTGCAGGCTGACCTGCAGTCCTTCGGAGCTGTCGGGGACGGCGGGGGATGCATCAATGTCTACCACGGAGATCATTCTTTCATGAGGGGTCGTTTTAAACACGCCGGAACCCCCGGCAGAGAATTCTGCCGGGGGTTGGGGAGTCAGTCGGAGGAGACTACGTCCAGACCTTTAACGGACTTCGGCCGGGGACGGGGACTGGGTGATCTCCGCGCGCTCATCGCTGGAGGTGACATGGGCCTCATGGCGCATGCGCTCAACCATGTGCGGGTAGTGCAGCTCGAACGCGGGGCGCTCGGAGCGGATACGCGGCAGGGAGACGAAGTTGTGGCGCGGCGGCGGGCAGGAGGTGGCCCACTCGAGGGAGTTGCCGTAACCCCACGGGTCATCCACGGTGACGATCTCACCGTAGCGCCAGGACTTGAACACGTTCCAGACGAACGGAATGACGGAGGCACCGAGCAGGAAGGAGAAGATCGTGGAGATCTGGTTGAACAGCGTGAAGCCGTCGGAGTCCAGGTAGTCGGCGTAGCGGCGCGGCATGCCCATGTTGCCCAGCCAGTGCTGGATGAGGAAGGTGCCGTGGAAGCCGATGTAGGTCAGCCAGAAGTGGATCTTGCCCAGACGCTCGTCCAGCATGCGGCCGGTCATCTTGGGGAACCAGAAGTACACGCCGGCGAAGGAGGCGAACACCACGGTGCCGAACAGGGTGTAGTGGAAGTGGGCGATCAGGAAGTAGCCGTCAGCCAGGTGGAAGTCCAGCGGCGGGGAGGCCAGCATGATGCCGGTCAGACCACCGAAGAGGAAGGTCGACATGAAGCCGACCGCGAAGATCATCGGGGTTTCCCAGGTGATGTGACCCTTCCACATGGTGCCGACCCAGTTGAAGAACTTGACGCCGGTCGGGACCGAGATCAGGAAGGTCATGAAGGAGAAGAAGGGCAGCAGGACGGCACCGGTGACGAACATGTGGTGTGCCCACACGGCCATGGACAGGGCGCCGATGGCCAGGGTCGCGAAGACCAGGCCGATGTAGCCGAACATCGGCTTACGGGAGAATACCGGGATGACCTCGGAGATGACACCGAAGAACGGCAGGGCGAGGACGTAGACCTCGGGGTGGCCGAAGAACCAGAACAGGTGCTGCCAGAGGATGGCGCCACCGTTGGCGGTGTCGTAGATGTGTGCGCCGAGCTTGCGGTCGTACAGGACGCCGAGGGCTGCGGCGAGCAGCAGCGGGAAGATCATCAGGGCGATGACGGAGGTGACGAAGATGTTCCAGGTGAAGATCGGCATGCGGAACATGGTCATACCCGGGGCACGCATCGTCAGGATGGTGGTGAGCATGTTGATGGCGGAGACGACGGTACCGATACCGGCAGCACCGACACCGACGATCCACAGGTCAGCGCCGACACCCGGGGTGTGGGTGGCGTCGGACAGCGGGGAGTACATGGTCCAGCCGAAGTCGGCGGCCCCGCCCGGGGTGAGGAAGCCCGCCAGTATGGTCAGGCCGCCGACGGTGGTGATCCAGAAGCCGAAGGCGTTCAGACGGGGGAAGGCGACATCCGGGGCGCCGATCTGCAGCGGCAGAGCGTAGTTGGCGAAGCCCCAGACGATCGGCGTGCCGAACAGCAGCAGCATCACGGTGCCGTGCATGGTGAACAGCTGGTTGAACTGCTCGTTCGACAGGAACTGCAGACCCGGGGTGAACAGCTCGGCACGGATCAGCAGGGCCATCAGGCCGCCGAGGAAGAAGAAGCCGAAGGACATGATGATGTACATGATGCCCAGCTGCTTGTGGTCGGTGGTGATCAGCATGTCCCAGGCACGGGAACCCTTACGGTCCGTACCTGTCGGCTGAGGACGGGTCGGCTCGACGTAGTCGTCAAGCCTTGGCGCCACTGCGGTCATAGTTCCTCCTGACTACGAAACAGCCCGTAGAAGAACGGACTGCCAAGCTTTTACTGCGCCTCATCTTAAAGGACGCGTAAGAGTATTATCCAGCCCAACGGGACCGGAGACGTACATCAGTCTAGCCCCACCTTCACCGCAAAACACAAGGCTAACGGCAATTCCGGAGCTTTCCCGGACGATTCACCGGACACCCCCCTGGGTTTGTGACCGCCAACACATCCGCGAGCAGGCAGATTCCCACCATTCGCCCGGGACGGGAACTCCCCTTCACCCCCGGTCGTTATCAAACTTTCGATTGAGGGGCGGGTCGGGGCCATGTCACCCACCGCCGCGCGTGCCGCAGGCGACGGAAAACAGCGCGGATGATTCCTTATATATAAGGCCCCTTTCGGGTGCCACGGCATCAAAAGTCCCTGTCACTTGCCACGTTCAGTTTAGAATGACTATTGGACAGTAGTTTTGCGCCCGAAGGGCCCGAAGGACATTAAGGACACTGAGAGCGATGAGCGAGTCACCCCGCACCCCGGCTGCACCCCTGCTGGACAACGTCCTCGACGAACTCGGGAGGGATATCATCGCGGGGGTCCTGCCCGAGGGAAAGACCTTCACCCTCCAGGACCTGTCGAACCGTTTCGACATCTCCCGGACCGTCGCCCGCGAGGCGATGCGCGCCCTGGAGCAGCTGGGCCTGGTCTCCTCCTCCCGCCGCGTCGGCATCACGGTCCGTCCCCGCTCCTCCTGGGCGGCCTTCAATCAGGCGGTCATCGACTGGCGCCTGGCGAGCCCGTCCGAACGGCGTTCCCAGCTGCGTTCCCTCAGCCAGCTGCGTAGCGGTGTGGAACCGCAGGCCGCCCGGCTCGCAGCCGCCCACGGCACCGACGAACAGCGTGAGGAGCTGGTTACGCTGGCCAGGCGGATGCGGGAGCTGGGTGAGTCCGGGGAGGGTTCCTCCCTGGAGTTCCTGGAGGCCGACGTCCGCTTCCATGCGCTGCTGCTCGAGGCCTCGGGCAACGAGATGTTCGCCGCGCTGGCCCCCTCCATGCTCAGCATGCTCCACGGCCGGACCCGGTACGGCCTGCAGCCGGACGAGCCGGCGGCCGTGGCGCTGTCCGCCCATGAACAGCTCGCCCACGCCATCGCGGAGGGCGATGAGGAGGGTGCGGAGCAGCAGTCGCGGGCACTGCTGACCGAGGCCTCGCAGATCTTCATCAGCGACTTCTGAGCCCGCTCACCGACGCTGCGCAGGCACCGGGAACGGCGAAGGCGTGGACCCCACCCCCCCCGCGGGTCCACGCCTTCGCCGTTCGTCCTGGAGCCTAGAGCATGCAGGAGACGCAGCCCTCGATCTCGGTCCCCTCCAGGGCAACCTGACGGAGACGGATGTAGTACAGCGTCTTGATGCCCTTGCGCCAGGCGTAGATCTGGGCCCGGTTGATGTCACGGGTTGTGGCGGTGTCCTTGAAGAACAGCGTCAGCGACAGGCCCTGGTCGACGTATTTCGTCGCCACCGCGTAGGTGTCGATGATCTTCTCGAAGCCGATCTCGTAGGAGTCCTGGAAGTAGTCCAGGTTGTCGTTGTCCATGTGCGGCGCCGGGTAGTAGACGCGGCCGATCTTGCCTTCCTTGCGGATCTCGATCTTCGAGGCGATCGGGTGGATCGAGGAGGTCGAGTTGTTGATGTAGGAGATCGAGCCGGTCGGCGGGACAGCCTGCAGGTTGCGGTTGTACAGGCCGTGGGCCATGACGTCGGACTTGAGCTGTGCCCAGTCCCCGGCGGAGGGGATGTGCGCCGTGGACTTCTCGAAGAGGCCCTTCACCTTGTCGGTTTTGGGGGCGAAATCCGCCGGGTTGAAGCCGTCGAAGTAGGTGCCGTCGGCGTACTTGGACTTCTCGAAGCCGGAGAACTTCTCGCCGCGCTCCTGCGCCAGCTGGTTGGAGGCCCGCAGCGCCTGGTAGAGGACGGCGGCGAAGTAGGCGTTGGTGAAGTCCAGCCCCTCCTCCGAACCGTAGTAGATGTGCTCGCGGCCGAGGTAGCCGTGCAGATTCATCTGGCCGAGGCCGATGGCATGGGAGGCGTTGTTGCCCTCCCGGATCGACGGGACGGAGTCGATGCTGGTGAACTCGGCAACGGAGGTCAGGCCACGGATGGCGGTCTCGACGGTCTTGCCGAAGTCCGGGGAGTCCATCGCCATGGCGATGTTCATGGAGCCGAGGTTGCAGGAGATGTCCTCGCCGATGGTCTCGTAGGAGAGGTCCTCGTGATAGGTCGAGGGGGTGTTGACCTGCAGGATCTCAGAGCACAGGTTGGACATGTTGATGCGACCGTCGATCGGGTTCGCGGCGTTGACCGTGTCCTCGAACATGATGTACGGGTAACCGGACTCGAACTGGATCTCCGCCAGGGTCTGGAAGAAGTGGCGGGCGTTGATCTTGGTCTTGCGGATCCGCGGATCCTCGACCATCTCCTGGTAGTGCTCGGTGACGGAGATGTCGCCGAAGGGCCTGCCGTAGATGCGCTCGACATCGTAGGGGGAGAACAGGTACATGTCCTCGTTGCGCTTGGCCAGGTCGAAGGTGATGTCCGGGATGACCACGCCGAGGGAGAGGGTCTTGATGCGGATCTTCTCGTCGGCGTTCTCCCGCTTGGTGTCCAGGAAGGACATGATGTCCGGGTGGTGGGCGTTGAGGTAGACCGCGCCTGCACCCTGGCGGGCACCGAGCTGGTTGGCGTAGGAGAAGGAGTCCTCGAGGAGCTTCATCACGGGGATGACACCGGAGGACTGGTTCTCGATGTGCTTGATGGGCGCGCCGGCCTCACGCAGGTTGCTCAGCAGCAGGGCGACGCCACCGCCGCGCTTGGACAGCTGCAGGGCGGAGTTGATGGCGCGGCCGATGGACTCCATGTTGTCCTCGATGCGCAGCAGGAAGCAGGAGACCAGCTCGCCGCGCTGGGCCTTGCCGGCGTTGAGGAAGGTCGGGGTGGCCGGCTGGAAGCGGCCGGACATGATCTCGTCGACGAGGTTCTCGGCGAGCTCCTCATTGCTGTTGGCCAGGAACAGCGCAGTCATGGTGACGCGGTCCTCGAAACGCTCGAGGTAGCGGCGACCGTCGAAGGTCTTGAGGGTGTAGGAGGTGTAGTACTTGTAGGCGCCCAGGAACGTGGGGAAACGGAACTTGAACCTGTAGGCCCGCTGGAACAGCGACTTGATGAACTCAAAATCGTAGGCCTCGAGGACCTCGGGCTCGTAGTACTTGTTCTCGATGAGGTAGTTGAGCTTCTCATCCAGGTCGTGGAAGTAGACGGTGTTCTGGTTGACGTGCTGGAGGAAGAACTGGTTCGCGGCCTCACGGTCCTTGTCGAACTGGATCTTCCCGTTTCCGTCGTAGAGGTTCAGCAGCGCGTTGAGCGCGTGGTAGTCCAGCTGTTCACCCGGGGCGGCGGCCTCAGCGACGGCGGTCCCCTTGTTCGGGGCGGTCTGCTGTGTGGTCTGCGTGGTCAACGTTTTTTCTGGCCTTTCAGTTCGGTGGGCGGGACGTTATTCAGTTATTCACCGTTGGTGGCGGGCACCGGCTCGAGCCCGAGCGCCCCGGCGTTGCCGAGGAGCCCCTCCCGAAGAATACGCACATCCTCCGAGTTGCCCATCAACTCGAAGCGGTAGACGTACGGTACGCGGCATTTCTTCGAGATCACCTCTCCGGCGAGACCGTAGTCGGAGCCGAAGTTGGTGTTTCCGCCGGCGACGACCGCACGGATGAGGCTGCGGTTGTGTTCGTCGTTGAGGAAACGGATCACCTGCACGGGCACCGGGCGGGAGTTCTGCCCGGTCATGCCCGCCCCGCCCCCGTATGTGGGGCAGACGAGCACGTAGGGCTCATTGACGATGAGTGGTTCCTCCGCCTTGTACAGGGGGATCCGCACGTTCGGCAGGTCCAGTTTCTGCACGAAGCGGTGGGTGTTGTCTGTGGCGGAGGAGAAGTACACCACGAGCATCTTTGCGTTCACCTCCTTTCGGGGCAGTCTTCCGTTGCCGCATTACATGGCAAACGCCGCCCAGCGACTCTGTTGGGCGGCGTGGGGCATGACCTGTGGCCTTCCCTGACTCCCGGCAGGGGCGGTCAGGGTGACGCCGGTCAGGCGACGACGGCGGTGAGGCTGCTGATGCGCTCCGGACGGAAACCGGACCAGTGCTCCCCGTTGGCCACGACGACCGGGGCCTGGAGGTAGCCGAGGGCCAGGACGTAGTCCCGGGCCTCGTCGTCGAGGCTGATGTCCACGATCTCGTAGTCCAGTCCGGCGCGGTCGAAGGCCTTCTGGGTGGCCTTGCACTGGACGCAGGCGGGCTTGGTGTAGAGGGTGATGGACATGGGAGTGAACCTCATTCTCTGCCGGAAATTTTTGGGGTTGTGGGCACCTGGGTGCCGCGGTCGGCTACTGTCACCGACTCTGAAAAATGGCCCTGGACGTGTTCTTGGCCTGTCCTGTGGCGTTACCAATAGACACTATACTTTGTGGTCAACGCTTGCAAGTGACACTACATGTAGTAGTTACATTGATGAAAGTCCAGCAAGACCGTGGTTCCCGGCCCACATGTTGACCCGCCGTCCGCACCGTCATCACAGGCGTGAAACAACACCGTTGTCATTTACCCAGTTCGCCCCCGCACCGCCACGGATTCGCCATCAACCCGCCACGGAACCGTTACCCCGGCCGGCCACCCCCACACAGCGAAACCGCCCGCCCCCACGGTCCGCGAGGACGTGGGAACGGGCGGTTCAAAGCTGCGAAGCCTAGCCCTGACGGGCCTTGAAACGCGGCTCCTTCTTGTTGATCACGAAGACCTTGCCGTGACGACGGACAACCTGGGCGCCCGGCTTGTTCTTCAGCGACCGAAGCGACTTGCGAACCTTCATCGGGCGCTCCTTTCTGTATGCGCACCCCAAATAATTGCGATGCGACTTGTTTCAACACAGCTGATTATCCAGCCATGACACGAGTGACCATGCTACCGCACCCACACTCAACCTCCAAAACCGCCTACGATGGCGGACATGCAGCAAGAGATCATCGACGCCGTCCACACCCGGCCGCACATCAACACCGCCGGGGAAATCACCACCCGGGTCGACTTCCTCGCCGACTACCTGCGCAGAGCCGGCATGAAGGGATTCGTCCTCGGCATCTCTGGTGGGCAGGACTCCACCCTGGCCGGCCGCCTCGCGCAGCTCGCCGTGGAGAAGGTCCGCACCGAGGGGGGCCAGGCGGAGTTCTGGGCCGTCCGCCTCCCCCACGGGGTGCAGGCTGACGAGGATGACGCCCAGATGGCCCTCGACTTCATCAACCCCGACCACCGCGTGACCGTCAACATCGCCGACGCCACCACCGCGATCACCGACGCTGTCGCCGATGCCCTCGGCCAGGCCGATCTCGGCGACTTCAACAAGGGCAACATCAAGGCCCGCCAGCGGATGATCGCCCAGTACGCGATCGCCGGGGAGAAATCCCTCCTCGTCCTGGGTACCGACCACGCCGCGGAACAGGTCACCGGATTCTTCACCAAACACGGCGACGGCGCGGCCGACCTCATGCCGCTGTCCGGCCTGAACAAGCGTCAGGGCGCCCAGCTTCTCCAGCACCTGGGCGCACCCGCCGCCGCCTGGGAGAAGGTGCCCACCGCCGACCTGGAGGAGGACCGCCCGGCGCTGCCGGACGAGGTCGCCCTCGGTGTCACCTACACCCATATCGACGACTACCTCGAGGGCCGGGAGGTACCGGAGGAGGCCGCCGCGCGCATCGGGTACCTGTGGCGCATGGGAGCCCACAAGCGGCACCTGGCACCGGGCCCCCACGACACGTGGTGGCGCTGACCGCTCACCCCTCCCGCAACAGCCGGACCGTGGCCTCCGCCGCCGCCACGAGGGGGCGGGCGTAGCCGGGGCCGTGGGTCCAGGCGTGCACGGCCAGGGGGTGGAGCTGGTGCAGCGGGACCCGGTCCCGCCAACCGGGCCGCAGGGCGGAGACCTCCACGTAGCCCAGGAAGATGTCCTCGAGGTAGGGGGCGCCGAACAACGCCAGCATGGCCAGATCCGTCTCCGGGTGCCCGCCGTGGGCCGCCGGATCGATGAAAACGGGGCCGTCGGGGCCGAAGAGCAGGTTGCCGGCCCACAGATCACCGTGGATGCGGGCGGGTTCCCCTTTCCACACCCGGGCGGCGATCAGGTCCGCAGCCTGCTCCACCAACCCCAGCCCTGCCGCATCCAGGTGGCCGACGTCGTGGGCCCGGCGGGCGAAGGGACGCACGCGCTGCTCCGCGTAGAAGCTCCCCCACCGCCCGGTCGGGATGCATTCCTGGGGCCGGGTGCCGATGTAGTTGGGTCCCTCCCAGCCCGGGGGCGGGGCCCCGAATGCCGGCGCCCCGGCGCGGTGGATCGCCCCCAATTCCCGGCCCGCCTGACGTGCTGCCCCACGGCTCGGCGCCACCTCCCGGACGCGGACGGTGCTCAGGGTGTTGGCCACCGGGTCCATGGCGACCACCTCGACGACGGCCGGGGAGGCCTCCCGCAGCCAGCACAGCCCCGCGGCCTCCGCCTCAGCGGAACGGGGCTCACGGGGCTGTTTGGTGAACACGGGGGCCATGTCAGTAGCGCTCCGGCTCCTCACCGATCTCGAATTCACGGCCGGTGATCTCCCTGGCGTTGACGCGCACCCAGTTGTATTTGAGGGTGGGTGCCCAGGGGTGGAGGTTCAGGGTCTCGGCGTGGGCGATGTCGTCGTGCTTCTCCAGCAGCTCGGCGGTGCCGCGGACGACCACGGACCAGGCGGTCTGCCCGTCACGACCGTCAGCCTCGAAGAGGACCTCGTTGCCCAGGTTGACGGTGAACAGCTTGGTACCCTCGGCGGTGCGGAAGTAGACGGCCTCGCCGTCCACGACGAAGTTCACGGGGAAGATCTCCAGGGCATCCTTGCGCTGCAGCACGATGCGGCCGGGCTGGACATCCGCCAGGCGGGCAAGGGACTGCTCGACGCTCAGCTTGCGGAAGATGTCTTCGTTGAACATGTGGAAATGCTCCTCACACGGTAGGGCGCGGCACGCGCGGGTTCTGTACCTCCCAGGATACGTGCCCCCTCCCCCGCTGGAGCCCGGATACGTGAGAGGCCGGTCACCACGGATGGTGACCGGCCTCTACTTCGGTGGAGCTAAGGGGATTCGAACCCCTGACCCCCACACTGCCAGTGTGGTGCGCTACCAGCTGCGCCATAGCCCCTTGCGGTGTATTCAATTTTCAAGTGGAGCTAAGGGGATTCGAACCCCTGACCCCCACACTGCCAGTGTGGTGCGCTACCAGCTGCGCCATAGCCCCTTGGAACTCCTGTCAATGTACACGTCCGCATGCTGCGGCACCAAATCGCCAGGTGAATGCTTGACGACGCCCGCGTGGGGCGGGCGTCGTCAAGCGGGGTTCAGGCGGGGTTTAAGCACCCAGAACAACATCCAGCCACTGGTTGATGTCCTCAACCTCGACGTCCTTGCCGTCCTGGACCACGCGCGGTGAGGAGACGGAACCGGTCTCGGCCTCGAGCCTGTCGGCGTTGGCGGCGGCCAGGGTGGCCGCATCGCTGACGAACTCACCATTGCGGATCGTCTCGACAACGCCGTCAGAGGCGCCGAGCGCCTGTGCGGCATCGGCGAAGTCGTCGTTGCTCCACTTGTTGTAGATGTCCTCCTGGTCCTCCATGAGGACGGTGCGGAAGTTCCAGAACACGTCGGTCTCGCCGGCCTCCGCGACCGCGAGGGCGGCGGCGGCTGCGCGGGTGGAGTGGCCGTCGATGTTGCCGCGGTCCAGGAAGTTGAGGGTGCGGATGTTGACGATCAGTTCACCGGCCTCCACGGCCTCCTGCATCTGCTCATCGGTGTTCTGCGCGAGGGTGCCGCAGTAGGGGCAGGAGTAGTCCTCGTAGAGGTCCACCTCGGGGGCGTCGGCGGCCGGGTTCGCGGCGGCGATGGTCACCGAGTTGTCGCTGAAATCGGATTCGAAGGCGACGTCGACGTTCGCACGGTCGGCGAGGTGCTCGGTCCTCTTGCCCTGTCCGGACATGACGATGTAGCCGATGACCACGGCCGCCACGACGACGACGGCGACGATGGCCCAGATGAATGCGCTACCGCCCTTGGCGTTCGGGTCACTGACCCGGGTGGACTTGCTCACTGTTTGTTCTCACCTTCGGAAATCTGATGGTCTTGCGGTTTAAGGGTAGAGGGCGAACCTCTTGAACGGACGATAAATGGTCCACACGGTCAATGCCAGGTAGAAGACGTCACGGAGGATGGTGATGAAATAGTCCATCGCCACGGCGTCGTAATTCGGCTCGATGCTGAAGCAGCCGCAGTCGATGGCCAGCCCCCGGGCCCAGGCCTGCGCGATGCCGACGATGAACAGCACCAGCACTCCCGTGGCCACCTTGCTGGACTGCCGGAGGAAGACCCCCAGCAGCAGGAAGAGCCCGCCGGCGATCTCCAGCGGCCCGATGAGCCGGGCCAGCAGATCCGACCACTGGGGGGTGAAGATCTCGTAGGCCATGATGGCCTGCGTCATGTTCATGTGGTCGTTGAGCTTGGCCCAGCCGGCGGTCAGCCAGGTGTAGGCCATGAAGAACCTGGCGAAGAGGCTGATGCCGTCGAGGATCCGCCGTCCGTTCGTGCTCGACCAGAACGAACCCGCAGCCACCGGCTCCGGGTTCGTTGAGGGGGTCATTGCCTGCTCTGTGGTGGACACGTATTCAGACCTTAGCCGACCACCGGGCCGGTCCGATACATGAATTCGCCCCGGCCGGCCCGAATCACAGGGGATTAACCGCCGAGCACCTGGCTCACCACAGCCTGAGCCTCCTCCTGCACCTGGCGGAGGTGATCTTCGCCACGGAAGGACTCGGCGTAGATCTTGTACTTGTCCTCGGTACCGGAGGGGCGGGCCGCGAACCAGGCGTTCCCGGTGGTGACCTTCAGCCCGCCGATGGCGGCACCGTTGCCCGGCGCCTCGGTCAGCTTGGCGGTGATGGGCTCACCGGCCAGCTCGGTGGCGGTGACCTGCTCGGGGGACAGTGCCTTGAGCGCGGCCTTCTGCTCGCGGTTGGCCTCGGCGTCGAGACGCGCATAGGCGGGGGCACCGAACTCGGCGGCCAGTTCCGCGTAGCGCTGCGAGGGGGTCTTGCCGGTCACGGCGATGATCTCGGCGGCGAGCAGGTTGAGGATGAGACCGTCCTTGTCGGTGGACCAGGTGGTGCCGTCCATGCGCAGGAAGGACGCGCCCGCGGACTCTTCGCCGCCGAAACCGATCGTCCCGGACATCAGGCCGTCCACGAACCACTTGAAGCCCACCGGCACCTCAACCAGGCGGCGGCCCAGGCGGTCGACCACCCGGTCGATCATGGAGGAGCTGACCAGGGTCTTGCCCACCGCGGTGCGCTCGTCCCAGCCGGGGCGGTTGGCGAAGAGGTACTCGATGGCCACCGCAAGATAGTGGTTGGGGTTCATCAGGCCGGCGTCCGGGGTGACGATGCCGTGCCGGTCAGCGTCAGCGTCGTTACCGGTGGCGACGTCATAGTTGTCGCGGTTCTCGATCAGCGAGGCCATGGCGTGCGGGGAGGAGCAGTCCATGCGGATCTTGCCGTCGGTGTCCAGGGTCATGAACCGGAAGGTCGCGTCCACCGCCGGGTTGACCACCGTGAGGTCGAGCCCATGGGTCTCCGCGATCGCCGCCCAGTAGTCGACGGAGGCACCACCCATCGGGTCCGCCCCGATGCGCACACCGGCCTCCCGGATGGCGTCGATGTTGACCACGCTGGGCAGGTCGGCGACATAGCGGCCCTTGAAGTCGTAGCGCTCGGCCCGCTCGTCGAGGACACCCGTGACCGGGACGCGCCTGACACCCTCCAGTCCGGCGCGCAGCAGCTCATTGGCCCGGTTGGCGATCCAGTCCGTGGCGTCCGTGTCCGCGGGGCCGCCGTTGGCGGGGTTGTACTTGAAACCGCCGTCACGCGGCGGGTTGTGCGAGGGGGTGATCACGATGCCGTCGGCCGGCCGGTACGAGGGGCCGGCGGTGCCCCAGCGGATGTCCCTGTTGTGGCTGAGGATCGCGTGCGAGACCGCCGGGGTCGGGGTGTAGCGGCCCTCGGCGTCGACAAGCACCTTGACCTCGTTGGCGATGAGCACCTCAAGCGCGGAGACCATCGCAGGCTCAGACAGGGCGTGGGTGTCGCGGCCGATGAAGATCGGACCGTTGTCCATGTTGGTGCCCTGGCTGCGGTAGTCAACGATGGCCTGGGTGGTGGCCCAGATGTGCTGCTCGTTGAAGGAGTTGTCGAGCGAGGAGCCGCGGTGACCGGAGGTACCGAAGACCACCTGCTGGTCCGGGTCCTCGACGTTGATCTCCCGGGTGTAATACGCGGTGACCACCTCAGCGATGTCGATGAGGTCCTCGGGACGTGCCGGCTGGCCTGCGCGTTCGTGTGCCATGTCTGTGGTTCTCCTTGTTCGTGCCTGGGCAGGGGTTACTCCATTGTTGTCGCGTGACCGCACACCCGCAGTGGTCCCGCCCCTGTCCACCCGCCGGTCACCCCCGCGAGGGGGCAGGTACCGTGAACTCATGCTGCTTGTCGACGCCGCCGTCGTCGGCGCCGGCGCCCTCCTCGGCGCCCTGGCCCGCTTCGCCGTCGGGGAATTCCTCGGCACCGGCCCCCTGCCCCTGCTCGGCATCAACATCCTGGGTTCCTTCCTCATGGGCCTCCTGCGCCCCGGCGCCTTCTGGGGCCGTGGGGTGCTCGGCGGCTTCACGAGCTTCTCCGCCTTCGCCCACCTGGCTTCCGCCGCACCGGCCTATCTCGTGGCCACCGTCGTGGGTTGTGTCGGGGCGTGGCTGCTCGGGGACCGGTGGGCACGGTGATCGGGGCCGTGTTGGCCGTCGGTCTCGGCGGCTTCCTCGGCGGCATGGTGCGCGGTCTCCTGGCCCGGTGGCCGGGTGGCCTGGGTGGCACCTTCACCGCCAACCTCACGGCCACCGTCGTTCTCGGTGCGGTGATCGGGGCCGGGGAGCTGGTCTACCTCGCCCTGGGGACCGGTTTCGCAGGTGCGTTGTCCACGTGGTCGACACTGGCCCGGGAGCTCGGTGAGCTGCTGAAGGAACGGCAGTGGCGGTTGTTGGCCGGATACACGTCAGCCACGCTCACCGCCGGGTGGGTGGTGGCGTGGCTGACGAGGTGGCTGGTGTCCGCTTAACCGGAGATGGCGTCCAGCGGCGGAGTCTTGGCGGCCCGGCGGGCCGGCCAGACCGCGGCGAGCACGCCCACCACCGCGGAGCCGAGGAGCATCCACAGCAGCATGGCCCAGGGCACCGAGATGGTGTCCAGTCCCTCGCCGCTGAGGACCTCGAGGAAGGCCCAGCCCAGCCCCAGACCGATGATGATGCCCATGACCGCGCCGAAGACGGCGATCTGGACGGCCTCGAGGGTGATCATGGTGCGGATCTGGCGGCGCTGGGAGCCGACGGCCCGCAGCATGCCGATCTCCTGCCTGCGCTCGATGACCCCGAGCGTGAGGGTGTTCACGATGCCGAGGATCGCGATGATCACCGCGAGCGCCAGTAGCGCGTAGAGGATGTTGAGCATCTGGTCGATGGCCTGCCCGGCCTGGCCGGCCATCTCGTCAGTGCTCATCACCTGGACGACGATGAAGCCCTTCACCGCCTCCTCGAGATCGGCGCGCAGCTGATCCGGGTCAACCGAACCGTCCGCGACGACCCCGACCATGCTCACCTCAAGTGCACCCGGCGGCAGCAGTCCGGCCACCGATTCCTGGGAGAGGACCATGTTGTTGAGGAGGTTGTTCGGCTCGAAGATGCCGAGGACCTCGACCTCACGGACCTCCTCGCTCAGTCCCGGGGCGGTCAGCGGCAGAACGTCACCGACCTCCCAGCCGTTGGTCTCCGCGAAGCCGGCTGCGGCCAGCACACCCGGTCCGGCGCCCAGGTCGGCGGTGCCTTCGCGCATCTCGATCGCGATCATGTCGGTGACATTGCCGTCGAGGAGCGTGGTCTGGGCGAAGTCGCCGAACTGGTTGGTGGCGCGGCCGTCGACAAGCACGGGGGCCGTGGACATGGTGAGCACCTGTTCCACGCCCTCGACGTCGCGGACGGCGTCGGGGGTGCCGGCGGGCGTCGGGAAGCTGCCTGATGTCGGACCGGAGAGGATGAAGTCGGCGGAGACGTTGTTCTCCACCACGTCGGAGATGGACGCCTTCATCGTGTCACCCAGCATGCCGATCGCCGTCACCAGCGCCACACCCAGGGTCAGGGCGAAGGCGGTGGTGGCGGTACGGCGCGGGTTACGGCGGGAGTTGGTCGCCGCCAGCCTGCCGATGGCCCCGAAGGGCGCACCGATGACCCGTCCCAGAGTGGGCACGATCGGCAGGGACATCGCGGGACCGGCGAAGAAGAAGCCGACAATCACACCGAAAGCACCGATGCCGACGAGGATCGCGCGTGTCGACGTCGCCGAATCCGCCAGGAGGGCACCTGCCAGCGCCGCCGCGACACCGACCACCATCAGCAGCACGCCGAGTATGGTGCGGACCCCCAACGGCTGGTCGGTGGAGGCCTCCGTGGAACGCATCGCCTCCACCGGACGGACCTCACCGGCCCGTCGGGCCGGCAGCCAGGCGGAGATGATGGTGACGAGGGTGCCCAGGATGACGGGTACGACGACTGCGGACGTCGAGAGGCCCAGGCCGGAATCCGGGAGGGACATGCCCCGGGCGGACATGATGCCCTTGATCGCGGCGACCAGTCCCACGCCGGCGAGGACGCCCAACGCGGAACCGAGCACGCCGACGAGGAATGCCTCGAAGACCACCGAACGGGTGATCTGCATCCGGGCCGCACCCAGGGCACGCAGGAGCGCGAACTCCTTGGTGCGCTGCGCGACGATCATGGAGAAGGTGTTGGCGATGAGGAAGGTGCCCACCAGCAGGGCCACCAGGCCGAATGCCACCAGGAAGTAGTTGACGAAGGACAGTGCCTGGGACAGCACCTCCGACATCTCCTCGGCCAGCTTCGCGCCGGTCTCCACCTGAAGGCCGTCCCGGGTGTCCTCCAGGTGCGCCACCAGGTCGGTGTCGGAGGTACCCTCCACCGCAGAGACGATGAACTGGGAAGTCGCCCCGTCGAGGGTGTAGCGCTCCAGGAACGCCTCCTCCGGCATGTAGGCGCTCAGGGACTGGCCCTGGTCGAACTCCATCTCGTACAGGCCCGTCACCGTCATGGTGCGGCGTTCCTCCGGGTCGACGACGAGCAGCTCATCGCCCACCGAGATACCGAAGTTCTCCGCGCCCTTCTGGTTGAGGACGATATCGTCCGCGGCGGTCGGCGCCTCACCCTCGACGAGCGGGTTCGGCACCCCGACCACGGTGTCCGGGGCATACCACGGCGCCAGGCTGGCGGTGCCGCCACCTGTCTGGATGGGTTCTTCGTCGCCGGTCGCCAGGACCACGGTCTCCGAGGCCGTCACATTGACGTTGGCGACCTTCTCATCCGCGGCGATCGCCTCCCGGATGTCCCGGGAGAGGACGGACGCGCCCTCGGCGGGGGTCACCACGGCGTCGACACCGTCGTAGGTGCTGCTCACCGCTGACTGGAGGGACTGGTTCAGCGAATTGGTGAACATGAACGCGCCGGAGATGAATGCGGTACCCAGCACCACCGCCAGCACCGTCAGTGCGAGACGCAGCTTGTGTGCCGCGATGTTCCGCAGGCTGATCCTGCGCATGGTCGTGTTCTTAGCCACTGCTCTCCCGGCCTAGCGCTCGACGCCGGTCATGACGGCCACAATCTCATCCATCGTCGGATCGACCAGCTCATTGACCAGTTGTCCATCCGCCAGGAACACCACACGGTCCGCGTAGGAGGCCGCGCGGGCATCGTGGGTGACGATGACCACGGTCTGGTGGTCCTTGTCCACCGCGGTACGCAGGATGCTGAGCACCTCGGCAGCCGAGTTCGAGTCCAGGTTGCCGGTCGGCTCATCACCGAAGATGATCTCCGGGCGCGACACCAGCGCACGCGCGCAGGCCACACGCTGCTGCTGGCCGCCCGACAACTCCGCAGGACGGTGGGTCAGACGCTCCGCCAGGCCCAGGCGGGTTGTGATCTCCTCGAACCACTCCTGGTCCACCTTGCGGCCCGCGATGTCGGAGGGCAGCGTGATGTTCTCCGCAGCCGTCAGAGTGGGCACCAGGTTGAAGGACTGGAAGATGAAACCGAGGCGGTCACGGCGCAGCGCCGTCATCTCCTTGTCCCGCAGGGTGGACAGATCGGTGTCACCGATCAGGGCCGAACCCGAGGTCGCAGAGTCCAGGCCGGCCATGCAGTGCATGAGCGTGGACTTGCCGGAGCCGGACGGACCCATGATCGCGGTGAACTGGTTCCGGGCGAAGGACACGTTGATGTGGTCCAGCGCCGTCACCGAGGTCTCACCCTCCCCGTACTGCTTGTACAGGTCGATGGCTCGGGCAGCGGCCTCCGGGGTTGCGGTGGTGGTGTCGGCCGGGGTGCCGTCGGGCTCGGCCGGCGGGGTGGACCCATGTTCTGTCATGATGAAAAGTCTTCTCCTGAATATGTCGGTTCCAGACAACCAGGTTAACCGGCGCAGCGCCGGGAAACATCAGGGAGCCCCCTGATCTTCCCGCCCGAGGCTCACCAGCGCAGGGGTTCAGCCGAACGCAGGCGCTTATCGACGATCCCCTGGTCGCCCACCGTGATGAAGTTCACTCCGGCCGCCACCGCCCGCCCCAGATCAGTGCTGTCGCGCACGGTCCAGCAACCGATCTGCGCTCCCCTGCCCCGCGCCCGGCTGATGACATCCGGATCCAGGGCGGTCACCTCCGGCAGAAAAGCCGCCAGATTAGCCGACGGGATACGATCCAGCACCTGCAGATCGGTGGGGTTCTCCTTTCCCCGCAGCACCCCGAGACGGCAGCCGGGGATACGGGCGGCGAGCTCAACGAGAACCAGATCGTGGAAGCAGATCAACAGCACCCGCTCCAGCACCTCCGGGTGCTGCTGGAAGAAGCCCTGGAGGGCCACCACCGCCCCCGCACTCTTCACCTCCACCTGCATGCATGGGAAGTTCCATCGCCGCCGTAACCTCAGCCAACGTCGGGATCCCCTCCCCGTTGCGCAGCCTGATCCTGCGGACCTGCTCCAGCCGGAGACCTGCAACCGGCACCTCAGCGAAGGGTGATCCCGCTGCGGCCACCCGCGCTGCGGTGGTGTCATGGAGGACCACAACCTCATGATCGAAGGTCGCGTGGACATCCATCTCCACGGCATCAGCACCCAGCTCCGCTGCTTTCCGGAAGGCGGCCAGGGTGTTCTCCAGCTCCTGGTTCTCAGCGCCCCGATGTGCGACCACCCACATGTCTTCCCCCTTCAGCCGGCGGGCCCTCTCGTACTTGAGCGCAGATTAACGGCTCTTCGCGTTTCGGAGTGCGTAGCTGACCACGAGGCGGGACTCGGGGTGGCACAACATATAGAGGTCCTGGCCGGTACAAGATGAGAGTTACGACGCTTTCATCTGACCGAACCAGGACCCTACTGTGCAGCCTACTGGCAATCTCGTCGCCGATACCATCTGCCGCACCGCAGAAATCGGCCTCACGATCACCGGCGCCGCCGACGCCGGCACCATCACCATCATCGACGCCACCCCGGTGGCCGTGAACCACACCTGCCCCGACTGCGGGCACCCCGGGAAGCTGAGGGATCACACCCTGCGCCGGCTCGTTGATCTTCCCGTCGTCGGGTTCCCCACCCGCCTGGACGTCCGCGTCCCCCGCTTTCTGTGCACAGACACGTCGTGTCCGAGGAAGATCTTCCAGGCATCCCTGGCCTGTGCGGATGACGGATCCAAGCTCACCCACCGAGTCACCCGCTGGATCCTCCAGCGCCTCGCCATTGACCGGATGAGTGTGTCTGCCACCGCCAAAGCACTCGGTATCGGTTGGGCGCTGGTCAACCAGGTCGCACTCGATGCCTGCCGCCAGCTCGTCTATGACGACCCGCACCACCTGGACGGCGTGCGCATCCTCGGAGTCGACGAGCACGTGTGGAAACACACCCGCCGCCCCACGGAACCATCAAACCTGGTGACCATCCTCGTCGACCTCACCCCGCTGGTGGACGGCCGTGGTCCGGCCCGCCTGCTGGACATCCGCCCAGGCCGTAGCGCGCAGGTCCTGCGCACGTGGCTGCAGGAACGCGACCCCAGATTCCGCAGCCAGGTGCAGGTCGTGACGATGGACGGCTTCACCGGCTACGCCTCCGCCGTCGACCAGGTCCTCCCGGACGCGACCAAGGTCATGGATCCGTTTCACGTCGTCCATCTAGCGGCGGACAAGCTCACCTCGTGCCGGCAGCGACTCCAACGCGAGACCACCGGACGCCGCGGACGCAAGGACGACCCGTTGTACAAACACCGGCGAACCTTGTTGACCAGGACGAACTACCTCACCCATCGGCAGAAACAACGCCTGGACATGTTGTGGGCCACCGATGATGACTACGTCGCCCTGGAGGTGACCTGGTTGTTCTACCAGGACATGATCGCGGCGTACGGGCATCCGCAGAAATCAGAAGGCAAAAAGCTCATGCTGCGGGTGATCAACAGCCTGCGCAAGGGACTGCCCGCCGGATTGGAGGAACTCGCCCAGCTGGGGCGCACCCTGTGGCGCCGGCGTGAGGATGTGCTCGCCTACTTCGATATCGGTGCGTCCAACGGCCCGGTCGAGGCCATCAACGGCAGGCTCGAGCACCTGCGGGGCATC
>NZ_JANWTC010000008.1 GCF_024919295.1 Corynebacterium lemuris | reverse complement strand
AACGATGTCGCCACCGCCGTGAAGCCGGAGCTGCTGCTGGATCCGAAGAACGATCCGGAGACCGGTTACAACGTTGTCGAGTACGGCTTCGCCCTGGACAAGGAAGACTAGTTCTTCGTCCCGATAGTTGAGGTCACGTCCCATTTCCCTATGCTTGCAGGGGGGAATGGGGCGTTTCCCGTTTCTTCATCTACCACCCAAAGGATTATGAATGTCTGATCTGAAGATCGCCAAGGTTGAGACCCGGCTTCTCGACGTCCCCCTCTTCCGCCCGCACGGCTTCGCCACCTACACCGCGACGGCCCAGCCGATCCTGCTGGTCTCCGTCACCCTGGAGGGCGGCGTGACCGGTTACGGCGAGGGTGTTGTCCCCGGTGGCGCCTGGTGGGGCGGCGAGAACGCCGAGACCATGAAGGTCATCATCGACGGCAACCTGGCCCCGATCATGGTCGGCCGCAACGTCAACGAGCTGGCCGGCATCATGAACGACTTCGAGAAGTCCGTGGCCAACATGCGCTTCGCCAAGTCCGCCTGTGACGTGGCCATGCACGATGCCTGGGCACGCGCCCTGGACATCCCGGTCCGCGACCTCCTCGGCGGCCGCGTCCGCGACGAGATCGACCTGACCTGGGCCCTGGGCGTCCTGCCCCTGGATGAAGCCCTCACTGAGATCGAGGAGCGCATCGCCTCCCACGGCCACAAGTCCTTCAAACTGAAGATGGGTTCCGGTGACCCGGCGGTGGACACCCACCGCATCGCGGAACTCGCCCGCGAGCTCGACGGCAAGGTCAGCCTGCGTATCGACGTCAACGCCCGCTGGGACCGCATGACCGCCCTGAAGTACCTGCCGGTGCTCGCCGATGCCGGCTTCGACCTCTTCGAGCAGCCGACCCCGGCCCACGACCTGGCCACCCTCCGTGAGATCACCCGCCGCATCGGCGTGCCGGTCATGGCCGACGAGTCGGTCTGCTCCCCGGCGGACGCCCTGGCTGTTGTCCGTGAGGAGGCCGCCGACGTCATCGCACTGAAGACCACCAAGCTCGGTGGCCTGCTCGAGTCCAAGAAGGTCGCCGCCATCGCGGAGGCCGGCGGCCTGGCCTGCCACGGCGCCACCTCCCTGGAGGGCCCCTTCGGCACCGCCGCCTCCCTGCACTTCGCGTGCTCCACCCCGGCGGTCAACTACGGTTCCGAGCTCTTCGGCCCGATGCTGCTCAAGGAGTCCTACACCACCACCGACATCGTCTACGAGGACGGCGTGGCCAGGCTGCCGGAGGGCCCGGGCCTGGGCCTGGAGCCGGACTGGGACAAGATCAACCACTTCACCCGTAAGTAGTGTCCACCTTTCTCGTGCGCCTGCGCGCGGACCTGCCCGGCGACATGGACCCCGAGGTCCGCGCCGATCTGCGGGACCGCAGCCGCGAACACCTCGCGGCCTGGCCGCAGGTGTGGCGTGGGACAGGCGGTGACAACCTCGTCGTGCTTGTCGACGCCCCCGACCACGACACCCTCCACCAGCGCATCGCCGCGCTGCCGCTGCATCCCTGGCTGGAGGTCACCGTGGAGCCCCTGAGCCCCTACCCGGGCTGAGAAGGACAGGAAAAGCCGCATCCGTGGTACACGGATGCGGCTTTTTTGTGTGCCTCGTCTAGATCACGGAGGAGGCCAGACGCCACACGGCCCAGGCGATACCGATCTGGGTGCCGGCCTGGATCTGGTCGGCCGGTGCACCCGGGACGATGCTCTGGACGGTCTGGATCCAGGACGGGGCGACGGCGACCTCGGAGCTCGGGTACGGGGCTGCGGACTGGGCGTTGGCGGTTGCGGTGGCGCCGGACATGATCAGCGCGGTGGTGCCGAGTGCGATAAGGGACTTGCGGAGCATCTGTGCCTCCAGAGATAGATAACGGGTCAATGAAAAAGCCGCAGGCGCACGCGTGGTGCGCCCACGGCCAACCATGGAGGGTAGGGGACCGGCTGCGCCGATGCCCGCCGACACACCCTGTCCCTCAGGAATGGGCGGGTGCGCGGTCCGCGTCCGCGTTCTCCACGGGGGTGGTGGCGGCCACAGGGGCGGTGTATTCGCGCACGCCGATCATGGCGATGGCGGTCAGCGCGACCAGGGCGCCGGCGGTGACGTAGAGGGCGGTGGGGGACCAGCCGGCGTCCAGCAGGTAGCCGACGGCGATGGGTGCCAGCACCGCGCCGCCGCGGGAGATGCCGATGGCGGAGCCGACGCCGCTGGTGCGCAGGGCAGCGGGGTAGGCCTGCGGGGTGACGGTGTACATGCCGGTCACGCAGGCGTTGAGCAGCATGCCCACGCCCACGCCGAGGGCGAACATGAGACCGGGCCAGTTGGCGGCGGAGATGAAGCCGACCAGCACCACGGCGGAGAGGAGGGAGAAGATGATGAGGAGGCGGCGGGCGTCGATACGCGTGGTCAGGGCGCCGTAGATCAGGGAACCGATGGTGCCACCGAAGGAGAGCATGATGCCGCCGATGATGCCCTGCTGGGCGGACAGTCCGTATTCGGTGAGCAGCTTCGGGGTCCATTGGTTGGCGAAGTTGAAACCTGCGGTGATCAGGGAGAACGCGATCCACAGCTTGATGGTGGTGGCGAGGAGGGGGCCGCGGAAGAGCTCCCGGAGGCCGGCGGAGTGCTTTTCCGCGGCCGCGGGGGCCACCGTGAACTCCTCCGTTTTACCGATGCGCGCGGCGATGGCGCGGACCTTGTTCTCCTGGCCGCGGTTGCGCAGGTGGTCGACGGATTCGGGGAGGGTGAAGAAGGTGATCACCAGGGCGAGGCCGGTGAGCCCGGCGCCGATGAAGAAGATGGAGCGCCAGCCGTGGGTGGGGATGAGCTGGGCGGCGAGCACGCCGCACAGGGAGGCACCGAGGCCGTAGCCGGCGGAGTAGATGGAGATGGTCAGCCCGCGGAAACGCAGGTTGGAGAACTCCGAGACCGCCACCGTCACGCACGCGAGGATGCCGCCGACGCCGATGCCGGTGACCACGCGCCACAGCAGGAGCTCTCCGTAGGTGTCGGAAAGCGCCGACATGCTCAGGCCGAGCAGGTCGATGGTCAGGGCCACGAGGATGAGGGTGCGGCGTCCGTAGCGGTCGGCCAGGGGTGCGAGGAAGAGCGAGCCGATGCCGATGCCGATGAGGGCGGAGGACAGCAGCCAGCCGAGCTGGGCGCCGCTGAGGGCGAATTCCTCGGAGACGGCGGAGGAGGTGAACGCCATGGCGACGAGGTCATACCCGTCGAGGGCGTTGAGGAAACAGGCCAGGCCGATGATGAACCACTGGTAGGCGGTCATGCGGGTGGTGTCGATGAGCTGTCGGATATCCACGAGGATGAGACGTCTTTCGGGATCTGCGGCTGCGCATCGGGTGCCGGGGCTCCGGTGGAAGGCAGTGGCGAACGGCTGGGAACGATCGAAGATTACGACACCCACCGGCCCGGAACCGGAGATATATTCAGCGGACCCCCTATTTTATTCAGGTATTACGATAGGCGGAGTGGGGCGACCCTGATGTGCACCCCTAACTAACCCCTGGGTCAGATCGGGGAGCGAAACCCGCTGGCCAGCGCGTTTTCGCTGAGTGGCTGCCCGTTCGCTGTGCGCGCGTCTTGCGTTGCTGTGATTCCCCGCCCTATCGTGACCCCCATCACTACCGATGGACATGCAGGAAGGCATCACCATGACCGCACTCAACGCCGCCACCGACGGCTTCTTCGCGCCTCTCCACTTCCCCGAGTACCGCACCACGATCAAGCGCAACCCCACCAACGAGCTGATCATGGTCCCGGAGCGCCTCGGCGAGCTCTCCGGCCCGGTCCTCGGCGACCGTGACCTCGGCGGCCTGGACAACGACATGACCCAGGCCAACGGCGGCGAGGCCATCGGCCAGCGCATCTTCGTCCACGGCCGCGTCCTCGGCTGGGACGGCAAGCCCGTGCCCCACACCCTCATCGAGGCCTGGCAGGCCAACGCCGCCGGCCGCTACCGCCACAAGAACGACTCCTGGCCGGCCCCGCTCGACCCGCACTTCAACGGCGTGGCCCGCACCATGACCGACGAGAACGGCAACTACAACTTCCTCACCGTCATGCCCGGCATGTACCCGTGGGGCAACCACCACAACGCCTGGCGCCCCGCCCACATCCACTTCTCCCTCTGGGGCCGCCAGTTCGCCGAGCGCCTGGTCACCCAGATGTACTTCCCCGGCGACCCGATGTTCTTCCAGGACCCGATCTACAACTCCGTGCCCGCCGGTGCCCGCGAGCGCATGATCGCCGTCTTCGACTACGACGAGACCCGCCCCAACTACGCCGTCGGCTACAAATTCGACATCGTCCTGCGCGGTAAGAACGCCACCCCCTTCGAGTAGACCGACCCCTCACAAAACCAGGAGCAGCAGAGAAATGATCGACACCCACAAGACCGGCGAATTCCGTTACGAGGTCTCCGGCATCCGCGACCAGGACGAGGCGGAATTCGGCATCACCCCCTCCCAGACCGTCGGACCCTACGTCCACATCGGCCTGACCCTGGAGGACTCGGAGCAGCTCGTCCCCGCCGGCACCGAGGGTGCCGTCGAGGTCACCTGCACCGTCATCGACGGCAACGGTGACCCCATCGCCGACGCCATGATCGAGGTCTGGCAGACCCGCCCCGACGGCACCTACAACACCACCACCGACGAGGGCTTCCGCGGCGTGGGCCGGGGCATGGTCGATGAGACCGGCAGCGTCACCTTCACCACCCTCGTGCCCGGCGGCACGGAGGAGGAGGCCCCGCACCTCAAGCTGGGCGTCTTCGCCCGCGGCATGCTCGAGCGCCTCTACACCCGCCTCTACCTGCCCGAGAACGCGGAGGCCAACGCCACCGACCCCGTCCTGCAGCTTGTCGACGCCCCCCGCCGCGAGCTGCTCATCGCCGAGCCGGCCGCGGGCGGCTACCGCATGAACATCGTCATGCAGCACGAGGACCCGAACAAGGAGACCCCGTTCTTCCGTGTCTGACCTGAGCCGATCCCTCTACAGCGACCACGCCGGCGGTGACATCGCCGCCGCAGCCCACCTCTCCGACCGCGCCTTCCTCGACGCCATCCTCGAATTCGAGCGCGCGCTCGCCGACGCCGCCGAGCACACCGGCCGCATCAGCCCGGAGTCCGCCGCCCTGGCACGCGAGGCCATCGACGCCTACACCTACGAGGTCGCCGACATCGCCACGGCCTCCACCGCCGGCGCCAACCCCGCCATCCCGCTGGCCGTCGCCCTCAAACAGCGCGTCGAGGACACCTCCGGCATCCACGTCGGGGCCACCAGCCAGGACGCCATCGACACCGCCCTGGCCCTGTGCGCCCGCCGCGCCGTCGGAGAGATCGACCGGGTGCTGCGCGATGTCGAGAAGCTCCTCGTGGCGCTCGCCCGCACCCACCGCAGCACGCCGGTGATGGGCCGCACCCTGGGCCAGCAGGCCCTGCCCACCAGCTTCGGGCTCATCGCCGCAGGCTGGCTCGAGGGCGTGCGCTCCGCGGCCGCGCGCCTGCGGGAGACCGCCGCCGCGCTGCCCGTGCAGTACGCGGGTGCGACCGGCAACCTCGTGGCCACCCACCCCGACGGCATCGCCATCCACGACCGGCTCGCCCAGCTGCTGGAACTGGCCGACCGGCCCCTGGTCTGGCACACCAACCGCCAGCCCTTCGTCGACGTCGGCCTGGCCGCCGCCGTTGTCGCAGGCAGTGTGCGCAAGATCGCCGGCGACATCATCGCCTCCTCGGCCACCGAGATCGCCGAGCTCGCCGAGGGCAGCCCCGGCGGCAGCTCATCCATGCCGCACAAGGCCAACCCTGCCGCCGCAGTCGCCTGCGACGGTTATGCCCGCCGAACCCCGGGCCTGGCGGCCACCATGCTCGACACCCTCGACTGCCGCTGGCAGCGCGGGACGGGAAGCTGGCACGCCGAATGGCAGACCCTGCGCGACCTGCTCGCCGCCACCGCCTCAGCCGTCAGCCGCATCCACGCCAGCCTCGACGGGCTGCAGATCCGCACCGACACGATGGGGGAGAAGGTGGCCCACACCAACCTCGGCCACGCCCCCGAGATCACCGACATCATCCTGGAAGGGGACCGATAATGAGCGAGAACTACGAACAGGGCCGCGCCGCCGCCCACGAGGTCGGCATGCGCAACCGCCGCGCGGTACTCGGGGACGCGCACGTGGACGCGGCCGTCGCCAAGCAGACCCCGGTGACCGAAAAATTCCAGGACTTCATCACCCGCACCGCCTGGGGTGACATCTGGAACCGTGACGGGCTCGATCACACCCAACGCCGCCTGCTCACCATCGCCATCCTCACCGCCGTAGGCAACGACGGCGAACTGGACATGCACATCCGCGCCGCCCTGCGCGCCGGAGTCGACGCCGAGCAGATCGGTGAGGTCCTGCTCCACACCGCCGTCTACGCCGGTGTCCCCAACTCCAACCACGGCTTCAAACTGCTCTCCGCAGCCGCCGCAGAACTCGAAGACAACTGACCCCGGATAAAAGGACACCGACATGACCCACACCCCAGTCGCCATCATCGGCGCCGGCCCCGCCGGCCTCACCCTGGCCCACCTGCTCCACCACAACTACGGCATCGAATCCGTCGTCTTCGAGTCCCGCTCCCGCCGGGACGTCGAGGAGACCGTCCGCGCCGGCGTCCTCGAACAGGGCACCATGCGCCTCATGCGCGAGACCGGCGTCGGCGAGCGCATGGACCGCGAGGCCGACATCGACGACGCCATCGAGCTGGCCATCGACGGCCAGCGCACCCGCATCGACCTCGCCGGCCTGACCGGCCACCACATGGCCGTCTACCCGCAGCACGAATACCTCAAGGACTTCATCGCGCGCCGCCTCGAGGACGGACAGCCCATCCTCTTCAACACCACCGTCGACGAGGTCACCGGTTATGACGGCGACCAGGTCACCATCACCTACACCGACGAGGCCGGCGCACAGCAGCAGCTCACCGCCGACTACGTCATGGCCGGCGACGGCTCCAACTCACCCAACCGCAAGCTCATCACCGAGCAACCCGGTGCCGTGCGCTCCCGCCACCAGTACCCCTACGCCTGGTTCGGCATCCTGGTCAACGCGCCGAAGACCCAGAAGGAACTGATCTACGCCAACTCACCCGACGGCTTCGCGCTGATCTCCACCCGCTCCGACACCGTCCAGCGCTACTACCTGCAGTGCAACCCCGAGGACACCATCGACATGTGGTCGGATGAGCGCATCTGGGAGGAGCTACACAAGCGCGTCAGCAGCGATGACCTGCGCGTCTCCGAAGGCGAGATCTTCGACAAGGCCGTCCTGCGCTTCCGCTCCGCGGTCACCGACCCGATGCAGCGCGGCCGCCTCTTCCTCGCCGGCGACGCCGCCCACACCGTGCCGCCCACCGGCGCGAAGGGCCTGAACCTGGCCGTCGCCGACGTCTCCGTCCTGGCCCCGGCCCTGGCGCGTGCCATCAAGAAGAACAACACCGACCTCCTCGACCAGTACTCGGCGCTTGCCGTGCCGCGCGTATGGAAGGCCCAGCACTTCTCCTACTGGATGTCGTCGATGTTCCACACCGTGCCCGAGCAGCCCTACTTCCAGACCCAGCGCAGCCGCGCCGAGCTGCGTTCCGTCCTGGCCACCGATGCCGGCCGGAAGTACCTCGCCGAGCAGTACGTCGGCCTCGACCTGCCGGAGTTCGACATCTAAATGAGCACCACCTCTACGACGGCGGCCCGGACCGGTAACCGATCCGGTGCCGCCCGTTCCACGTTCATGGTCACCCTCCTGTGCTGGGTGGCAGTGCTTCTCGACGGCTTCGACATGGTCGTCATCGGCGCCGTCCTGCCCTCGATGATCGAGGACCCCGCCTGGCAGGTCACCGCCGGCGAGGGCACCCAGATCGTCACCGCCGGCCTCATCGGCATGACCATCGGCGCCCTCACCATCGGCGCGCTGACCGATAAACTCGGCCGCCGCTGGGTCATGATCGGCTCCGTCTTCGCCTTCTCCATCCTCACCCTGGGCATGGGCTTCGCCGATTCGGTGTTCATGCTCATGTTCCTGCGTTTCCTCGCCGGAGTCGGCCTGGGCGGCTGCCTGCCCACCGCCATCTCCATGGTCACCGAGTTCCGCGGCCGGGCCAGGGCCGGTTCCTCCACCACCACCGTGATGACCGGCTACCACGTCGGTGCCGTGCTCACCGCCCTGCTGGCCATCCTCATGATCGACGACTTCGGCTGGCAGTCCCTGTTCATCATCGGTGCCGTCCCCGGCATCATCCTCGCCCCGCTCATGATCTGGCTGCTGCCCGAATCCCCGCAGTACCTGCTGGCCAAGGGCCGGATCAAGGAAGCCGAGGCCATCGCCGCCGAGTACGGAATGGAACTGACCGACCCCCTTGACCAGCAGGCAGCTGAGGAGGCGAAGGCCGATAAACAGCGCAGCTCGCTGGCCTCCGTGCTCACCCCGAGGTACCGTCGCAACTCCCTGGCGGTGTGGGGCGCCTCCTTCATGGGCCTGCTCCTGGTCTACGGCCTCAACACCTGGCTGCCGCAGATCATGCGTGCCGCCGACTACGACCTGGGCAACTCACTGGGCTTCCTGCTGGTGCTCAACATCGGAGCCGTTGCCGGTCTTATCCTGGCGGGCCGGGTCTCCGATATCCGTTCCCCGCGCCCGACCGGAATCGTCTGGTTCGTGGCCTCCGCGGTTTTCCTGGCGCTCATGGCCATCAAACTGCCGCTGCTCGGGCTGTACGCGGTGGTGTTCATCACCGGTGTGTTCGTGTTCTCCGCGCAGAACCTCGTCTACGCCTTCGTGGGGGAGAACCACCCCTCCAACATGCGGGCCACGGCGATGGGCTTCTCCGCCGGCATCGGCCGCCTGGGGGCGATCTCCGGTCCGCTCCTCGGCGGACTGCTCATCAGCCTGGGCCTGGCGCATCCGTGGGGTTTCTTCGCCTACGCGATCGTCGGCGTGCTTGGCGCGGTGCTGTTCTCCTTCACCCGTCCGGTGTACCAGCGGACGGTGATCCACTCCGCTCCCTGAACAGGATGCTGAGTGCGCCCCGGATGACTGCGGGTATCCGGGGTTTCCGCGTTCCCGGGGTGCGCAACATCTTACCTTGACGCATCAAGCGAGGGCCATTGAACAGGCATGATGCGCACCGGGTGATCCCGTGGCAGCCAGATATTGCGCGCCCCGGCCGTGAGACGGCCCTCAACATCTCACCCGCCGAAGGCCCACCGATGTCAACCCCGCCCGAGCACCTCGCGCAGGCCCTGCCGGGAACGCACGCCGAGCTTCCGGTAGACCCGCGTCAGGTGGTACTCCACGGTTTTGGTGGACAGGCTCAGCTCCCGGGCGACCTCGGCGTTGGTCGCGCCCTCGGTCACCCGCACCGCGATCTGCTCCTCCTGGGGTGTCAGACCGTGGGGGTTGAGGTGCTGTGGGGTACCCACTCCACCGATGCGGCGCTCAGCGGCGCAGAGTTCGACCATGACGGTGGCCTCCATCTGGGCGTAGATCTCCGCGGCGTGTGAGAGGACCTCGTCGGCGCGCTGGCGGCGGCCCTGGCGGCGCAGCACCTTGCCGTATTCGAAGAGGATGCGGGACTGGTAGGCGGGCATGGGGGTGTCACTGATGGACTCGACGGCTGATTCGAAGGTGCGCAGACCTGCGACGACATCGCCGCGCTGGATCTGGATCGTCGCCCGGGGCACCGCATTCTTCGCGATCACCGAGACCAGCCCCGAGGAACCCTGCCGTTCCTCGGCACCCGTGATCACCTCGTCGGCGCGGTCGATGCGTCCGGCCCGGATCAGAGTCTGGGCATAGACGTCCTCCCAGGGCCAGAAACCCGGGTGCTGGGTGTCGGCGGAGGCCACGGTGCGGGCCAGTTGTTCACCGGCGCGCAGGGCGGTGGGCAGGTCGGCGCTGTTGGCGGCGACGATCATCCGGCCCATTGCGGCGGGCAGGGACTGCAGCAGGAAGGCGTCCTCGTCGAGCGTCAGGCGCTGGAGGTAGTTGCGGGCCAGCAGTTGATCACCCTGCATCGCGGCGATCTGCACACCGGTCCACAGCAGCATCGGCTCGAGCAGGTGCATACCGCGGGCCTCGGCGGCGGCCAGGCCGCGTTCCACGGTCCGGGCCGCTGCGGACCATTCACCCAGCACGTAGAGGGTGCGCGCCAGCCAGGCGTCCTGCCACAGGCCGACGGCCGGGGACTGGTCGCCGAAGTGCTGGAGTTTCTCCCGGGCGGTGAGGGGATCGTCGAAGGTCAGGGCCAGCCAGCCCTGGACCATGTCCAGGCGCTGCCGGTTGAGCACCGAGTCCACCGCGAAGTCGGAGTCGGGCATGCGGCCGGATTCGGCGGCGTCGGCGACCAGACCCAGGACGCGGGCCTCGGTGGTCGCGGGGGAGGCGGGGGCACCGGCACGCAGGGCGGCGACCTTGGCCTGCACGTCGGGCAGGTCCCAGTCGACCAGGGCGAGCAGCACCCCGCGGGCCCGGTGCCGGGGATCGGGGCCCGGGTGGGCGAGGAACTGGTGGGCGCGGCGGCGCAGGCCGCGGTTGAGCGCCAGGTAACCGCGCAGACTGTCCTGTTCGGCGGGGTTGACGAGGCGCCGGCACTCGTTGAGGTAGAGCTCCGCGGTGGGCAGCTCGAAATCGGCCGTCAGCTCAAGCGCCCGGTCGAGGTTCTCATGCTCAGAACGCTCCTGCGCGCCCCGCCGGGCGAGTTCACCCTCCGGCACGGAGACCACGATCTTCTCGATCTGACCCGGCCAGCCACCGGTCTGGGCGTGGACCTGTTCCACCGTGGCCACGGGGATGCGGCGGCCGGTGAGCGATTCGAGATAACCGGCGGTCTCCGCCAGCGACAGCGGCGGCAGGACGAGCACGTCCGTGGCCAGCTGGTTCAGCTCCTCGCCGTCAACGGTGGCGATGACCGAAACGGTGGAATCCGGGCGGCGGGCCGTGGTGATGAGCTCGCGCAGGGAGGCCTCGTCGGCGAAGTGGAGGTCGTCGACAAGCACGAGGACATCGGCCAGCGGGCTCGGCAGCTGGCCACGCAGCGCGCCGGGGGTCTTACGGTCCCAGCGGAACAGCGGCACCCGGACCTGCCCGTGCCCGGCGAGGCGGGCGGCCACGGCATCGAGTGCTTGTCGACGCCCCGCCCCCTCCGGCCCGGTGATCAGCAGCACCGAGCCCGCTTCCCCCGCGGACACCCGCAGGACCGCCTGGCTGAGCAGCCGCCGCAGGACGTGCCGCAGATACTGGGAACCCATAATGTGCTGAAGGCTACCTGTGTGCGGTGATTCTGCCTACACTGAACCCTTGACGGTGAACCCGGACCCGGAGATGTGAGGTGACCGACCCATGGCACGTACCGGCACGCTGCAGGCCGCCACCTTCGATGACGCCACCGACTTCGGGGCGAGCATCACGCGGGTCTACCGCCCTGTGTTCGAGGACGGCGGGGGCCGGCAGGCGGCGGTCGCCCCGGTATCCCGGCGCGGCGGGACGGATTTCCGTGCCCACATGCGTTCCTGCCAGTTCGATGATCTGGTCTTCTCCACCGTGCAGGTTTCCGGGCACGAGGTCGAGTACGCCGGCTCTGTGGATCCGGATGACTCGGCGCTGAAGATCTACTACGTCCTCGACGGCACCGCGGTGATCCGGCAGGGCAGCCGGGAGCAGACCATCGGGCCCGGACAGCTCGGCGTGCACGACTCGATGGCGCCTTACCGGATCTGGACGGACACCGGTTTCGACAGCCTCATCATGGTCCTGCCCAAGACCCGCCTGCTCAGCCTGGGCCAGGGTTACGCTGATCTCAGCGCCGCGCGTTTCACCCCGGGGGAGGGGGCAGGCCGGGTGGTGCTGCCCTATCTGCAGGGTGTGGCATCCGGGCTGGATGAATTCACCGGCGGGCATGGCCGGCAGATGGTGCGCAGCACCGTCGACCTGCTGACCATGCTCTTCAGCTCCGCGGTCGGGGCGCCTGTCGCCTCTCCGGAGCACCAGCGGGCTGAGCAGCGGGCGGACATCACCGCCTGGATCGACGACCACCTCCTCGACGAGGATCTCAGCCCGGGGCGGATCGCCGCAGCACACTTCATGTCGACCCGTTCCCTGCACGCCCTGTTCGCGGAGGCCGAGACCACCGTGGGTACGGTCATCCGGCAACGACGTCTGGGACGTGCCCAGGAACTGCTGATCCTGCACCCGACGATGTCGGTGTCGGAGGTCGGCCGCTGGTCCGGCTTCGCTGACCCCTCCTATTTCACCCGCGTGTTCCGGCAGGAATTCGGCTGCACCCCGGGCGAGTTCCGCCGCGTTCCCGCCTGACTGCGCTGCTGGTCCACAAGTCCTGCACTCCTGTCCTGGAGTGTCACGTGTCACGTCGATGATGATGTGTGATGTGGATCAGGCCCCAGGGCCTGCAGATCCCACCGACAAATTCGTAGTGGAGGAAGCAGAACATGAAGATCGACGCCTATGTGGTGGAAGAGATCAATGCCCCGTTTGTCCGAGAGACACTCAACATCGACGGTCCCGGTCCGGGCGAGGTCCTGGTCCGCGTCGTGGCCACCGGCGTCTGCCACACCGATCTGAACACCCAGTCCGGTGACATGCCGCTGCCACTGCCGGGTGTCTTCGGCCACGAAGGCTCCGGCGTCGTGGAGTCGATCGGTGCGGGCGTGACCAACGTCGAGCCGGGCGACCACGTCATCATGGGCTGGCCCTACTGCGGCACCTGCCGCAACTGCATCCGCGGTGAGCACCGCTACTGCCTCAACATCGGCGCGGAGCTGCTGGCCGGCGTGCGCCTGCACGGCCCCGACGCGGGCAGCTCCGCCTACACCCGCGAGGACGGTTCCTCGCTCTCCGGGCACTTCTTCGGCCAGTCCTCCTTCGCCACCTACTCCCTGACCCGCGCCAACGCCCTGGTCAAGGTGGACAAGGACCTCGACCTTGAGCTGCTCGGCCCCCTGGCCTGCGGCATCACCACCGGCGCGGGCGCGGTCTTCAACACCGCCAAACCCGGCCCAGGGGAGTCGGTCGTGGTCATCGGCGCGGGTGCCGTCGGCCTGGCCGCCATCATGGCCGCCCGCAACACCCCGGCCACCACCATCATCGCGATGGACCTGCAGGACTCCCGCCTCGAGCTGGCCCGCGAATTCGGTGCCACCCACACCGTCAACACCCGTGACAAGGACATCGTCGAGGCCGTCACCGAGATCTGCGGCGGCCCGGCTGACTACGTCCTCGACTGCACCGGCAGCATCCGCGTCATCGAGCAGGCCGCCGACGCCGTCGGTCTGATGGGCACCTTCATCCTCGTCGGCGGTGCCCCGGCGCAGGCCCGTTTCTCCGTCGACCACATGCGCACCCTGTTTGGCAAGCACATCGTCGGCACCCTGGGCGGTTCCGCCACCAGCCACGAGCTCATTCCCGGTCTGATCGAGCTCTACCGCCAGGGCCGGTTCCCCTTCGACCGGCTGGTCAAACTCTACGGTTTCGACGAGATCGACCGGGCCATCGCCGATGCGCATGAGGGCGGCACCATCAAGGCCGTGCTCAAGGTCTCCGAGACCAACCAGTAGAACCACCACACCTGATCAACAACCACAACGAAAGTAGCTGAGAATAATGACCGTCACCACCGCATACTCCTCTCTCGTCGCCGAGCAGCTCTACATCGGCGGCTGGCGTGAAGGCACCTCCGAGCGCACCGCGGAGACCACCAACCCCTTCAACAACGAGACCATCGCCACCATCCGCCAGGCCTCCACGGAGGACGTCGACGCCGCCTATGAACTGGCCCAGAAGTCCCAGGCCGACTGGGCCGCACTCGCCCCGAAGCAGCGCGCCACCGTCCTCAACAAGGCAGCAGACTTCATCGAGGACAACCGCGCGGCCATCGTCGAACTGATCCGCGCCGAATCCGGTTCCACCGCCATCAAAGCCAACATCGAGACCGGCCTGGCGGTCGGTTCCCTGCGTGAGGCCGCGACCTTCCCGACGCGTATCACCGGCCAGATCCTGCCGTCGAACTCCCCGGGCAAGGCCAACTACGTCTTCCGTGAGGCCCTCGGCGTCGTCGGCGTCATCAGCCCGTGGAACTTCCCCTTCGCCCTGTCGATGCGTTCGGTTGCCCCGGCCCTGGGCTGCGGCAATGCAGTGGTGCTCAAGCCGGCCTCCGATACCCCGATCGTCGGTGGCCTGCTGCTGGGCAAGATCTTCGAGGCCGCCGGCCTCCCCGAGGGTGTGCTGAACATCGTCGTGGGTGCCGGCTCCGAGATCGGTGACCACTTCGTCGAGCATTCCGTCCCGCGCCTGATCTCGTTTACCGGTTCCACCCCGGTGGGCAAGGGTGTCGGCCGTGCCGCCGTCGGCGGCGAGCACATGAAGAAGGTCTCCCTCGAGCTCGGTGGCAACGCCCCGCTGGTCATCCTCGACGACGCCGACATGGAGCAGGCCGTCGGTGCCGCCACCATGGGCAAGTTCCTCCACCAGGGCCAGATCTGCATGGCCGTCAACCGCATCATCGTCCAGGCCCCGGTCTACGACGAGTTCGTCGCCGCCTTCACCGAGCGCGTGAAGACCCTGCCCTACGGCAGCCAGCTTGATGACGCCACCGTCGTCGGCCCCGTCATCAACGACAGTCAGCTGCATTCGGTCACCGAGAAGATCGAGCGCGCCCGCACCGAAGGGGCCCGTGAGATCGTCTCCGGCCCGATCGAGGGCCGCGTCATCGCCCCGCATGTCTTCGCCGACGTCACCCCGGAGATGGAGCTGTTCCGCGAGGAGATCTTCGGCCCCGTCGTCGGCATCATCAAGGCCGAGGACGAGGCACACGCCCTCGAGCTGGCCAACGACACCGAGTTCGGCCTGTCCTCCGCCGTCTACACCCAGGATCTGCAGCGTGGACTGAACTTCGCCCGCCAGATCGAGGCCGGCATGACCCATGTCAATGACATCACCGTCAACGACGAGGCACACGTCATGTTCGGCGGCGAGAAGAACTCCGGCCTGGGCCGCTTCAACGGTGAGTGGGCCATCGAGGAGTTCACCACCACCCACTGGGTCGGCGTGGCCCCGGGCCAGGCGCAGTTCCCCTTCTGATCTGCTTGAGGACGCCGCCGTGGCCCGGGTTTCCGGGCCACGGCGGCGTCGTGGTGTTCTGGTCAGGGGAAGTACACTGCTGCCAACGCCTGCTCCCTGATGGTGCGGGCTGTGCCGGTCAGATCCACGGTGCTGAATTTCATGGGGTGTCCCTGGATGCTCATCGTGACCTCGCGATCCTCTCCCAGGGAGGCGTAGATCATCACTCCTGCAGCCTCATCCCATTCAGGACCGCGACCATGCTGGGACATCAGGTAGGCGTAGAGCTGGTACAGATGAGGGCTCCGCAGACGTTCCTGGCCGTAGTTCCGGTGGGTGATCCCCGTGAATTTGGCATCCGCGATGATTCTTTGACCGGACGGGTTGAGCAGCGTGATGTCCGTCTCCATGCGGGGGAGTTCCCTCATGGTCTCATCCACCTGCCACTGCAGGACTCTGGTGCCGTGGACCTCCCAGCCGAGCGGGCTCAGATGGAACCGGTACAACCCCAGCAAGGCCGCCTCGAACAGGGTCCGCAGCTGATTTTCTGTGTGGAGGGGGTGCCGGAACTTCTGCGTCCCCCGTTGACCACCGGGAAGTTGAAGCCGGAGAACCAGGTGTGCGGTATCCAGCGCGGTGGAGTCCCGCGCGGTGAGCCGGTTGTTTGATCGCGGAGGTGCGGCCGGGGCAACCCTCGGCGAAACCCCGGACTGCACCAGCATCCGCGAGAGCATGGCGCAGCGATGGGCCAGGTCGGTGGGGGAGTCGCCCGGCCCCGCCAGCGCAGGGGAGAGCTGGCGGAGCATGGTTGCGGCAGCATCCAGGGCGTGGCGGAGATACTGGTTGGCCGGGGTGTCCACGGTGACTTCGTTGTATTCGCAGGCCACGCGTCCCTTGGCGAACAGGCTGTCCCGTTCAGAACGGAGGAGGTCTATCCGTCCCCGGACCCGCCCCAGGACACCTGATGTCCTGGTGAAACCTCTGCTCAGATCATGCCGGAGACGATCCTGGACCGCCTCACACAGCATTCGGGTGGCGAGCATGGGGAGGGAGGCGTCCGGATCCTCGAGCATCGTGTCCGTGATTTCCCCGCGTTGGTAGAGGTGCGAAGCGTAGATCTGCAGCAACCAGATATTGCGGATTGGTACGAACTCACTGGGGCCGGGTTTCGCGGTGAGTGAAGTAGACGTCATCGTCAGTCCAGGAGAACAGATCGGGCCTCCGCCAGGCGGTCCGGGGCATCAAACCAGTACTCACGCAGGAGGGGGAGGAGTTCTGACTCGACGATGTCCTCGAACCATCTCATCGTGTGCTCGGCGGAGGGCTCCCTCCTTTTCCTGGTGGGGGTGACGAAGCTGTGTCCGATGAGGAAGTGGTCCCCGAGATGGAGGTCCTCCCGGATCATGGTGTTGACCTGTTCGATCCTGTCCTTGATGGAGTCGACGGCCCCGGCCTCTCGCCCGTGGGAGAGGCAGTGTGCCCGCCATTTTTCGTTGAGCTGCGGCTCCAGGTCGATGAAGGCGAAGCGGCGACGCAGGGCCATGTCCACCATGGCCAGGGACCGGTCGGCGAGGTTCATGGTGCCGATGACGTACAGGTTCTCCGGGAGGTGGATCGTCTCTGTGGGGTCAGTGGAATAGAGCGGAGTGAGCGCCGACTCGCTGCTCCGCTTGTCCGCCTCAAGAAGGGTGAGCATCTCCCCGAAGATCTGCGCAGGATCTCCGCGGTTGATCTCATCGATGATGATCACATGCTTGTCCTCTTCCTGTTCAATGGCGGTCTTGATCAGCTGGAGGAACGGACCATCCTCCAGCGACAACCTCCCGGAGGCACTGGGGCGCCACCCACGGATGAAATCCTCGTAGGAAGTTGAGGGATGGAACTGGACTGCGGTGATCGTGCTCTCATCACCGGTCAGTGCCTTCGCCAACTTCCGGGCGAGCCATGTCTTGCCCGTGCCGGGTGGGCCCTGGAGAATCAGGTTCTTCTTCTCCTGCCAGCGTCTGATCATCTTGTCGAGCTGCTCCAGAGGAAGGAAGGAACCTTCGTCGATGATCGTGGCCGTGGAATACGCCGGCTCCTCTGGAACAGGGGAATGGACTGGTGCCTCTTCAAGACCGGAATCCTCGGAGGTGGTGCTTCCAGCTTCCTGCACCTCGCTGGATCTGAGCTGGCGGTCGTAACGGTGGGCGACGGCTGACAGAGCAGGAAAGCTGGGCGGCTCAACCGTGGATCCGTCCAGCCATTCCTGCACCGCCTCAATGATGCGGAGGTACTGTTCCCCCGTCATGGAGTTCGGGAAGGAGATGTCCTCGGGAAGATTCACCTCCGCAGAGCCGAGGAACTGACGGTTTGTGCCGTCCAGGTTGAGGAAGGTCTCCGGCCGGATCCAGTAGAGACCGATGGTGTACATCCAGGGACTTCGGGAATGGGTGGCCTCGTCGAAGGCCTCGATGAAGGCCGCCCGGTGCGCCGCAGGATCGGCCGAGTAGTCGAGGGCTGCCCCGAATAATTTCCACGTCCGGTCATAGAAACCGGAGGCTACGGAGTCTCCGCGTGACTCGAAACGTGAACGCATGTTGTTCAGGACGGGAATGCCGTGGAAGTCCTTCGGGATCTCAGTGTCGAGTTGGAACACCTCAGCGAATCCCCGGCGGGCGGCGAGTCGCGCCTCTCCCGAGATACCTCTGTTCATCACTCCCAGAAGGGTGAAGGGGTCGATGTCCTCGGCAAAGACTTTTTCACCTCGGTCGGTCCACTGCCGGAGGTAATCGAAGAGGGCCGGGCGGCCGGAGACGACGGCCACCTCGTCCACCTTCTGTAGGAGGGTGGCCCGGTCAGAAGCGTAGGGGCGGAGGGCATCGGCCAGTTCGGCGAAGAAGGGCATCCAGTCCTGGGAAACCGGTTCATAGAGTTCCGCAACCTCTTTACCGCTGGACTCGTCCGGGTCTCCGGGATCCCGGTCACCGTTGAGGACTGCCTGCAGGCGTTCGGCGGCGTTGTTCCGTTTGATCTCGAACACCGTACGGGCTCCGTTGACGGATGCGAGCAGATCAGTACCGAGATCCGCGCGTGGGATAGCGTCCTGCCATTCCACGGGCAGAGCGTGGCGTTCCTCCGGATCAGCTTCCCCTGCGCGGTAGAAATACCTGCCTGAGGCCTTCCCCAGCAGGATCCGTGAGGAGTCTTTCTTCAGGGGAAGGAGAATATGATCCCCCGGCCGAATAGTGTTCCGGAGGGTGTGCATCTGACCGGTGAAACTTCCCAGCTCTGCTGCAGAGTACCCCGGGTTCTGTGCCTTGATCGCTGCACTGATCTTCTGCCGGTCACTGAGATCCGTGAGGTCCGGGACATTGCTGAATCCCGGAACCACTGCGCCGATCTGCTGGGACAACTCCTCCCGCTCCCCGTTCCTGCCGGCCCGGATGACCCACAGCCGTCTGTTGTCTCCCGGTGCAGCCCTGTCAGGAGTCTGCTGCGATTCGTTCATCAGTCTTCTCCAGTTCCACTCGCGATAAGTTTCTACGGTAGCGGGGAACATCTGGGTGGGAGAGCGCTTTCCACGTGCTGCTTTCCGGCTCTCCTGGATGTAGCGTGCGTTGATCCTGGGGTCCCCTGGCCGGAGAGATTCTTCGTACACTGCGGCCGGCAGCGTTTTGCTACGCTGGCACCATGCATTACCTGGCGATTCCCCGCGCCCGTGCATACCTGCGTGACTGTGGTACCTATCTGGGCCTGGCCGCAGCCACCGTCCCCCTCGGGGTGGTGGGGCAGATCACCGGCTGGGGGAAAAAGCCGTCCTTTGCCTACGCCGTTAGCGTGGTTCCCCCGATTCTCGCAGCTCTCCTGGCGGCCCGGCAGGAGGCCCGCCAAGGGGCGACACCAGGCAAGCGTCGCCATCACCTTATCGTTACGAAGACAGCGGGCACGCCGGTCACCTGCGGGCGGGCACTGACGCGCAACTGCCTCAAAATCGCCATTCCCTGGCAACTCGGACATATGGTGGCCATCGGCGCAGTCTTCGGCGGTTTCGACAAAAAGGATCCCCTGACGCTGGGTGTAGCGTTTGTCACCTACCCGTTGCTCGCGGCCATGATCCTGGGCACGGTGCTGGGCGACGGTCGAACCATCCATGACCGGCTCTCCGGGACCAGGGTGGTCGGCACGGCGATCACCAGCCAAGGCTGACAACTGTCACGTTCGTCCAACGGTGTTCGATGTCAGCAATGAAGTAGTTTCCTTCGGCCGCTGCTACGCCCTCCAGATTCTCAAGGGCCTGTTTTCTTATCGTGACCCCGCCAACAGACAACGCCGCCGTGGCCCGGAAACCCGGGCCACGGCGGCGTCGATAAGCAGGGGGTTAGTTGAAGAACTCCACCAGAGCCTGGTTGACCTGCCCGGGGGACTCCACGGTGGGCACGTGTGCGCCGGGGGAGACCTCCACGTAGGTGGCTTCGCCGGTGACCCCGTCAGCGATGGTGTGCAGCGCGGCGGGCGGGGTGGACTCGTCCTCGGTGCCGGCCAGCACGAGCACCGGCACGGTGATGTCCTTGAGGCGGTCCTTGAAATCCCAGGTTGCCAGGGCATCAGAGCAGGAGGCGTAGCCGACGCCGCGGGTGGAGGTGACCATGTTCCGGTAGGCGGCGGTGGTGGCCGGATTCTCGGCGCGGAACTGGTCGGTGAACCACAGGCCGATGACACCGTCGGCCATGGGCTCCATGCCCTCGGCGCGGGTGAGCACGGAACGCGGATCCCACTTCTCCGGGCCGCCGAAGTAGGCGGCGGTGCACAGGTAGGCCGCGCGGGTGACGCGCTGGGAGGTTGCGGTCAGGTACTGCGCGAGCGCGCCACCCAGGGACAGGCCGACGACGGCGAACTTGTCCACGCCGAGGCTGTCGAGGGTCTCCAGCACGTCTGCTGCGAGGTGGTCGAAGGTGGTCTCGCCGGGGGAGACCTCCGGGTCGGGGGAATGGCCGTGGCCGCGGTGGTCGAGCGCGATGACGCGGTGGGTGCTGGACAGGGCGTCCAGCTGGGGGAGCCACATGTCGGTGGTGGAGGCGATGGAGCCGAGGAAGACGATCGGCTCGCCGCCGTGCTCGGTGCCGTACTCAACGTGGTGCAGGATCATGGACTAGTTGCCTTCCTTCTCGATGACGGCTGCCAGGCCCTGGCCGCCGCCGATGCACATGGTGACCAGGGCGGTCTTGGCGTCGCTGCGCTGCAGCTGGTGGGCGGCGGTGACGAGCATGCGGGCGCCGGTCGCGCCGACCGGATGTCCCATGGAGATGCCGGAGCCCAGCGGGTTGAGGCGCGGGTCCTCCTTGTCGATGCCCCACTCGGCGAGCACGGACAGGGCCTGGGCGGCGAAAGCCTCGTTGAGCTCGATGAGGTCGATGTCGTCGAGGGTCATGCCCAGGCGATCGAGGACCTTCCTGGTGGCCGGAACCGGGCCGATGCCCATGGTCTCCGGGGCGACACCGGCGACGGCCCAGCCCTTGAGGGTGGCGGCCGGGGTCAGGCCCAGCTCCTCGGCCTTGGCGCGGGTGGTCACGATCATGGCGGCGGCACCGTCGTTCTGGCCGGAGGCGTTGCCGGCGGTGACGGTGGCGTCGGCGTCCTGGCGGCCCATGATCGGGCGCAGCCTGGCCAGCTTCTCCAGGCTGGAGTCGGCGCGCGGGTGCTCGTCGGTGTCGATGATCAGGGGGTCACCCTTGCGCTGCGGGACGGTGACGGGGACGATCTCCTCGGCGAAGGTGCCGGCCTGCTGCGCGGCGATGGCGCGGGCGTGGGAGGTCACGGACATCTCGTCCTGGGCCTCACGCGGGATGGAGTACTGCTCGCGGAGGTTCTCGGCCGTCTCGATCATGCCGCCCGGGATGGGGTGGTTCCTGCCGCCGGCGGTCTCACGGGCCTCGGCGAGGCGGTCCCGGAAGACCATGTTGCCGCCCTTCTTGCCCCAGCGGACATCGGCGTCGACGGTGTACTCGGTGCGCGACATGGACTCGGCGCCGCCGGCGATGATGAGGTCGGCGGCACCGGTGGCCACGTGCGCGGCTGCGGTGACCACGGCCTGCAGGCCGGAACCGCAGCGGCGGTCCAGCTGCATGCCGGGCACGGACTCACCCAGGCCGGCGTCCAGTGCGACGACACGGCCGAGTGCCGGGGCCGCACCGTTGGGGGAGGCCTGGCCGAGGATGAGGTCGTCGATGTGCTCCGGCTTCAGGCCGGTGCGTTCGACGACGGCGCGCACGACGGTGGCGGCCAGCTCCTGGACGGGGACGCCTGTGAACTGTCCGCCGTAGCCGCCGACGGCGGTGCGCAGCGGGGAGCAGAGGACGATGTCGGTGGGGTTGGTCATCGTGGTTCCTTTCATCGGTTCAATCAGAAGAGTTCGGTGGCCGCCAGGTCGGCGGAGATGAGTTCGGCGGTGTTGAGCAGCGCCGGGAGGATGCTGTTGTGCAGGTCATCCAGGTTGTGCACCACCGTCTGGGTGGAGACGTTGACCGCGGCCACCACCCTGCCAGAAGGCGAGTGGACGGGGGCCGCCAGCGACCGCAGGCCGGGTTCGAGTTCCTGGTCGACGACCGCGAAGCCCTGCTCCCGGATCCGCACGAGCTCGGCACGCAGGGTGTCGGTGTCGACGATCGTGGAGGGGGTGAAGGCCCGGAACTCGGTGGCGGCCAGGTAGACCTCGAGTTCCTCGGCGGGCAGTCCCGCGAGGATGACCCGGCCCATGGAGGTGGCGTAGGCCGGGAAACGGGTGCCGATGGTGATGGACACCGTCATGATGCGGCGTACCGGGACGCGGTTGACGTAGACGACGTCGGGTCCGTCGAGGACGGACAGGGAGCTGGATTCGCCGATGCGGCGGGAGAGTTCCTCCAGGCGGGGCTGCGCGATGGCGGGCAGGCCCAGGCCGGACATGTAGCTGTAGCCGAGTTCCAGGACCCGCGGGGTCAGCCAGAACTCGGTGCCGTCGGTGGCGGCGTAGCCGATGGTGACCAGTGTGTGGAGGAATCGGCGGGCGGTGGCGCGCGCCAGGCCGGTGGCCTCGGCCACCTGGGCGAGGGTCTGGCGGGGACGGTCCGCGTTGAAGGTCCGGATGACCGACAGTCCGCGGACCAGCGACTGGACGTTCGGTGTCTCAGAGATGCCCACGTTCAACTCCTTTCCGGTTCGCGATGTGAACCCTTGTGCAGTTTGTGAACGCCAGTGTACAGTCTGGGGCATGCTTGACAAGACGCTTCCCACAACTGATGCGGCTGTGGCCGATATCCACGACGGTGCCTCCATCGCCGTCGGTGGATTCGGCCTGGTCGGCATCCCCGCCCGCCTCATCGACGCCCTCCGCGAGCAGGGCGCGACTGGCCTGACGATCATCTCCAACAACCTCGGCACCGACGGCTTCGGCCTCGGCCTGCTGCTGGCCGACAAGCGGATCTCCAAGTCCATCGGCTCCTACCTGGGATCCAACAAGGAGTACGCCCGCCAGTACCTCTCCGGTGAGCTCACCGTGGAGTTCACCCCGCAGGGCACCCTCGCCGAGCGCATGCGCGCCGGTGGCGCCGGCATCCCGGCCTTCTACACCACCGCCGGTGTGGGCACCCAGGTCGCCGAGGGCGGCCTGCCCCAGCGCTACAACACCGACGGCACCGTCGCCGTGGTCTCCGAGCCGAAGGAGACCCGCGAGTTCAACGGTCAGGTCTACGTGCTCGAGGAGTCCATCCGCGCGGACTTCGCACTGGTCCATGCCCACAAGGGTGACCGCTTCGGCAACCTGGTATTCAACAGGACCGCCCAGAACTTCAACCCGGATGCCGCGATGAGCGGCAAGGTGACCATCGCCCAGGTCGAGCACCTCGTCGACGTCATCGACCCCAGCGAGGTCGACCTGCCGGGCATCTACGTCAACCGCGTGGTCGAGGTCGGCCCGCAGGAGACCGGTATCGAGAACAGGACGGTGACCCAGTAATGACCTGGACCAAGGAACAGATGGCCGCACGCGTGGCCGCAGAGCTCGAGAACGGCCAGTACGTCAACCTCGGCATCGGTATGCCCACCCTCATCCCGGGCTACCTGCCCGAGGGCCTTGAGGTTGTGCTGCACTCCGAGAACGGCATCCTCGGCGTCGGCCCGTACCCGACCGAGGACGAGCTCGACCCCGAGCTGATCAATGCCGGCAAGGAGACCATCACCATCACCGAGGGTGGCTCCTACTTCTCCTCCTCCGCCTCCTTCGCCATGATCCGCTCCCGCTCCGTGGACGTCGCGGTCCTCGGCGCCATGGAGGTCTCCCAGTACGGCGACCTGGCCAACTGGATGATCCCGGGCAAGATGGTCAAGGGCATGGGTGGGGCGATGGACCTCGTCCACGGCGCCCAGAAGATCATCCTCATGATGGACCACGTGACCAAGAAGGGCACCTCGAAGGTCCTGAGCGAGTGTGCGCTGCCGCTGACCGGCGCGAAGTGTGTCGACCTGATCGTCACCAACTACGCCGTCTTCGACGTCGACCCGCAGGAGGGCCTGACCCTGCTGCAGGTCGCCGAGGGTGAGACCGTGGAGTCTGTCCGCGCCGTCACCGAGGCCCCCTTCAAGGTGGCCGAGGGCGTGGTTTAAAACCACCGCTTATCGACGCCTGACCCCGCCCCCGCACCCGCGGTCGGCGGGGTTGTGCGTCTGCGGGTGGGAACAAAACCATGGCCCGGCCGTTATGGGAGGGGAGGGCCGCCGGCGGTCTCCCCCGGTTTGACCCCTCCTACTAGAGTGAAGGGACATCCCGTCCCCACAGTCGAGCGAAGCGAGATAGATACCCCTCATGGCACGCATGCAAGAAAGCGCCGACCTGCTGAAATGCTCCTTCTGCGGGAAGAGTCAGAAGCAGGTGAAGAAGCTCATCGCCGGTGGCGGCGTGTACATCTGCGACGAATGCATCGAGCTGTGCAACGAGATCATCGAGGAGGAACTCGGTGCTGCCCAGGCCGCCGAGCAGAAGGAGGACAAGCTTCCCCGCCCCTCTGAGATCTCGGCCTTCCTGGACAAGTACGTCATCGGCCAGGACAAGGCCAAGCGCATCCTCGCCGTCGCCGTGTACAACCACTACAAGCGCATCCGGACGGAGGAGCTCGCGACAGCCGCGGCCGGCACCCGCCGGGGCCGGAAGTCGGAGGACATCGAGATCGCCAAGTCGAACATCCTGCTCCTCGGACCCACCGGTTCCGGTAAGACCTACCTCGCCCAGACCCTGGCACGCATGCTGGACGTCCCCTTCGCCATCGCCGACGCCACCTCCCTGACCGAGGCCGGCTACGTCGGTGAGGACGTGGAGAACATCCTGCTCAAGTTGCTGCAGGCCGCCGATTTCGACGTCCAGCGTGCCCAGCGCGGCATCATCTACGTCGACGAGGTGGACAAGATCTCACGGAAGTCCGACAACCCGTCGATCACCCGCGATGTCTCCGGCGAGGGGGTGCAGCAGGCCCTGCTGAAGATCCTGGAGGGCACGACCGCCTCCATCCCGCCGCAGGGCGGGCGCAAGCACCCCAACCAGGAGTTCATCCAGCTGGACACCTCGAACATCCTGTTCATCGTCGCCGGTGCCTTCGCAGGCCTGGAGAAGGTCATCCAGGAGCGCGTGGGCAAGAAGGGCCTCGGTTTCGGCGCGGAGATCGAGACGGCCTCCGAGCGGGAGAAGCAGGACCTCTTCGACCAGGTCCGCCCCGAGGACCTGGTGAAGTTCGGCCTCATCCCCGAGTTCATCGGCCGTCTGCCCATCGTGGCCACCGTGGACAACCTGGATCAGGAGTCCCTGGTCAAGGTGCTCACCGAGCCGCGGAACTCCCTGGTCAAGCAGTACCAGCGCCTCTTCGAGATGGATGACGCCCAGCTCACCTTCACCCCGGACTCCCTCGAGGTCATCGCCGACAAGGCACTGGAGCGGGGGACCGGGGCCCGTGGCCTGCGCGCCATCATGGAGGAGCTGCTCGTCCCGGTGATGTACGACCTCCCGGACCGCGACGACATCGCCGAGGTCATCATCACCGCCGACGCCGTCCGCGGTGAGGAGGAGCCGGAGCTGGTGCTCGGCCGGGAGGAGAAGGAGACCGCCTAATCGAGGTCCTCGGCGTCGTAGATGCCGAGGGCGGACTGCGGCTCACCGTCGCCGACCATGTCGGTGACCAGGTAGCTGTCGTGCCCGCTGTCCCGGATGTTGGCGGTGAGGAAGGAGACCACCGCATCGATCATCAGGCGGCGCACGCCCCCGGTGTTCTCCGCGCTGGCGGGATCCAGGTCGAAGAGGTTGATCATCAGGTCCTGGTTGGTCAGCCGGAAGAAGGCCAGGGAACCCATCAGGTAGAACAGGTCCTCCGCCGCGATCCCGGGACGGAAGGCGCCCGCGTCCTGGCCGATCAGGAGCAGCCGGTCCAGGTGGAGGGAGATCTCCGACTGGTTGTGCAGATGCGCCAGCTCCCGGAGATTCATCACCTTGTGCAGGCTCTCCATCGCCAGCAGGCGGACGCAGTCCGGATTCTCGATGAGGCGGGAGTACACGGCCTCGACCAGCCTGGTCACCCCCTCCACCGGGACGGTGGTGTCCAGCGTCATCTCCTCCCCGGCCGGGGTGATCCGCTCAACCGCCGCCACGAGACAGCGGTGGTATAAGCCCCGCTTGTCGCCGAAGTGGTAGTGGATCATCCGTTTGGACATGCCGGAGATCTTGGCGATGTTGTCGAGCCTCGTCTCCGGGAAGCCGTGCTCGGAGAACTGTTCGAGGGCGACCTCGATGACACCGTCGACCGTGCTGGTGTCGTCGAGGCCGGTGGGGTCGACGTCGTACATTGCTGCGGAGGTCCTCCGGAAAAGGTCAGGGTAAGCGGGAGTCTGGTCTTTACTTTCACCTATCGTGCACGAATTGTTGGCGCTCTGTTATGTCATGACAGCGAAAAGGCCGGAACCCACCCGATACGGGGGTGGGCAGGCGGCGGGGACTGCGGCTCCCGGCGGTGGATGAACCCATCCGGGGGTGGCCTCCCCGCGGGCCTGATCCCGCTAGGCTGGAACCCGTCGGTAGCCCCCAGTCGCACCCCTGGCGTACAGCCCGCCTGAAAGGATCCCCCGTGACCCCGAACCCCGTGAAGATCGCCGTCACCGGCGCCGCCGGAAACATCGCCTACTCTCTGCTGTGGCGCATCGCCGCAGGGGAGGTCTACGGCCCGGATGTCCCCGTCGAGCTGAGCCTGCTGGAGATCCCCGCTGCGACCGGCGCGGCCGAGGGCGTGGCCATGGAGCTCAACGACTCCGCCCTGCCGTTGCTGCGGAACATCACCGTCACCGGCCGTGCGGAGACCGCCTTCGAGGGGGCGAACGCGGCCTTCCTCGTCGGCGCGAAGCCGCGCGGCAAGGGTGAGGAGCGGGCGGACCTGCTGAAGAACAACGGCGGCATCTTCGGCCCGCAGGGCAGGGCCATCAATGACCACGCCGCCGATGACATCCGCGTCGTGGTCGTGGGCAACCCGGCCAACACCAATGCGCTGATCGCGCAGCAGTCCGCCCCGGATGTTCCGGCGGAGCGGTTCACCGCGCTCATGCGCCTGGACCACAACCGGGCGCTGGCGCAGCTGGCGGAGAAACTCGGCGTGCTCACCACCGACTTCGAGGACGTTGTGGTGTGGGGTAACCACTCCGCCACCCAGTTCCCGGACCTGACCTACGCCACCGTCAACGGTGAGCCGGTGATGGAGAAGATCGACCACGACTGGTACGTGGGCGAGTTCATCCCGCGGGTCGCCAGGCGTGGTTCGGAGATCATCGAGGTGCGCGGCAAATCCTCCGCGGCCTCCGCCGCCTCCGCAGCGGTCGACCACATGCGGGACTGGATCCAGGGCACGGACAGGTGGGTGTCCACGGCCCTGCCCTCCGACGGTTCCTACGGCATCGACGAGGGACTGGTCGCCGGACTCCCCACGATCTCCCGTGACGGGGCCTGGGAAATCGTGTCCGGCCTGGAGCTGGGTGACTTCCAGCGGGAGCTGATAGCGAAGAATGTCGAGGAGCTCAGGGCCGAGCGCCACGCCGTGGAGTCTCTGTTCGGGTAGCATCCGCGCATAATTCCGCTAGTGTCGTCGGCATGCGCTTCGGGATTGATTTCGGCACCACACGTACCGTCGTGGCGGCGGTCGACCGCGGGAACTACCCCGTGCTCCCCGTCACCGACCTCGAGGGCGACCCCTGCGGGTACATCCCGTCGGTGGTCGCCCTCGACGGTGACCGCCTCGTGGGCGGATGGGAGGCACTGGCACTGGACAGTCCCACGCTCGTCCGTTCCTTCAAGCGGCTGCTCAGTGACGGGGACACCACTGCGGAGACCCCCGTCCGTCTGGGCAAGCAGGAACGCCCGCTGGGGGAGGTGCTGGTGACCTTCGCGGAGGTCGTGGTCCGCCAGCTGCGTGAGCACGCCGGAGACGAGGAGATCGAGATCGTCCTCGGGGTACCCGCCAATGCACGCTCCGCACAGCGTCTGCTCACCCTCGACGCCTTCACCCGCGCCGGCGCCACCGTGCTGGGCATGGTCAACGAGCCCAGCGCCGCGGCCTTCGAGTACACCCACCTCCACGCCCGCACCCTCAGCTCACGGCGTTCCAACGTCATCGTCTACGACCTCGGCGGCGGCACCTTCGACGTCACCCTCATGCGTATCGACGGCCCCGAGCACGTCGTCGAGACCTCCCTCGGCATCAGCCGCCTCGGCGGCGACGACTTCGACGAGCTCCTCGCCGACCTCGCGTTGGCCACCGCCGGACGTGCCGACGATGTCTTCGGCCGGCGTGCCCGCCAGAAGATCGTCGACGAGGCCCGCACCGCCAAGGAACAGCTCAAGCCGCAGTCGCGCCGCCTGATCCTGGAGCTCGGCGACGATGACGTCATTCTCCCGGTCGCCGAGTTCTACGAGGAGGCCACCCCGCTGGTCGAGCAGACGCTGGAGGTCATGCAGCCGCTGATCGGAGCCTCCGAGTCCCTGGCGGAGACCGAGATCGCCGGCATCTACCTCGTCGGCGGTGCCAGTGCTCTGCCGCTGGTCCCGCGCATGCTGCGTGAGCGCTTCGGCCGCCGTGTCCACCGCTCCCCGCTGCCCACCGCCTCGACCGCCGTGGGGTTGGCCATCGCCGCCGACCCGGATTCCGACTACCACCTGCGTGACCGGCTCTCCCGCGGCATCGGTGTCTTCCGTGAGCGTGACGCCGGTGCGGCCGTCAGCTTCGACGCCCTCGTCGGCCCGGATGCCCAGGCCGGCTCCGGTGACGGCTTCACCGTCACCCGCCGGTACCGGGCGGCCCACAACGTCGGCTGGTTCCGCTACGTGGAGTACTCCGCCCTCGACGCCGCCACCGACCACCCGGGGGACCTCACCCTGCTGGCCGAGGTTCTCGTGCCCTTCGACCCGCAGCTGCGCGACCTCAGCCCCGTCGAGCTGGCCGCCGTGCCGGTCGATCGCTGCGAGCACGGCCCGGAGGTCATCGAGACGGTCACCGTCGACGGCAACGGCATCGCCGCCATCAGCATCCAGTGCCCGGAGGATGACTTCGTGGTCACCGCCACCGTCAACGTCGGCCAGCCGGCGCAGGTGGGGTAGCAGCGCACGTCAACACGGTGGGGTCGTCCAGCCACAGCGCACAGGAGTCCACCCCGTCCTGTGGGGTGGTGAAGACGACCTCCACGTTGGTGCCCTCCGGACCGCCGAGCGTCAGTCTCCCGTCCCGGATCACCCGGGTGTCCGCCTCAAAACCACGTACCGTGCGCACGGTGCCGATCTCGTCGACCGGGACCCGGAGGATCTCCTCCCGCCCCTGGCGCAGGACCAGCTCACCGCCCAGGTGGTGGGGGTGGACGACGCGGCCCGCCAGCACACCCCACAGCAGTACGATCGAGTACAGCGACGTGACCAGCAGCAGCAGGCGCAGCCACAGCCAGGGAACGAGGAGTTCGACGGCGATGATCTCGATGCCGATCGCCGCGGTGAAGGCCGCCGGCAGCTGCCACCACCCCCGCCGTGCGTGCAGGGCCACCGTCCCCTCGGGCACCACCGTCCGGCGCCGCAGCAGCCGGGACAGATCCGCCCAGGCGTGCAGTTCCACGCGCACATAGCGCAGCAGCGGCAACGTCTCGAGGGGATGCACGCCCCGTCGACGGCACCACAGCAGGTAGCCGGCGAAGACAGTCACCTCGACGCCGAGGAAGAAGGCCAGGCATCCAGGGCGATGACCAGGAATCCGAGGGCGGGGAAGAGGAACCTCATGCCAATTCCGCCAGTTCCGCGATCGCGCGGAGCTGGGCGCCGCGGACGTCCAGGTCCTGCAGACCCAGCCCCGTCTCCCCGGGGTGAGGGTCTCCCGGCTTCCGTACATGAGGCCACCGCCGGCGGCTGCGCGCAGTTCGTTGATGATCCGGTCGACTTCAGCAGAGTGCGGACTGAGTTCCCCGAGGTTCTCCCAGTGCTCCTGCGCCTGCCGCATCTCCGCGCGCCGGGCCGGGTCGGCGAGGTTGGCCCGGATCACGGCCCAGGTCTCCGGTGTGGCCACCCCGCTCAACCCCATGAAGTCGAGGGCGTCGATCTCGCGGCGGGCGTGGTCGGTGGTGCCGAGGACGTCGAGGATCCGGGCCCGGATGTCCGCGGGCAGGCCCAGTTCCCCCGCCCGCAGGGCCAGCAGCCGCTCCCGCCGGGCGTGCAGCTCGGCGAGTTGGGTGTCGAGGCGGTCCAGGGCGGCGTCGAGAAGCGAGGGGACACCGCTGCGGATGTCAGCGAGGCTCACGCCGGCCTCGACCAGGATCCGCACGCGCAGCAGCGCCGCGAGATCGGTGATGCGGTAGTCGCGGTAACCCGCGGCGGTGCGCGGGGGTTCGGGCAGCGCCCCGGAGGCGTGGTAGTGGCGGACGGCGCGTACGGAGCAGCCGGCGGCGCGGGCGACCTCGGAGATTCTCATGCTCACATCATGAACCCTGACGTCACGTGAGGGTCAAGGCTGCAGCCGGGGGCGCTATGATGGTCCGCGTGACTGAGCAGAACCAGATGAACCGTGCCGATGCCCTCCCCAAGTCCTGGGATCCCCAGTCTGTGGAGGCTGAGCTGTACCAGGGCTGGGTTGATGCGGGCTACTTCACCGCCGACCCGACCAGCGACAAGCCGGCCTACTCGGTGGTCCTGCCTCCGCCGAACGTGACCGGACAGCTCCACATGGGCCACGCCCTGGACCACACCCTCATGGATGCGCTGGTGCGCCGCAAGCGCATGCAGGGTTATGAGGTGCTGTGGCTGCCGGGCATGGACCACGCGGGCATCGCCACGCAGTCCCGGGTCGAGCAGATGCTCCAGGAGACCGAGGGCAAGGACCGCTACGACTACGGTCGTGACCAGTTCATCGAGAAGGTCTGGGACTGGAAGGAGGAGTACGGCGGCAGCATCCAGTCCCAGATGCGCGCCATCGGTGACTCCGTCGACTGGTCCCGCGAACGCTTCACCCTGGACAAGGGGCTTTCGCGTGCGGTGCAGACCATCTTCAAGGAGCTCTACGACCGCGGCCTGATCTACCGGGCCAACCGCCTGGTCAACTGGTCGCCGGTGCTCGAGACCGCCGTCTCCGACATCGAGGTCGTCCACAAGGACGTCGAGGGCGAGCTCGTCTCCTTCCGCTACGGCTCGCTTGACGACGCCGAGCCGCACGTCGTCGTCGCCACCACCCGCGTGGAGACCATGCTCGGCGACGTCGCCATCGCCGTCCACCCCGAGGACGAGCGCTACCGGGATCTGGTGGGAACCACCCTGCCGCACCCCTTCCGCGATGACCTGTCGATGATTGTCGTCGCCGACGACTACGTCGACCCCGAGTTCGGCTCCGGCGCCGTGAAGATCACCCCGGCGCACGACCCCAACGACTACGCCCTGGGCCTGCGCCACAACCTCGACATGCCCACGATCATGGACGAGACCGGCCGCATCGCCGACACCGGCACCCGCTTCGACGGCATGACCCGCGAGGAGGCACGTGTCGCGGTGCGCGAGGCACTGGCGGAGCAGGGGCGCATCGTCAAGGAGGTCCGCCCCTACCTGCACTCCGTCGGACATTCCGAGCGTTCCGGCGAGGCCATCGAGCCGCGCCTGTCGCTGCAGTGGTTCGTCAAGGTCGGGGAGCTGGCGGAGATGGCCGGCGACGCCATCCGCGAGGGTGACACGAAGATCCACCCGAAGAGCATGGAACCGCGCTACTTCGACTGGGTCGATGACATGCACGACTGGACCATCTCGCGCCAGCTGTGGTGGGGGCACCGCATCCCGATCTGGTACGGCCCGGAAGGTGAGATCGTCTGCGTCGGCCCCGACGAGCAGGCCCCGGAGGGCTACACCCAGGACCCGGATGTCCTGGACACCTGGTTCTCCTCCGCGCTGTGGCCCTTCTCCACGATGGGCTGGCCGGAGCAGACCCCCGACCTGGCGAAGTTCTACCCGACCTCCGTGCTGGTCACCGCCTACGACATCCTCTTCTTCTGGGTGGCGCGGATGATGATGTTCGGCACCTTCGCCGCGAAGATCACCCCCGAGATCCTCGGCGAGGGCACCGGCGGCCGTCCGCAGGTCCCCTTCACCGACCTCTTCCTCCACGGCCTGGTCCGCGACGAGCAGGGCCGCAAGATGTCGAAGTCCCTGGGCAACGGCATCGACCCGATGGACTGGGTCGCCGATTACGGTGCCGACGCCCTGCGCTTCACCCTGGCCCGCGGCGCGAACCCGGGGGTGGACCTGCCGGTCGGCGCCGATGCCGCCCAGTCCTCCCGCAACTTCGCCACCAAGCTGTTCAACGCCACCAAATTCGCGCTGCTCAACGGAGCGCGTATCGGCGAGCTGCCGGCCCGGGAGGAGCTGACCGACGCCGACCGCTGGATCCTCGACCGTCTCGAGCATGTCCGCGCGGATGTCGACGCCTTCCTCGACGACTACCAGTTCGCCAAGGCCAACGAGGAGCTCTACCACTTCGCGTGGGACGAGGTCTGCGACTGGTACCTGGAGATCGCCAAGACCCAGATCCCGCGCGAGGACATCGACCAGCGCGGCCGCAACACCCAGCTGGTCCTGGGCCGCGTCCTCGACGTCGTCCTGCGCCTGCTGCACCCGACGATGCCGTTCGTCACCGAGGTGCTGTGGCAGGCCCTGACCGAACAGGACACCATCGTCACCGCCGCATGGCCCACGGCCGCCGACACCAACGGCGGCGTGGCCACCGACGAGGTCGCCGTCCGGCGCATCGACGACGCCGAGAAGCTGATCACCGAGATCCGCCGCTTCCGCTCCGACCAGGGCGTCAAGCCCTCCCAGAAGGTCCCCGCCGCCATCGACTTCGCCGCCGCCGACCTGCAGGGCCAGGAGGAACTGGTCCGCTCCCTGGCGCGCGTCACCGCCCCGGAGGAGGGCTTCACCGAATCCGCCTCCATCGAGCTGCGCCTCTCGCAGGCCACCATCTCCGTCGCGCTGGACACCTCCGGCACGGTGGATGTCGCCGCCGAGCGCAAGCGCCTGGAGAAGGACCTCGCCGCCGCCCACAAGGAACTCGAGGGCACCGCCAAGAAACTCGGTAACGAGGCCTTCCTGTCGAAGGCGCCGGACGCGGTCGTCGAGAAGATCCGTACCCGCCAGCAGGTCGCACAGGAAGAGGTCGAACGCATCACCGCCCGTCTGGAGGCCCTGAAATGAGCCGTGAAGACGAGATCCTCGACAACGCCGCCGATGACGAGGACCTCGAGGACCTCGCCGACGCCCGGGAGCTCGCCGATCTCAACGAGGCCGTGGAGATCACGGAGCAGGGGCTGAAGCTGAACATCGACCTGGGTGAGCAGGACGTCGAGAAGCCCGCGCCGGTGGAGATCACCCCGGAGGACCTCGCCGAACTCGCCGCGGTCGAGGCGGAGCTGGACACCCGCTGGCCGGAGACGAAGATCGACCCCTCCCTCGAGCGGATCGAACTGCTCATGGACCTGCTGGGTTCCCCGCAGAACTCCTTCCCGGCGATCCACGTCGCCGGCACCAACGGCAAAACCTCGACCGTGCGGATGATCGAGTCGCTGCTGCGCGCCTTCCACCGCCGCACCGGACGCACCACCAGCCCGCACCTGCAGCTGGTCACCGAACGCATCAGTATGGACGGGGCACCGATCCACCCGCGCGACTATGTGCGCATCTGGCGGGAGATCCAGCCCTATGTCGAGCTTGTCGACGCCCGCTCCGACGTCCGCATGTCCAAATTCGAGGTGCTCACGGCCCTGGCCTACGCCGCCTTCGCCGACGCCCCCGTCGACGTGGCCGTCGTCGAGGTGGGCATGGGCGGGACCTGGGACGCCACCAACGTCATCCAGTCGGATGTGGCCGTGATCATGCCCGTCGGCCTCGACCACACCGACTACCTGGGGGAGACGATCGAGGAGATCGCGGCGGAGAAGGCCGGCATCATCAAATCCCGCTGGGACAGCGATGACCTGCTCACCCCGGCGGAGAACATCGCGATCGTCGCCGAACAGGACCCGGCCGCCATGAAGGTCATCCTGCAGCGTGCCGTGGACGTCGACGCCGCTGTCGCCCGCGCCGGCTCCGAATTCGGCGTGGTCTCCGCGACCGTCGCCGTCGGCGGCCAGCAGCTGGTCCTGCGCGGTCTGGGCGGCGAGTACGACGACCTCTTCCTGCCCTTGTCGGGTGAGCACCAGGCACGCAACGCGGCGGTCGCCCTGGCCGCGGTGGAGGCCTTCTTCGGTGCCGGCGCCGGCCGCCCCCTGGACCTGGACACCGTCCGCGAGGGCTTCGCCGAGGTCGCCTCGCCCGGCCGCCTGGAGCGCGTGCGCTCCACCCCGACCACCTTCATCGACGCCGCGCACAACCCCCACGGCGCCACCGCCCTGGGCCAGGCCCTGGAGCGTGACTTCAACTTCAGCCGCCTGATCGGTGTCGTCGGTGTCCTCGACGACAAGGACGCCCGCGGCATCCTCATCGCGCTGGAGCCCTACCTCTCCGAGGTGGTCATCACCCAGAACACCAGCCCCCGGACCCTCGACGCCTATGAGCTGGCGGAGTACGCCCGGGACATCTTCGGTGAGGAACGCGTCCACGTCGACGAGCACCTCGCCTCCGCCTACGAGCTGGCCGTTGAACTCGCCGAGGACGCTGACATCCAGTCCGGTGCCGGCGTCGTCATCACCGGCTCCGTGATCACGGCGGGCGAGGCCCGCACCCTGTTCGGAAAGGACCCCGCCTGATGAGCCCCACCCCCGCCAACCAACCCGAGTACAGTCCCCTCGGCCCCGGCCACGCCCCCGAGAAGGACCCGCTCAAGGGCATCCGGGGGGTCATGTCCGGCACCCTGATCCTCGAGGCGATCACGATCCTGCTCTCGCTGACCGTGATCCTCAAGGTCGATGAAGGTTCTCACTGGACCACCGGCAACTGGGGCTTCATCACAGCCGTCGGCCTGGCACATGTGGTCATGGCCTTCCTGCAGCGTTTCCAGTGGGCGCTGCCCGTGAGCATGGCCCTCCAGGTGGTGCTCCTGGTCGGCGGTTTCTTCGTCCACTACTCGGTGGCCATCATCGCGGTCATCTTCATCATCGTGTGGTGGTACCTGCTGCACCTGCGCTCCACCCTCATCGAGCGGATGAAGCGCGGCTGGCTGACCACCCAGCACATTTAGTGCCCTAGCGGGGGGGTGATCAGCGGGTGGCCGGAGGCGATGGACACCCGGTTGAAGGCGTTGATCATGATGATCGCCCATTCCAGGGCCGCCACCTGCTCCTCCGCGAAGACATCGCAGGCGATGGCGCCGGCCTGCGAGTTGTCCCGGTCCTTCGGCAGCACCGTCAGGGTCTCCGCCAGCTCGAGCGCGGCGCGCTCCTGCTCGGTGAACTCGTCGGTCATCCGCCAGGCGGCCACCGCGTCGAGCTTGTACTCCGGCACCCCGGCCTTGCGCGCCGCGGGCACGTGGACGGACAGGCAGGTGCCGCAGCCGTTGATCTGGCTGACGCGCACGTTGATCAGCTCGATGAGGCTCAGCGGCAGGTCGACGTCAGGGTAGAGGACCCGCAGCTGGCGCGAGACCTGGCCCAGCGCCTTGTAGACGTCGGGATAGAACTTGTCCAGGTACGGCGGTTTGCGGGTCATGGGAGTTCCTTCTTCAGCCAGGTGAGTTCTTCCGGGGTGGGCTTGCGCCACGTGATGTCTTCCGGGTTGTTCTTCTCCAGCCATTTTCGCACATAAGGGCACACGGCGACCACGGTTTTCCCTGCCTCGGCGGTCTGCTTCAGGGCGGCCTCGACGACCTGCCCGGCCAGGCCGCGGCCGCCGAACTCCCCGCCGATCTCGGTGTGGTGGAAGATGCGTTCCCCACCGCGGTCCAGGTAGGCGGTGTGGCCGGCCGTGTGGTTGTCGACGGTGATCTCGAAGCGGTCGGGTAGGCGGGTGATCACGGTCAGATCCTCTCTTCGGGGCGGGCGACAGGATCGGGGTTGCGCCGCGGCCGGATGGCGGCATGCGGCAGCGCGGGGGCGGGCAGCCAGGTCGGGCCGGCGGGATCCTTGCCGATGTAACCGCGGGTGACGCCGAAACGGTCGCTCTGGCCCTGCCATTCCTGGCGGAACTTCTCGATCTCGGCATGGTCGCGGCCCACGAAGTTCCACCACATGACGATCTCCTCGCCGAAGGGCTCACCTCCGATGAGCACCATCCGGGCGGGGGTCTCGCCGTGGTTGCGGATGCGCAGCTGCTTCTCACCGACACCGGTGTAGGCGAGTTCGGTGGGGGCGACGACTACGCCCTCGAGGTCGATCTGGCCGGCGTCGACAAGCAGGCCGTGCTCGAAGGCGGGGTCGACGTCGAGGATGAGCACCGCGCCGGGCTCGAGGCGGAGCTCCGCGCCGAGCAGGGGGCTGAAGGTGTGGACGGGGGAGTCGTAGCCGAGCAGGGAACCGAGGAAGACGAGCGCGCTGCCGCCCTCGAAGTGGACGGGTTCGGGGGCGTGGTGGTCGAAGCGGCGGGGGCCGTTGCGGTCGGCGTCGGGCAGCACGGTCCACAGCTGCACGCCGTGCAGGAGCGTGGTGTCCTGCGTGGAGACCTCCGAGTGGCAGATGCCGGCGCCGGCGGTCATGAGGTTGACCTCCCCGGGCAGGACCACGGCGTGCTGGTCGCCGGAGTCGTGGTGGGTGACGGCGCCCTCGAAGAGCCACGACACCGTCTGCAGGCCGGTGTGCGGGTGCGGGGCGACGTCCATGCCGCCGGAGACGGAGACGTCGTCAGGTCCGTAGTGGTCGACGAAACACCAGGCGCCGATGAGGCTGCGCTGGCGCTGGGGGAGGGTGCGGTGGACGGTCATGGCACGTGGGCCGCCGAGCGGGACCTCGCGGGATGTGATGATCTCGACTCGGGCGCCATCGGTGCAGTGCGGGGGAGCAGGGGTGAGGACCTGCTCGACGGGGAAGCGGTCGGTGACGGACATGGCACCACTCTACAACAGATGTTGTTGATATATACTCAAAATGATGATGCGGGGGCGGGTTATGCTGGATGACATGCGTGCCCTCTACCTCGGACTCGCCGCCGCACTCAGTGTGGTGGCCCTCGTCCTCAAGCTTTTCGACGTCTCGAACCTCGCCGCCGTCATCGCCCTCCTCGCCGCCGGGGTGTTCCTCGTCATGGGCCTCAAAATCGTCGCCGAGGAACGTCAGCCAGGCGAGATCGTCCTCGACGGGGAGAAGCGCGCCACCCTGCGCGGGATGCTCGACCGCGGCGACGAGGGAGCCGCCATCCGCCAGGTCCAGCTCTGGTTCCGCGACGCCTCCCCGGAGCAGGCCCGCCGGACAGTCCTCGAACTACGCTGAGCCATGCTGGCGATCCTCCTCCGCGTGCTGGCGGGTCTCCTCGTGGCGCTGGCCCTGTTCATCGGGGGCTTCTACTTCGTGGCCTGCGGCCCCCTCAACGGCATGCAGGCCCGGCAGCTGGCCACGAAGTTCGAACGTGAGGCGGAGGAGGCCGGACTGGCTGAACACGTCAGCTACCAGAGTGGGGTCGGCTACAAGGGCGTCGGCGAGGTCATCGTCCGCCCCGATTTCGAGGGCCTCGACCGGGTGGGGGTCTCCCGGCTCATCGGCCTGCTCCAGGACCAGAACCGTTCCGGCGGCGTTGACGTCCGCAAACAGTCCAACTTCTTCCGGCTCGACGGGGTCAACTACTCCGGGGCGGAACACACCCGGGCCACCGTCTTCGACGCCACCGCCGCCTTCACCGGCCCCGGCACGCCGGTGGCCGCGGTCGTTTTCGACCGCACCGGCCGGATGGTCACCCTCCGGCTGCCGGACTGCGCGGACTCCCGGTGCCGCCTGGCTGCCGCCGCCGAAGTGCTCCCCGTGTACCCGGAGCTCACCCGTGCCCAACTCGAGGGGACGAGCGGGCGCAGTGATGATTTCGTGTGCCTGCGGCTGCAGTTCGGCCAGGACCGCACCCAGGGGATGCGGGCCTGCACCGCCCCCGACGGGGAGATTGACCCGGACCGGCTGCGGACCGTCCTGGAGACCGGCGTCAGCCACGAGGTGCTGGATACCGGGGCGGGGACCTCAACGCGCTGAGCGGCACCTGCTCAGGTAGGATCCTCGCCATGACTGAACGCACTCTCATCCTCATCAAGCCGGACGGTGTCACCAACGGCCACGTCGGCGAGATCATCGCCCGCATCGAGCGCAAGGGCCTCAAGCTCACCGCCCTGGACCTGCGTGTCGCCGACCGCGCCACCGCTGAGCAGCACTACGCCGAGCACTCCGACAAGCCCTTCTTCGGTGAGCTCGTCGAGTTCATCACCTCCGCGCCGCTGATCGCCGGCATCGTCGAGGGCGAGCGTGCCATCGAGGCCTGGCGTCAGCTGGCCGGCGGCACCGACCCGGTCTCCAAGGCCACCCCGGGCACCATCCGCGGTGACTTCGCCCTGACCGTCGGTGAGAACGTCGTCCACGGCTCCGACTCCCCGGAGTCCGCCGAGCGCGAGATCTCCATCTGGTTCCCGAACCTGTAGTTCCCGGAACATGCTCAAGGCCCCCGCCACGTGCGGGGGCCTTCGTCATCTCCGCTCATCTCCGGTGCAGTTCCTCCAGCACCCGCACACCCACCGGGGTGATCTCCACCAGATGGCGGGAGGTGTCCGCCCCGGAGTCGATCGTGGACACCCCCACCACGCCCTGCCGGTGCAGCGCGATGACCTCTCCGTGCACCTCCGACTCCTCCCGGTTGAGGACCTCGGCGAGTTTCCACACCCGGGCACGGATGCCGTCGATGGCCCCGAGTGCGGTCAGGCCGAGCAGCACCTCCCGGTGTGCGGCGGCCGCCCGCAGGCGGGTGGCGGTGGCCTCCTCCAGCGGGGTGGTCTCCAGGGCCGCCCGGGCCCGGCGCCGGCCCACGACCTCACTGCGGCGCCCGCCCCCGCGGGCCGCCCACACCATCGCGGCTGTGGTGCCCACGAAATAGAATGGCCACACGGGTACCTCGCCGATCACCCCGTCACCGGGCAGCAGTCCCGCCCCGAATGCCAGCGCACCGGGGAGGAACGGGCGCACCCGGTCCCAGCGGGAGCAATCCACGGGGGAAAGGGTGGTCATGTCCATCCCGCCGGACCAGAAGCTGCGGGGCAGCACCAGCCAGGCGGTCAGGGCCGTCACCGCAGCGGCCACCAGAGCGGGGACTGTCAGGCCGGTCATGATGAACGTGAACGTGGCGCCGACCCCGGCGGAGGGGATCAGCGCACGCCCGAGGGGCAGGGCAGTGCGCTCGCGGTAGGGCGACAACTCTTCCGACACAGCCTCCGACCCTACGCGCTTCGGCACGGCCACCCCCTGGTGTGCGACAATGGTGGCTGGATTGTGCTGTCATCGCCCCCGGCCTGATGTGGGGTGCTCGAGGCAGTACCCCAGAAGTTGCACAACTCAATACCGCAGACAACGACGAAACTTTGCAGGCGACCCCTGTGCGGCGGCGGCGAGGACCCCTCGCCAGCGCCCGGGGAGTGAACCGCCCTGAGGAACAACAGGAGAACCCGTGGCTGAATCCACCGAACCCACCGACCGAAACAACACTGACAGCGGGGAGAAGGCGGCGCCGAGGAAGCGCCGCTCCACGCGCAAGGCAACCCGGAAGACCGCCGCGCCCCAGGCAGAGCAGGTGCAGGCCGTGCAGCCGCAGCTCGACCCCGAGCTGCTGGAGAAGAAGGTCCGCGTCCATGTCCTGGCCAAGGCGCTGGGGAAGACCTCGAGGGAGATCATCGAGGTGGCAGCAGGCCTGGGCCTGAAGAAGGTCGCCCAGTCCGCACTCGCCCCCGAAGAGACCCGCCAGGTCATCGACGCGCTCGCCCCCCAGGCCGAGACTGAACCGGAGGACGCCCCGCAGGGCGCGGAGCTGCTCCGCAACCGGGTCCGCAAGAACGTGGCCAACGAGATCTCCCAGATCGAGGAGAGGGTCGAGGCGGACCTCGCTGTCCTCCTGCAGGAGGAACCGACCGGGGACCTCCTGGAGGACGTCACCCCGGAGATCACCCCGAAGCCGGTGGAGGAATCCGTCGTCGAACAGTTCGTGCCGCTGTTCATGGCCCCCGGTACGGAAGCTGCCGCGGTGGAGACCGGGGATGAGGACGAGGATGAGGACGAGGATGAGCCCACTGCTTCACGACGCCGCCGACGCGGCCGCCGCGGCGCCGGCCGTGGCCGGGGCCCCGAGGAGCAGGAGACCCCCGAGGTAGCGGAGACCGTCGAGGAAGTGGACGTCGATAAGCAGGAGGAGGACCTGCCTGAGGAGCCCGTCGCCCTCAAGGGCTCCACCCGCCTGGAGGCGCAGCGCCGCCGCCGCACCGAGATGCGCGAGGAGGGCCGCCGCAAGAAGCACATCGTCTCCCAGGCGGAGTTCCTGGCCCGCCGCGAATCCGTCGAACGCACCATGGTGGTGCGCGAACGTCAGCGCCACGACCACCCGGGCGTGGTCACCCAGGTCGGCGTGCTCGAGGACGAACTGCTCGTCGAACACTTCGTCACCAGCGAGGCGCAGGCCTCCATGATCGGCAACATCTACCTCGGCCGCGTGCAGAACGTGCTGCCCAGCATGGAGGCGGCCTTCATCGACATCGGCCAGGGTCGCAACGGTGTCCTCTACGCCGGTGAGGTCGACTGGAAGTCCGCAGGCCTCGGCGGCCGCGGCCGCCGCATCGAGCAGGCCCTGAAGTCCGGCGACCAGGTCCTCGTCCAGGTGAGCAAGGACCCCATCGGCCACAAGGGGGCGCGCCTGACCACCCAGATCTCCCTGGCCGGCCGCTACCTGGTCTACGTGCCCGGCGGCCGCAGCGCGGGCATCTCCCGCAAGCTGCCCGGACCCGAGCGCAGACGCCTCAAGGAGATCCTCGCCCGCGTTGTGCCGGGCCAGGGCGGGGCGATCATCCGCACCGCCGCCGAAGGCGTGCCGGAGGAGGCCATCGCCGCCGACGTCGACCGTCTGCACCGCCTCTGGGAGGACATCCAGGAACGTGCCGGCAAGGAGACCAGCTCCCGCGGCGCCCGCCCCGTCACCATGTACGAGGAACCGGACATGCTGGTCAAGGTCGTCCGGGACCTGTTCAACGAGGACTTCACCTCGCTGATCGTCGACGGCGACCGTGCCTGGAACACCGTCCACGCCTACGTGAAGTCCGTCGCCCCCGACCTCCTCGACCGCGTGCAGCGCTACAACCGTGACGAACGCGACGGCAAGGACGCCTTTGAGCAGTTCCGTGTCGACGAGCAGCTGCAGAAGGCCCTCAACCGCAAGGTCTGGCTGCCCTCCGGCGGCTCCCTGGTCATCGACCGGACCGAGGCGATGGTCGTCGTCGACGTCAACACCGGAAAATTCACCGGCTCCGGCGGCAACCTCGAGGAGACCGTCACCCGCAACAACCTTGAGGCGGCCGAGGAGATCGTCCGCCAGATGCGGCTGCGCGACCTCGGCGGCATGATCGTCGTCGACTTCATCGACATGGTCCTGCCCGAGAACCAGGAACTGGTGCTGCGCCGCCTCAAGGAGGCCCTCGGCCGCGACCGCACCCGCCACCAGGTCTCCGAGGTCACCTCCCTCGGCCTGGTGCAGATGACCCGCAAGCGCCTGGGCACCGGCCTGCTGGACACCTTCTCCACCGAATGCGAGCACTGCGCAGGCCGCGGTCTCATCCTGCATGAGGACCCGGTTGAGGAGCACCCCGAGATCGAGGAGCGGCCCCGCGGTCAGCGCGGCCGTGGCTCCCACCACCCGGCGGCCACCGCCCTGCGCAAGGAGGAGCCGGCGGAGACTGAGGTTGCTGAGGTGGCCGAGGACGCACAGGCCCCGGACATCGAGGAACTCGCCGCCGCAGTCGTGGTCACCGACGAGGAACCCGACACTGCTTCCCGACGCCGCCGGTCCCGACGCGGCCGCCGCGGCACCAGCCGGGGCCGCGCCCCCGATGCCCCCGAGGCCCCCGAGGTGGTGGAGGAGTCCGGCAGCAGCGACATCGAAGCCATCGTCGACGCCGCCGTGGACCGGGCCGATGAGATCGACCCCGAGGAACCCTCGGGTGCCGACTACGTACCAGCCACTGCGGGCGGGGAGAAGACCTTCCAGCAGGCGGTCGCCGATTTCGATGCCTCCCCGCGCCGTCGCCGCCGCACCCGCGGCAACTCCCGCTCGGACCACCGCCCGAAGCCGGAGGATTTCCCCGGTTCGGCACCCTCCGGCCCGGTGGCCAGGGCCGAGGAAACCATGATCAAGGTGCCCGAGGTTCGGGAGACCCGGGAGGTTGAGGAGGAGAGCAGCCCGCGTGGCCGCGGACGCCGTCGGGTCAGCCGCTCCACCAGCCCCCGCGCGGAGAGCCGGGTGACGGAGCAGCCGCAGGAGGTCTCCTCCGGCGCGCCCACCAGGGCACGCGGACGCCGGCGCGCCGTGCGCCGCACCACCGCCACGACGCAGGAGACCGCACCCGCACAGCCGGAGCAGGCGCCCCGGCGTGAGGAGAAACGGGACGTGGTGGAAGGTGGCGTCGAGAAGCGCGCGGGCCGCGGCCGCAGGCGCGTGAGCAGGCGGAGCAGCGGACGTTAATGGCTCACACCAGCAGTTTGTCTTTTGGCGAGCTGGCGGGGTAGTCTTTGACAGTCGCTGTTTTAGGGATATTGCGCCGCCCTGCCCCCTGGGGCTCCGGTGTGCCTGCAGGCCCTTGAAACGCCAGTGAAATACGTCCATTCAGGTCCGCGTCCGCGAACCTGAGCCGAGTTTAGATAAGGGGTAACCCTCCTATGTACGCGATCGTCAAGACCGGCGGCAAGCAGTACAAGGTTGCCGAAGGTGACCTCGTCAAGGTCGAGAAGCTCGAGGGTGAGCCGGGTGCGTCCGTGGCTCTGACCCCCGTTCTGCTCGTCGACGGTTCCAACGTCAAGTCCAAGGCCGATGACCTCGCCAGCGTGAGCGTCGCCGCAGAGATCGTCGAGCACACCAAGGGCCCGAAGATCCACATCATGAAGTACAAGAACAAGACCGGCTACAAGAAGCGCCAGGGTCACCGTCAGCCGCTGACGGTGCTCAAGGTCACCGGTATCAAATAAGCCAAGGAGGGTAACCAATGGCAACTAAGAAGGGTGCATCCAGCTCCAGCAACGGCCGCGACTCCGAGGCCAAGCGCCTCGGCGTGAAGCGTTTCGGTGGCCAGCAGGTCAAGGCCGGTGAGATCCTGGTCCGTCAGCGCGGAACCAAGTTCCACCCGGGCGAGAATGTCGGTCGCGGTGGCGACGACACTCTCTTCGCCCTCAAGGCCGGTGCCGTCGAGTTCGGCATCAAGCGCAACCGTCGCATGGTCAACATCGTTGAGAATGAGACCGTCGACGCCTAGGTCATAACGACCACTGTCTGGAGCCCGTCGCATCCCTTCCGGGGGAGCGGCGGGTTTCGGCCATTTCTGCAGGTATTCTTGAGCACTACCTGCCCCACAACAGGAGGAAGACCCACATGTCCCGCTTCGTAGACCGCGTGGTCCTGCACCTCGCCGCCGGAGACGGCGGCCACGGCTGCGTGTCCGTCCACCGGGAGAAGTTCAAACCACTCGGCGGACCCGACGGAGGCAACGGCGGCCACGGCGGTGACATCATCCTGGAGGTCTCCCCCCAGGTGCACACCCTCATGGACTTCCACTTCCGCCCCCACATCAAGGCCGACCGCGGCGCCAACGGCGCCGGCTCCAACCGCAACGGCGCCCGCGGTGAGGACCTCATCCTCGAGGTGCCGGTGGGCACCGTCGTCATGTCTGAAGGCGGGGAGGTCCTGGCCGACCTCACCGTGCCCGGCACCCGCTTCATCGCCGCCGCAGGTGGCTTCGGTGGCCTGGGCAACGCCGCACTGGCCTCCCACAAGCGCAAGGCACCCGGCTTTGCGCTCAAGGGTGAACCCGGTGAGCAGCACGACCTCATCCTGGAACTGAAGACCATGGCCGATGTCGGCCTCGTCGGCTTCCCCTCCGCCGGCAAGTCCTCGCTCATCTCGGTGCTCTCCGCCGCGAAACCCAAGATCGCCGACTACCCCTTTACCACGCTGGCCCCCAACCTGGGCGTGGTCAACGTCGGACACGAGTCCTTCACCATGGCCGATGTCCCCGGCCTGATCCCCGGGGCCTCCGAAGGCAAGGGCCTCGGCCTGGACTTCCTCCGCCACATCGAACGCACCTCCGTGCTGGTGCACGTGGTCGACACCGCCACCATGGAGCCCGGCCGCGACCCGGTCAGCGACATCGAGGCCCTGGAGGCCGAACTCGCCGCCTACGAGTCGGTGCTCGAAGGCGACGTGGGACTCGGGGACCTGAGCGACCGGCCGCGCGTCATCGTCCTCAACAAGGCCGACGTGCCTGAGGCCGAGGAACTCGCCGAGTTCGTCCGGGAGGACCTGGAGGAGAAGTTCGGCTGGCCCATCTTCATCATCTCCGCCGTCGCCCACAAGGGCCTGGAACCGCTGAAGTACAAGCTCCTGGAGATCGTCAAGGAGGACCGCCGACGCCGCCCCCGTGCGGCGGTGGACACCGAGCACACCATCATCCGCCCCAAGGCCGTCGACGCCCGCAAGCGCCGCGCGCCCGAATTCGTGGTCACCCCCGACCCGGAGATCGAGGGCGGCTTCGTCGTCACCGGCGAGAAGATCGAACGCTGGATCACCCAGACCGACTTCGAGAACGAGGAAGCCATCGGTTACCTCGCGGACCGACTCGCCGCCATGGGTGTCGAGGACGCCCTGCACAGGGCCGGTGCCCGCGAAGGGGCCCATGTCACCATCGGCGACGTCTCCTTCGACTGGGAACCGCTCACCGGCGCCGGCGTCGACCCGACCGTGGCCGGCCGCGGCCAGGACGCCCGCCTGCTGTCCAACGAGCGGCTCTCCGCCACGGAACGCAAGCGCGCCTCCCAGGCCCGACGCGGACTCATCGACGAATACGACTACGGCGACGACGAGACCGCCTCCCGGGAGCGCTGGGAAGGCTGACCCCGGTCGGGGGAGTGCCTGTAGACTGGGCAGACATGACGACACGCCCTCAAGGACTGCCCCTGTCCCCGTACGGGAACCACGCCGACAAAGCCGTCGGAGTGGATTTCCCTGCCCCGGTCGTCGAGCCGGGTGAAAACCCGGCCTTCGGTCATGAGTCGGAGATGCGTGAGCGGATCGCCCACGCCAAGAGGGTCGTGGTCAAAATCGGCTCCTCATCCCTGACCAACGAGGACTTCACGGTCGACCCCAACAAGATCAACCACATCGTCGACGCCCTCCAGGCCCGGATGTACAACTCGGACATCATCGTGGTCTCCTCCGGTGCCGTCGCCGCCGGAATGGGCCCCCTCGGCCTCGCCCAGCGCCCCACGGACCTGGCCACCAAGCAGGCCGCCGCCGCCGTCGGCCAGGTCCACCTCGCCCACCAGTGGGGCCGCTCCTTCGCCCGCTACCACCGCACCATCGGCCAGGTGCTGCTCACCGCCTCCGACGCCGGCCGCCGCGACCGGGCGAACAACGCCCAACGCACCATCGACCGCCTCCGCCAGCTGCGCGTCGTACCCATCGTCAACGAGAACGACACCGTCGCCACCTCCGAATTCCACTTCGGCGACAACGACCGGCTCTCCGCCATCGTCGCCCATCTCATCAGCGCCGATGCGCTCGTGCTGCTCTCCGACGTCGACGGCCTCTACGACCGCAACCCCGCCGAACCCGACGCACGCTTCATCTCCGAGGTCCGCAGTGGCCACGACCTCAAGGGCGTCATCGCGGGCGACGGGGGACTCGTCGGCACCGGCGGCATGGCCTCCAAGGTCGCCGCCGCCCGACTCGCCTCCCGCGGTGGCGTACCCGTCCTGCTCACCTCGGCCGACAATATCGGAACTGCACTTGATGACGCCACCGTCGGCACCGTCTTCCACCCCAAGGAGAACCGCCTCTCCGCCTGGAAGTTCTGGGCCCTCTACGCCGCCGACATCGGCGGCACCCTGCGCCTCGACGCCGGTGCGGTCGAGGCCGTCACCGCCGGTGGCACCTCCCTCCTCGCCGTGGGCGTCACCGCCGTCGAGGGTGAGTTCCAGGCCGGGGAGATCGTCGACATCATCGGCCCCGACGGCCAGGTCGTCGGCCGCGGTGAAGTCGCCTACGACTCGGATGTCCTCGTCAACATGCTGGGCAAACACACCGAGGACCTTCCCGAAGGTCAGCGCCGTCCCGTCGTGCACGCCGACTACCTTTCCAATTTCGCCTCACGCCTGTGAGGACCTTCGCGTAACCAGGAGCGCATCACTGTTGAAGTTCACCATGTACCCCGGCGTCTGGGACCACGTCGTCGCCGAGGTGGCGGCCGCCGGCCATGAATTCACCACCGACCTGGATGAGGCCGAGTTCCTCATCTACGCCGGCGGCCGCCTGCCCCAACCGTTGCCCGCCAACATCGGCTTCGTGCAGTTCGTGTTCTCCGGCGTCGACCGGCTCATCGAGGCCGGCGTCATGCGCCCCGGTCAGGTCCGCTGGGCCAACGCCGCCGGTGTCTACGGCCAACCTGTCGCCGAGATCGCCATGACCCTGCTGCTCGCGCAGCTCCACCACGTCAAGGCCGCCTCCCTCGCCGGTTCCTTCCGGGCCCGCGGCCCCATCGACGCCGCCCAGGGTTGGCTCTTCGACACCGCCACCGTCGCCATCATCGGTGCCGGCGGCATCGCCGACGCCCTGATCCCCATGCTCCGCCCCTTCGGCGTCAAGGTGGTTGCCGTGAACCGCTCCGGCAGGGTGGTCGGCGGGGCAGACGAGACGTACCCGATCGCCGAGGCCGAGCACGTGTGGTCGCAGGCCGACGCCTTCGTCCTGGCCATGCCCCTGACCGATGAGACCGCCGGACTGGTGGACGCCTCGAAGTTCGAGCAGATGAAGAGTTCCGCGGTCGTCGTCAATGTGGGCCGCGGCGAGCTGATAGTCACCGACGACCTCGTGGACGCGCTGCAGACCGGGGCGATCGCCGGGGCTGCGCTGGATGTCACCGACCCCGAGCCCCTGCCCGACGGCCACCCGCTGTGGCGCCTGCCCAACTGCACCATCACCCCGCACATCGCCGCCACCGGCCGGATCGCGCAGCGCATGATCGCACCGCAGATAGTGGCCAACGCCGCCGCCTTCGAGGCCGGGCTGCGGATGCCCACCGAAGTGGACATCGAACGGGGTTACTGACCGTAGGCGGGTCCGGTAGCGTGGTGGCACCTTCCATACAGCCACCACAAGGAGACCCCCGTGAAGTTCGCTTTCCAGCCCCAGCAGTGGCCGGACGCCATCGCCGAGATCGAGGCAGCCGGACATGAACTGGTCGAGGATATCGGGGAGGCGGACTTCCTCGTCTTCAACGGCGGGCCGGACAACTTCCCCGATCCACTGCCCGGGAACATCCGCTACGTGCAGGCGGCCTTCGCCGGCGTGGACGCCCTCCACTCCGCCGGTCTCATCCACCCGGGTGGCGTGCGGTGGGCCTGTGCCTCCGGCCTCTACGACGACACCGTCGCGGAATCGACCATCGGGCTCCTGCTGGCCCAGATGCACATGCACAAGACCGTCACCCTGGCGAAGTCCTTCTCCGTGGCCCGTGAGATCGACGAGAAGAAGCAGTGGCTCTTCGACAACAAGACCGTCGCCATCATCGGCGCCGGACGGATCGCCACCAAGCTGATCGGCATGCTCTCCGTTTTCGGGGTCCGCATCATCGCCGTCACCCGCTCCGGCCGCGAAGTGACGGGCGCGGACGAGTCCTATGCCATGGCCGATGCGGTGCAGGTGTGGGGGAAGGCGGACATCTTCGTGGTGCTCGCCCCGCTCACCGAGGAGACCCGCCACATGATCAACCGGGACATCTTCGCGCAGATGAAGCCCTCCGCCGTGGTGGTCAATGTCGCCCGCGGCCCCCTGGTCCACACCGACGACCTGGTCGAGGCCCTGCGCAGCGGTCAGATCGCGGGGGCGGCCCTGGATGTCACCGACCCGGAGCCCCTGCCTGATGGTCACCCGCTGTGGGACATACCCAACTGCATCATCACCCCGCACACCGCCAACACATTCAGCATCATCCAGGAGCGGATGGGACGGCTGGTGGTGGCCAACGCCGCCGCCTTCGAGGCAGGCGGACGCATGCCGAACGAGGTCAACCTGGAGACGGGTTACTGACCCACAGGTGACATCGGGCATCAGGCGACCTCCTCTTCAGGGGGTGGGCGGTTGCGTCTCCGGATGCGGGCCCCGGCGGAGTCGGCCTCGGTCTGGGTGTCATTGAAGCGCAGCGGTTGGCCGGGGCCGGCGCGCCTGCCCACCCGTCCGGTGACGGGGCAGCGGTCGAGGTAGCTCCGGCTGCCGGTGCCGCTGCGCGAATCGTCGTTGTCGGCGTGGTGCAGCTGGCAGGCCAGCGTCAGGTTGTGCAGGTCGGTGCCCCCGCCATTCTCCCAGGCCCGGATGTGGTGGGCGTCGTTGTGGATCGCCGCGCTGCTGCAGTCCGGGCAGCCGCACACCCCCTGAGCGGCGTAGAGCGCGACGCGCTGGAAGAAGCTGGCCAGGCGGTTGGCCCGGCCCAGCGCCAGGGGCTGGCCGTCGGTGTCGTGCAGCGCCATGACGTCGAACTTCGCAGCCCCCAACCGGAGGATGTCGACGACGTTGAGCCGGTCGCCGGTGTTGGTGCTGAACTCCGAGGTGGGGGAGAGTTCCGCGAGGTCCTCGGCGGTGAAGGACAGCAGGATGGAGCCCACCCCGTAGCGGGAGGCGGCCTGCTGGGAGGCCAGGTGCCGCTTCAGGATGACCGCCAGCTGGTCCACGCGCCGCTGGGCACGGGTACGGGTGTCCTCGGCGTCCTCATCGGGGAGGTTGGCACCGGGACGTTCCCCCGGCGCCAGCGCCGCCTTGAGCATGGCGGCATCCGCGGCAGGCAGCCTGCCCCGGATGGTGCAGCTGCCGTCGGCATCGGGTTCCCCGACCAGGAGGAAGCGGCGGCGGTAGCCGGCGAGCGGATCCGGGGCTCCGGCGGCGTTGGCCAGCTTCACCTGGCGGCGCAGCCAGGTGCGCAGGTCCTCCGGTGCCCGGCGGGCGGCCTCCGACAGTGCCCGGTTGTAGAGTTCTGCCCGGCCGGGTTTCGCGTGCTCGTCGAGGTCGGCGAGCTCCCGGTCGATGATGCGGAGCATCTCGGCGGACTGCTCCTCCGCCTTGCGGCGGGCCTCCTCCCGCACCCGGCGTTCGCGCTCGACGCGGGCCCGGTCCGCCTCCTCCCGGGCGTGGCGCTCCTCCTCGGACTCGCCGGGTTCGGGTTCCGGCGGCGGGGGAGGCGGGCTGAACAGGTTGTGGCCCGTCTTCAACCGGGCAATGGCCTCGCGTCGGGACAGCCCCAGGGTGCGGGTCAGGTACTCCAGCGCGCTGACGGAGCCGACCAGGCGTCCGGCCCCGGCACGTTCCGCCAGCCAGGCGAAGGCCGCGTCCAGGTGGGCCTTGCTGTTGACGGCCGCCTCCAGCTTCCCGAAGGAGCCGGCGACCTCGTCGAAGGGGATGGCCGCGGGATCAGCCATCACCTGGGAGAGTGTGGCCAGGCCGGCCTCGATCTGTGCGACGGCCTGTTCGACCTGCTGCTTCACCATGATGACACCCCCTCGTTCACATGTTCTACATTAACCTCATCCTGCAGCACCGTCAACCCTTTCGGCGAACGTATTTGCTAAAGATGGGCTGGGCGTCGGGAAGCTATGTAAGATGGGGTGGCATGACTGATAGCCGTGCCACTGAACGTGAAGAAGTACTGACCAAGGCCCGCGCAGCCAAGGCCGTCGCCCCGGTTCTGGCCCAGCTGCCGACCTCCCGGAAGAATGAGATCCTGCTCGCCGCCGCCGCTGCGCTCATCGCAAAAACCGATGAGATCATCGCCGCCAACCAGCAGGACATCGACTCCGGCCGGGCGGAGGGACTGACCGAGGCTCTCATCGACCGTCTCAGCCTCGACGCCGCCCGCATCGAGGGCATCGCCGGTGGCCTGCGCCAGGTCGCGGGCCTCAAGGACCCGGTGGGTGAGGTGCTCACCGGCGGCGTGATGCCCAACGGCATCCAGATGCGTAAGGTGCGCGTCCCCCTCGGCGTGATGGGCATGGTCTATGAGGCCCGCCCCAACGTCACCGTCGACGCCTTCGGGCTGGCCCTGAAATCCGGCAACGTGCCGCTGCTGCGCGGCTCGCGCACCGCCCGCAACTCCAACGCGAAGCTGGTGGAGATTCTGCAGGGCGTGCTCGCCGATTTCGACCTGCCCCGCGAGATCGTCCAGCTCCTGCCCTGCGAATCCCATGACTCGGTCCAGGATCTCATCACCGCCCGCGGACTGGTCGACGTGGTCATCCCGCGCGGTGGCGCCCGCCTGATCGAGACGGTGGTGACCAACGCGACCGTCCCGGCCATCGAGACCGGCTCCGGCAACTGCCACTTCTACATCGACCGTGACGCCGACCTGGAGCAGGGCATCGCCATGCTCATCAATGGCAAGGTCCGCCGCTGTTCGGTGTGCAACGCCACCGAGACCGCGCTCATTGATGCCGGTCTCCCGGACGCCGACAAGCTCGCCGTCGTCCGGGGGCTGCAGGAGGCCGGGGTCACCGTCCACGGTGACGTGGAGGAGCTCGAGGCCTTCGGCGCCGCCGACATCGTCCAGGCTGACGACACCGACTGGGGCGAGGAGTACCTGACCATGGACATCGCCGCCAAGGTCGTCGACGGTGTGGGTGGGGCCATCGCCCACATCACCCGCTGGTCCTCCGGCCACACCGAGGGCATCGCCAGCAACAACATCGTCACCGCCCAGCGCTTCGCCGACGAAGTCGACGCCGCCGCCGTGATGGTCAACGCCTCCACCGCCTTCACCGACGGTGAGCAGTACGGCATGGGTGCGGAGATCGGCATCTCCACCCAGAAGCTCCACGCCCGTGGCCCCATGGCCCTGCCCGAGCTGACCTCCACCAAGTGGATCCTGCAGGGCACCGGCCACACCCGCCCGTAGAAACGCTGCGCCGGGCCCGCCACCGGCTTATTGTTGCCTGAACAGGTGATGAGAGGCGGGAGAAATGAAGAAGCTCAGGGGTGGTCTCGTGACCGCCGCGGCACTGCTGCTGGTGTCGTCCCCGGTGCCGGCCGCCGCCGGCACCGGGCAGCCCGATACAGCCCAGGTCTGCCCGGAGATCGTCGTCCTCGCCGCTCGCGGCAGCGAACAGAATGACCACCTTGACCCGACCTCCTACAGTCCGGAAGCTCCGTGGGTGTCCAACGGCTACGAGGCGGAGAGCATCAGGGCCTTCCTGCACTACGCGGAGGCGCGCCACCGGGAGCAGACCGGTGCTTCACTGTTGGCGGACGTGCAGGTCCTCGGCCTGGATGACAGCGTCTACCCGGCGAGCCTGCCTCTGCCCGCCATCGCGGAGCGCGGGGAGAACCTCGACATGAGCCGGACCGGCAGCCGGGTGGGGGAGATCCTCCGGCAGACACCGGCGCACGTCATCGCCGGTGACGCCATCGGCGGGCTGCTCGGTGGCCTGGAATCCGGCATCAACGGCACCATGGGCTACGTCGACGCCTGGGAGGAGCGGACGGGCTGCCACCCGGGCTACATCCTCATCGGTTTCTCCCAGGGTGCGGTGGTGCTCGTGCCGCAGGAGCCGAAGCTGAAGGAGCGCGGCCAGCTGGTCGCCTCGCTCTACCTCGGTAACCCCCTGCATCCGCTGGTGAGCGCGGGGCCGTCGAGAAGCGACAGCCTCAACTACTGCATCGACGGTGACTTCGCCTGCAATCTGACCTCCAGCACGGGGCGGACGGCGCTGGCCAATGGCGGCGGGGTACACGACGAGTACTTCGGCGCGGTCGACGGGCAGCAGCGCGAGGGCGACGGGGAGGTGGCGGACCGGTTCGCCGGCTGGATCACCGGATACAATCCGCAGACATGACTGAGCGCATCGGTGTCATGGGCGGCACCTTCGATCCGATCCACCACGGGCACCTCGTCGCGGCGAGTGAGGTGGCGGACCGGTTCGACCTGGACACGGTGATCTTCGTGCCCACCGGGCAGCCCTGGCAGAAGGCCGCCAGGAAGGTCGCCCCGGCGGAGGACCGCTACCTCATGACCGTGATCGCCACGGCCGCGAACCCGCGGTTCCGGGTCAGCCGCGTCGACATCGACCGGGGCGGGGACACCTACACCGTGGACACCCTCACGGATCTGCGGGCGCAGCACCCGGGTGCGGAGTTCTTCTTCATCACGGGTGCGGATGCGCTGGCGTCGATCGTCACGTGGCGGGACTGGGACAAGATGTTCGACCTGGCAGAGTTCGTGGGTGTGACCCGCCCCGGTTATGAACTCACCGAGGAGATGCTGCCGGAGCTGCACCAGGAGCGCGTCCACCTCATCGACGTGCCGGCGATGGCGATCTCCTCCACTGACTGCCGGGCGCGCTCCGCGGCGGGGCGCCCGGTCTGGTACCTGGTGCCGGAGGGCGTGGTCCAGTACATCGCCAAGAACGACCTCTACCGGCGGGACCCCGCGTAGACTCAGGGCGACACACGGTGCGCGAGTAGGAGAAACTCCGTCCGCCGTGGGAAACTCGAGGGAGTTTTCAAGCCCTACCTGCCCTACCTGCCCTACCTGAACAATAAAGGACCCTGTGTGACTGTTTCTGACGAATCCCGCCGCCTGGCCACCATCGCAGCCCTGGCCGCCGACGAGAAGCTGGGACGCAACATCGCGGTGATCGACGTCTCCGACGTGCTGGCCATCAGCGACGCCTTCGTCCTGGCCTCCGCGGACAACGAGCGCCAGGTCGCGGCCATCGTCCAGGAGGTCGAGGACGAGCTCACCGCCGCCGGCGCCGAGCCCATCCGCCGTGAGGGCATCCGGGAGAACCGCTGGGTACTGCTGGACTACGGCGGGGTGGTCGTCCACATTCAGCGTGACGTGGAGCGTGAGTTCTACGGCCTGGACCGTCTCTACCGGGACTGCCCGCTCATCGAGGTCGAGGGCATCGACCCGCCCGAGCGTCCCGGCACCTGGACCGAGGATGATGTGGACACCCGCCAGGTGGCCTCCATCGACGAGATCCCCCTCGCCGCGGAGGAGCCGCGGGAGATGGACGAGGAGTACTGACATCATGACCCGCCGCCTGATCCTGATCCGCCACGGTCAGACCGATTACAACGCGACCCGCCGCATGCAGGGGCAGTTGGATACCCAGCTGTCCGCCGTGGGCCGGGAACAGGCGGCCACTGCCGGCCAGCAGCTGCTCGACGAGGGCATCACCCGCATCATCTCCTCGGATCTCACGCGCGCCCACGACACCGCGACGATCATCGCAAAGGTCCTCGGCCTCGGCGTGGACACCGATCCGCGGTTGCGGGAGACCCACCTGGGGGAGTGGCAGTCGAAGACGGCGATGGACGTGGATGCGGAACTGCCCGGTGCGCGCGCCGCGTGGCGGCATGACGCCACCTGGGCCCCGCCGGGCGGGGAATCCCGGGTGGACGTGGCGCGCCGGGCCCGCCCCGTGGTTGAGGAACTGATGGCCACCTACGATGCCTGGGAGGGCAATTCGGTGCTCATCGTCGCCCACGGCGGTACCATCTCTGCGCTGACCTCCAGCCTGCTGGGCCTGGATGTCGGGATGTACCCGATGCTCTCGGGCCTGAAGAACACGCGCCGCTCCCAGCTCACCGCCCGCCCGCGCTATGTGCCGGGCAGCGGGGATGCGCTTGACGACGTCTCCCACGGCGTCGAATCAGGAAACGGCGGTGCCGCGCCCACCAGCGCCCCGGATTTCACTCCGGACACGGTCGGGGATGCCCAGTGGTACCTTGACGGATGGAACATGGGATAAATGCCGGTACGCATCGTCACTGATTCCTCCGCCGGTCTGCCGCCCGAGGTGGTCGAGGAGCTCGGCATCACCGTCATCGACCTGCACCTCATGTCCGAGGACGGCCACGACGACTCCTCCACGGCGGGCCTGTCCTCCCTGGAGCTGGTCGCGGCCTACGCCCGCCAGCTGGAGCGCGGCGGGGACGAGGGCGTGCTGGCGCTGCACCTGGCCAAGGAGCTGTCCTCGACGTGGTCGGCGGCGGTCCAGGCCGCGGCCGTGTTCCCGGACGAGCTGGTCCGGGTCGTGGAGACCGGTTCAGTGGGCATGGCGGTGGGGGCCGCCGCGATGACGGCCGCGAAACTCGCCTCCGAAGGGGCGGACCTGGACACCTGCGAGGAGATCGCCGAGGACACCCTCAGCCGTTCCGCCACCTGGGTCTACCTCCACGGCATTGAGGACATCCGGAAGTCGGGACGCATCTCCACCACGACGGCACTGTCGGCGACGCTGCTGGCCACGAAGCCGATCATGCAGGTGAAGGAGGGCCGTCTGGAGCTGGTGGGTAAGACCCGCACCCAGGCGAAGGCATTCACCCGCCTGGTGGAGCTGGTCATCGAACGTGCCGGGGGACGGCCCGTCTTCGTGGCGATCCAGCACAACGACGCCGCCGAGGCGGCCGCCCACCTGGAGGACATGCTGGGGGAGGTCCTCGCCGAGGGGTCGAGCATCATGGCCCTGCCGATGGAGACCACCCTCGCGGTGCACACCGGGGCCGGCGCCGTGGGGGTGTCGGCGGTGTTCATGTCGCATCCGGAGGATCTGTCCCCAGTTCAGTGACACGTGGACAAATTTGTCCACAGGTCCGGCCGCTGAGGCTTCCGAGGGCTGCATCGGGCCTCTAGCTTGAGGGCCATGAACCCGCTGAACCGCCTGCAGGACCTCACCCGCCCCACCGGCGAGGAGGAGCTTCTCGACGTCGCCTACCCCACCCCGCGCCTCCACCTCACCCTCCGGCACGCCGCCTTCGCGGCCCTGGCGGTGATGCTGCTCGCCGCGGGCATCGTGGTGCTCAACTCCGGGGGAGCGGAGTCCGCCGGGAGCGCGGAGACGGAATTGCCCGTTGTGGGTGCCGCGGTCCCGGTTGCGGCGGAGGAGGACGGCGGGGAACTGGTCATCTCCGTGGTCGGGGCGGTGGCGCAGCCCGGGTTGGCCATCCTCGCCCCCGGTGCGCGTGTCGACGACGCCCTCCACCACGCCCAGCCCCTGCCCGAGGCTGATCTGCGGGCCCTGAATCTGGCCCAGCGCCTCAGCGACGGCCAGCAGCTGGTGGTGCCGGCGGTCGGGGAGGCGGCGCCTGAACCGGAGGCGGCTTCCGGTGGTGGCGGGGGTGGGGTCTCGCTCAATTCGGCCTCCGTCACGGAGCTGACCACCCTGCCCGGGGTGGGGCCGGCCACCGCCGCGGCGATCGTCGCCCACCGGGAGGCCACCGGTGGTTTCGGCAGCGTCGAGCAGCTTCTCGAGGTCAAGGGCATCGGCCCCGCCAAATTCGAGTCCCTGCGTGAATCGGTGACCCTGTGAGGGTGCGACTGTGAGTGAGCTGCGCCTGGTTCCCGGCGCCATGGCGGTGTGGGCGGTGACCCTCATTCTGCTGCTGGAAGGGTCTGTGGTGTTGGCTGGGTTGGTGCTCGCGGCCGGCTGCCTGCTGCTCGGATGGTTCCGGCAGGCGGGCCAGGCCCTGCTCACCGGCGTACTGGGTGCGGTGGCCGGTGCGTTGACCTTGTGGCGGCAGCACCTTGTCGCAGCGTGGGATCCCCCGGCCCAGCTGGCGGGCACGGTCTCCACCGCCCCGGTGCGGCTGGACTCGGGTGGTCACCTCGTGCGTGTCGACGCTCCCGGCCACCCCACACCCCTGCCCGTCTTCACTACACAGGAGGAGGCCGCGTTCCCCGCCGGCGCGCAGGTCCTCGTCGAGGCCGACTGGTCCCCGGCTGGCAGACCCGGGCTCGGCGTGGTGGTGGGCACCGGGCGGGTCCACGAGCTCCGCGGGCCGCAGGGCATGGACCTGGTGGCAGCCATCGTCCGGCGGTCCCTGGGCGCGGCGGTGGAACAGACGGTGGGGGAGTCCTCCCGTGGCCTGGTGCCGGGCATGGTGCTCGGTGACGTCTCCGCCCAGACCACCGTGGAGCGGCAGTTTTACCTTGACACCGGGTTGTCGCACCTGTCCGCGGTCAGCGGGGCGAATGTGGCGATTGTGACCACGGCGGCGGTGCTCGTGTGCCGCCTGCTCACCCTCGGCCCGCGGGTGCAGGTGGCGGCGGCGACCGGGGCGCTGCTCGGCTTCGTCGGGCTGGTGGGCACCGAACCCTCCGTGCTGCGGGCGTCCGTGACGGGGTTGGTGGGTCTGCTGGCGGTGTTGGGCTCCACGCGGATGGAACCGGTGCACGGCCTGTGCCTGGCGGTGGCGGGGCTGATCCTGTGGGACCCGGACCTGGCCGTGGCCTACGGCTTCGCGTTGTCCGTGGCGGCGACCGCCGGGATCATCGCCCTGCATCCGCTGCTCTACCGGCCCCTGGCGCGTACCCGCCTGCCCGACATCCTCGTCCGTGCCCTGGCGGTGGCCGTCAGCGCGGATATTGTCACCATGCCGATCATCGCGCTCATGGCCGGGGAGGTCTCGGTGGTCTCCGTGCTGGCCAACGTGCTGGTCGCCCCCGCGGTAGCTCCGGTGACGGTGCTGGGGCTGATCGCCGCCGGGCTCTCGCTGCTGCCCGGCCCGCTGGCCTGGCTGCCGCTGAAGCTGCTGGAGCCGTGCACGTGGTGGATCCACACGGTGGCCGCCTGGTGCTCCGGGCTGCCCCTGGCCACGGTGCCGGCGGAACCGGTGTGGGTGCTCATCGCCTACGGCTGGATCATCGCCGGCCTGGTGGGCGGACACACCTGGAAGACCCTGCTGCTGGTGCTCGGGTGGTGGGTGTTCAGCGTGCGCGACGGTGTCGGTCTCCTGCCGGAGGAGGTGCCGGTGGACAGTCTGCAGGTGCATGTGGTGGAGGAGGTGGGGGAGGTGGACCGTGCCCCACCCGGCACCCAGGTGATCATCGTGCGGGATCCGGCCGGGCGCCCCGCCAACCGGCCCACCGTCACCCCGCACGGTGTTCCGGTGCTCTTCCCGCACCGCGACGGCGAGGTCACCCTGCATGTGGACGGCACCCAGCACGCCCGCGACGGCAGGTTCTGACCCTTCCCGGCGGCCCACGGGCCGCCCTCGACTATTTCGGGGCTGTGCACCGGTCCCGTGCCCCGCCAACTTCGATGTCGGCTGCGTGCCCGGCCGGTGATTTCAGTCCCGCGGTCCGACGGCGGCCCGGACCACGTTGAGCGCACCGAGCACCACCAGGGAGATGCCCAGGAACCACCAGAGGAACACCGCGCCCCACACCAGGCTGCTGAGCAGGGTGAAGCCCGCCAGCACCGAGATGATGGCGAACATGATCGTGAGTGTCTTCGACTTCGCCCGCGCCAGGGTGAACAGCGCGGTGAAGCCCTCCACGATCCACATGAAACCGACCATGGCCGTGAGGAAGAGGGCGAGGAAGACCGCGGTCTGTTGCAGGGAGCTGAACGCGTACACGCCGGCGATGACATAGAGGACACCCAGCAGGACATGCCCGATGCGCCCGCCCGCCCCGAGGTCCTTGGCCAGGATCCCCAGCGCCACGTAGGCGATGCCGGCAATGACCGCATAGATGCCGATCACCGCGGTCAGGGCGACGGCGGTCTTGGTGGGCCAGACGAGGACGGCGATGCCGAAAGCGACCGCCGCCAGGCCGCTGATCAGCAGGGCGAGCCGGGCACCCTTCGCTGATTCGGGGGTCGTGGGGGTTGCGGGGGTGTCAGGGGAGGATGAGGGGGCGGTGGCCGTGGTGGTCATCACTGGAGTCCTTCACGATTCAAGGGTAGGAGGAGTGGAGAAGTCTTGTGACAGTGATTGATTTATGGTCTATACGTTATCAGCGACAGGTTATTTTCACGGCGGTACCGGATAAAGTTTCCGGTTCGGAATGGACTCCTTTCCCACCCGCCAGAAATCGCGCTGATCAGCGGGTTTGTGACATGGAATAAGTGTCGTTCCCAGCCCTGTCGAGTGCGTGCAGGTGTATATCAGCCCGGTAACTCAGCAGCATCAGCACAGGAGAAAAGCCGACCGGGAACCCCGGAAATACCACCGCGGCCAATTCGCGTGTCCGGATGCCTCCCGCGGCCCGCCGACAGGCCGTCTCCTAGGATGGTCAGCATGCCCGTGGCACCTGTACACCTCATCGTCGGCGAGGACGAGTTCATCGCCGAACGCACCCGGCGCTCGCTTCTCGACGCCATCCGCGCCGAGCTCGACGAAGGCGCCGAGCTGGAGACCACCACCTTGCGAGCCTCGGAACTCGACGGACCCGAGCTGATCGACGCCACCAGCCCCTCCCTGTTCGGCGAGGACCGCGTCGTCGTGGTCACCCACACCGAACTTGCCGGCAAGGAACCCGTGGAACTGCTGCTGCAGACGTGCAGGTCTGTCGCACCAGGCATCCACATCATCATCCAGCACACCGGGGGCGGCCGACAGAAGTCTCTGCTGGGCAAGTTCAAGAAGTGCGCCGAGTTCCACGCGGCGGACCCGCTCAAACCCCGCGACCGGGCAGGCTGGGTGACCAACGAGTTCCGCACACACGGCGTGCGCCCCACCCCGGACGTCGTCCACGCCCTGCTCGAAGGCGTGGGCTCCGATCTGCGGGAGCTGGCCTCGGCGGTCTCGCAGCTGGTTGCCGACACCGACGGGGACGTCACCGTCACCGCGGTGCGCGCCTACCACGAGGGCGTGGCGGAGGTCTCCGGCTTCGACATCGCCGACCTCGCGGTCTCCGGGCAGACGGCCCGGGCCGTGGCCAGCACACGCCGGGCCCTGCAGCTGGGCATGCACCCCGTCGCCCTGGCCACGGCCCTGAGCATGAAGGTCGCCGGCATCGCGCGGCTGTACTCGACGCGCACCACCAACTGGAACGCAGTGGCCGGCAGCGTCGGCATGCCGCCCTGGCTGGCGGAGAAGAACGCCAAGGTCGCCCGCCGCTGGTCGGGGGAGGCGGTCTCCAGGGCGGTGATCCTCATGGCGGAACTCGACGCCGAGGTCAAGGGGCAGGGGGGCGACCCCGCCTATGCCATCGAGAATGCCGTGCGGCGGATCTCGGAGCTGGCGGGATAGACTCTCCCGCATGACCGAGATTCCTGACGACGTACGCGAACTGGCCTCCCGCCTGTTCGACATGGCCCGCAACGGCGACGAGACCCTCGTCCAGTACATCGACCACGGCATCAGCCCCGACCTGAGCAACGCCGACGGCAACTCCCTGCTCATGCTCGCCGCCTACGCCGGACACGACACCCTGGTGGGCGCACTGATCGAGCGTGGGGCCGACGTGGACAAGGAGAACGGACGCCGGCAGACACCGCTGGCCGGCGCGGTGTTCAAGAAGTACCCCGAGGTCGTCGACAGGCTCGTCGCCGCGGGTGCCGATGTCAACGCCGGCGCCCCCTCCGCCCTGGAGACCGCCCGCTACTTCCAGCTGACCGACATGCTTGACCGGCTCGGCGCGGAGGAATGAGCCTCGCCCAGTGGGCCACGCTGCTCTTCCTCAACATCGCAGGGGCGGCCTCCCCGGGTCCTGATATCCTGCTGATCACCCGCACGGCGATCCGTTCGCGCCGTCATGCGCTGGCCACCGTGCTGGGCATCCAGGTCGGTGTGCTGTTCTGGTGCACCCTCACCGTCCTGGGTTTCGCCGCCCTGCTCAACGCCTTCCCCGCCCTGCTGGGTTTTCTCCAGCTCGTCGGCGGCGTCTGGCTGGTGTGGATGGGCCGCAACATGCTGCGCGTCGGGTTGCGCGAGCGGAAGGACCCGCCCCTGGACATCAGGGAGGCGGCCTCCCGTCTCGGGCGGCTGCGGCATTCTTTCCGCCTGGGGCTGGCCACGAACCTGTCCAACCCGAAGATCGTGCTCTTCCTCTCCGCGCTCATCGCCCCGCTGCTGCCGGCCTCCCCGTCGGTGCTGCTGGCGGTGGGCGTGGTGGTCCTGCTCTCGGTCTCCTCGGTGATCCTGCAGCTGGGCATCGCGATGATGGTCTCCACGCCGGGGATGCGCCGCCGTTTCCTCAGCGCAGGTCCGTGGATCGACATCGTCGCCGGGGTGTTCTTCCTCGTGGCGGGCGCGGTGCTCGCCTACAACGGCCTGGCCGACCTGTTCGGCTAGTGCTTGTCGACGCCCGCAGCTGGGCGCGGCGTCGATAAGCGGGACACAGAAAACCCGGCCCCCTGGAACAGGGGGCCGGGTTCAGTGCAGGAAGAAGTGGCTTAGCCCAGCTTGTTGAAGGCCAGGGCCATGGCGGACTTCTTGTTGGCGGCGTTGTTGCGGTGGAACACGCCCTTGGTCACGGCCTTGTCCAGCGCGCGGGAGGCGATGCGCAGCTGGGTCTCGGCGGCACCCTTGTCGCCTGCCTCGACGGCGGCGCGGAACTTGCGCAGCTCGGTGCGGACGGAGGAGCGGACGATCTGGTTGCGGACGCGCGCCTTCTCGTTGGTGATGTTGCGCTTGATCTGGGACTTGATGTTTGCCATGAAGATACCTCTTGGAGTTGTAAGGATTCGGTGTCGGTAACCCACCAGCGGACATGTCCTGCGGCTCTGCGGCCACGCGGCACCGGTGTTCAGTGAGCGGACCCAAGGTCCTGTCCGCTCCGGCCGGCGCGCCCGGAAGTGAATAACGGGGAAATTCTAGCAGTCCGGCCAGCGGGAACCCAAAAGGCCGGTGTCAGCCCCAGTGGTAGTTGTTGCGCAGGCGGGTGGCGATGCGGTCGAAACGGCGCGGCGGGAACAGGACACCCTGGCGGCGTGCACCCTGCTCAGAGACCTCGAGCACCCGGTCAAGGCGGATCCAGCACTGGCGGCCGGCGGCATCCCATTCACCGGCGCCGATGTCGAGCCAGCTCTCCGCGCCGGCATGCTTCGGGTTGGGGGAGATGAGCAGGCCGAGGATGGTGTGGCGGTCGCGGCCGATGACCAGCATGGCGCGTTCCCGGGGTGGCGCCTCGGGTCCGTCGGAGGGTGCCCAGATCCACACGACCTCGCCGGGTTCGGCCTGGCCGTCCATGTCGGGCGCGTAGTAGATGTTGCGGCTCATCCGCTCCGTGGCCTCGACGCGGATGTGGGCGGCTGCGGCGCGGGCGATCTCCGGCTTCGGGTCGTTGTGCAGTCCGAGGCGCTGGTTGATGCGCGCAAGTCCCTGGTCCAGGGGGGAGCCGTTGGTGCCGAAGAAGGCGCGGATGATCTCCGCGAGGGCCGGCCGCTCCTGGGCGGGCAGCGCAGGGCGGTGTATCCCCCTGGGGCCGCTGCCGTGGCTGCTCATCGGTATTCCCCGCCTCCTCGTGCACCTCGACTGTGTTGTTCCAGTGTAGTAGAGGAATGCGGGGCTCTGCTAGGTCACTTAAGTATCGGGCTGGACTCCGGTAGGGTGGGGAGGTCATATAAGAAGGGAACTGCCACCACACCATGCCGAAGAATTTTGCGGAGAAGACGTTCACCGATCCGTCCAGGATCCGGAACTTCTGCATCATTGCGCACATCGACCACGGTAAGTCGACGCTCGCCGACCGTATCCTGCAGCTGTCGAATGTCGTTGAGGCGCGGGACATGCGTGACCAGTACCTGGACAACATGGATATCGAGCGTGAGCGCGGCATCACCATCAAGGCGCAGAACGTCCGGCTGCCGTGGGTGCCCCAGTCGGGTCCGCACACGGGCGAGGAGATCGTCATGCAGATGATCGACACACCGGGCCACGTCGACTTCACCTACGAGGTCTCCCGCGCCCTCGAGGCCTGTGAGGGTGCGATCCTGCTTGTCGACGCCGCGCAGGGCATCGAGGCCCAGACCCTGGCCAACCTCTATCTCGCGATGGAGAACGACCTGGAGATCATCCCGGTCCTGAACAAGATCGACCTGCCGGCCGCGGACCCGGAGAAGTACTCCCTGGAGATCGCCAACATCATCGGCTGCGAGCCGGAGGATGTCCTGCGCGTGTCCGGCAAGACCGGCGAGGGGGTGCCGGCGCTGCTGGACAAGGTCGCCGAGCTCATCCCGGCGCCGACCTCCGAGCACGGTGCGGACGCCCCTGCCCGCGCCATGATCTTCGACTCCGTCTACGACACCTACCGCGGCGTGGTCACCTACGTCCGCGTGATGGACGGCAGGCTGACCCCGCGCCAGCGCCTGAAGATGATGTCCACCGGGACCAACCACGAGCTCCTGGAGATCGGCATCGTCTCGCCGACGCCGAAGAAGTGTGAGGGGCTGGGCCCCGGTGAAGTGGGCTACCTCATCACCGGCGTCAAGGATGTGCGCCAGTCCAAGGTCGGCGACACCGTCACCTGGGCCCAGGGTGGGGCGGAGCAGCCCCTCAAGGGTTATGCAGAGCCCAAGCCGATGGTCTACTCCGGTCTGTTCCCCGTCTCCCAGGCCGATTTCCCGGCCCTGCGTGAGGCCCTGGAGAAGCTCCAGCTCAACGATGCCTCCCTGTCCTATGAGCCGGAGACCTCCGTCGCCCTGGGCTTCGGTTTCCGCTGCGGCTTCCTCGGCCTGCTGCACATGGAGATCACCCGCGACCGCCTGGAGCGGGAATTCGACCTCGACCTGATCTCCACGGCCCCGTCGGTGGACTACCGCGTCGTCGCCGAGGACGGTTCCGAGCACCGCGTGCACAACCCCGCCGACTGGCCGGGCGGCAAGCTGCGGGAGATCTACGAACCCATCGTCAACCTCACCCTCATCGTGCCCAGCGAGTTCGTGGGCCCGACGATGGAGCTGTGCCAGTCCAAGCGCGGCGACATGAAGAACATGGACTACCTCTCCGAGGACCGGGTGGAGCTGCGCTACAGCATCCCGCTCGGTGAGATCATCTTCGACTTCTTCGACATGCTCAAGTCCCGCACCAAGGGCTACGCCTCCATGAACTACGAGGAGTCCGGCGAGCAGGAGGCCGACCTGGTCAAGGTCGACATCCTCCTGCAGGGTGAGCCGGTGGACGCGTTCTCCGCCATCGTGCACAGGGACAACGCCCAGTGGTACGGCAACAAGATGACGGTCAAGCTCAAGGAGCTCATCCCCCGTCAGCAGTTCGAGGTACCCATCCAGGCGGCCATCGGTGCGAAGATCATCGCCCGCGAGAACATCCGCGCCCTGCGCAAGGACGTCCTGGCCAAGTGCTACGGCGGCGACATCTCCCGTAAGCGCAAACTGCTGGAGAAGCAGAAGGCCGGTAAGAAGCGCATGAAGAACATCGGTTCTGTCGAGGTGCCCCAGGAGGCATTCGTCGCGGCGCTGTCCACCGACGAGGGATAGTTTCCCCGCGGAACGACATGAGGCCACCAGCCCGTACCGGGGCTGGTGGCCTGATTTTTTCCTGTCGCCTGTCGGGGAGTTAGAACAGTGCGGGCCTGATGTGGGCCCAGGCGGCGGGCAGCTGCTCGCGGAAGGTGTGCCAGTCGTGGGTGCCGGTCTCGGCGTAGTCGACCTTGTGGCCGGTGAAGCCGCGGGAGGTCATGGCGTCGTCGAGAAGCCGGGTGCACTCGAAGGAGCTGCGCTCGAGGGCGGCGCCGGAGGACATGTCGAACCAGTTGTTGTTCGCGTAGTTGGCGATGTCCTCGGGGGCGAAGGCGCCGGAGGCGGCGGAGAGGTAGACACGCTGGCCGCGCAGGCCCTCCGGGTCGCCGACGGTGTCGTGGTAGTGCCAGCGCTCGGAGCCGTAGGGGCCGTAGAGGTTGTCCACGTTGCCGCCGCGGGTGGTCACGGTCAGGTGGGCATTCTGGCGGCCGATGGGATCCATGGGGGAGTAGCAGCCGGAGAGGGCGAAGACAGCGTCGAAGAGCCCGGGGTGGCGGTTGGCGATGTGCACCGCGCCGGAGGCACCCATGGACAGCCCGCCGATGCCGCGCTTGCCGTTGAAGTTGAGACTGGACTCGTCCCGGAGCAGGGGGTCGAGGTCCTCCGTGATGAAGGTCTCCCACTGATGGCGGCCCAGCGCCGGGTCGTCGCGCAGCCAGTCGGCGTACATGGAGGCCTGGGCCTGGGTGGGCAAGACGAGGGTGACGTTCTCGTCGCCGAAGATGGTGTGGGCGTCTCCGGTGCCGAGCCACCAGTTGTCGCGCGGGGCGCCGACACCGTCAAGGAGGTAGAGCATGGGGGCCGGTGCATTCGCGTCGGCCGGGCGCACGATCTGCACCTCGACGTTGCGTTTCATGGCCGGGGAGGCGATGGTCCAGCGTTCCTGGCGGCGGCCGGCGTCCTCGACCTGCTTGTCAACGATCCGGGCCTGAGTGATGGAGTGGTCGAGCGGCAGATTGACACCGCCGTGGCTGCTGCCCGGGAGGCTGCTGACGGGGACCTCGGAGGAGCCGAAGCTCTCCAGCAGGGAGAGGGTGTTGTTGATGGCGTTGCCGGAGGACTGGGGATCGGCGTTCGAACTGATCACGGCCTCCTCCAGTGCGCTGCCGGTCAGTGACTGGGCGGCGGCGGGGGAGGCGAGACCGAGACTGAGGGCTGTGGCAGCTGTTATGGAAAGTGACAGTTTGGAGATACGCGACATAATCCAAGACAGTATCAATGAGGCAGAGGTACAGCCAGCGATTGATTGGGAATCTCCCCGATCGGTTCCACCCGCTCACCGTTCCACCAGAAGGTCACGTCCACCTGATACCGCTCGGCCATGACATCCGGGGCCTGGTCGCGTTCCTTCGCCTCGAAATCGAGCATGCGGGTGTGGACAGAGGTGTCATCGGCAGCCACCACGGACATGGACTGCGGGGCCAGCGCCCCGACCCCGATGTAGCTGCCCCGGTGGAAGAGCATGAGCTGGCTCTGCTTGAGCGGACGGTCGGAACCGGTGACCCACACCAGGGCGTAGGACAGATCCGCACACGGGTTGTAGTTGGACTGTCCGTAGTACTCCCACCCCTCGCCGGGTGCCGTCGGGGCCGGGACCTGCGTGATGTTCTCGTAGATGACCGGGGCCTGCGTATCCACCCCGCACGCCTCCGCCTCCGCCTCCGCCGTCACCGTCGGGGTCGTCGGCGGTGGCGCGGCAGGCGGTGTGGTGGTCACCGTCACGGTGGTCTGCTCCGGGGGCACGTCCTCCCCGGCGCATCCGGCCAGCAGCAGGGCGGTGAGAATGATCAGGGGCCTCATACCGCCGATTTTAGGCCGGGTCAGTGCAGGCCGGGGCGAGTTCCTCACGGACATTGCTCCACGCGTGGACGCCGGCACCCTTGTAGTTGACCACCTGGTGGTCCATTCCGGCGGCCTGGGTGGGAATGATGAGGGTGACGTTCTCCGCGGTGAAGACCTTCCCGATCCTGCCCCCGCCGATGCAACCGGAGTTGTTGGGGCGGTGATGCCGTCGAGCAGGTGGAGCAGCGGCGCATGATCTGGACGGAAACATGGCGTTGCATGGCAAAGGAGGCCACCCTCGCCCGTTCCAGGCGCGGGTTGCGCTCGTCGATCTGCTTATCGACGACCCCGGCCACCCCGACCGGCATCGTCGGCAGGGGGGCTCCGGGTTGCTGGACAGGGAGCTCAGGGTGGTGTCGAGCGTGGATCCCGGGAAGCGCGTGAGCCGGCTGGAGACGGTCACGGCGTCGCCGATCAACCCGTCTGCGGAACCCGCCTGCCGGACGGACACTGTGAACACCCCGGCCGTGAGGATGGTGGTGCAGGTGCGGGGGATGTGTGTTTCACGCAGAAGAGATTTACGTCAGGCTCAGTTCGGATCCACGCGGACCTTGACCACCGAACCGTGACGGCGGCCGTATATGCGGGTAAGCAGCGCGATGCCCGTGACACCCCAGGTCAGCAGCGTCACGGGGATGAGGGAGTGCATGCCCAGGAAGCGGTAGACGAGCGCGCCGGCGAAAGCGCCGAAGGTCAGCCCCGCCCACATCCGCAGATGTCCCAGCCAGGCGGCGTGGGAACCACCGAAGAAGGAGTCGACGAAGCGCTGTCCCATCTTCACCAGGGTGCCCGTCATGTACGTCAGGGCGATGGCGACCTCACCCTCACGCTCGAAGATGGAGTTCATGGCGCCGATGCCCAGGGAGGCGGCGATGATGGCGATCCGGGGGGCGTCGAGAAGCACGAGCAGTGCAGCGACGGTGAAGAGGATGCACATGTTGACCATCACCACCTCACGGACCCGGTCCGGCCGCAGCCGGCGTTTGGCCACGCGGCGCACCACCGCGCCCTCCATCACCCCGAGAAGGAAGAACAGCACGGCGGAACCCGCCAGCAGCGTGAGCTCGCCGTTGCCGTCAACGACGGCCGTGGCGATACGGGTGGTGTTTCCTGACATGAAGGACAGGAACACACCCCCGAGGAAGAGGAAGCCGATGGAATCAACGAAACCGGCGATGAAGGCGAAGCTCACCGCCAGATTCTGTTCACCGGCGGTGTGGCTCTGCAACTTAAGACACCGCTCCTGAAACTGGTTGTCACGATCTGGTCAACCTCCAGTTTAGGGTGTCTCAGGCGGTCACGGGGGCCGTATCACCCCGCAGCAGCTCCTCCACGGCCTCTGCGGCACGGAAAACCGCATCCCAGCGGAACTCCGCCGGCATCGGCTCACCCGCCACGTAGCGGTGGTACCAGTCGGTGCGGCGGCTGCGCTGCGGGATCCACAGCCGCTCCAGGGCGATGTAGGCAGCGGCCTCCGATTCCGGCCCGCGCTGTGCACCGCCCTCGACCTCCGGGCCCCAGAGTTTCTCCACATAGCCCAGGTGGATCTCCGCCAGGCAGCGGGCGATCTCCACGATGACGTCGCGGCCGACATCGGGGTGGATCCGGATCCGGTACCACGCGTCAGCCTCGTTGACCATCGGATCGGGGCTCTCCCCGGGCAACGGACGCTGGTCGACGTAGCACCAGGAGGTCTCACCCTCCCAGTCGGTTTCCCAGGTGGCCACGGCGCCGATCTTCCACAGGTTGCCCAGCATCTCCACCCGGCGCATCGGGATCTGCCGCCCGACAGCCGCCGAAGTGAACTCCGCGTAGGCCAGTGAAGGGTCGGTGACATAGCCCAGACGCTTGCGCCAGGCACCGACGGCATCCCGGTAGTTGATCAGGTGCGTCGAGGAGGAATGGACGCGCCGGGTGTGGACGGAGAGGAAATGATCCTCGAAGCGGATGCGGCCGTCCCAGCCCCGCTCCGGGAGATGTTCTCTGCCCTTCGCCGGCACTGCCGGCTCGTGGGGCACCTCCAGGCGGACGGGGACGGCCTTGTCCGTCGGTTCGTAGCCGAAGGCCGCCCACTCGTCGGCAGGGCGGAGCTGGAGGCTGTTGACCAGGTTGATCATCGACCCGAAATCCTCGAATCGGGGCAGGTTCATCGAGTGTGCCAGCTGCATCGCCGCCGACACCGCCTGCGGAACCGGGAGCTGGGGCATGGCACGGACGAGTTCGACCGTGAACTGTTGGGTAAGGATACTTTGCTTGAGATCCACGACTGCTCACTCCTTCACTGGCAAAGTAGTGGTAGAAATCACAGTTTATCCGCGATGTGTCCCGCGTTAAACAATGTTGCAGCATTGATACCTGCGGGGGTGCGGGTGGGTGGCCCGGGGAACAGGGCTGGCCCGGATCTGGTTGCACCGGGCATGAGAATCGATATCTGGTCCGACTACATCTGCCCCTTCTGCACCGTCGGCGAGCGCCACCTCAACCTCGCCCTGGAGAATTTCGAGGGCAGGGATGACGTGGAGGTCGTCTGGCGCAGCTTCCAGCTCGACCCGGAGCTCCCGAAGGAGTCGACCGGCACCGCCCTGGACTACCTCGTGCGGATCAAGGGCATGAGTGAGGAGCAGGTTGTCTCCATGAACGACGGGCTCGCCGCCCGCGCCGCCGAGGTGGGCCTGGAGTTCAACTGGCGGGAATCCCACATGGTCAACACCATGGACGCCCACCGGATCGGCCAGCTCGCCCGCATGGACGGCAAAGGTGTGGAATGGGATGAGCTGGTCAAGCGTGGCTACTTCACGGAGGGGAAGAACATCGCCGACCACGACCAGCTCCGCACCTTCGCCGAGCAGGTCGGCCTGCGCCGTGCGGACGTCGACTCCGCCCTCGCCGACGAATCGGCCTATTCCCAGGAGGTGACGGCGGATATCGCCCTGGCCCGCCAGATCGGCGTGCAGGGGGTGCCCTTCTTCGTCTTCGACGGGAAGCTGGCGGTCTCCGGTGCGCAGCCGGTGGAGGTCTTCACCCGGGCGCTGGAGCAGATCGCCGCAGGGGAGTGAGCAGGGTCACCTTTCCGGCGACATGATTTCCGGCCTCTCCGGGTCAGAACAGCCCTGTCAACTGCGGTAACGGTGCAGCCGTGCGCTGCGGCGTAGCGTGATGGCACCGGCAGTGAGCCGGTACGCGTGGGATCATCCGCCCATGCTGACCGCACGACTGACAAGGACCATCCATGAAGCCTGAAGACCGCCTGTCTGATGATTCCCAACCGGTGATCCCCGGAGCCCCGGCCTCCCAGCCGCCGAGCCTGGAGGAACCGACCACGCCGGTGGAGCCCCTGCCGCCGAAGGCGGACCAGGAACCCATCGCACGGGTCACAGCCACCGGTTGCCCGTTCATGCCGGGCGCGCCGGACCATCCCGATCCACGTGCCCAGCAGGGGGAGTACCTGACCACGTCGACCGGCACGCGGGTGCCCGAGACGGATAAATCGCTCAAGGCCGGACCCCGTGGCCCGGTGCTGCTGCAGGACCACCACCTGCGCGAGAAGATCATGCACTTCGACCACGAGCGCATCCCGGAGCGTGTCGTCCACGCCCGCGGCGCCGGTGCCCACGGGGTGTTCGTCGCCAACGGTGCCGCCGCCGGCATCAGCAGTGCCGGGGTGTTCCAGGAAGGCAGGGAGACGGACGTCTTCGTGCGTTTCTCCACCGTGGTCGGCTCCCGCGGTTCGGCCGACACCGTGCGCGACACCCGCGGCTTCGCCACGAAGTTCTACACCGATGAGGGCACCTGGGACCTGGTGGCCAACAACATCCCGGTCTTCTTCATCCAGGACGGCATCAAATTCCCCGACGTCGTCCACGCCGCCAAGCCGCACCCGGACCGGGAGATCCCGCAGGCGCAGAGCGCCCATGACACCTTCTGGGATTTCGTCTCCCTGCACACCGAGGCCCAGCACCACGTCATCTGGCAGATGTCCGACCGGGGCATCCCGCGTTCCTACCGGATGATGGAGGGCTTCGGCATCCACACCTTCCGCCTCGTCAACGACGCCGGCGAGACCACCCTGGTGAAGTTCCACTGGAAGCCGCGCCTGGGCGTGCACTCCCTGGTCTGGGAGGAGGCGCAGATCACCTCGGGTGTGGACCCGGACTTCCACCGCCGTGACCTGGCCGATTCCATCGAGGCCGGCGCGTATCCGCAGTGGGATCTGGGCGTGCAGGTCTTCCCGGACACCGAGGAGGAGATGTTCGAGGGCATCGACCTGCTCGACCCGACGAAGATCGTCCCGGAGGAGCTGGCTCCGGTGCGCATCATCGGCACGATGACGCTCAACGGCAACCCGACCAACTTCTTCGAGCAGACCGAGCAGGTGGCCTTCCATCCGGGGCACCTGCCGCCGGGCATCGACGTCACCGCCGACCCCCTGCTGCAGGGCCGGTTGTTCTCCTACCTGGACACGCAGCTGACGCGTCTGGCGGGGCCGAACTTCAACCAGATCCCCATCAACCGCCCGCACGCGCCGGTCAACGACATGTTCCGCGACGGTTTCCACCAGCAGGGCAACCACGTCGGTGTCGCGCCTTACCAGCCGAACTCGCTGGACGGGGGCAACCCGACGCCGACCACCGAGGGCGCGCGCATCGACGTCCCCGTGCCCGTCCCCGCCACCACCATCGGCCGGGAGCAGCCCGTCAGCTTCGAGGACCACTTCTCCCAGGCGCGGTTGTTCTGGCTCTCGCTGAGCGCCGTCGAACAGCAGCACACGGCGGACGCCTATGCCTTCGAGCTGGGCAAATGCTACGAGGAGAACATCAAGGCCCGCCAGGTGGAGCTGCTCGCGCGTATCGACGCCGGCCTGGCCGCCACCGTCGCCGCCAAGCTCGGCCTGACCGCCACCGCCAGCACGGACCTGCCGGATGTGGTCCCCAGCCCGGCACTGTCGCAGGTGGGGGAGGAGTGGCCGCTGGACGGCCGCCAGATCGGCATCCTCACCACGAAGAACACCTCCCCCGAGGAAGTGGGGGAGCTGGTTATGGCCGTCGACGCCGCGGGGATGGTGCCGCTCGTCGTCAGTGAACACGGCGGCAAACTGGGTGAGCTGCCCATCTCGCGGACCTACGACACCGCCCGCTCCGTCGAATTCGACGCCGTGGTGGTGGCCGAGAAGTCGGACCGCCCCGAGGCCGACATCCTGCTGTCCGAGGCCTTCCGCCACAAGAAGGCCATCGCGCTGGGCAGCGGTGTGGACACCCCGGCCGTGGACGCGGGGGCGCCGGGGGTGGTGGGCGTCGATAAGCTCGCCGACGCCCTCGACGCGCTCACCCCACTCATGCGCAAGCACCGCGTCTGGGAGCGGTAGCCTTCCAGGGTATGGACGTCTGGTTCACCTCTGACCTGCATCTCGGCCACAAGTCGGTGGCCCGTCTCCGCGGGATGGAGGTGGACCAGCACGACGACCGCGTGCTCCGCGGCATCCGGGAACTCCCCGCGGGCGACCGCCTGTGGATCCTCGGGGATCTCTCCCGGGGAGCGGAGGAGGACGAACAGCGCGCCCTGCGGCTGCTCAAAGAGCACGGCGCGCACCTGGAGATGCACCTCGTGCCCGGCAACCACGACTCCTGTCACCCGCTGCACCGCTCCGCCTTCCGGATGCAGCCCTATTTCCTCGAGGTCTTCGCCTCGGTGCAGCCCTTCCAGAAGCTGCGCTGGCGCGGCCGCAGCGTCTACCTCTCCCACTTCCCGCGCCCCGGCATGGACCACGCCGGCATGGAATCACGCCACGACGAGGTGCGTCTCGACGTCGACCTCCTCGTCCACGGCCACCTCCACTCGCCGCAGCCGCGCACCGGCTACGGCATGGTCGATGTCGGCCAGGAGGCCTGGGGCATGCGGCCCGCCCGTCAGGGCGAGGTGGAGCGGGAGCTGTTTCAGGCCTGATCGCGCACGCGCGCGGACAGGTCCGCGATCTCCCCGAGACTGAGCTCCCGGTCCGGGTGGGCGTTGCAGTGGTCGAGAATCTCATAGCCCGCGTACTGCAGCTCCAGGTGGCGCCCCCAACGCTCGGCGGCGACCTCAGGGAATTCCTGGGCCAGCGACTGGGCGGCACGGCGTTCACTGATGAGCTCGAACTGCAGGTCGCGACGCTCGGGGAGGGAACCATCCGGCGTCTTCGTCAGCAGGGCACCGAGCAGCGAACCCATCGCCCTGGTGGAGAGGCCAGCCAGGCGCTCGTGGTGGCGGGGCTTGGCGTCCCGCGGCCACAGCCACAGCACGGCCACGGCGAAGACGACCGACAGCAGCACCTCCGCCGTCCGGGAGACGAGCGTCTCCCCGAGCGGCAGAGCCAGGGCGTTGCCCATCATCAGCGCCAGCGGGGTGGTGAAGATGACGGTGAAGATGTAGTTGCGCACCACGAAGATCTCCGCATAGAACTGGCAGACCGCCAGCGCCAGGAGCAGCCCCCACACCCCCAGGTCAAATGCGTAGAAGACGGCGAAGAGCCCGATGCCGACGACCGAACCGAGCAGACGGTGCAGGCCGCGGATGGTGCCCGGCAGCCGGTCCGGCCCCCACTGCAGGATCAGCAGCGCCGAGACGATCGCCCAGTCCGGACGGTCCAGGCCGAATACGATGCCCACCACCCCGCACAGCAGGGCGGCGAGGAACACCTTCGCCGCCGTCAACGTCGCATGGCTGTAGCGGTGCATCGAGCGGTAGAGCCGGTAGCTGGCCGAGGGGCGGCTGTGCGGGATCGCCCGGCGCGACAGGTCCATGTAGACGGGGGTGTCGGTGAGGTCCTCCGCCTCCTGTTCCCGGTCCCCGGCGGTGGCGAGGGTGATGTGCCCGCGCATGGTGCGTTCGACCAGGTCGCGGCGGGACTCGTCGAGGATGCGGCCGGCGCCGATGACGCCGGCGTCGGCAAGCGAGTACCAGGCGCTCGACAGGGCGCTGTGCGCCTGGTGCAGCTTCGCCACGCTGCGGTCACTGCGCAGGAAAACCTCCACCGCCTTCTCCAGGGTCTGCACCGCGGATGTCTCCGGGCCGTGGCGGTTCCACAGGACCGGCAGCATCCCGAGGATGATGCCCGAGGCCGCCCCCACCAGCGCCCAGGCGCCGACCTCCACCGGGTTGAGGCCCAGACGGGCGACCATCGTCGAACCGCCGGCGACCATGACGATGAAGAAGGAACCCGGTGGCGGCAGACGCAGGGCGTTCTGCACGAAGGCACCGATGGTGGCCACGACCGTGGTGAACAGCGCGGCCAGCAGCAGCCACCAGTGCCCCTCATGGGAGAAGACCACCGAACCGACGAAGGCACCGGCCATGGCGCTGCCGGCGAGCAGGGCACCGGCGGTGGCCATGACCCGCCAGCGGGTGCGGAAGGGCAGTCCCTCACCGTAGATGACGGCGAAGCCGCCGGCGGCGATGAGCAGCATCTCGTTGTCGTAACCGAGCAGCAGGGCGATGGCGCCGGGGATGGCCAGCGCCAGGGCGGCGCGCAGGGCGCCGGGCCAGCGGCGGCCGGGGCTGTGGAAGGCGGTGAGCAGTTCCCAGAAACCGGGGCGGGCGGGCAACGGTTCGGAGTGCGTCATGTCCCTGAGTGTAGGACCCGGAGTGACGGACCCGCCCGGTGAGGTGCGGACCCTTAGTGGACCGATCGGTACGGAAATATAGACAGAACGGTATTTGATGCGGTACGGTGCGGGTTGTCAACGAACCTTCCCTGAAAGGCGGATCCATGATCCTCACCGGCCTGGCTGTCGGCGCAGTCCTCGGCATCGTCATGCAGCGCGGACGGTTCTGCGTCACCGGCATGCTCCGCGACATCTTCCTGCAGAAGACCTGGCGTAGCCTCGTTGCGCTGTTCATCGTCATCTCGGTCCACGCCGTGGGCATCGCCGCCCTGACCAGCCTCGGCATCATCTCCCCGACGTACAGCAACTTCGCCCCGATCGCCGTCATCGGCGGCGGCTTCCTCTTCGGCCTGGGCATCATCCTCGCCGGCGGCTGCGCCTCCGGCACCTGGTTCCGTTCCGCGGAGGGGCTGATCGGTTCCTGGATCGCCCTCATCTTCTACGGCCTGTCCGCCGCCGCGATGCAGACCGGCGCGCTCAACTGGCTCAACGTCGGCCTGAAGTCCTACGACACCCCGTTGACCACCCTGCCGGCCACCTTCGGGGTCTCCGCCTGGTTCTTCGCCGTCCCGCTGGCCATCGGCACCGCCCTGGCCACCCGCCACTTCCTGGCCAACGAGAAGAAGCCCGTCCGCCTCAACGTCCCGTTCTGGAAGCGCCCCCTGCACATCTACACCGCCGGCGCGCTCATCGGACTGATCGGCGTCATCGCCTGGCCGCTGTCCGCCGCCGCGGGCCGCAACTCCGGCCTGGGCATCACCGGCCCGACCGGTGGTCTGGTCAACTTCACCGTCACCGGTGACCTCGAGCGTGTCGACTGGGGAGTCATGCTCGTCCTCGGCCTGCTCATCGGCGCCTTCGTCGCCGCCAAGGCCACCGGCGAGTTCCGTCTGCGCGTCCCGGACGCGCAGACCGCCACCCGTGCGGTCGGCGGCGGCATGATGATGGGTGTCGGCGCCGCCCTGGCCGGCGGCTGCACCGTCGGCAACGGCATGGTCCAGACCGCCCTGTTCAGCTACCAGGGCTGGATCGCCCTGCTGTTCATCGCCCTCGGCGTCGGCGTCGGTGCGAAGCTGTGGCTGAAGCCGGCCGCCACTCCCGCCGCCCCGCAGACCTACACCACCGAGGATTCCATCACCCCGGTCTCCGCGGAGGACAAGGTCCTCAGCCCGGGCTTCGCCGTCGCCACCGGCGCCGTCACCCTCAAGACCGCCCCGCGCGTGAAGAAGGCCCGTCCCCTCGGCGAGGGCCGCTGGGCACTCGACCAGATGGGTGCCGTCTGCCCCTTCCCGCTCATCGAGGCCAAGGACGTCATCGAGACCCTGGAGCCTGGTGAGGAACTGGTCATCGACTTCGACTGCACCCAGGGCACCGAGACCATCCCGCAGTGGGCCGCCGACAACGGCCACGACGTCACCGACTTCCACGCCACCGGTGACGCCACCTGGCAGATCACGATCCGGAAGGGCTGACCCGCACCGTCATGGCCAGGCGCCGCTGCTCGGTTGGCGCCAGCACCACACCGCTGAGGTCCGCACCCAGCAGGGCAGGTTCCACACACAGGAAATCCGCCCATTCGCCGCCGCCGACATCCTGCATGCCGGCGGCGGCTTTCTCACCCGGATTCCACACGACGGTCGCGTCCGCACCCTCCGCCTCCATGGTGATCACCCGCTGACTGTCGACGATCCGCACCTCCCGCGAGGCCAGGAAGATCCGGTCGAACTCCCCATCCACACCCACCTCACCGGACTGGGTGTGCCATGCATCACTGAGCCGGTCGAGCACCTCCACTCCGTCCAGGCCCTCGACATGCACGCGGGAGACGTGGCTGACCCGGAAATAAGGGTGGAAGCCCAGCTGCACCGTCCGCTCCTCCCGCGACTCATTGCGGGCGGTGAGGGCGAGATGCACGCCGTCGGCAAGCTCCCGGACATGGAGCAGCAGATGGATGCCCTCGTTGACCACCTCCGCGTCGAAGACGCGCCCGTCAGTGGTGACCCGCCAGTCGGCGGTACGCGCCCAGCCGTGGCGCGGGGCGTCGGCAAGCAGATCCGCGAAAGCGGGGGCGATGACGGGCACACCCCCGCGGATGGGGGAGCGCCCGGTCGTGGAGGAGACCCAGAACAACTCCCCGAGGTCAGTGTCCGTGCTGGTCAGATGGGCCCCCGACGGGCTCAGGCGCATGCGTCCGGCGGTCAACAGATCGTCCATGCCTCCCCAGGGTAGTGACCCGGATTCGAGGGTGCCGGAGGTGTGACCTAGGATGCATCGAGGCCCAACCGGCCGAGCTTCGGGCCGTGCCCACCCATGTACGCCCCTCCCCATGAATTAAGCAGTCTCATCAAGGAGTCGTCCATGACCACCCCCTCCCGGTCGAAGGAGGACCGCTCGGCCGCCATCGCGGTCACCGCGTTCCCGCTCTTCATCCTCGCCGGCACCGCCGCAGCCTTCTTCTTCCCGGCACCCTTCGAGCCCCTCTCGCAGTACATCACGTACTTCCTCATGATCATCATGTTCGGCATGGGCCTGACCCTGACCCTGCCGGACTTCAAGGAGATCGCGCGCCGCCCCTGGCCCATCCTGCTCGGCGTCATCGCCCAGTTCGTGATCATGCCGCTCGGTGCGGTGCTCGTCGCCCGCATGCTCGGCCTCAACGAGGCCCTGGCCGTCGGACTGCTCATGCTCGGCTCCGTCCCCGGCGGCACCTCCTCCAACGTCATCACCTACCTGGCCAAGGGCGATGTCGCCCTGTCCGTGGCGATGACGTCGATGTCGACGCTCCTCTCACCCGTCGTCACCCCGATGCTCATGCTCTTCCTCGCCGACACGCGTACCGACGTCGACGGCCTCGGCATGGCCATCTCCCTTGTCCAGACCGTCCTGCTGCCCGTCATCGGTGGCCTGGCCATCCGTTACTTCGCCGACAAATGGATCAACCTCATCACCCCGGTCCTGCCGTGGATCTCCATCCTCGGCATCGGCGGCGTCGTCTTCCCTGCCGTGGCCACCAACTCCGAGAGGCTCGCCGCCGTCGGCCTCATCGTCTTCGTGGCCGTGCTCCTGCACAACGTCTTCGGCTACGTCCTCGGTTACGTCGCCGGCCGTATTTTCCGTTTCCCGGAATCCGCCAACCGGACCATGGCCGTGGAGATCGGCACCCAGTCTGCCGGCCTGGCCTCCGGCATGTCCGCGAAATTCTTCAGCCCCGAGGCCGCGCTGCCCGGCGCCGTCGCCGCAGTGCTCCACAACATCACCGGCGCGGTCTACGCCTCCATCGTCCGCCGCTTCCCGATGCCCGAGGAGAAGGCGGCCGCGGTCGATTCTGGCGTGGAGACCGAGAAAGTCTCCGTCTCTTAGTTTCCGGTCAGGTGGGCTAAGGTGATGCCACTGGTATCGAGTCGACCGTGAGGTACGGTGAGAAACATGAAGCTGCCGGACAACCGTGAGCATGTGGCCCTGTCAACGGCAGAGGCCACCGAATTCGACCGACTGTCCCACGAACTGGGGATCTTCGAGATCTCCGAGGAACGGATCCTCCACCCGGGGATCCTCACCCAGGTCTACGGAGGATAACGGGCTCAGGCCCTGATGAAGTTTCAGGTGGGCCCCTCACTGTCACAGTGGGGGGTCCTTTTCGTCTGGCTGCTGAAGGGTCAGGGAATGTGCGGGGGTGGATTCGCAATCTATGCGTATCCTCCAGCTCTGCCTGCAAGGGGGAATTTTTCAGGAGCGCTCATTGCTTCGCAGATCTTTCCGCGGGGGTACGTTAGTGAGATGTATCTAAAACGTTGCATAGTGTGACTTATGCCATGTTCATGGCGTTGAACTGACACACTGAGGAGAGGTTGACATGACCACCGTCATCGACCTGAAAAACACCGCAACCGAATGGCTCAGGGCACTTGAACAGGCGGGTGCAGCTTCTGATGCAGCCACCGCCGCCACGGCGGTCAGTGAGTTGTTTGAACCTGAGGGCTACTGGCGGGACCTGCTCGCCTTCACCTGGAACATCACCACCGCGGAGGGAGCGGATGAGATAGCGGAGATGATCCGCGAGACGTGGCCCGCCAGCAGCCTGGGCAACATCGTCCTCGACGGTGATCCCGTCGATGAGGGGGACGGGGTCACGCGCGTCCAGTTCTCCTGTGACTCCCGGGATTTCCACTGCACCGGCATCGTGCGTCTGCGCGACGGTCGGGCTTGGACCATGCTCACCTCGGCCCGTGAACTCAAGGAACATCCGGAGCCCAGCGGTCGACGCCGTCCCCTGGGTGCGGAGCACGGGCAACACGCCGACAAGCGGAACTGGGCGGACCGGAAGCTTGACCGCCAGACCGCGCTCGGCGTGACGGAACAGCCCTATGTCCTCATCGTGGGCGGGGGACAGGGCGGCATCGCGCTGGCCGCACGGCTGAAACGGCTGGGCGTACCCACCCTCATTGTGGATAAAGCCGCCAGGCCCGGTGACCAGTGGCGCGGGCGCTACCATTCGCTGTGCCTGCATGACCCGGTCTGGTACGACCACCTGCCGTATCTGCCGTTCCCGGATGACTGGCCGGTGTTCACCCCGAAGGACAAGATGGGTGACTGGCTCGAGCACTATGTCGGCATCATGGACCTGGACTACTGGACGCGGACAGAATGTCTGCGGGCGAACTACGACGAGACGCAGAACCGCTGGGATGTCACCGTCAACCGGGACGGGGCCGAGCTGACGCTGCACCCTGACCAGCTCGTGCTGGCCACCGGCATGTCGGGTGTGCCGAACCGCCCCACCCTGCCGGGGGAGGAGAACTTCCGCGGCGAGATCCGGCACTCCTCCGAGCATCCCGGCGGTGAGGTCGACCGTGACCGGGACGTCGTCGTACTGGGCGCGAACAACTCAGCGCATGACATCTGCGCCGACCTCTACGACAACGGCGCCCGCCCCGTGATGATCCAACGATCCTCCACCCACATCGTCCGCTCCGAAACCCTGATGCAGGAGGTCTTCGGACCCCTGTATTCCGAGGAGGCGCTCGAATCCGGGATTGACACCGACACCGCCGATCTCCTCTTCGCCTCGTGGCCGTACAAGGTCCTGCCCGAGGTGCAGAAGGAGGTTTTCGACAAGGTCCGGGAGGTGGACAAGGACTTCTACGACCGGTTGGAGAAGGTTGGCTTCCTGCTCGACTTCGGTGATGACGACTCCGGCCTGTTCCTGAAGTACCTGCGCCGCGGCTCCGGCTACTACATCGACGTCGGCGCCTCCGAACTGGTCGCCGACGGAAAGATCCCCGTTCGTTCTGACGTGTGCATCGATGAGGTCCGGGAGCGGTCGGTGGTGTTGAGCGATGGCACCGAACTGCCCGCCGATGTCATCGTCCTGGCCACCGGCTACGGGAACATGAACAACTGGGCTGCCCAGTTGATCAGCCAGGAGGTTGCTGACCAGGTGGGACCGTGCTGGGGACTGGGCTCCGACACCACCAAGGACCCGGGCCCCTGGGAGGGGGAGCTGCGCAATATGTGGAAACCGACCCGGGTTGAGGCCCTGTGGTTCCACGGTGGCAACCTCCACCAGTCCCGCCATTACTCGCGGTATCTGTCCATGCAGCTCAAGGCCCGTTATGAGGGGATGGACACCCCGGTTTACGAGAAGAGCGGGGAACGCCAGCCTGCCTGACCACATCACCAGCGGTCCGGATTATCTGTGGTGACTGTCCTGCCTGAAAAGAGGATGGGCTGGTAGCTGCCGGGAACTAGCCCCGGGGTGGCGGCGGGGGAACCGGTGCCCCCTCCGGGGGCGCGATTCTCTGATACCGGCGGGCTGACCTGGCCTGCGCCGTCTGCCCGGTAGGGGCGGCACCCTCCGTACCCTTGGGGTGGGGCCGGTGCGGGGTGGGATCCCAGTTGCCCTCGACGAGTTTTTTCTGGGACCAGATGCCCACCCCCAGTACTGCTGCGCCGATGGTCAGGATGAGGATGAGTCCGATGACCGGGCCGAGCTTCGCAGCGGAACCGATGAGGATGCCGAACCAGCCGAAGTCGGCGTCGCCGAAGGTGGTGTTCTCCGACCCGAAGGCCCCCAGCACCTGCAGAAGAAACGCGGGAAGGAAGGTGATCAACAGGCCGTTGGCGAAACCTCCGAATATGGCGCCCCGACGGCCACCGGTGGCGTTGCCGTAGACGCCAGCGGCACCACCGGTGAAGAAGTGGGGGACCAGGCCGGGCAGGATCAACGCGATGCCGAAGGCCGGATTGAGCCACACCGACAACACCGCCAGGCCGACCAGGCCACCGGTGAAGGAGGCGATGAAACCGATGAGGACCGCGTTCTGGGCGAAGGGGAAGACGATCGGGGCATCGAGGGCGGGGATCGCCCCCGGCACGACCTTTGCCGCGATGCCCTGGAACGCGGGGACGAGCTCCCCGAGGATGGTGCGGACACCGAAGAGGATGACCGCCACGGCGACACCGAACATCAGTCCCTGGGTGAAGGACTGCATCAGGTAGTTGCCCACGCCGGTCGCCCCACCCTCGAAGGCGGTGAAGGCTTCGTCGGTGCCGGCACGCAGCATGAACAAAATGGCGAGGATGATGTACATCAGCGCCATGGACAAGGCGGTGGCCACCATCGAGTCGCGCAGGAAGCGCAACCCCTCAGGCAGTTTGAGGTCCTCGGTCGACGCGCTGGCCTTGTCGCCCTTCCCGCCGACGAGCTTGCCCACCGCTCCGGCCGCCACATAACCGGCGGTGCCGAAGTGACCGATGGCGATGGAGTCGTCACCTGTGATCCGGCGGGTCCACGGGTGGGCGATGGCCGGGAGGGAAACCATGAGGATACCCAGCAGCAGCGCGCTGGCCAGGATGACGGTCCAGGTGTTGAAACCGGCCGTGACCAGGATGATGGTGAGCATCGTGGCCATGAACAACACGTGGTGGCCTGTGAGGAACACATAGTGCAGCGGGGTGAAACGCGCCAGGATCAACGAGGCGGCGAAGCCGAGGATCATCACCCAGGCGACCTGGGAGCCGTACTCCTGCTGGGCAATGCCGGCGATGGCCTCGTTGGTGGGGACCACACCCTGGGCGCCGGTCGCGCCCTGGATCATGGAACCGAGGGGTTCGAGCGAGGCGACAACGAGTCCTGCACCAGCCTCCAGGAGGAGGAATCCGAGCGCGGCCTTGAGGGCGCCGCCGATGACCTGTCCGGCGGTGCGCCGCAGGGCGGTCAATCCGATGGCGGTGATGATGCCGATGAGGAATGCGGGCACCGAGAGGATCTCGTTGACCAGGAACTGAGGGATGGCGAGCAGCCAGTCCATGAGGTTGTCCTTCCGGGCAGGGTCAGATGTCGTAGAGCTCACGCATCGCTGCGTCGATCTCATCGGTGGAGGTGAAGTTCTCGATGACGTGGACGGGTACGCCGACGTCCCCCAGGGTGTGGGCGATTTCCCCCGACGTGAGGATGAGGTCGGCCTCCTTAGCCTTGCCCTTGGCGGAGATGGTGTCAGTGGCTTCGACGGTGATGAACCGCCCCCATCCCCAGGTGTCGAGCACCTGTTCCAGGGTGTTCTTGAGGAAAAGCGAGGTACCCAGTCCGTTACCGCACACGGTCAGGATCTTGTTGCGGGTGGCGGGGGAATCCGCCCGGGTGCGCCGCGGCGTTCCGGTACCGGCGAGGACTTCCCGCAGCTCGGGAACAGAGGTGGCTGAGTTGAGTGCCTCACGCTTCGTGGGGTCGGCGAGGATCCTCGCCAACTCGGCCATGGCGGTGGTGTGCGCCTTGGAATCAACGGCCGCGAGAGCGACGACCAGGGACACCGGGTCGTTCTTCGGGTGGCCGAACTCGACGGGTTGCGTGAGCCGGAGCCACGACAGGGCGGTCTGCTTCACGGCCTCCGAGGGGCGGGCGTGGGCGAAGGCGAAACCCGGCGCGACGACGATGTAAGGGCCGTTGTCGTGGAGGCTGTCGATCATGGCCTGCGTGTAGGCAGGATCGATGGCACTCGTGGCCTCCAGGAGGCGGCCGGCCTGGGTGACCGCGTCCTCCCAGCCGGAGGCCCGGGCATCGAGATCGACGGCGTCATCGGCCAGCAACTGGTTGATGGTTGACATGAAAAAATCATATCTACGGGCCGGATGGTTTTGCACCACCCGTCACTCTTACCCCACGATTGTGACGGGGCTGTGATCCGGATTCACGGCAGCACCGCCCCCGGCCCCGGATAGGAGGACTGCGCGCCGTGGCCGGTGGTGGCGTAGGCCCCGACCCGGGCGGCGTGGTGGGCGGCGTCGATGAGGTCATCGCCGGCGGTGAGGCGGGCGGCCAGGGCACCGCTGAAGGCGTCGCCCGCGCCGACGGTGTCCACCGGGGTGACCTGTGGGGTGGGGATATGGGTGATGCCGTCAGTCTCTCCGACGAGTGCGCCGCGCCCGCCGAGGGTGAGCACCACGGAACGGAATCCGACGTGGAGCAGGGCAGTGACCAGGGCCTCGGGGTCGTCGGCACTGATGCCTGCGCCGAGCTGGTCGAGGATGAGTCCGGCCTCATGCTCGTTGGCGATGAGCGGGTTCGCGCTGAGCAGTGCCCGTCTGTCCACCTTGATGACGGGTGCGAGGTTGACCACGACGCGGCCCGTCGCGAGGCGGACGGCGGCGGTGAAACCGTCGGCGGGGATCTCACCCTGCAGCAGGAGGATCTCCGCGGATTCGATCAGCGGTGCGCGTTCCTCGACGAATTCGGCGGTGACGGCGGCATTGGCGCCGGGCACGACGATGATGGTGTTCTCACCGTCGTCGGCGACGGTGATCACAGCCAGGCCGGTGGTTTCATCGACGATGGCCACGCCCGACATGTCCACCTTCGAGGAGTGGAGATGGGCGGTGGCGGGTCCGGCGTAGGCGTCGTTGCCGACGGCGCCGATCATCGCCACCGAACCACCCTGCAGCGCGGCGGCCACGGCCTGGTTGGCGCCTTTGCCGCCGGCGGTGATGCCACCTCCCGAGCCGAGGAGGGTTTCCCCGGGTCCGGGGTGGCGGGCCACCCTGACGGTCAGGTCGGCGTTGATGGAGCCGACGATGACGATGTCCACTGGTCGGGGGTGGTCGCTGGTCAATGGAATCCTTCTAGGTGTGCGGGCGGCGGAAATCACTGGAGGGGCGGATGATCAGGGAGGTGGGCGTGGTCACCGACTCCGCCGCGCCGGCATCGGCAATCAGCGCGATGAGCAGGTTGAGGGCGGTGCGTCCGAGGTTGTCCACGTCCTGGTCGATGACGCTCACCGGGTAGGCCTGCAGGCGCATGGTGAGGTTGTCGTCGAAGCCGATGAAGGCCAGATCCTGTCCGATAGCCACCTTATGCGTGTGGAGGGTCTCGAGCGCGTTGAGCGAGAGTGTGGTGTCCCCGGCGATGATCGCCTCGACGCCACGCTCCAGCAGTTCCATGGCGTCACCGCGGTGGATCTCCCGCCTATCGACGCCGTGCCTCCCGCACGCCTCCTCGAAGGCCGCGAGTCTGCCCGCCGCGGTCGAGGCGTTCGCCGGTCCCGGCAGGTAGCCGATGTGGCGGTGGCCGTTGGTGACGAGGTGCGCCACGGCGGCGTCCATGCCCGGGCGGGGGTCGGAAGCGACCGTCGGTAAGCCGGCGCCGGGCAGCTCCCGGTCGACGAGGACCACCGGGATCCGCGCCTTGGCCAGCTTCTCGAAACTGGTCTCCGAACCCTGGTGCGGTACCGCGAGGATGCCGTCGACCCGCTGGTTGGCCAGCACATCCAGTGAGTAGTGGAGTTGTTTCGTGTCCTCGGCGGTGGAGGAGATGATGGTGCACAGGTGGTTGTCGGCGGCCTCCTGCTGGATGGCGTGGGCCATCCGCGCGAAGAAGGGGTTGATCAGGCTGGGCAGGGCCACACCGATGATGTTGGTGCGTGCGCTGCGCAGTGCCCGGGCCTGCGGGTTTGGGCGGTAGCTGAGTTCCTCTGCGCACCTGCGGACCCGCTCCCTGGTGCGTTCGGCGATCACGGGGTTTCCCGCCAGGGCACGTGATGCCGTGGAGATGGAGACGCCTGCTGCGGCGGCGACGTCCTTGAGGGTGGGGGGTGAAGGGTTCATCACCTCGCCTTTCCATGAAGTGCAATCGTTTGCAAATGGTCTATACGACCATGGTATTCTCCGGAATTTCTCTGGTCAATAGGTCCGCCGTCACGGAAACATTGCATTTCCGACTCAGCTAAACTGGCCGGATGAAGCGTCTGTTCTCCGCCCTGCTCATCTCCGACGACGCCCGCGAGCACCTGGTGCACGCCCTCCGACCCATCCGCGAGGAGCACCCCCAGGGACTGCGGTGGACGGACCCCGACAACTGGCACATCACGCTGTGCTTCTACGGTAGCCAGCCCAACGACCACACCGACCTGGCCGCGCACCTCGCCCAGGCCGCCGGGGCCTCCGGTCCGCTGAATCTCAGCCTGCGCGGCGCCGGTTCCTTCGGGCACCGCACCCTGTGGATGGGCGTTGGCGGCCGGGTCAGGGAGCTCAAATCACTCATGGCCGACACCATCATCGACCTGGACAACCCGCCGCCGCAGAAACCGCACCTGACCATCGCGCGCACGCAGGAACGCTGGCTCGTCGCCGATCTGGTGCACGCGCTGCTGGTCTACGAGGGGCCGGAGTTCCTCTGCGATGAGCTGGTGCTCATGGAATCGGTGCCCGGCGAGGGACGTTCGGGCGGCCCCCGTTACGACGTCCTCGAACGGATCCGGCTGGGCTAATCCTCAGGCGGAGGCGGGGCGTTCGCCTTCTCCTGTTCCCGTCTGGCCCGGGACTCCTCCCGGATACGTTCCCGTCTGTTCGCGGTGCGCTGTCCGACGGTCTGAACCCAGTTCCGTTGCTTCGGAGCCAGGGGGCCGGCGGGTTCCTCGACGATCCACCGGCCGTCCTCGAACAACCAGTACTTCTCCCGCGTGTGTGGGTCGATGATGTAGTGCACCCGGCCGTCGGTCTTGATGTTGTGGTGCCTCTGGCACAGGGGGACCAGGTTCGCTGCGGTGGTCGGGCCGCCCTCGGCCCAGTCCACCCGGTGGTCCATCTGGGTGTGGATCCGGGGGCGGGAGCAGCCCGGGTAGCTGCACACCCCGTCCCAACCGATGACCACCGCCCGGATGTCGGCGGGCGTGGCATAGGCCCCGGAGACCTTCCCGTAGAGCTCGTCCATGTCGCGGACCACGGTGGCGGCCCCGACGAGCTTCTGGGCGTTGGTCCAGCCGATACCGGAGATCCATGATGGTGCACCGGGGACGTCCTTGGCGCGGTAGACGTTGAGGGTGATGTTCGTGGTGGCCTCGCCGCGGACGAGCTGGTTGAAGGCCTCCGCGAGGCTGATGTCGTTGGTCGCGGCGTGCCTGCGCACCCGCTCGTTGACCTCATGTGCGGTCACCGCGTCGGTGATCACCTCGATGAAGCCGCGGTCGCCGTCGAGGTGGACGGCGAAGTGGCTGCTCTTCTCCGGGGGAGTGTCGTCGGCGGAGACGGAGTCATCGAGGGTGGCGATGATGCCGTTGAGCTTCTCCCGGATGGCGTGCGCGGTGGGCAGCGCCTGGTTGGGCCGGGTGGGGGTGAGGAAGGCGGTGATCTCCTTGTCGACGACCGCCATCTGCTCCAGGTTGTCCGCGTCCAGCTTGCACAGCACGGCGTCGATGGCTTTCAGCCGGCTAAGGTCGAGGTGGAACATCCGCTCCTGGAGCGCCTTGAGGTGGGGCAGCTCATTCAGGCGCATGTGGGCGTAGATGGCGGACTGGACGAACTGCTCGCCGTGGCCGGTGCTGGCACGCAGACGGGCGAGGACGAGGTCAACGTCCTCGAGCTCCTCGGGTGCCTCTGACTGCCAGATCTGGTGGTCCTCCCGGCGGATGCGGGTCGCGCGGACGGCGGTGGGGTCGTGCGGCGAGCAGCAGGAGTAGTAGTTCTTCGGGCGCAGCAGCTCCTCGAGCCCGCGTTCCAGCTGAGACTCCAGTGTCTCCACCCCGACCCCCCTTCGTTCGTGCGTTCGAAATCCACCTTAGAACACCTGATCCGTCCCCGCAAGGGCCCCTACATGCGCGGGATGGCGGCGAGCAGGGAGCGGGTGTACTCGTGCTGCGGATCAGCCCAGACCTGTTCGGTGGGGCCGTGTTCCACGATGCGCCCCTGGTGCATCACCGCCACTGTGGAGCAGACCTGGCGGAGCACCGACAGGTCGTGGGTGATGAACACCAGGGTCAGGCCGTATTCCTCGACGAGCCGGTCGAGCAGCTCGAGGACCTGCGCGCGGACGGAGACGTCGAGGGCGGAGACGGGCTCGTCGGCAAGCAGGATCTCGGGTCTGCCGGCCACCGCCCGGGCGATGGAGATGCGCTGGCGCTGGCCGCCGGAGAACTGGTGGGGAAAACGCCCCGCAGCATCCCCCGGCAGGCCCACCTCCGCCAGGACCTCGGCCACCCGCTGCTGGTCACCGCCACCCTCGGCGACGGACCTGCCGATGCGCAGCCGCGGGTTGAGGGAGCTCTGCGGGTCCTGGAAGACCACCTGCACTCCGGCCCCGACGGTCACCGTCCCGGAGTCGGGGGTGTCCAGGCCGGCGAACTGGCGCAGCAGTGTGGTCTTCCCGGAGCCGGAACCGCCGACCACGCCGAGGCGTTCGCCACGGCGGACGGTGAGGGAGACGCCGTCAAGCGCGGGCGTGTCACCGTAGCGGCGGGTGACCTGTTCCAGGGAGAGCACGGGGTCGCCCACTTCACGTAATTCGGCGGGTGGACCGGGCAGGGAGGCGGCGACAAGCCGTCGGGTATAGGGATGGGCGGGGGAGCGCAGCACCTGCCCGGTCTCCCCGTCCTCGACGATGCGTCCCTCGGACATGACGAGGACGCGGCGGCACATGCGGTTGATCACACCGAGGTCGTGGGTGATGAAGAGCAGGGAGATGCCGAGGCGGTCGACGAGGTCGTCGAGAAGCTCGAGGATCTGTTCCTGCACGGTGACGTCGAGTGCGGTGGTCGGTTCGTCGCAGATGAGCAGGTCGGGTTCGTTCGCCAGGGCCATGGCGATGAGCACGCGCTGGCGCTGCCCGCCGGACAGTTCATGCGGGTAGGCACCCATGCGCGCGGGGTCGAGCGCCACGCGGGTGAACAGGTCCGCCACGTCGCGGCGCCCCGCGGCCTCAGCCACCTGCCTGCCGACGGTCATCAGCGGGTCCAGCGCCGTCATCGGCTCCTGGAAGACCATGGACACGACCTTCCCACGCAGGGGCCGCATGCGCCGGTCCGGCAGGCCCACGGTCTCCTGGCCCAGCAGCCTCACGGAACCGTTGGCGTGCAGGCCGCGGGGGAGCAGCCCCATGACAGACAGCGCGGTGAGGGACTTGCCGGAACCGGATTCACCGATGATGCCCACCCGCTCCCCACGGCCGACGGTGAAGCTGACGCCGTCGACGAGTCCGTCGTTGACGTGCAGGTCGCGGACCTCAAGGACGGGGTTCATCGCCGGCTCCGTTGCGGGTCGAGGACGTCGCGCAGGCCGTCGCCGAGCAGATTGAAGCCGAGGACGGTCAGCGCGATGGCCAGTCCGGGCCACAGGGCGAGCTGGGGTGCGGAGCCGAGGGAGGCCTGCGCGGACTGCAGCATCCTGCCCCAGGACGGGTCGGGCGGGGAGGTGCCCAGGCCGAGGAAACTCAGGGCCGCCTCGGCGAGGATGGCCAGGGCGAAGGCGACAGAGGCCTGCACGATGATCACACCGGCGATGTTGGGCAGGACGTGCCGGCCGGCGATGACCAGGCCCGGGACGTGGGAGACGCGGGCGGAGGAGATGTAGTCCTGGGTCATCACCTGCAGAGTCCCGGCACGCGCCACGCGCGCGAAACCGGGGATGCCGGCGATGCCGATGGCGGTCATGGCCGTCAGGGTGGAGGGGCCGAAGGTGGCCCCGGCGACGATGGCCAGCAGCAGGGCGGGGAAGGCGAGCAGGAGGTCCGCCCCGCGCATGATGAGCGTCTCCGCAAGGCCGCGGCGCATGCCGGCGAGGATCCCGAAGGGCACGCCGAACAGCGCGGAGATCCCCACGGCGACCAACCCGACAAGCAGCGTGATGCGGGCGCCCGCCATGATGCGGGAGAACACGTCACGTCCGTAGCGGTCGGTGCCCAGCAGATGCTCAGTCGAAGAACCCAGCAGCCGGTCATAAGGCATGGCGTGGACGGGGTCGTAGGGGGTCCACACCAGGGAGACCAGGGCGGTGAGCACGGTGATCCCGACGATGAATGCGCCGATCCAGCCGGCGGCGGTCAGCCTTCTCACGCGCTCCTCCGGATCCGCGGGTCGATGAGCCGGTAGGCCAGGTCGACGAGCAGATTGACGGTGAGGGTGAACACGACCAGCAGCATGACGATGGTCTGCACGCTGGTCAGATCACGCCGCGCCACCGAATCCAGCAGCATCGACCCGAGCCCGGGCAGCAGGAAGACCCGCTCGATGACCACCGCACCCACCACCAGGCTCGTCAACTGCAGCCCCGTCACGGTGAGTACGGGCAGCGCGGCGTTGCGCAGGCCGTGGCGCCACAACGCCTCGCTTATCGACGCCCCCGTCGACCGCGCCGTCCGCATGAACTCACGGTCCATGACCTCGAGCACCGCGGAGCGGACGTAGCGGGTGAGGATCGCCGCCTGCACCAGCGTCAGCGCGATGACGGGCAGGATGAGACGGGCGAGGAAACCGCCGAAATCCTCACCCGGCGGGATCCAGCCGCTGGCGGGCAGCCAGCCGAGATGGACAGCGAAGACGGTGACCAGCAGAATGCCGGCGAGGAAGGAGGGGATGGCTATGCCGATCTGGGAGAAGGCGGAGATGACCGTGTCCTCGCGACGCGCGGCCCACATACCCGTGGGCACCGCGATGAGCAGGGAGAAGACCATCGCCACCCCGCAGAGGATGAGGGAGACCTGCGCCCGGTCGAGCACCAGCGGGGTGATGTCCTGCCGCGAGGCCAGGGAGATGCCGAGATCCCCGGTGAGCAGCCCGCTGATCCAGTCGAGGTACTGCACGGTCAGGGGACGGTCGGTACCCAGCTGGGCGGCGAGCTGTGCGACGGCCTCGTCGGTGGCTGTGACGCCGAGGGCCACGCGCGCCGGGTTGCCGGGGATGGCGCGCAGCAGCACGAAGATGAGCACGGAGGCCAGCAGCAGGGTGGCGAGGAACCTCAGGAGGGCGCGGAGGATCACTGCTTCTCCATCCCGGACAGGGCCAGTGCGTCGGTGACCACGGTGGGGTTCACGCCGGTGACACCGGGGGCGGTGATGACGATGTTGGGCAGGTTGAACACGGTGAGGGCGCCTGCCTCCGACATGATCGTGTCGACGGCCGCGCGCATGTGCTCCGTCTGCTCCTGCGCGGTGGCTGCGGTGTCGGCGGCGAGCAGCTCGGCGCGGACGTCGGCGTTGTCGTAGCCGAGGTAGTAGTCGGGGCTGCCGAACAGTGCGGGGATGTCACGGGCCTCGACGTGGGCGATGATGGACATGTCGTAGTTGTGCGCGGACATCACCTCGGTCAGCCACACGGCGGGGAATTCGACGGTGTGGAGGGTGACGTCGAAGCCGACGTCGCGCAGCTGGGAGTAGAGCAGCTCGGAGACGGCCTGGGCGTAGGGGAGCGAGGGCACGGAGATGGTGATGGCGGGTTCGCGGCCGTCGAGAAGCTGCCGCGCCAGGTTGGGGTCGTGGGGGGCGTGGTCGTGGCCGGTGAACCACGGGTCCGTCGGCGGGACGGGGGCGCCGCCGGTGTCGGTGGCCAGGCCCTCCCACACCACGAGGTTGAGGGCGTCGCGGTCGACGGCGTGGACCACGGCGCGGCGGACGTCCGGGTCGTCGAAGGGGGCGCGGCGGTTGTTCATGGAGACCAGCACCTCCCCGTTGGTGGTGCCCACCTGCACGGTGTGTTCCTCCGGCAGGGTGTCGAGGAGTTCGGGGGACTGCATCGCCCAGACCACGTCGATGTCCCCGGAGCGCAGGGCGTTGACGGCGGAGGGGGCGTCGGAGAAATAGCGGATGGCGGCGTCGGCACGCGCAGCGTCACCCCAGTAGTCCGCGCGTGCGGTGAAGGCGATGGACTCGCCCACGGCGAAACGCTCCAGTTCATAGGGGCCGGTGCCCACGGGATGGGTCGCCAGCTTATCGACGCCCGTCGGGCTCATCATCGCCCCCGTCAGCGTGCCCATGGACCACAGCCACTGCTGTGAGGGCCGGGAGAGCGTGACGCGCAGGGTGTGCTCGTCGACGGCGCTCACCCCGGAGACGACGTCCATCTGGGATTTCAGGCCGTTGCTCCAGGAGCCCCGGACGTAGTCGATGCTGAATTTCGCGCTCTGCGCGTTGAAGGGGGAGCCGTCGGAGAAACTCACCCCTTCCCGCAGGTGGAAGAGGTAGTCGGTGGCGTCCTCGCTGACCTCCCAGGAGGTGGCGAGGTGGGGGACGATGTCGCCGGCGGCGTCGATACGCACCAGGCCCTCGTAGATGTTGGACATCAGCGCCTGGGGGATCGCCGCGCCGCCGGTGGTGGTGAAGTCCAGGGAGGCGGGCGCGCCGGTGGTGCCCAGCACGATGGTGTCCTCGCCCGCGACACGGCCGACCCGGCCGGCGGTGGAACCTGCCGAACACGCGGTGGCCAGCAGACCGATCAGGACCACGCAGGCCACGACCGCTTTGCGCACACTCATACCCCAGACATTAGCGGGCTTCAGCTGCTGATCATGGACAACGCGGTGGGGGAGTTGCGGGTGGAGTTGATGGTGAAGCTGGCCTTGGTGTGCAGGTAGCGGTCATCGGAGTACTCGATGGGGGTGCCGCCGGTGGTGTAGGCGCGGCGGCGCACCCGCAGCAGGGGGGCACCCTCGGGGACCTGCAGGAGCGCGGCATCCTCGGCCTCCGCGGGCACGGCGTCGATGGTGCGGGTGGCGGTGTCGATGTCCACGCCGCAGTCGAGCAGGTGCTGGTAGATCGAACCGGAGTCGGTGTCGAAGCTCAGGAGGTGCCTGCCGAATTCGAAGGGGTAGTTCAGCCGCTCGATCATGGCGGGGCAGCCGTCCATGAGGCGCAGACGGAAGACGGAGACCACCTGGGCGCCATCGGGGATCTCCAGGTGGGCGGCCAGCCGCGGGTCGGCGGGTTTGCGGGTGACCCACTGCGTCTGCTGCCCGGGGGTGACTCCGGCGGTGAGGCACCACTGGGTGAAGGAGAAGATGTCGTCGAAGGACTGGGTGGGCCGGTGGTCCAGCACCCGGGAGCGACGTCCCTGCCCGGAGGAGATGAGTCCCTCGGAACGGAGCAGGGCGATGGCCTGGCGGACGGTGCCGCGGGCGGATTCGAAACGCCGGCACAGCTCCGCTTCGGAGGGGAGCGGGTCCCCGGGGACGAGCTCCCCCTCCCGGATAGAGCTGCGGAGATAGGCGGCGATCTCCTCGTACTGCTGCACGGCGGTCACTTCTCGCTTTCTGACTGCGTCAGGGGGCTTATCTGGACAGGTGTGGGTTCATGTTAGTGAGGTGGACGACATTCTGCAGGGCAATTCGTGAAGGCGGGCGAATTTTCGGGGCCCTCCAGGTGAATTCTAGTTGAACTTATCTAGTCAGGGAAGGCTCCTGAGTGCACAGGTGTCATGATCGGGGGCATGACACATCGCACTGATCTCATCGTCGTCGGCGCCGGCATCATCGGCCTCGCCACCGCTTTCCTCGCCCGTGAACGCGGCCTGAGCGTCCGGGTGATCGACGCCGCCGACCGCCCCGTCGGTTCCTCGATCCAGAACTTCGGGCACGCCTGCTTCACCGGCCAGGCCGACATCATCCAGGAGGTCGCCGCCTCCGCCCGTGCCGGCTGGCTCCGCGCCGCGCAGGCCGCCGGCTTCTGGGCCGCCGAGTCCGGCACCTGGATCCCCGCCACCACCGAGGCGGAGCTGCAGGTCCTGCGCGAATTCGCCGACCATCGCGGCCCGGAACAGGTGCAGCTGCTGGACGCCGCCGACATCGCCCGGGGCATCGGTAACCCGGATCTAGCGGCCGTCGGCGGTGCGCACCTGCCGCTGGACATGCGGGTCAACCCGCGCGAGGCCGCTCCCGCCCTGGCCGGCTGGCTGGCCCGCAACGGCGTGGAATTCAGCTGGAACACGCAGGTCACGGGCGTGGCGGACGGCCAGGTGGATACCGTGCGCGGCCAGTTCTCGGCCGGGCGTGTCATCGCCTGCCCGGGTTATAAGCTGATGAACCTCTTCCCGGAGATCGCCGAGCGTCACGGCGTGCGCGTGTGCACCCTGGCCATGAGCCTCATCGACCGGCCGGCCCGCATCGACCGGGGCCTGGGCATGCTCACCGGCACGTCGCTGGCCCGCTACGATGGTTTCGCCGCGATGCCCGGCGTGGACCAGCTGCGCGACGAGCTTGCGGAACGGGAGCCTGAGCTGGTGGGATGCATTGCCAACCTCATGGTCACCGGCATTGACCAGGGCCTGCTCATCGGCGATTCCCACGCCTACGACCTCAGCCCGGAGCCCTTCATCGACGAGGACATCGCCCAGCTGCTGCTCGACCGTGCCTGTACCGTGCTGGGCATTGAGCAGCCGCGGGTGCGCCAGCGCTGGTTGGGTAGTTACGCCGACAGCGCCAACAGGAACCTGGTGCTGGAGCATCCGGATGAGCGCACGACCGTCGCCGTGGTCACCTCCGGTATCGGGATGACCCTGTCCTTCGGGGTGGCGGAACTGGCCCTGGATGGCGGCCAGGTGGCGGGGTTCTGACCCGCCGGAGGCGGGGCGGTTACCGGCAGATGAACTCTTTCAACTCGACTAGACAAGTGCGAAAGCCTCCCTCAGGATGGGGTCATGCCCGCAGCACCGGGCCCTGATTTTCCCGCTTTCCCCGAAAGGTCCGTCACCCATGAACCGCTTCCTCGCCGGCGCAGGTGCGCTCGCACTCGCAGCCACCACCCTCGTCGCCTGCGGCTCCTCCGACTCCGATTCCGCCGCCGGCTCCGGCCAGACCATCACCTTCGCCGCTGTCCCGGCGGAATCCTCCGTCACCCTCGAGCAGACCTTCGGCAACATCACCGAGCTCATCGAGCAGGAGACCGGCGTGACGGTCAACTTCCAGAACGCCTCCGACTACGCCGCCGTCATCGAGGGCATGCGCGCCGGCCAGGTGGACATCGCCTCCTTCGGCCCCTTCTCCTATGTCATCGCCAAGGACTCCGGCGTGGACATGGAACCGGTCGCCGCCCCCACCAACGACATCGACGAGGCCCCGGCCTACACCTCCCTGGCCTACGTCCGCGAGGACTCCGACATCGAGGACATCGGGGACCTGGCCGGGAAGACGGTCTGCTTCGTCGACCAGGCCTCCACCTCCGGTTACCTCGTGCCGATGAAGGGCCTCATGGACGCCGACATCAACCTCGACGACGACCTCGAGTCCGTCATGGCCGGCGGCCACGACGCCTCCCTGCTCACCCTCGACTCCGAGGGCTGCGACGCCGCCTTCGCCCACGACACCATGCTCACCACCCTGGAGAACTCCGGCCAGGTCGAGCCGGGCGCCCTGCGTGCCGTCTGGGAGTCCGATCCGATCACCGAGGATCCCATCACCGTCAACCGCGGCACCCTCGGCGATGAGTTGACCGACCAGATCATCCAGGTCCTGCGCGAGCAGGCCAACAAGCCCGCCCTCGTCGAGGCCGGCATCTGCTCCTCCGAGGACGACTGCGCACTGCCGGAGGAAACCGGCTACGGCTACGTCACCGTGACCGACGCCGACTTCGACCCGATCCGTGACATCTGCGAGGTCACCGACGCCGCAGCCTGCCGGAACATCGGCTAGGAGCCAACTTCATGAACGACAAGAAACAGTCCCCGGTATTCCAGCGTGAGGTCGACTCCCTCTACGCCGTCCAGATGGACCACGTGACCAAGGACTTCGGCGGCGGAGTCCTCGGCCTCGACGACGTGACGGTCGGTTTCCGCACCGGCGGCATCACCGTCCTGCTGGGCCTGTCCGGCTCCGGCAAGTCCACCCTGCTGCGCCACATCAACGGCCTGCACAACCCCACCAGCGGCCGGATCCGCGTGCTCGGCGAGAACGTCCCGGAGCTGAAGGGCAGGCAGCTGCGCACCCTGCGCCGTGACATCGGGGTCATCTTCCAGCACTTCAACCTCATCGGCCCGATGAGCGTGCTGGAGAACGTCTGCGCCGGCCAGCTCGGTTCCCTGCGGGGCCCGCGCCTGTCGCTGATGATGTACCCGAAGCGGGTGCGTCGGGAGGCCCTGGAGAAGCTCGACCGCGTGGGTCTGGCCGACCGCGCCTACCAGCGCGCCGACACCCTCTCGGGTGGTCAGCAGCAGCGCGTGGCCATCGCCCGCGCGCTCATGCAGCACCCGAAGATCCTGCTCGCCGACGAACCCGTCGCCTCCCTCGACCCGGTGTCCTCCCTGGAGGTCATCCAGCTGCTGCAGCAGATCTCCGCGGAGGACAACCTCACCGTCATAGCCTCCCTGCACCAGGTGCAGCTGGCCATCGACTTCGCCGACCGCATCATCGGTCTGCGCAGCGGGCAGATCGTCCTCGACCAGCCGACCGAGGGCCTGAGCGCCGAGGCGGCCTCCCGCATCTACTCGAGCGTCTCCGGGCTCGACGCCGCCGCCGGGGTACCGGTCCGCAGTGAGGGCGGCTCCCGTGACTGACCTGCGCATGCCGGTCGCACCGACGCGCCCGGCCCCCTCCCTCAACAACCTCGCCGCGACCGTCGTCCTCATCGGACTGGTGGCCGCCGGCGCCTGGTCGATCAACGCCCTGGGCATCAACCTGGCCACGATCGCCAACTCCTTCGACAACGCCGTCAACTTCGCCCGGCGCATGTTCCCGCTGGATTTCCCCCCGCCGGGGGAGACCCTCTCACTCATCGCGGAGACCCTGGCGATTGTCTTCCTGGCCACGCTGCTCTCCGTGGTGCTGTCCATCCCGCTCTCCCTGGCGGCCGCGCGGGCCACCGCCCGCAACCGCTGGTCCCAGGGCACGGCCCGCGCGCTGATCGTCCTGGCGCGCGCCATCCCGGACCTGGTCCTGGCGATCATCTTCCTGCGCATGTTCGGTCTCGGCCCCACGGCCGGCATCCTGGCCATGGGCGTGCACTCCGTGGGCATGGTGGCCAAGCTCTACGCCGACGCCATCGAGGAGCTTGACGACGGCCCCCGCCAGTCCATCGAGTCCGCCGGCACCACCCGCCGCCAGCAGATCGCCTCCGCGATCCCGCAGGTGCTCATGCCGCAGGTCATCGCCACCGCCCTGCACCGCTTCGACATCAACCTGCGCACCTCCGTGCTGCTGGGTTACGTCGGTGTCGGCGGCATCGGCCTGGCCATCTCGGAATCGCTGCGGGTGCTGGACTACCAGCGCGGCATGGCGCTGGCGCTGATCGTGCTGCTGCTGTGCATCGTCATCGAGCTGATCTCCGGCGGCATCCGCGCCGCCATCATGCGCAGGTCCGGCGGCGCGGTCGTCGGCGGTACCTGGGTTGACCGGGTACTCAACCGGGGCCGGGTCACCGGTGCGGGGGATGTCACCCTCACCCCGCCGTGGACCACTGAACGGCTGCGCCGGTTCGGTGCCTACGCCCTGGTCATCATCCTCACGGTGGTCTCCTTCGCCCGCGTCGACCTCTCCTGGTCCGCCCTGTGGACCGGTCTGCTGGACCTGCCGCAGACCCTGGCACTGTTCTTCCCGCCGTCCACCGGTGGCGCCTTCAGCACGCTGATCGAGCAGCTGCTGGTCACCATCCAGATCGCGCTGGCCGCCACCCTGCTCGGTGCCGTCCTGGCGCTGCCCATCGGCATCCTCGCGGCCCGCAACGTCGTGGCCAATAAGTTCGTGCACGGCTTCTTCCGCATGGTGATCGTGGTCATCCGCGGTATCCCGGAGCTGATCCTGGCGATCATCTTCGTGGTCATCTCCGGCCTCGGCGGTATCGCCGGCACCCTGGCCCTGGCGGTCGGCGCGATGGGCCTGCTGTCCAAACTCATCGCCGACTCGCTGGAGGAGACCGACACCGAGGTCCAGGATGCCCTGCGCACCGCCGGTGCCTCCGAGGCCCAGATCTTCTTCTCCGCCACCCTGCGTCAGGCGGCCCCCGCCTTCGTCGCCCACACCATGTACCTGTTGGACACCAACATCCGCTCCGCCACCCTGCTGGGTGTGGTCGGTGCCGGCGGCGTCGGCTTCCTGCTGCTCAACGCCTCGCGGGTCAACCAGTTCGAGGTCGTCACCATGATCCTCATCCTCATGGTCGCCGTGGTGCTCATCGTCGAGGCGCTGTCCATGTGGCTGCGCCGCACCGTCCGCTAGTTTTCCTCTTCCCCTGCAAGGAGTAACCCCATGATCTCTCTCGCCATCTTCGACATGGCCCACACCACCGTCAACGACCGGGACGAGGTGTACCGCGTGCTCCGCGAAGCCACCGGACGCCAGGGTGCGGAATACACCGAGGAGCAGTTCCGCCAGTGGATGGGCACCGAGAAGAAGTGGGCCATCCGCAACCTCCTGGAGATCGGCGGCCTCGAGGCCACCGAGGAACTGGTCGAGCAGACCTGGGACTGGTTCCGCGCCGAGCTGCGCCGCACCTACACCGAACAACCCCCGGTCGCCCTCGACGGCGTGGAGGAGATGTTCGCGATCCTGCGGGAGCGCAACATCCGCATCGCCCTGACCACCGGCTTCAACCGGGAGACCGTGGACCTCATCCTCGACGCCATGGGCTGGGAGATCGGGCAGACCGTCGACGCCTCCGCCGCCGGCGACGAGGTCGAGGCCGGCCGCCCCGAGCCCTTCCTCATCCAGAAGGTCATGGGCGAGCTGGAGGTCACCGACCCGGCCACCGTCATCAGCCTCGGCGACACCTCCGCGGATGTCCTGTCCGCGCAGCGCGCGGGCGTCACCTCCGTCGGTGTGCTCAGCGGCCACCTCAGCCGGGAGCAGTTCGCGGAGCTCAACGCCGACCATGTCCTGGACTCCGCCGCCGACCTGCCGGCCCTGCTGGCGGAGCTGAACCGTTGATCACGCACGCCCGCGCCCAGGTCTGGGAGGGTGGCCAGCACTTCCGCCAGGTGGACCTCCCCCTGCCGGAGCTGGCGGTGGGCGAGCTCCTGGTGCAGCTGACCACCGCCACGATCTGCGGCTCCGACCGCCACACCGTCTCCGGCAGACGCTCCGGGGCATGCCCCTCCATCCTCGGCCACGAGGGGGTCGGTGAGGTGATCGCCAGCCGCCGCGCGGGCATCACCGCTGGCCAGCGCGTGGTCTTCTCCGTGACCTCCACCTGCGGTCAGTGCGACTACTGCCGACGCGGGCTCAGTGCCAAGTGCACCTCCGTGCTCAAGGCGGGCCACGAGTCCGCCGAGAGCACCTGGCCACTCTCGGGCACCTACGCCACCCACATCCACATCCTCGCCGGCCAGGCCGTGGCCGTCGTCCCGGATCCCATCCCCGATGCAGTGGCCTCCACCGCAGGCTGTGCCGTGGCCACCGTCATGGCCACCCTCGAGCAGGCCGGCGACCTGTGCGGGCGTTCCGTGTTGGTCACAGGCACCGGCATGCTCGGCATGATCGCCCTGGCCGCCGTGCGCGCCAGCGGGGCCACGCACATCATCGCCTCGGATCTCAACCCCCGCAGCCTCCAGCTGGTCACCGAACTCGCCGACGAGCTCGTCACCCCCGGTGGCACCCACCAGGTCGACGTGGCCCTGGAGTTCTCCGGTGCGGCCTCCGCGGTCACCGAGTGCCTCGGCTCCCTCAACATCGGCGGCACCGCAGTGCTGGCCGGCACCGTCGCCCCCGTCGGTGAGATCCCGCTCGACCCGGAGTGGCTGGTGCGTGGCTGGCGCACCGTCACCGGCGTGCACAACTACGAACCCCACCACCTCACCGAGGCCGTCGCCTTCCTCGAATCGGAGGGGGAGCGCATCCCCTGGGACGCCGTCCTCGGCAGCCCGGTCACCCTGGAGGAACTGCCCGCGGCCTTCGCCGACACCGCGGCCGCACCCCGGGTGGTGCTGGATCTGCGCTGACGTTCCACGTATAGGATGAACCCCCGTGATTGAGGTGCTCACCGGTTTCAGCGTGGTGGTGGTCGTCATCGCGGTGGGGTATCTCCTCGGCCGCACCGACGCCCTCGGGGCGGGGGCGCGCCGGGCGCTGGCGAACCTGGTCTATCTGGTGGCCACCCCGGCGCTGCTGTTCAACATCCTCCTGGATACCGATCCGCGGGAGATCTTCTCCGCGAATTTCCTCGTCATCGCGGTGTCCGCCCTGCTGGCCGGTTTCCTGGGTTTCCTGCTGCTGCGCCTGCGTGGTTCGACTGCCCCGGACAGTCTCATCGGCATGCTGGCCTCCTCCTACGCCAACGCCGGCAACCTGGGTGTGCCACTGGCGGTCTATATTCTTGACGACGCCGCCGCGGTCATCCCCGTCATCCTCTTCCAGGTCGCCTTCTATGCTCCCGTGACCCTCACGGCGCTGGACATGCTGCATTCCTCGAAGCAGTCGAATCTGCTGCGCAACCTGCTGCTGGCTTTCCGCAACCCGATGCTGCTGGCCGCTCTGGCGGGTCTGGCGATCGGGTTTCTGCGGATCCCGGTGCCGGTGATCCTCAGCCAACCCGTGGCGATACTCGCCGGGGCCTCCGTGCCGCTGGCCCTGCTGGTCTTCGGTATGTCACTGGTCGGTTCGAAGGTCTCCCTGACCGGGGATGTGGTCCTGGTGGTGGCGCTGAAGAACCTCATCCACCCGCTCATCGCCGGCCTGCTGGCCTATTTCGTCTTCGGGCTCGGGGGACACGCCCTGTTCACCCTCGTGGTGCTCGGCGCCCTGCCCACGGCACAGAATGTGCTCACCTACGCCCTGCGTTTCCGCACCAACGAGACACTGGCCCGCGACACCGGGGTGGTGTCCACGCTGGTGTCCTTCCCGGTGCTTGTCGTGGTGAGCATACTGCTGGGTGCGAGGTAAGATCACCGCCATCATGGACACCATCAGACTGCGGCCCTCCGCGCGCAGGCCACTGGTCGTCGGTGTGGTCTTCCTCCTGGTGATGGCACCGATCCTCATCGGTCTGCTCGTCTCCTCGGCGACGGTGGAGCAGCCGACGTGGTCGACGCTCTACCTCATCGCGGCGACTGCCCCGGCCGTGGGCATGCTCATCGCCCTGCTCATGCTGGCCGTCGTGGTCTGGCGCCGCACCCGCCCGCTGCTGCTTGTCGACGACCACGTCCACATCCTGCCCACCGGCATCCGCTTCCCGCTGCAGGACCTCGCCCACCTCCAGCTCTACACGTGGGCCGGGCGGGGCACCTTCCTCGTCCTGCTCCCGCAGCACGTCCCGGAGCGCTTCCCGCAGAACCCGCGGGCGGTGGCGCCCTACACGGTGAAATTCCCGGAAGGTGGCCGGCCGCAGCCCATGGAACTCGTGGATCTCATCGTGCGGAGGGCACCGTGGGCGGGCGTCGATAAGCAGGGGACCATCCAGCGAGTGTCCTGAGACGCGGAGTTACGGCACCATGGTTGGTATGTCCATCCATAAACCCCCTGAATCCCCCAGCCGCTTCCGGCTGGAATCCGACCCGCCCATCTTCCTCGGGGCGCTCGGCTTCGTCATCGTCTTCGTCATCGGGATGATCGCCCTCGGCGACACCGCCCAGACCGCCTTCGCGGATGTCGCCGACGGACTCATGCGCAACCTCAGCTGGTTCTATATCGGCGGGGTGTCCATGGTCTTCATCTTCCTCGTCCTCGTCTTCGTCTCCCGCTTCGGCCGGGTCAAACTCGGCGACGACGAGGCCGGTGCCGAATACCCCTTGCCCGTCTGGTTCACCATGCTGTTTGCCGGCGGTATGGGCGCGACGCTGATGTTCTGGGGTGTCGCCGAGACCATCAACCACGCCTGGAACGTGCCCATGGCCAACGCCGCCCGCATGAGCGACGAAGCGGTCTACCAGGCCTTCGGGTTCACCTTCTACCACTTCGGTATCCACATGTGGGTCATCATGACCCTGCCCGGGCTGGCGCTGGGCTACTTCATCTACAAGCGTAAACTCCCGCCCCGGCTGTCCAGTGTCTTCGCCCCGCTGCTCGGCGGGAAGATCTACCAGTGGCCCGGCAAATTCATCGACATCCTCGCGATCATCGGCACCATCTTCGGCATCGCCGTCTCCGTCGGCCTGGGCGTGCTCCAGATCAACGCCGGCATGAACCTGCTCTGGGGCGTGCCCCTGGCCGGCTGGGTCGAACTGCTGATCATCCTGCTGATCACCGTCATCGCCTGCATCTCCGTGGCCTCCGGCCTGGACAAGGGCATCAAGGTCCTGTCCAACATCAACATCGGCCTGGCCGTCCTCCTCATGGTTTTCGTCCTGCTGGCCGGACCGACCCTGACGCTGCTGAAATTCATCGTCGAATCCTTCGGCATCTACATGGACACCATGCCGGAGCTGATGTTCTGGGTCGACTCCTTCGACCACAACCCCGGCTGGCAGGGCACCTGGACCGTGTTCTACTGGGCCTGGTCCATCTGCTGGTCGCCCTATGTCGGCATGTTCATCGCGCGCATCTCCCGTGGCCGCACCGTCCGTGAATTCATCGGTGGCGTCCTGCTCCTGCCGACCCTGTTCGTGGTCATCTGGTTCGCCATCTTCGGCCGCGCCGGCATCGAGGTGGAGGCCAACAACCCCGGCTACCTCAGCGACCCCGTCGTCGAGGACGGCAACGTACCCTTCGCCCTGTTCGGCCTCCTCGAGGCCTACCCCTTCACCGCCGTGACCTCCCTGTTGGCGATCGTGGTGATCATCATCTTCTTCATCACCTCCATCGACTCGGCGGCCCTGGTCATCGACATGTTCGCCACCGGCGAGGAGGAGAAGACCCCCACCTACTACCGCGTCGGCTGGGCCATCTCCATCGGCGCCGTGGCCGGTGCGCTGCTGCTGATCTCCCCGGAGACGGGCATCGCCACCCTGCAGGAGGTGGTGATCATCGTCGCCCTGCCCTTCTTCATCATCCAGTTCATCATGATGTACTCACTGGTCAAGGGCATGGTCGATGATTCCGCGGCCACCCCGCAGCTGCGCACCCGCAAATGGGAGAAGACCGACACACCGGAGAAGCTCGAGGCCTACGAATCCCGCCCGGCCCCCGGTTTTGACGAGGAGGGCAACCCCCTGCCCCTGCCGGCCCTCGACCGCGATGATGACGGCAACATCGTCATCCCCGGCAACGTCGTCATCGGCGGCGACCTGGGCGTGGTGGGTGATTTCACCGACGACCCGGATGAGGCCGCCGAGATGGAGAACCGCTTCCGCATCGTCGAACAGACCCGCCCGCGCGGCGAGGACGAGTGGAAGTAGCTCCCGGGAGGTAGGCCCCGACACGTATCTCCCAGGTGACCGGGTCCACGGCGGGACCGGCCACCTGGGGGATACGTGGGCAGAGCTGACGCATCACGCCCCCGGCGCGCCCACCATCCGGGAGGGGTCGAGTTCCCAGGCCTTCGCCAGCAGCTCCAGTCCGTGCATGGCCTCCGGCTGGGAGGCGTTCTGCAGGGAGATCATCAGTTCATCAGCCTGGGCGGTCTTCGCGAAGTCCTCGAGGTATTCGCGCACCTGGCCGGTGGTGCCCACGGCGGTGTAGCGCAGCATGTCGATGATCTGGCGGCCCTGGTGGGATGCCACGATCTCGTCGAGCTGGCTGTCGCTGAGGTGGCGGCCCCGGCCGACCATGGAACGGATCCGCTCGCGGTAGACGCTGTCGAGCTGGCCCACCGCATCCTCCTGCGTGTCGGCGGCGGTGACGTTGACGGCGGCGATGACATAGGGCTCGGCGAGCGTGTCGGAGGGCTGGAAATTCTCCCGGTAGGTGGCCACGGCCTGCTCCAGATGGGTGGGCGCGAAGTGGGAGGCGAAAGAGTAGGGCAGTCCCAGCTGGGCGGCCAGTGTCGCCCCGTAGAGGGAGGACCCGAGGATGTAGAGGGGCACGTGGGTGCCGGCCCCGGGGATGGCGTCCACGCCGGGGATGCGGGACTTCCCGGCGAGGTAGCCGTCGAGTTCCATGATGTCCTGGGGGAAGTAGTCGGCGGCGTTGGCCTCCCGGCGCAGTGCCCGGCCCAGGGTGTTCATGTCGGTGCCGGGGGCACGCCCCAGGCCGAGGTCGATGCGGTCGGGGTAGAGCTCGGCGAGGGTGCCGAACTGCTCCGCGATGACGTAGGGGGCGTGGTTGGGCAGCATGACGCCGCCGGCACCCAGCCGGATCTTCTCCGTCCTCGCGCCGATGTGGGCGATGAGCACCGCGGGTGCCGAGGAGGCGATCTGCTTCATGTTGTGGTGCTCGGAGTACCAGATGCGGGAATAGCCGAGTTCCTCCGCCCGTTGCGCCAGGGTCACGGACCTGGCCATCGATTCCCGGGGAGTCTCCCCGGGGTAGATGGTGCAGAAATCGATGAGGGAGAGCGGGGTCGAAGAGGCAGTCATGACCCCACCCTACGCAGGATGCGGCGTACCGCGGCCAGGGGGATGTCCACCCACTCGGGCCGGTTGTCGGATTCGTAGACCACCTCGTAGAGGGCTTTGTCGAGGATGTAGGCGTCGAGAAGCGGGCCGGGTGAGATGCCGTAGCCCTCGAGGAAGGCGTCCTGCGCCTCCTGCGCCCACGCGGCCGGATCATGGGGGCCGTCGCTGCTGAAGTGGGCGGCGTAGTCGAGGGAACGCAGGATGCCGGCGACGTCGCGCAGCGGGGAATCGGGACGCCGGCGTTCGGAGAGCGGGCGTGCGGGTTCGCCCTCGAAGTCGATGATCACGTAGCTGTCTGCCGTCCGCAGCACCTGCCCCAGGTGCAGGTCCCCGTGGATGCGCTGGATCGCGGACTCCTCATCCGCCAGTGCGGCGTAGACGGCCCGGGCGTCGTCGGCGAATTCCGCCAGCACCGGGGCACGGGACACCAGGTCATCGAGCTGCTGGCTCAGCCGCTCCCCGAGCGTGCCGACACCCACCCGCTCCACCGGCAGCGCCGCCGCCAGCGCCTCATGCACCGCACGCGTCGCCTCACCCAGCAGGGAGGCCTCTGCCCCGAAGGGGGCGTCGAGGGTGGCGAAACCGAGGGCGAAACGCCAGCCGTCATCGGCATCCGGCACGAAGTCCTGCGCCATGGCCAGGGTGTGGGCGGCACCGTCGATCTCCGTGGTGACCCAGCCGCGCACCGGGGCGATGTTGGGGCAGTCCGGGATCTCGGAGAGCAGTTCCACATCCGGGTTCAGTCCCGCCTCCAGGTGACGGAAGACCTTCACCATCCGGTCGCCGACGATGAGCGAGGTGTTGGACTGCTCGCCCTCGATGGCGCGGACCTCACCGGTGGGCAGTCCCTCGCCGTGGTGGGTGCCGAAGACCGCCTCCAGGTAGAGGTGCGGGGAGGTGCTGAGGATGTCGTTGCCGGTGGCGTCGACAAGCACCTGGTACAGTTCGCGGCCGTTGACGCGCAGGATCATCAGGCGTGCGTCCTCGACCGACAGCTCCCGGACCACCTCCACCTTGTCAATCGCCTCGGATTTCGCGCCGTAGAACCGCGCCCCGGCGAGCATGCTGGCCAGATCCATGATCACTCCTCCGACAGGTCGAACCAGAAGAAACCGTGCGGGGCGAGCATGACCACCCACGGATACTTGCGGATCTTCGGGAACTGTTCCCCACCGGAGAGCTCCCGCGGGGTGACACCCTCAAACTCCGAGAGGTCCAGCACCACCGCCTGCGGACGGTCCGAGAGGTTGTTCACGCACAGGATCTTCTCGTCCTTGTGCTCCCGCAGGAAGGTCAGCACCGCCTCATTCTCCGAGTCGACCTCCCGGTAGGTGCCCAGACCGAAGGCCGGGTACTGCTGGCGCACATGGATCTGGCTGCGGATCCACTGCAGCAGGGAATTATCCCTCTTCATCTGGTTCTCGACGTTGATCGCCTGGTAGCCGTACTGGTCATTCTGGATCGACGGCAGGAACAACCGCTCCGGATCAGCCTTGGAGAAGCCACCGTTGCGGTCATTCGACCACTGCATCGGGGTGCGCACCCCGTCGCGGTCATAGAGCCAGATGTTGTCGCCCATGCCGATCTCATCGCCGTAGTAGAGGATCGGCGAACCCGGCAGGGAGAGCAGCAACCCGTAGAGCAGTTCCAGCTTGTTGCGGTCACTGCCCACCAGCGGCGCCAGGCGGCGGCGGATGCCCACGTTCGCGCGCATCCGCGGATCCCCCGCGAAATGCTTGTACATGTACGCGCGTTCCTCGTCGGTGACCATCTCCAGCGTCAGCTCATCGTGGTTACGCAGGAAGATGCCCCACTGGGCCGTCTTCGGGATCGCCGGGGTGTCCGCCAGGATCTCGGAGATCGGCGTGCGCGACTGCTTGTGCACGCTCATGAAGATCCGCGGCATGACCGGGAAGTGGAAGGCCATGTGGCACTCATCGCCCATGTCCGGCTCACCGAAGTACTCCACCACGTCCTCCGGCAGCTGGTTCGCCTCCGCCAGCAGCACCTTCGTCGGGTACTCGTCCTCGATGACACCACGGACCTGCTTGAGGAACTCATGGGTCTCCGACAGGTTCTCGCAGTTCGTGCCCTCCCGCTCGTAGAGGTAGGGCACCGCATCCAGGCGGAAACCGTCCAGCCCCAGGTCCAGCCAGAACCGCATGACCTCCAGCATCGCCGCCCGCACCGGCGGGTGGTCGTAGTTCAGGTCCGGCTGGTGGCTGAAGAACCGGTGCCAGAAGTACTGCTTGCGCACCGGATCCCACGTCCAGTTCGACTCCTCCGTGTCGATGAAGATGATCCGCGCATCCGAGTACTTCGTGTCATCATCGCTCCAGACGTAGAAATCGCCGTAGGGCCCGTCCGGGTCCCGGCGGGACTCCTGGAACCACAGGTGTTGGTCCGAGGTGTGGTTCATCACCAGGTCCGCGATGACACGGATGCCCCGCTTGTGGGCCTGATCCATCAGCTCCACGAAGTCCTCGACGGTGCCGAACTCCGGCAGCACCTCACGGAAGTTGCGGATGTCGTAACCGCCGTCACGCAGCGGGGAATCGTAGAAGGGCGGCAACCAGATGCAGTTGACACCCAGCCACTCCAGGTAGTCCAGCTTCTCCGTCAGACCCTTGATGGAACCGGAACCGCGGCCCTCCGGGTCGTAGAAGGAGCGCACCATCACCTCGTAGAAGACAGCCGTCTTGTACCACTCCGGGTCGGGGCGCTCCCAGGGGGCGTCACCGGGTGCCGGTGTCGGGGTGCGGTACTCCTCGGACTCATGCTCGAGGATGTAACCCTCGGAGTCCACCGGTGGGCGCTCGGCAGGCAACTCGTCGGGGTGGAAGTGGTGGTCCTCAGGGTCGTGTCCGGCCCCGAGGGGCCCCATCGACAGACCGGGACCCTGGGGGCCGGTCGTCGAATCGGAACCGCCTGCTTTCCGCCGGCGTTCGGTGGTCGGATCGTCGTTTCGGGGATCGGTCATGCCACCCAGGGTAGGGAAATACCCGGGGTGGTGCAGGGGCATTCCCGGTGGTATATGTGCGGCGGGTCACCGGGGTGGCGGAGGAGGCCCGCCTGAATACCTAGACCGCGGTGAAGGCCTGCTCCAGGCGGTCGCAGGCCTCCTGGAGGATCTCCCGGGAGGTGCCGAAGTTCAGGCGGGCGTGGTGCAGGCCGCCGGGCCCGAAGTGCAGGCCGTCGTTGAAGGCGACCTTCGCGTTCTCCCGCAGCCAGATCGCCGGGCGCTCCAGCTCGCCGATGGCGGTGCCGGAGAAGTCCAGCCACATCAGGTAGGTCGCGGCCGGGTTGGTCACCTTCAGGCCGGGCACCCGCTTCGGCAGCTCTTCGATGAGCCAGTCGCGGTTGGCGCGCAGGTAGTCGATCTGCCGGTCGAGGAAGTCCCCGCCCTCGCGGTAGCAGGCGATGGCGGCCCAGATACCGATGGTGGACACGCCGTCCTTGGCCACGCCGGTCATCTTGTTCCAGGTGGCCAGGTCCCCGGGGTTGGTGAAGATGATCTGGGCGCACTTCAGGCCGGCGATGTTCCAGGCCTTGGAGGTGGCGGTGACGGTCACGCACACCTTGGCGGCGGTGTCGTTGAGCCCGGCGGCGACGATATGGCGGCCGTCGAAGACGAGGGGGGCGTGGATCTCATCGACGAGGACGCGGGCGTCATAACGGTCGGCGAGTCCACACAGCTCGACGAGGAAGTCCTCGTCCAGGGTGTAGCCGAGGGGGTTGTTCGGGGAGCACAACAGGATGGAACCGGCGCCGTCGGCGAAGGCCTGCTCGATCTCGGCGAGGTCGAGTCCGCCGTAGGCGTCGATGAAGACCATCTCGCGGCCCACGGTCTCCGGCAGTTCGAGGAAGGGCGGGTAGGCGGGCACCGGCACGATGACGGCCGAATCGGGGCGGGTCATGTGCTCGACGGCCAGGACCAGGCCGCGGACGACGTCCGGGGTGGCCACGATCATCGCCGGATCCGGGCGCCAGCCGTAGCGCTCCTGGTAGAAGTCGGCCACGGCCTCCGGGAGATCGGAGATGGCGGGGGTGTAACCGAAGGACTCCCTGTCGATGGCGTCCATGATCGCCTGCTTCACGGGCGCGCAGGTGAAGAAGTCGCTCTCCGCGATCCACAGGGGCAGGACATCCTCGCCGTAGACGGTCCATTTACGGGTGCGGCGGTCTTTGAGCTGATCAAGGGTGGGGAACTGCATGCCACCAGGGTAGTACCTCACTCATGCTCGACGGTGTTGTCCTCCCCGTCGATGACGAGGCCGTAGCGGCGCAACCGGGCGCGGTCGGCCGCGGAGGAGGAGGCGGTCAGCTGCAGAAGTTCGGCGTAGATGCCGCCTGAGGCAGCCAATTGGTCGGGGGAGCCGATCTCGTCGACGACTCCCTCCCGCAGGGTGATGATCTTGTCCACACCCGCGATCGTCGACAGCCGGTGCGCGATGATCACCGTCGTGCGGTTCTTCATCAGCTCATCCAGGCCCGCCTGGACGGCGCGCTCGGAACGGGTGTCGAGGGCGGAGGTGGCTTCGTCGAGAAGCAGGACGGGCGCGTCCTTGAGCATGGCGCGTGCCACGGCGACGCGCTGCTTCTGCCCACCCGACAGGCGCAGGCCGCGTTCGCCGATGATGGTGTCATAGCCCTTGGGGAAGCGTTCGATGAAGTCGTGGGCGTTGGCGCGGCGTGCTACCTCGCGGATCTCATCGCCGGTGGCGCCGGGGCGGCCGTAGGCGATGTTCTCCGCGATCGTCCCGGAGAACAGCGAGGCCTCCTGGAAGACCACACCCACACTCGCCCGCAGCTCGGCCGCCGAGAGCTCCGTAATGTCGCGCCCGCAGACCCGCAGGCGGCCCTCGTCGATGGGGTAGAGACCCAGCAGCAGGTTGACCAGCGTGGATTTACCACCACCTGATTCCCCCACCAGCGCGATGGTCTCACCCCGGGCGACGTCGAAATCCACGTCCCGGATCACCGGCTCGCCGGGCAGGTAGGAGAAGGTGACGTGCTCGAAGTCGATGACCGGCTCACCGGCCACCGGTGCCAGCGGTTGCACCGGCGTGGCGTCGAGCTCCGGCACCCCGGAGGCCTGCGTCGCGGCGATCAGCTGGGTGTTGGCGGTCGGCTCGAACTCCTCCTCCATGACCTTGAAATAGTCCCTCGAACCCGCGATGGCGCGCTGGGCGGCGTCCACGATCCAGCTCATCATGAACACCGGCTGCTTGGCCATGTTCACCAGCTGGATGAGCATGACCATGTCACCCAGGGAGAAGAAACCGTTGAGGGTGCGGAAGAACAGCAGCAGGTAGATGGCGAAGAAGATGAGGTTGAGCGCCGCACCACGGGCGGTGTCCATGGTGTGCCACCAGCGGGACTGCGGGCGGGTGATGTCCACCGTCCTCCCGTAGCGGGAACCGAAGTCATCGAGCTCACGCACCTCGGAGACAAAGGACTTGACCACCTTCACCTGGCCGATGACCTCCGCGAAACGGCCGTTGGCCAGGTCAATCTGCTCATTTTTCTGCCCCTCGAGCTTCTGCCAGCGTTTCGACGTCAACGTGGTCAGCCACATGTAGATCGGGAAGAGCAGGGCCAGCAGGATGGTCAGCGGCCAGTAGTACCAGGTGGTGATCACCAGCACCGCCGCCACCTGGATGAGCATGGGGAAGAAGCTGTTGGAGAAGGACTGCAGGAACTGCGTGATCGACGTGATCGACCGGTCCAGTCGGGCGATGACCGTGCCGGTGACCTGGTTGTCGAAGTAGCGCTGCGGCAACGCCAGCAACTTCGCGTAGTAGCGGGTGGACAGGATCTGCCGCATCCGCATCGCCATGACGTCACCGATATAACCGCCGAGGTTCGTCATCGCCGTGTTCGCCAGATCGGCCAGCAGCAGGCCCACAGCCAACATCAGCAGGGTGGTGGTCACCTCCGCGACGGTGGTGTCCCCGCGCAGGGTGCCCACGATCGTGTCGGTGGCCTCCCGCAGGATGAACGGCGACACCAGACCCAGGGCGGCCGCCACCGTGGAGACGAGAACCACCCCCAGATAGAACGGCCACAGGGCGGAGGCACTCCGGAGGATGCGGGCGAGAGAATTCAACGTGTAGGGCTTTCCATGGTTCTCGCGGTACCGGCCGAAGCTTCAGCCGACCGCGGTGAAATTAAATTACGGTGTTGTCACCGGAACTGCCCGCCCAGGCTCAGGCGCTGGTTAGACTATGGGACAGTCCGGGACTTCTCCCTGGACATTCTAGGCCGGATACGAAACGGAGGGACCGTGGGACGATACCGCTTCGGCGTCAGCGCCGCTGCGATTCTCACCACCGCACTGCTGCTCACAGCCTGCGGTGGCAACGGTGATGGAACGGGCTCACAGGAGTCCATCGAGGTCACCACCTCTCAGACCCCCGTCGCCCAGGCGGTCGAGGTGGAACCCAGGATCGCCCAGACCCTGCGCGGCACCACCACCGACCCCGGCCTCAACGTCGAATGGACCTACCAGGGCACCCGCTCCGGCCAGTACAGCGGCAGCGTGGTCACCTTCCTGGTGCGCAACCTCAACGACGAACCCCTCCCACCCTCGTCCATCCCCGCCCCGAAGCTGCAGTACAACTCCGGCGGCGGCACCATGACCGACGCCACCCCCCTCAGCAACTCGGACACCGAACTGAACCTCGGCCTCGACCTGCCGCTGGGTGCCGGCGCGTCCACCAACATCCAGTACGCCTTCGAGGTCAGCCCCGGCAACCTGTGGGATGCGGAACTGCAGGTGGGCAACGTGATTTTCGAGGGCAACCTCAGCTACTGACCCGGGTGCCGCTTCGTCCGCTTTCCCCGGCCTCCCGGAGCGCCAGCGCCGCCTCGATGAGCGCCAGGTGGCTCAACGCCTGCGGCAGGTTGCCCCAGAACGATCCGTCATCCGCGTCGATCATCTCCGATAACAGTCCGACATCGTTGGTGTGGTGGACCAGACGTGCCATCCGTTCCTCCGCCTCGTCGACGCGACCGACATGCACGAGTGAGGCGACCCGCCAGAAGGAGCAGGCCACGAAGGTCTTCTCCTCCTCCTCCATGCCGGTGTAGCGGTAGAGCAGGTCGTCAGCGCCGAGGTGCTCCTCGAGGGCGTCGATCGTCCGGGACATCCGTTCCCCCCGGTCGAACCCGCTCTGGGTGTGCAGGAGCACCGAGACGTCGAGTTTCCGGCTGCCGGGGTACATCACATACGCTCCCACCTCCTCGTCCCAGCCATGTTCGGCGATCCAGGTGCGGACCTTGTCCCGCTCGGCCCGCCAGCGCCTGACGTTCCCGCTGATCTGGCCACGTTCCGACAGGTCCACCGCATCCCGGAAGACCTGCCAGCAGGCCATCTTCGAGGACGTGTAGTGCTGCGTGTCCGGCAGCTCCCACATCCCGTGGTCGCGGTGGCGCCACAGATCGCAGATCCGGTCCGCGAGCTGTTCCAGCAGACCGGCGGTACCCGCGTCGAGCTGGTTGCCGGCGGTGACGTAGGCACGGCAGATGCCGAAGACGTCCGCGTACACACCCAGCTGGAGCTGGCCCTGGGCATCATTGCCGGTCACCACGGGCCCGATCCCCCGCCATCCCGGCACAGGCCGGGTACGGGTGGCAGTGACGGCCTCACCGGACAGGTCGTAGAACACGTCCACCCCGGGACCACTCTGCCGGATCATCCGCGTCAGCCAGGACAACGCCGCCTGCGTCTCCTCCCGCAGGCCGAACCGGGCCAGGGCGGTGACGCTGTAGGACAGGTCCCGCACCCAGGCGAAACGGTAATCCCAGTTCTTGCCACCGGTCTCTGTCTCGGGCAGGCCGGCGGTGGCCGCGGCGACGATCGAACCGGTGGGACTGTGGGTGAGCAGTTTCATCGCCAGGGCACTGCGCTGGATCACCTCCGACCAGGGCCCCTCCAGGGAGAAGACCTCCGACCACCGCTGCCATGCCTCGACGGTGCGGTCGATGCCCTGGTCAATCAGGTCGGCATCCGGGAGGCGCAGTGGTTCGTCGTAGGTTCCCACCAGCGCCACCAGGTGCCGGGAGCCATCTCGGGCGGTGAACCGGCCGGCGACCTGGACATGCTCGGCCCGCTCCTCCACAGGACCCGGATGATGACCGGAGCCGATGACGGCGGCGTTGACATCCCCGCAGCGGATGAGCAGCCCCCGATCGGTCTGCTCCATCCACGGGGAGACCTCGCCCAGCAGGGTGCCGGGCTGGATGTGCCAGGTGAACTCCACCTCCCCGTCCACCGCATCGATGCGGCGGGCCAGCTCACACCACGGCAGACGCCCGGCCACCCCGAGGTTGAGGGAGTCGGTGACCACGGCCGTGCCCGTCTGGGTGGTGTAGGTCGTCTCCAGGACGTTGGTGCCCGGCAGGTAACGCCGGGTCATCGAGTAGGGAACGGCGGGTTCGAGCAGGAACGTCCCACCGCCGGTCTCATCGAGCACGCGCGCCAGGAGAGGATCAGTGTTCAGGTCCGGCAACGGCAGCCAGTCCACCTGGCCCCGTGAGCCGATCAGCGCCACCGTACGGGTGTCACCGATGGCGGCGTACCCCTCCAGCAGTTCGAAGGACAGAGGCTGGTGGGGGTCGGTCACTGCGGCGGCCATGGAATGCAGACTACCGAAAACCACAACCAGGCCGGGCTGGTTTCTGAGGTGGCGGCCAGGAGGGCAGATCTTTGCCAGCCCGAAAAATATTTCGGCGATCCGGGAACCATCGGGTCATTTCCGGAGTCTAAGTGTGTCGGGTGCGGACAATCCCCGCACCCTTCCACCACACACAAGGGGACCCCATGCCCGCCCGCCGACTCCTGCCCCTCGCCCTGACGGCGCTGATGCTCACCGCCTGCTCACCGGACGACACGCCTATCGACGCCCCGTCCTCGCCACCCGCGAGCCCCACGACCGTCGAACCCGTCGCCCAACCCATCGAGCTCGGAGACTTCAACCCCGAGGGCGACTTCGAGGTGTTCAACCCGTGCACCGAGATCCCGGCAGAGGTTCGTGCGGCAGCGGGACTGGGGGAACCTGTTCGGGAGACGGCATACGACGGGGATCGGTCGGTGCGCTGCGCGTTCTATCCAACTGATACCTCGCTGCGGGGAACTTATGCCCTTACCGGGGACAAAGTTCCGTTCAGCCGTATTGAAGAGAGAGGTCTGCTTCTCAATCCATCCGCTGAATCCACGATTCCGGGTGTGTACATCCACCATCTGGGTATGGGGGCCGAGCATGATTGTAGTGCAGCCGTGCACACCACCCGGGGCCGTTTCATAGTCCAGTACAGCGAAATCTCAGCAGAGCCGGACCGCGCCGCACGGTGCGTGCTCGCTCTGGAAAAACTTGAGGATATCTACCATCACTTGGGGGAAAGCAATGGAGATGTTGATCGATCATGACTCAATCCTGGCAGGGGTCGATGAGCTTCAGGCCATCGGATCCAATGCCATGGAAATGGCTACGGAAGCCGGTCAGGCCACACTGAACGGAAGCTTCTCCGGCGTGTCCGGCCTGGATCAACTCGGGGGAGCTCATGGCGGGGTCATCAACGGCGGTGCCGGTTCAGCGATCACGGTGCTGCAGTCCTACGCCGAGCAGGTCGAGTGGCTCAGCGGGGCGCTGGCCGCCAGTTATGAGGCGCTGACCGGGCAGAATGCCTTCGTCGCGAGGGGTATGGACATCGCGGATGAGGGTGGCACGGTCGGGGCCGACGGCGTGAGCTTCCCGACGCGGCCGCAGCCCCGCTTCGAGAACTTCAGTTTCACCCCGCCCATGGTGCTGCCGGCACTGTCGATCGAACAGCTGGCGGCGGACTTCTCCTCCACCAGGATCGCGGAGTGTGTGGCGGCCTCGCGGCTGTGGCATGCGCTGGCGGCGGAGACGTCGTCAATCGCGCAGAGCCTGGATGCGGTGGCGGATGAGCTGGCCGGCAGCAACCGGGGTGAGGTGATTGAGGCAGCGATCTGCAGGATCTCGGAGGTGGCCCGCGCGGGGGATACCTTCGCGCAGAACTCGAAGACCATGGCGTCCTCGGTGGAGCGCCTCTCCGCGATCAAGCAGGACGGTGCGCTGCAGGTGAACTACGCGCGCATGGCGTTGGGTGCGATCGCTGACCCGGTGCAGAAGACCGCCGCTGAGCAGGCCTTCCTGCAGTCCTTCCCGGCGACGTACATGCCCTCCGTGGCAACGGGTATCCCGCCGATCCGCAACCTCATGGTCATGGACGGTGGCGCCGACGGTGGCGGCCAGGTGGCCCTCGGCATGAACGAGGTGGCAGGCAAGGGCTCGAAGCATGATGCCACCGGAAACCGCCCGCCGGGTGGCACTCTCCAGGCGCTGAACTCGGTGCAGCAGGCGATGGGTACCGGGGACTTCGGCACCGTTCAGAGCGGGGTCAATGATCTGGCCGGGGTCACTGGGACTCCACTCGATCAGGTCGTGCAGGCCGGTGACATCGGCACGACCGCGGCCTCGACAGGTGCGTTGCCGGCACCGCCGGGTGTGGGCGCGCTGGGTACACCGTCCTTCGGTACGGGCGCTGGCGGCACCTTCGGCGCGAGCCCGGTCCTGGGTGGCCCGGTGCCGCTGGGTGGTGTCGGAAATCCGGCGGCGACCGGAACCACGGCTGCTGGCGCCGGACGGATTCCCTTGTCTGCGCCGGTCGGTGGCATGAACCCGAACGGGATGTCGGCTCCGCTCGGTGCCCTCGGTACGGCGCAGCCAGGGCGTCCCGGGCTTCCCACCGGCAACATTGCAGGCAGCGGGAGTCGAGTGGGTGGCCCCATCGGCGGTGGGGCACCCGGTGGTCGCGCGGTTGGAAGCGTGGGCTCGGCCGGGGCAGGAACCGGGGCGGGCGTTGCGGCGCGGCCGCCGGCCGGTACCCCGACCGCGCAGTCGGCGGTGGGCGGGGGAGGGGCGTCGAGAAGCACGGGCATGGGCCGCGGCATGATGCCCATGATGGGTGCACCGATGGCCGGGCAGGGACAGTCGAAGTCGGCGAAGGTGAAGACCGTGACATCGGCGGTGGAGGAGGACGAGAACGCGGCCGCGCTGCTCGGTGCACATCAGCCGGTGGTGCCCGGCGTGATCGGGGACTGGGCACGCGGCTGAACCCGGACGATATACAGGTAGGGTGGTGCCATGACTCACGACGTTGAACTGGTGGTTCTTGCCGACGAGCATGGGCAGGCCATCGGTACTGCGCCGAAGGCCACCATCCACACTGCGGACACCCCGCTGCACTTCGCCTTCTCCTGCTATCTGCTCGACGCTGACGGCCGGTTGCTGATGACCCGTCGCGCGCTGTCCAAGAAGACCTGGCCGGGGGTGTGGACCAACAGCTTCTGCGGCCACCCCGGCCCGGACGAGCGCAACGAAGAGGCCATCGCCCGGCGCAGCGTCGAGGAACTCGGTTTCGCCGAAGGGGCCGTCGCCGACATCGTGCCGGTGCTGCCGGACTTCCGGTACCGGGCGGTGGATTCCAGCGGGATCGTGGAGAACGAGTTCTGCCCCGTCTACGTCGCCCGCCTGAAGCCCGGTGAGCAGCCGGACCCTGTCGAGGATGAGATTGATTCGCTGTCCTGGGCAGATGCGGCGTCGGTGATCGCGGCTGTCGACGCCACCCCCTTCGCCTTCAGTCCCTGGCTGGTGGAGGAACTGGCGGATCAGCGTCTGCGTGACGCGATCCTGGGGCGGTAGGGCGCTCTCGGGGACGGCTCCCGGGGACCGCCTGAATATCTCACTGCGGCGTGCCGCTTTCTACACCCGGTGGAAGGCCGACTGCTCCATCCGGGGGAGCCTGGACAGGATCGCACCCCGGTACCAGACCAGAAATTCCATGGGATCGGATCCGGAGCCCTCGGGTGGGGTTTGCAGCCCGGCGATCTCGGCGCAGACCCGGTCCAGCACGAAGAGGCTGAAGGGCAGGCTGGGGAGGGGTTCGCCGTAGCCCTCGAAGATGGAGTTGATGGCCTTCTCACACCAGGTGGGGTTGTCGTTGCAGGCCCAGAAAATGCCGCGGAAGAGGGTGGCGAGGTCCTGGAGCGGGGAGCCGTGGCGGGTGCGTTCCTCGTGGGGGAGGTGGAGGTCGTCGTCCCAGCCGCCGATGACCCAGTGGTCGTCGGCGAGCCAGATGCGTTCGCAGTTGAGGTGGCCGTGGATGCGTTGGATGAGCATCTCGCCGTTGAGGCGGTGGTAGCAGTCGCGGATCCAGGTCTCGTGGGGGCGGAGTTCGGGGGCGCGGCTGAGGTAGGTGTCGAGGCGTTCCTCCAGCTCCCGGCGGATATCGGTGGCGGGGGTCCATTCGTAGGGGAAGGCCATGAGCAGAGAGTCATGGATGTAGCGGATGGTCTGGCCGAGGAGGACCTTGTGTACGTGGGAGAAGTACTGGGTCTCGACGTGGGTGCGGGTCATCTCGTAGGCGTTGGGGACGCACGGCAGGCGGTGGATGGTGCCGAGGATGCAGTCATGCCACTGGATCTTCGTCTCCAGGGTGCCGACGAGTTCGGGGGAGTGGCGGCCGATGAGGGTGGAGAGGGGTTCCTGTTCGGCGGGGTTGCCGGGCCAGACGTGCCGCAGAAGGGTGAGTGCGTAGCACTCGGTGTCTGCGGCGTCGGAGAGGGTGAGGGTGATGGTGATGGCGTGCGGGCTGTGTTCCTCGGCACGCAGTTCCAGACCCCCGAGCAGGGGGCTGGTGAGTGTGCCGGCGCCCATCGTCTGCCCACCCGCCAGGATCCCCGAGCAGGCGTCCGCGAGACTGACCAGGGGGCGTTCCCCGGTGTCGTCGAGGAAGAGCTGGTGGAAGGAGGGGCCCTCCGGTTCGTCGCTGGCCTTGAGGACGTGTGCACCACCCGGGATGGGGACGGAGATGTTCTCAGACAGGTCCGAAGGTGGTGCTCCTCCGTGTCTCCCCATGATCAGGCCTTTCCTCAGTGGGGGCCGAATGCCTCCCGGACCATCCGCAACGTGTCTGATTCCGATGATACGTCACTAGTTGCAGTGTTTAGTATTCTGCACCACCTTCCCGTGGATGCCGCATAGCTGCGCCACTCGGGGGTGTTCCCCCGGACGAAGTCCACGAACATGGAACGGATCGCCGCGGTTTTCTCACCCTCCTCCACACCGAAGAGCAGGGGGATCTCCTCGCAGTGCACGGCGGGGCGGGAATCAGCGACGAACTCCGCCAGCCACACCGGCCCCGGGGCCTGTTCGGCGGCCTGGGCGACCCAGCGGCGGTTGGCTGCATCACCGATGAGCCGGCCCATGGGGCGCGCCGGGTCGAGGTCCTGTGCCTCCCGCAGATATTCGGCGACGGAGCCGCGCACACCCATGCGGCGGGCCAGCAACCGGACCATGGTGGGGCCCAGGCCGCGGGCATCGATCTTCCGGCCGATGGGCATGTCGTAGTGCTCGTCGCGGGTGGAGGTGAGCAGGATGGGGATGTCGGCGAGTTCGGTGCCGTCGAAATCCGTGGGGCCGAGCGCCATGTCCAGGCCCTGGATGGTGCGGAAACGGTCGTAGGCGCGGTGCAGGAGTTCGGGTTTCTCCTCGGCCAGGCGCGTCAGGGAGGCACGCGTGACCGGTTTGCCCAGGGCCAGACGCAGGGAGCCCTTGCGCTGCTCGAAGCTCTCGCGGGGAAAGCACGGCGACATGGCGAGCATGCGTCGGAAAGCGCCGCGGTAGTGGTCCCGGCGCGCCAGCCACAGGGCGACGGTCGCGCCAGCGGACTGGCCGACGAGGGTGATGTTGGTGGGATCCCCGCCGAAGGACTCGATGTTGCGCTGCACCCACTCCAGGCCGAGCTGGCAGTCGTGGATACCGCGGAAGTGGCCCGGTTCGTCGTCGGGGAAGCGGGCGAAGCCCTCGAGTTTCACGCGGTAGCCGAGGTGGACGGTGATGATGCCGTCGCGGGCGTTGGGGGCACCGTCGGCACGGCGGTCGCCGTGGGTGCCGTGCTCGAAACGCCCGCCGTGGATGTAGACCACCACTGGCAGGTCATCGAGCGTCTTCGCGCCCGCCGGGGTGACCACCGACAGGGCGGTGTCGCGGGGGTGGTGGACGGTGGCGTCGATGAGCGCGCGCTGTTCGCGGGGGATGCGTTCGGCGTCGGTGAAGGGCCCGGGGATGACGGAGTAGGGGACCGAATGGAAACGCCGGATTTCCCCGTCGCTGAGGCCGGTGATCTTGCCCGCGGGGGAGGTGACGGTCACACGCTCGTGGTCAGACATGGCGCTTACGCTACTACGATGGCGGGGCATGACCTCTAACCCGTTGCTTGCCCCCTCGACCCTGCCGTACCAGCTGCCGGACTTCGCCAACATCCGCCTGGAGCACGCCGTCGCGGCCTTCGAACCCGCCCTGGCTGAACAGCGCGCCGAGATCACCGCCATCACCGAGAGCCCGGAGGCAGCCTCCTGGGAGAACACCGTCGAGGCGCTGGAGGCCTCCGGCGCGATGCTCGACCGCGTCACCGCCTGGCTGTTCAACCTGCAGGGCACCGACTCCACCGATGAGCTGGATGCCGAGATCTCGCGGATGGTGCCGCTGCTCTCCGCCCACTCGGACGCGATCTACCAGGACGAGGCGCTGTATGAGCGCCTGCGTGCGGTGACCCCGCCCGCTGATCCGGAGGCGCAGCGTCTGCACGAGCTGCTGCTGCGCCGGTTCACCCGCCGCGGCGCTGACCTGGATGCCGCCGGCAAGGCCCGGCTTGCGGAGATCAATCAGCGCCTGAGCTCCCTGTCGGAGTCCTTCGGCCGCCAGTTGCTGGCCGACACCCGCGAACTCGCGGTGCTTTTCGACGACCCCGCCGCCCTGGCCGGGCTGTCGGAGTCCCGCATCGCCTCCGCGAAGGCCGCCGCCGAGCAGGCCGGTAAGGAGGGTTGGCTCCTCCCCCTCGAGCTGCCGACCGTGCAGTCCGACCAGCTGGTGCTGAGTTCACCCGAGGCACGCGCGGCACTGTACGAGGCGTCCCAGCGTCGGGGCCTGGACACCAACCGCGGGAACCTGCTTGAGCAGGTCCGCCTGCGTGCCGAACGCGCCCAGCTCCTCGGCTACGACACCCACGCCGACTACGTCATCGCCGAGGAGACCGCCGGCACCGCCGACGCCGCCCGCCAGCTGCTCTTCGACCTCGCGCCCGCTGCCGCAGCCAACGCCGACGCCGAGCGCAAGCTCGCCGGTGAACTCGCCGGGGCTGACCTCGGCGGCGCCGACTGGCCCTACTGGCAGGCCAAGGTCCGCGAGCGCGACTTCTCCTTCGACGAGGAGGAGCTGTCGCGGTACTTCCCCCTCGACCGCGTGCTTGTCGACGGCGTCTTCCACGCCGCCTCAGTGCTGTACGGCATCTCTGTGGTCCCCCGCGCGGACCTGGCCGGCTACTCCGAAGGTGTCGACGTCTGGGAGGTCCTCGACGCCGACGGCACCGGCCTGGGCCTGCTGCTCACCGACTACCGGGCCCGGCCCGCCAAGCGCGGCGGCGCCTGGATGAGCTCCTTTGTCCGCCAGTCCGGCCTGCTGGGCACCCGCCCCGTCGTAGTCAACGTCATGGGCATCACCCACCCCGTCGACGGCTCCCAGCCGCTGCTGACCATCGACCAGGTGACCACCGTCTTCCACGAATTCGGCCACGCCCTCCACGGCCTGCTCTCCGACGTGCGCTACCCCACGCTCGCCGGCACCAGCGTTCCCCGCGACTGGGTCGAGTTCCCCTCCCAGATCAACGAGAACTGGGCCTTCGAGCCCGACATCGTGCGCAACTACGCCCGCCACGTCGACACCGGTGAGATCATCCCCCAGGAGCTTCTCGACGCCATCGTCGCCTCCCGCCAGTTCGGCCAGGGCTTCGCCACCTCCGAATACCTCGCCGCCGCCATCATCGACCTCGCCTGGCACTCGCTGACCCCGTCGCAGGCCGCCCAGGTTTCGGACATCGAAGGTTTCGAGCAGGCGGCACTCGAGGAGGCCGGCCTCATCGTCGAGGAACTCGCCCCCCGCTACCGCTCCACCTACTTCAACCACATCTTCGGCGGCGGCTACTCCGCCGGCTACTACTCCTACCTCTGGGCCGAGGCCCTCGACGCCGACGGCTTCGACTGGTTCCGGGAGGCCGGCGACCTGCGCGAAGCAGGGGAGAAGTTCCGCGAGCACATCCTCTCCCGCGGCGCCTCCGTCGACTACACGGACGCCTTCCGGGAGTTGCGTGGCCGCGACAAGGACGTCACCCCGCTGCTCAACCGCCGCGGCCTGGCAGGTGTGTCCCTGGGGTAGATTGAACCGACATGGAGGCCATCAACCAGTTCGTGCTCACCGTGCCCCTGTGGCTGCAGGTGCCGCTGGTGCTGGTCCTCGCCGTCCCCCTGGCCACCGTCGCCGCCGTCGCCCTGGTCCGGGTGGTGGACACCGTCTCCCTCGCCGGTGAGCGCGCCTGGCAGGCTGCCACCGGTCCCGACCGCGCAGGCGACTAAGCTGGCCTGCTGACGCCAGAAAAACCCCGCCCGAACCAGGAGAGTGCTCCCACCATGGCCAACCCCGAGGACCTGCGCAAGCAGGATCAGAAACTGCCCAAGGCCAAGCGTAACTACCCGCAATCCCGGGTCACCCAGTCCCTGTGGGTCCTGCTGGCCATCGTGCTCATCGCCTGGCTGATCACGCTGATCTAGCGGGGGGCGGACTCTTCCTGCGGACCCCGCGATCACGGTTCCGCGATGACACCCCTGCGGTCACCCGCTAATTTCGACGAAAAACCTGCGATAAGTCCGAAATAGCGCCTCCTCGCGGGCGTGTGATCGCAGGATCCCTGCCTGATAACCTTTCCGCTTCCCGCCCGCAACCGGCCCCGGCCCGGACTGTGGACAACCACCCGCCATTCACAGGCACAGGTACCCGGAATCGCACTTCCCCTGGGCACATTCCCGGCTGCGGAACACACTGGGCGCATGGAGAACTGGCCCCAGACATTCGGACTCATCGAACTCAGGAAGAAAACCCAGGCGGACCACGATTTCTGGCACAACAAGGAGGCCTGTCGCCTCCTGACCCCCGAGGTCGTCATCCCCGACGAGATCTACGACAGCCTCGAGGAATGGAAACGCCGGGTCGCTATGGCAGCAGCGGTCGGGCTGACCGTGGACACGGCGATCATCGCCGGAAGAGCAGCCGCCCGGCTGTGGGACATCAACGTGCTCAGCGATGACCCCACCGTGGAGCTGCTGCACACCGACGGCAAACAAGCCGGGGCGCGGAGCACCTGGCCACCGGGGGTGCACCATCGGCGGAACCATCTGAGCAGCGATGATGTCGTCACCATCCATGGTCTCCGCGTCACCAGCATTCCCCGTACGCTGCGCGATATCGCCGCCTGGCACGGCGTACTCGACGGACTGGTGTCCATCGACAACACCCGAAAAAAGTGGGAGGGGACCACGCAGGAATACCTGTCCGGCAAGTTGTTGTCCGGGGCGCAGTTCGCCGGCAAAGCCAGGGTCCGCGAGGCCATCGCTCTGTCGATCTCCAATTCCGCCAGCCCGCTGGAATCGAAGGCGCGGTACCTGATCCTGAAATCCGACCTCACCGGAATCGAGACCCTCGAGCCGCAGGGGGAGATCATCGTGAGTCCGGTGGAGGAGTACTACGTCGACTTCCTCATCAACGACTGGATCGCCGTCGAAATGGACGGCTACTTCAAACTGGACGGCACCTCTTTCGGCAAGACCGACGAGATGCTGCGCAAGGAACGCGCCCGGGAGGTCGCGATCCAGAACACCGGCCGGCGGTTCATCCGCGCCGGGTGGGAACATCTCAGGCCCGGGTGGGACGGCCGTATCCCGCTGCTCACGCTCATCGACGACGCCCTGCGCACCCACCCCGTCCCTGTGCTGGGTTGATGCACCGGACCCCGCGATCACCATCCCGCGATCACCCCCTGATTCCGCCGAAAAACCCGCGAGGAGTCCGAAATAGCGGCTCCTCGCGGGATCGTGATCGCAGGGTGCGCCAAACTACCGCTTCGAGGCCTCCGCGATGCGACTGAAGAGCTCCACGTCGGCCAGGTCCTCGATGAGCACCGGATTGCCCTCGCTGTCGCAGAGGGGGATGCACCAGTTGGGGTACTGGTCGCTGGTGGTTCCGGGCTGGTTCTGGGCGCGGATGTCGCCGACCATGTCGACAAGCGAGATGCAGCTCAGGGCGGAGGGGGTGCCGGCGATGAAGCGGTGGATGCCCTCCAGGAGGACGTCCAGGTCGCCGCGTTCGTCACGCTCGAGGCCCTCGAAATCGGTCTCGGCGAGTTCAGTGCCGTCGAAGCAGCCGGTCTCGCGGATGCGGTTGAGCACCTCGGCCTGCCATGCCAGGTCATTGGTGTCCTCTTCGGCGGCATCAGTGGTGAACAGGCCGAGGCGGTCACGCAGGGTGATGTGCTCGCCGGCGAGGAAACCGGCGGTGGGCGGCAGGTCGTGGGTGGTCACGGAACTCAGGGCCAGCTCGCGGTACTCGTGCTGCAGGCGCGGTCCCTCGACGGTGGGGGAGCCCTCGAACCACAGGATGGAGGTGCCCATGACGCCCTTTTCCGCCAGCACGTCCTGGACCCAAGCCTCGAAGGTGCCCAGGTCCTCGCCGACGACGACGGCGCCGGCACGTTCGGCCTCAAGGGCGAGGATGCCGACGAGTGCCTCATGGTCGAAACGCAGGTAGGTACCCGTTGAGGGGTGCTGCATGCGCGGCATGACGAAGAGGCGGAACAGGCCGAGGATGTGGTCGACGCGGATGCCGCCGGAGTGGCGCAGCACGGTGGCGAGCAGGTTGCGCCAGGGGCGGTAGCCGTCCTCGGCCAGGCGCACGGGGTGCCACGGGGGCTGGGACCAGTCCTGGCCCTGCTGGTTGTAGCCGTCCGGCGGGGCACCCACGGAGACGTCGGGGGCGAGCCAGGGCTCGAGGTTCTGGGAATCGGCACCACCGGGGTGGACACCGACGGCCAGGTCGGCCATGATGCCGATCTTCATGCCGGCGGCTGTGGCACGGGCCTGGGCGGCGGCGAGCTGTTCGTCGCAGAGGAACTGCAGCCACATGTAGAAGTCGACCATCTCGGCCAGGGGCGGCACAACCGCATGCGCGCGGGGGGTGTGGATGAGTTCGACCTCGCGCTCGGCGCACCAGGTGGCGAAGTCGATCAGGCCCTGGCCCTCACGCTCAATGTAGGCACGGAACTCCGCCTCCCGCTCCGGGGTGCGGCCGCGGCTGTGCATCTCGTGGAGCACGTCGAGTTTGGCCTGGTAGATGGGGTTGCGTTCGATGAGTTCACCGAGGGTGTTCAGCTCGGCGAATTCGCGGCCCAGCTCCACCACACGCGCCCGCGTCTCCCCGTCCAGCCGGGACATCTCGGGGATGTCCTCGATACGCAGGTAGATGGGGTTGATGAAACGCCGGGTGGTGGGCAGGTAGGGCGAGTCCTCGGCGGGTGGGAAAGGCTCCGCGGCGTGCATGGGGTTGACCAGGAGGAAGTCGGCGTCGGCCTCCCTGGCCAGGGTCTCCGCGAGCAGGCCCATGTCGTGGAAATCGCCGATGCCCCAGGAATCCCTCGAGCGCACGGAGTACATCTGGGCCATGACGCCGGTGGCGGGTTCGTTGATGTAGACGTCGGTCGTCGATAACCGCGCCGGGGTGATGATGAGCGCGCACTCGTGGCGCGCCTCGCCGGAGACCAGCTCGATGCGGTGCCAGCCGAGGGGCAGGTCGGCGGGGATGCGGAAGGTGGCCTCGCCCCAGGCCTGGCCGTCGGCGGTGACCGGCGGGGTCCAGTTCTCCTCCTGGATCACCTCGCGGACGGTGCCGTCCTCGCAGATGATGCGTACATCCGCGGGCGCACCGTGGTGCACGTGGACGTTGAAGGTGGGGGTGTCGCCGGCGACGGCGACGACACTCGGCGGCAGGGGGCGGGTGGCCTCGGCCTGGCGGTGCGCGGCGAGCACGGCGTGGAGCTCGTCGGGTTCGGGGGCGTCGGAAAGCACGACACCGAGGGCCCGCAGCGTTTTCAGCAGGGTGTCCTCGGTGACGGTGATCTCCGCACCGTCGCTGGCGGTGTAACGCGTGGCGACGCCATGCGCGTCCGCGAGTTCTCTCAGCACGTCCTGGATAGTCACACCGGTCATCCTGCCACCTCGCGCGGAAGCAGGCACCCTGTCTGTCCCCCATGGTGGGGTTGCAGGGGTAGCGTTGTGAGGTGAACAACAGTTATCAGCTGATGCGAGAGGACGCGCCTGTGCAGGAGTTCCACACCCCCGCCGAATACGACATCGCCCCCGGCGAGACATGCCTGACCGCCATGCTCGACACCGCGAGACGCTACCCGCGCGGCGTCATGTTCACCCGCCCCGCCAACTACGAGTGGGTCAACGTCACCTCCGCGGAATTCGTCAGCGAGGTCTACGACGTGGCCAAGGGCCTGGTTGCCTCCGGGGTGGAGCCGGGGGACCGGGTCGCGCTGATCTCCGCGACGCGTTATGAGTGGTCGCTGCTCGACTTCGCCATCTGGGCCGCCGGCGCGGTGAGCGTACCGGTCTACCCCTCCTCCTCGCTCTCGCAGATGCAGTGGATCATCGAGGACTCCGGCGCGGTGCTGGCCGTCACCGAGACCCGCGACCACACCGAACTGATCTCCCACCTGGTGCTGCAGGAGGACGGCACCCCGGGGCTGCAGGGCTCACCCTCGCAGCTGCGCCGGGTGCTGGAGATCAACTCCTCGGCGATCGCGACGCTGAAATTCGAGGGCCGCGGCATCGACAACGAGGAGATCGACTCCCGGATCGCCCGCACCGAAACCGATTCGCTGGCCTCCCTGGTCTACACCTCCGGCACCACCGGCCAACCGAAGGGCTGCCGCCTCACCCACCGCAACTGGCTGGCCGAGGTCCGCGCGATCCTCTCCCACCCGGTCGGCGCAATCTCCCGGCCAGGCAGCCGTTCCCTGACCTTCCTGCCCCTGGCGCACGTCCTGGCGCGTGCCGTCTCCCTGGCCCTGGTCATCGGCGGCGCCACCCAGAACCACTGGTCGGACTTCTCCACCCTCTCCGTCGAATTCTCCCGCTCCCGGCCGAACCTCATCCTGGGGGTGCCGCGCGTCTTCGAGAAGGTCCGCAACTCGGCGGCCGCGAAGGCCGCCGACGGTGGCCCGCTCAAGGCGAAGATCTTCGACCGCGCGGAGAAGACCGCCATCGAATACTCCCGCGCCCTGGACAAACCGGAAGGCCCCTCGAAGGCCCTGCAGGCCAAACGCAAGCTCTACGACAAGCTCCTCTACTCCAAGATCCGCGCCGCCATCGGCAATTCCGTCGAGTACGCCATCACCGGCGGCTCCGCCATGAGCCACGACCTGCTGCACTTCTTCCGCGGCCTGGGCGTGACCGTCTACGAGGGCTACGGCCTGACCGAGACCGCAGCGGCCGCCACCATCGACTTCGAGGACCAGAAAATCGGCTCCGTCGGCCGCCCGCTGGGCGGGGTGACCATCCGCATCAACGACGACGGCGAGATCCTGGTCAAGGGCCCCATCCTCTTCGACGGCTACTGGAACAACGATGAGGCCACCGCCGAATCCATGCACGACGGCTGGTACAACACCGGCGACCTCGGTGAGCTGCTGGAGACCGGCCACCTGGTGATCACGGGCCGCAAGAAGGACCTCATCGTCACCGCCGGCGGCAAGAACATCTCGCCCGGCCCGATGGAGGACTCCCTGCGCGCCCATCCCCTGATCTCCCAGGCGATGGTCGTCGGTGACGGCAAACCCTTCATCGGCCTGCTGGTCACCCTCGACGAGGACGCGATGAAACGCTGGCGCCTCAACCACAACATCCCGGAGAGCAAGTCGATCGGGGAGCTGGCCACCGACCCGACCCTGCGCGCCGAGATCCAGGACGCCGTCAACACCGTCAACGCCACCGTCTCCCAGGCGGAGGGTATCCGGAAGTTCTACATCCTCGACCGGGACCTCTCGGAGGAGGAGAATGAACTGACCCCGACGATGAAGGTCAAGCGCAACGTCGTCGTCGCCCGCTACACGGACGCAATCAACCACCTGTACAAGCCGTAACCCGGCGCGTCCTGCCGGTGCGCGCGGGTTTGTAGCCTAAAGTCAGGCGCAGTCCAGGTGAACATCAAGATCGACGGATAGGGGGCTGCCCACGATGCAGAAGATCGCCGCCGAGTTGCGCCACCGCGAACTCACCCAGGAGATCTACAACATCGGTGACGAGGTCGCCGTCTACACCGAGAATCTCCTCGAGGCCGTGCGCGACTGGGACCCGGAACTCACCCGCGAGTGTCTCGCCGAGTTCGTGGAGATCCTGGCCGACGCGCGCCGGGATTCCCGCCAGATCGTCGGTGAGCTCCTCGGTCTGCGCCAGGCGCTGATCAGTGGTCTGCGTTCGGGGGTGCTCTCCGCGAGCGCGGCCTCCGGTTCGCGGCTCCCGGAGCCGGAGCTTCTCGACGCCGTCTCCCTCGAGGAACTCTTCCCCGTGGCCAACCCCGTGACCGTCACCGGTCTCGCGGAGGCCGTCAATGCCCGCACCGAGGTCACCGTCGAGCATCTCGGCGAGCTGGTGGAGTGGGTGCTCGACCAGACGGAGCTGGTTGCCGGGAACCTCGATGCCGTCAGTCTGCCGCATCTCTACGCCCGCGCGGGCACGCACGTGACCGCGACGGTGGAGGGTTGGTTGGAGACGGTCGCCGGGGATCACCCCTCCTATGTGCGCACGATGCGCGGCACCCACCCGCCGGAGTTCCTCGCGGAGCGCGCGCGTATCGACGCCGTCGTCGCCCGCGTCTCCGCCAAACGTGCCCGCCGGGGTGCGGCCAGCTAACGTGGCGTAGATGTTCGGCGTCTACGTTCACGTCCCTTTCTGCTCGACCCGCTGCGGTTACTGCGATTTCAACACCTACACCCCGGGTGAGCTCGGTACCTCCGCCTCACCCGCCTCCTACCTCGATGCCCTGGCGGGTGAGCTGGAGCTGGCCGCGCCTTCGGGGCGTCCGGCCGAGACCGTCTTCATCGGCGGTGGCACCCCCTCCCTGCTCGGCGCTGATGGTCTGGCGCGCGTGCTGGGCATGGTGCGCGACACCTTCGGCCTGGCGCCCGGCGCGGAGGTGACCACCGAATCCAACCCGGAGTCCGTCTCCCCGGAATTCTTCGACGGGTTGCTGGAGGCCGGTTTCACCCGTATCTCGTTAGGGATGCAGTCCGCCTCCTCCGCCGTGCTGCGCGTGCTGGACCGCACCCACACCCCGGGCCGGGCCGTCGATGCCGCGAAGGAGGCCCGCGCCGCCGGATTCGCCCACGTCAACCTCGACATGATCTACGGCACCCCCACCGAGACGGACGATGATGTCCGACGCACCCTCGACGCCGTCCTCTCCGCCGATGTCGACCACGTCTCCGCCTATTCGCTGATCGTCGAGGACGGCACTGCCATGGCCCGCAAGGTCCGCCGCGGTGAGCTGCCGGCACCGGACGAGGATGTCTACGCCGACCGTTACGCCATCATCTCGCAGAAACTGGAGGACGCCGGTTTCGACTGGTACGAGGTCTCCAACTGGGCGAAACCGGGTGGCGAGTGCCGCCACAATGAGATCTACTGGCGCGACGGCGACTGGTGGGGTGCGGGCCCCGGCGCGCACTCGCATCTGGGCAACCGCCGCTTCCACAACATCAAGCACCCCGCCCGCTACGCTGACGCGGTGGCGAAGGGGGAGCTGCCCATCGCCGGCACCGAGGAGCTAACCGATGCCGACCGCCACACCGAGCGCATCATGCTCGGCCTGCGCCTGCGCGAGGGCATCCCATTGAGCTGGGTGGAGGCGGGGGCACACGAGGTTGTCGATAAGCAGGTGGCGGCGGGCCTGCTGAAGCATGTCGGGGAGCGCATCGCGATCACCGACGCGGGGCGACTGCTCGCCGACGGCATCATCACCGACATCCTGGTCGCCGAGGAGCGCTGAGCGGGCGGAATTCGCTCCACAGTTCCGGAGGGTCCGGCCCCCGGAAGGGCCCCTATCTGTGGAGTGAATTCCGCGGCCCGGGAACCTTCTGGCCCTGCGCGCAGTCCAACAGTGGCATGGAACCGCGACAGATTCTCCGCACCGCCGAACTCAACGCCCTGGGACACAGCCGCCACAAGATCTCGAAGCTTGTCGACGCCGGACAACTCCACCGTATCGACCATGGCATCTACTGCACCTCCCGGCCTTCGGGCGATTATCTGCTCCGGGCGCTGCAGCGCAGCCGACCGCACCTGGTCTTCACCGGGAAGACAGCCTGGCAGGTCTACGAGAAGAAGCACATCTCCGTGCCGGTACATGCGCTGGTGCCGCGCAACCGTCACCGCAGCGGCTCGCCGTATCTGCGCATCACCACCGCCAGCACCACACCGCACCGGCTCATCGACGGGCTGCGCATCGCCACCCCGGTCCGTGCGGCGCTGGACATGCCCACGAAGGACGAGAACTGGGCGGTGTGGCTGCTGGAGAAGCAGTATCCCGGCAGAACCGGCCAGGCGGAGCTGGAGGAGGACCTGGCCGCCTTCAGGAAAATCCCGAAGCGGCTGCGGGAACTGGTGGCCAGGGCGGCGGTGGGCGGGGATTCCATGACGGAGCGGATCCTGTTCCGCGTGCTGCGGGGGCGGGGGATCGTGATGGAGCAGAACAAGCTGGTCGGCCACTACTTCCGCGACGGGGTCAGTGAGAAGCACAAGCTGATCATCGAGGTCAACGGCTACGAGTACCACCGCACCAGGGATGTGTTGGTCAAGGACCACTGGAAGGCCAACGACGCGCACATCCGCGGCTACCGCCACCTGACGTATTCGGATGCGTGCATCGACATGCACCTGCATTCGGTGGTTGCGCAGATCGAGGCGCTCATCGCCGGGGAGGAACGGCTCAGCGCGCCCGTGTGGAACTGCCACAGTGCCCTGCGGGCGACACACAGGGAATGGAAATAGCACCCTCGGGGGTTACACTTGGGGAACCTAGCAACCGAGGGAGGTGAGTGCCAGATGGCTGGATCGACGGCGGATCGTCGGCAGGAGGTGCTGCGCGCGATCGTGGCGGACTACATCGCCTCCCAGGAACCGGTGGGTTCGAAGGCGTTGCTGGAGCGCCACCATCTGAACGTGTCGAGTGCGACGATCCGCAATGACATGGCGGTGCTCGAGTCGGAGGGCTATATCGCGCAGCAGCACGCGAGTTCGGGCCGGATCCCGACGGAGAAGGGCTACCGCCAGTTCGTGGACCACATCCATGAGCTCAAGCCGTTGTCGGCGGCGGAGCGCCGGGCGATCATCGGTTTCCTGGAGGAGGGGGTGGATCTGGAGGATGTGCTGCGCCGTTCCGTCCAGCTCCTCGCCCAGTTGACCCGGCAGGCGGCGGTGGTGCAGCTGCCGGATCTGCGGGTCTCGCGGGTCAAGCATGTGGAGGTGGTGGCGCTCGGGCCGACGCGTCTGCTGCTGGTGTTGATCACGGACACGGGCCGGGTGGACCAGCGCAACGTGGAGCTCGAGGAGCTCATCGACGCCGCCGGCGTCCAGCTCCTGCGCGACCTGCTCAACGGTGCGCTGGCCGACAAGACCCTCAAGGAGGGTTCGACGAGCCTGGTGGAGCTGGCGCACAACCCGCCGGCGCAGATCCGGCATGCGGTGATCCGGGCGTCGACACGCCTGATCGAGACGCTGGTGGAGCAGCCCACGGACCGCCTCATTCTGGCGGGCACGTCGAATCTGACGCGTTTCGCCCGGGATTTCCCGGCGGGTCTGCCCAGTGTGCTGGAGGCCCTGGAGGAGCAGGTGACGGTGCTCAAACTGCTGGCGAATGTGCCGGACCTGGGCAACGTGAGCGTGCTCATCGGTGAGGAGAATGAGGACGAGGATCTGCATGATGCCTCGGTCGTGGCCACCGGCTACGGTTCGGTCGGGCACATGCTCGGCGGGCTGGGTGTGGTGGGTCCGACGTTCATGGACTATCCGGGAACCATCTCGAAGGTCTCCGCCGTTGCACGGTATGTCAGCCGCATTCTGGCTGGCGAGTAGTATTTATCTGATCTTGAACAGCTGACAAAAGGAAGTCTCACTCATCGTGGCTCGTGACTATTACGGAATTCTGGGCGTCGACAAGTCTGCGACGGATGCCGAGATCAAGAAGGCGTACCGCAAGCTGGCGAGGAAGTACCACCCGGACGTCAACCCCTCGGAGGAGGCGGCGGAGAAGTTCCGCGAGGCGTCGGTGGCGCATGAGGTGCTCACCGACCCGGAGAAGCGTCGTGTCGTGGACATGGGCGGGGACCCGATGGAGCAGGGCAACGGCGGCATGCCGGGCGGCTTCGGCGGGGGTGGTTTCGGGGACATCTTCGAGGCCTTCTTCGGTGGCGGCGCCGGTGGTTCCCGGGGTCCGCGTTCGCGGGTGCAGCCGGGCAATGACGCCCTGCTGCGCATCGCGATCACCCTCGAGGAGGCTTTCGCGGGTGTGAAGAAGGACATCACCGTCGACACCGCCGTGGTCTGTGAGCATTGCGAGGGCACCGGTTCGGAGTCGAAGTCGAAGCCGGTGACCTGTGGGCAGTGCCACGGCCAGGGTGAGGTGCAGCAGGTGCAGCGTTCCTTCCTGGGCAACATCATGACCTCCCAGCCGTGCCCGACGTGTGACGGTTTCGGCGAGGTCATCGAGGATCCCTGCTCCCGCTGCTCGGGCGGCGGGCGTGTGAAGAAGCGCCGTGACCTGGTGGTCAACGTGCCGGCGGGCATCAACAACGGCATGCGCATCCGCATGGCCGGCCAGGGCGAGGTGGGCCACGGTGGTGGCCCGGCGGGTGATCTCTACGTGGAGGTCGCGACCCGCCCGCACCCGGTATTCCAGCGCGACGGCGACAACCTGCACCTGGCGGTCTCGGTGCCGTCGGTGGACGCCGCCCTGGGCACCGAGATCACCGTCGAGGATCTCGCGGGTGAGTCCCTGACCATCGAGATCCCGGCCGGCACGCAGCCGGGTGAGCAGATCCGCCTGGTCGGTGAGGGCATGCCGCGCCTGCGTACCGAGGGCCGCGGCCACCTCATCGCCCATGTCGAGGTCACCATCCCCACGGAGCTGGATGAGCGCACCCGCGAGCTGCTGGAGCAGATCCGTGACCACCGCAAGGAGGTCAGCAGCGTCAACCGCGAGGGTGAGAGCGACTCCGGTTTCTTCTCCCGGCTGAAGGACAAGTTCCGCCGGTGAGTCTCCCCGTCTTCCTCCACCCCGGGCCCTTCGAGGGCCACGTGCTTCTCGACGGACCCGAGGGCCGCCACGCCGTGTCGGTGAAACGCATCCAGGCCGGCGAGCGCATCATGCTTGCCGACGGCCGCGGCACCCACGCGGTAGTCCACGTGACGGCCACCCGCGGCAAGGATGTGCTGGAGGGGGAGGTGGAGGAGAGCGGTGTCGATAAGCAGGCCGGGCCACGGGTCACGGTGGTGCAGGCCCTGCCGAAGGCGGAACGCTCCGAGCTCGCCGTGGACCTGGCCACCCAGGCCGGAGCCGATGCGGTCGTGCCCTGGCAGGCCCAGCGCTGCGTGGCGAAATGGGTCGGCCCGAAGGCCGCGAAGGGCGTGGCGAAATGGGAGGCGGCGGCGCTGGCCGCGGCGAAACAGTCCCGGCGCACCCGCATCCCCGAGATCCTGGACGTGCACACCACGGCCCAGCTCGCGGAGCTGATCGCGGGGAAGACCGCGCTGGTGCTGCACGAGGATTCCGCCACCCCGCTGCGCGAGATCAACCTGGATGTGGACGAGGTGGTGCTCATCGTCGGCCCCGAGGGCGGCATCGGCGCGGACGAGCTCGCGCAGCTGAGCGCAGCAGGCGCACAGGCCGTGAAACTGGGCCCGGAGGTCCTGCGCACGGCCAGTGCCGCGATGGTGGCCCTGTCGGCCATCGGTGTGCTCACCCAGCGCTGGTAAAGTTCAGTGAAATCGTTGCAACAAGAAAGCAGGCGCCGGAGCCAGTGACAGCAGAGGTCATCACGAGGAAGGTGGAGATCGAGTCCGCCCACGCCCAGGCCGTGCTGGGGATCAACGACGAGAACCTGCGGGTGCTGGACAACCAGATTGACGCGGACTTCCACGCCCGCGGGCATGTCGTCCGCATCACCGGCCCCGACCATGAGGTCGCGCGCGGTGTGAAGGTGCTCGAGGAGCTCGAGTCGATCGCCCGGCGCGGGCACGTCATCTCGCCGGACTCGGTCAAACACGCCGTCTCCATCGTCACAGTGGAGGCGCCGCAGTCGGTGGCGGAGGTGCTCGCCAGCGACATCGTCTCTCGCCGGGGCAAGACCATCCGCCCGAAGACGCTGGGGCAGAAGGAGTACGTCGACGCGATCGACGAGCACACCGTCGTCTTCGGCATCGGCCCGGCCGGCTCGGGCAAGACGTACCTGGCGGTGGCGAAGGCGGTGCAGGCGCTGCAGTCGAAGCAGGTCAACCGCATCATTCTCACGCGCCCCGCGGTGGAGGCCGGTGAGAAGCTCGGCTTCCTGCCCGGCACGCTCAGCGACAAGATCGACCCGTATCTGCGCCCGCTCTATGACGCGCTGCGGGACATGCTGGATCCGGAGATGATCCCCAAGCTCATCGAGGCCGGCGTCATCGAGGTCGCCCCGCTGGCGTACATGCGTGGCCGCACGCTCAACGACGCCTTCGTCATCCTCGACGAGGCCCAGAACACCACCCCGGCGCAGATGAAGATGTTCCTCACCCGCCTGGGCTTCGGTTCGAAGATGGTGGTCACCGGCGACATCACCCAGGTGGACCTGCCCAGCGGCCAAAAGTCCGGTCTGCGCCTGGTGCGCCACATCCTGCGCGGGGTGGAGGGCATCCACTTCGCGGAGCTGTCCAGCAGGGACGTTGTCCGTCATTCCCTCGTCGGCCGCATCGTCGACGCCTACGACTCCTACGAGGAGAAAATCTCACAATGAGCATCGAGGTCTTCAACGAATCCGGCTACGAGGGTGTGAACGAGGAGATGCTCATCGACGTCGCCTCCTTCGCCCTCGGCGAGATGGACATCCACCCCGACGCCGAGGCCTCCATCCACATCGTGGACCTCAAGACCATCACGGATCTGCACGTGCGCTGGCTCGACCTGGACGGTCCCACCGACGTGATGAGCTTCCCGATGGATGAGCTGACCCCCGGTTCCGGTACGGCCCTGGGTGGGCGCCCGGACAGCAGGTCGGTCGGCCCGGCGCTGCTGGGTGACATTGTCCTGTGCCCGGAATTCGCCGCGAAGCAGGCCGTTGCCGCCGGCCACGGCCTCGACCATGAGCTGGCGCTGCTGACCGTCCACGGTTGTCTGCACCTGCTGGGCTACGACCACGCCACGCCCACCGACGAGCGCGAGATGTTCGCCCTGCAGAACGAGCTGCTGGCCGACTGGTACGACGACGTCACCCGCCGCGGCGTGAAATACCAGCCCAAGCCGACCGGCGCGCAGGCCTTCCCGTCCGCGGCCGACCGTGCGGAGCTGGACAAGATCGTTCCCGGCGGCGGACTGCCCGCCGTCGGTGAGCCCCGCCGGAGTGCCCCCGACGGGGACCGTTGATGGACATAGATGTCGTCTGGCTGGGCACGGTCACCGTGCTGGCCCTGGCGCTGTCCGGCCTGCTGGGCACCGTCGAATCGGCGGTCAGCTCCGTGTCCCGGGCACGCACCGAGGGCATGGTCAAGGACGATGTCAACGGCGCGCGTTCGCTGTTGACCGTCCTCGACCGCCGCGCCGACCACATCAACCTGCTCGTCCTGCTCAAGACGCTTCTCGACGCCACCGCCGCCGTCTTCGCCGCCGCCCTGGCCCGGGAGTACATCGCCTCCGACCTGTGGGCCATCACCCTGGCGATCGTCGCCGTGACGGTGATCAGCTACGCCATCGTCGGTGTCTTCGGCCGCACCATGGGCCGGAAGAACCCCTATTCGATCTCCCTGCGTTCCGCGGTGGTGCTGCAGGGCGTGGCCTATGTCCTGGGTCCGATCTCCCGGCTGCTGATCTGGACCGGAAACCGCATCGCCCCCGGCGCCGGTTTCCGGCACGGGCCGTACGCCACCGAGGTGGAGCTGCGCGAGATGGTCGACATCGCCCAGGAGCACGGCATCGTGGAGATCGAGGAACGCCGCATGATCCAGTCGGTCTTCGACCTCGCCTCCACCACGGCACGTCAGGTGATGGTCCCACGCACCGAGATGATCTGGATCGAGGACGACAAACACGCCGGCCAGGCCACCTCGTTGTGTGTGCGCTCCGGGCATTCGCGGGTGCCCGTGGTCGGGGAGAACATCGACGACATCGTCGGCATCGTCTACATCAAGGACCTCGTCCGCCACACCTACCACCTCACCGACGGCGGGGCCTCGGTCTCCGTACGCGAGGTCATGCGCCCGGCGACCTTCGTCCCGGAGTCGAAGAACCTCGACGAACTGCTCCATGAGATGCAGCGCGACCAGATCCACATGGCCATGCTCGTCGACGAATACGGCGGCATCGCCGGCCTGATCACCCTCGAGGACATCCTCGAGGAGATCGTCGGTGAGATCGCCGACGAATACGACATCAGTGAGGTCGCCCCCATCGAGCGGCTCAGCGACCGGAAGTACCGCGCCGTCTTCCGCCTCTCGCTTGAGGACCTCACCGACCAGATCCACGACGACCTGGACCTGGACATCGACTTCCCCGAGGACATCAGCGAACAGGTCGAATCCGTCGCCGGACTCATCGGCTACGAGATCGGCCGCGTCCCCCTGCCCGGCTCCGTCGTCGAGACCTGCGGCCTGCGCCTGACCGCCGAAGGCGGTCGTGACCGCCGGGGCCGCCGGCGGGTGCGCTCCGTCATCGTCGAGGTGCTCGAGCACGCCGGCCAGCGCGAGAACGGCAACGGCGAGGACTGACTTTCCAAAAGAGGGCCGGGGGAGCACAATAACCAGCGTGAACATCCTCTCCATCCAGTCCTCAGTGGCCTACGGCCATGTCGGTAACTCCGCTGCCGTCTTCCCGCTCCAGCGCCTCGGCCACGAGGTGTGGCCGGTGTACACCGTCAACTACTCCAACCACACCGGCTACGGCTCCTGGCGCGGCCCGATGATCCCGGCCTCCGATGTCGCCGACATCATCACCGGCATCGAGGAACGCGGCGCCCTGGCCCAGGTCGATGCCGTGCTCTCCGGCTACCAGGGCGGCTCCGACATCGCCGACGTCATCATCGACGCCGTCGCCCGCGTCAAGGCCGCCAACCCGAAGGCCGTCTACGCCTGCGACCCGGTCATGGGCAACGCGAAGTCCGGCTGCCACGTCGGCGACGCCATCCCGCCGCTGCTGCGCGACCGCGTCGTCCCGGTCGCCGACATCATCACCCCCAACCAGTTCGAGCTGGGTTTCCTCACGGGCCGCGAAGCCTCGGATCTGGCCTCCACCCTCGATGCCGCCGACGCCGCCCGGGAGATGGGCCCGTCCACCGTGCTGGTCACCTCGGTGGAGCGTCCCGAGCGGCCCGAGGGCACCATCGAGATGCTCGCCGTCAACGACGCCGGCGCCTGGCTCGTGCAGACCCCGTACCTGCCCTTCAAGCGCAACGGCTCCGGCGATGTCACCGCCGCCCTGTTCACCGGCCACTACGTCTCCACCGGGGACGCCGCCGACGCCCTGGCGCGCACCGCCTCCTCCGTCTTCGACCTCGTGGAGAACACCTACCAGGCCGATTCCCGCGAGCTGCTGCTCATCGAGTCCCAGGACGCCTACGCCAACCCGCGCCTGCAGTTCGCGGTGGAGCAGGTCCGGTAGTTTTCAGGGAAAAGATTGGAGCCCCCCGGCGCATCGTTGAGAGGCAATCCGGGGGGCGTTCAGGATTAATGTTAGCTTCAGAGCGTGAGTAGCGTCAATATTCCTGAGTGGATTCCGCCTCAGCGGTTGCGGTCCTACATAGATGACAGCGGCGACCTTGAACAGGCTCTTGATCGATACCGCTGGTCTCATGCGATGGCTGCTGAGTTATGGACCTTGATCGGCCACTTTGAAGTGCTTCTCCGGCACCGTATAGACACGCTCATGATCGAGCACTGCCGAGAGAAGGAGAGGGGCATCCCCTGGTTCATGCTGCCTGATCTCCTGAATGAAAGCGGCACCCAGGATGTTGCGAAGGTCATCACTCGGCTGCAGAAACATAATAAGGTCTCCCGGGATCAGATCATCGCGGGTCAGGATTTCGGCTTCTGGAAGAGTCTGTTCGGAAGTGATTACGACGAACTGTGGAAAAAGTGCCTGCACCGACTGATTGATGAGGGAAGCTCAGAGTACGGGCTCCGAAAAGACGTGATGATCGATCTGGAGGAGATCCGGAAACTGCGCAACAGGGTTGCTCATCATGATTCTCTCGCCAACGTGCCCCTCGCAGATTCTGTTCATAGGATTCTCAAGCTGGCTTCGGCCATCGACCCGGAAGCCGAGGCGTGGATTTCAGCGAATAGTCGATGGCGCGATGTAGCTAGTGAGCGGCCAGACCTTGATAAAGATGCTGTGGTGGTCGCGGCACGAGTCGCATGGGACATCTACCGGCAGACCTCTGAGGCTGATCGCCTGGGTGCTGCCTTCTATGTGTGTCAACCAGGTCGATTTTTCCGGGATGTGAAGTATCTCGGTTTCTATGAGGACCGTCAGATCCACCAGGAATTTCCGAAGGTCCTTGCTGTCCGGGACAACGTCACCTGGACGAGAGAGCATGCGGAAGCCCTGCAGAAGTCCGAGGACCGAACAGACAAGAAGATCGGCCGTCTCATCGACTGGTCCTTCAACGAGGGAGCTTCCCATCCCTGGACCACCCGGAGGGTTGAAGAATTCGCCGGTACCGAAAATGACGATCCCGCGGATCCTGCGCCGCGGGGCCGGGCCCAGTTCAAGGTTTTTGTCCTCACCAGGCCAACCCATCCGCATCACCGGCGGCTGGCCGCGCCCCTGGAAAATACCCGGACCGGCACCGGACCGGCAGAGGGTCTGCGTTCACACAGCGGCAGAGGTATGTGTCCCTGGACAAACTTCAACTCGCACAATCGATTGACGATGTGATCGACAGCGACATTGCGGAGTAATCTGGAATAAACATCCCCCTGACCTAGGAGTCCCACATCAGCAGCTTCACCGACACCCCGGAGGGCTTCCGCTCCGGTTTCGTCAGTTTCGTCGGCCGCCCGAACACGGGTAAATCGACGCTCACCAACGCCCTGGTGGGCGAGAAGATCGCGATCACGGCGAACCAGCCGGAGACCACCCGCCATCCGATCCGCGGTATCGTGCACCGCCCGGAGGCGCAGGTGATCGTGGTGGACACCCCGGGGCTGCACAAGCCGCGGACGCTGCTGGGGGAGCGGCTCAATGAGATCGTCAAGGACACCTACGCGGATGTGGACCTCATCGGTTTCACTGTCCCGGCGGATGAGAAGATCGGCCCCGGTGACCGCTGGATCCTGGAGAATCTGCGGACGGTGGCGCCGAAGACGCCGATCCTGGGGATCGTGACCAAGCTGGACAAGGCCTCCAAGGACCAGGTCGGTGCGCAGCTGCTGGCACTGCATGAGCTGCTCGGCGGCGACGCCGAGGTGGTCCCGGTGTCCGCGGCGGACGGCACGCAAATCGATGTGCTGCTCAATGTGATCACCTCGCTGCTACCCGAAGGCCCCAAGTTCTACCCGGACGACCACGTCACGGATGAGGACACGGAGAAGCGCATCTCGGAGCTGATCCGCGAGGCCGCGCTTTCGGGTCTGAAGGATGAGCTGCCGCACTCGGTGGCCGTCGAGGTCGATGAGATCCTGCCGAACCCGGAGAACCCGAAACGCCTGGACATCCACGCGATCATCTACCTGGAGCGTGAGGGTCAGAAGTCCATCATCATGGGCAAGGACAACCGCCGCATGGGCCGGATCATCCACAACGCCCGCCAGGAGATCATCAGACTGCTGGGGCATAACGTGTTCCTGGATCTGCGGATCAAGGTGCTGAAGAACTGGCAGTCCGACCCGAAGTCCCTGGGCCGCCTGGGGTTCTAGAAGACCATGCGCAGGGAGTCCTACCGTGATCGCGCCCTGGTGGTGCGCACCCATGATTTCGGTGAGGCCGACCGCATCATCGTCCTGCTGACGCGCAATCACGGGATACGCAGGGGTGTGGCAAAGGGAGTGCGGCGGTCGAAGTCGCGCTTCGGCTCCCGCCTGCAGCACTTCGTGGACATCGACGTCCAGCTCTACCCGGGCCGCAACCTGGAGTCGGTGACGGGCGCGGACACGGTGGCCTACTACGGTTCGGGCATCATCGACGACTACGAGCGTTACACCGCCGCCTGCGCCGCACTGGAATCCGCGGAACGGCTGGCCACGGCCGCGCAGGAGGGCGATCCCTGGCTCTTTGACCACCTCACGGAAACCTTGGCCCGGATGCAGCAGACGAAGCATCCGACAGTGGTGCTGGACGGTTTCCTGCTGCAGGCGATGACGCACGCCGGCTGGGCACCGAGCCTCTTCGACTGCGCCCAGTGCGGGGCGCCGGGGCCGCACCATGCCTTCCACCCGGCGATCGGCGGGGCGGCGTGCGTGCAGTGCCGCCCCCCGGGTTCGGCGGAGGTGCCGGAGGAGGCGCTGCACCTGATGTGGCTGCTCAATCATTCGCACTGGCCGGCGGCGCTGCAGCTGGTGGAATCCGCCGAGGGCGGGCACCTGAGCGCCACCGCGCACCGGCTGACCCGGGCGCATCTGCAGTGGCATCTGGAGCAGAAGGTGACCAGCCTGGGCGTGATGGACCAGACCTGAGGTGCCGGGTGGCACAATGGTCGGCGTGAACAACAACCCTGCAGCCCTGACCCCGCCGGATATCCCGGCCCAGTTCATCCCCGCACACATCGCCCTGGTGATGGACGGCAACGGCCGGTGGGCGCAGGAACGCGGACTCAAGCGCACGGAGGGGCACAAGCGTGGCGAGGCCATCCTCATGGACGTCGTCGACGCCTGTCTGGCACTCGGGGTGCCCTATCTGTCGGCCTACGCCTTCTCCACGGAGAACTGGCGCCGTTCGGCGGACGAGGTGCGTTTCCTCATGGGCTTCAACCGGGATGTGCTGCGCCGCCAGCGCGATGAACTCAACGCCAAGGGCGTGCGCGTGCGCTGGGTGGGCCGGCGCCCGCGCCTGTGGCGCAGCGTCATCCGCGAGCTGGAGGCCGCCGAGGAGCTGACGCAGGACAACACGCGCATGACGTTGGCGATGTGCGTCAACTACGGCGGCCGCGCCGAGCTTGTCGACGCCGCCCGCGAGATCGCCCGCGCCGCCGCCGCCGGGGAGCTGCGCCCCGAGCAGATCACCGAGAAGACCTTCCCCCGGTTCCTCGACCAGCCGGACATGCCGGATGTGGACCTGTTCCTGCGCCCCTCGGGGGAGAAGCGGACCTCGAATTTCCTGCCCTGGCACTCCGCCTATGCGGAGCTGGTCTACCAGGACAAACTCTTCCCGGATTTCACGCCGCAGGATCTCTTCGACGCGGTGGTGGAGTACGCTTCCCGTGACCGTCGATTCGGCGGGACGAAGGCTTAAGGTCTGGAAGAGGAATATGCCCATCAAGGGGGAACCGACCCCGAAGCAGATCAACCGGTGGCGCAGGTACCTGGCGAACGAACGCGCCGAGGCCGCCCTCTACCGGGAGCTGGCGCGAAAGAAGACCGGTGAGGAACGCGAGATCCTCGAGGCCCTGGCCGATTCCGAGGCCCGCCACGAGAAGTTCTGGCGCGAGAAGCTCGGCGACTACGTCGGCTTCCCCCGCCAACCCGACCTGAACACCCGCTTCCTGGGCTTCCTGGCCCGGCGTTTCGGCTCGGTCTTCACCCTCGCGCTCATGCAGACCGCGGAGGCCCGCAACCCGTACGTCAAGGATGAGGACGCCTCCCCGCAGATCGCCGCCGATGAGCGCATCCACGCCGAGGTGGTCCGCGGCCTGGCGGCCCGGGGCCGGGAGAAGATCTCCGGTAACTTCCGCGCGGCCGTCTTCGGCGCCAATGACGGGCTGGTGTCCAACCTGGCGCTGGTCGTCGGCATCATGGGTTCGGGGGTGTCCTCGAACCTCATCCTGCTCACCGGCATCTCCGGCCTGCTGGCCGGTGCCTTGTCGATGGCGGCGGGGGAGTATGTCTCGGTGACCTCCCAGCGCGAACTCCTGGAGGCCTCCACCCCGCACCCCAAGGCGCATAAACTCCTGCCCTCCCTCGATGTCAACGCCAACGAACTGGCACTGGTCTACCGAGCGCGGGGCATGAGCGAGAAGGAGGCCGCCGACAAGGCCACGGCCGAGTTCTCCCGCATGGCACTCGAGCAGGCCATCGGCCTGGACCGGGAGGACAGCCCCGGCGGGGAAACCATCTGGGCCAGCCCCAGCGAGGTCGTCGGCTCCCCCTGGGCCGCGGCTGGCTCGAGCTTCCTCTTCTTCGCCGGCGGGGCGCTCATCCCGATCATCCCCTTCATCTTCGGGGCCTCACCACTGGTGGGTGCGGTCATCGCGATGGTGCTGGTCTCCCTGGCCCTCATGTTCACCGGCGGGGTGGTCGGCGTGCTCTCCGGCAAGCCGCCGCTCACGCGCGCTCTGCGCCAGCTACTCATCGGGCTGGGGGCTGCCGCCATCACCTACCTGCTCGGTCTCGCCTTCGGCACTGTCATTGGTTGAGGGAACCCCGGCACACTCCGGGCACACGCCGTAGATCTCGGCGTCGTGCCCGGTGAGCTGGAAGTTGTTCTCCTTGGCCACGGCCCTGGCCCAGGTTTCGACGGGGCCGCCGTCGATCTCCTCGGTGCGTCCACACCGGGTGCACACCAGGTGGTGGTGATGGTGGGGAGAGATGCACTGGCGGTAGAGGGTCTCGCCGGAGGCCATGTGGAGGACGTCGACGGCCTTGAGCTCGGCGAGTGACTGGAGGGTGCGGTAGACGGTGGTCAGGCCGACCTGCACGTCACGTTCCTCGAGGACGCCGTGGATGTCCCTGGCGGAGGCGAAGGTGTCGATCTCGGAGAGGATGTTGATCACCGCGGTGCGCTGGCGGGTGTTGCGTGCGCCGACTTTGGGCACACCGGACGATATGGGTGGCATGGCCGGTTCTTCCTCAGGGCTGGGAGATGGGTACGTGTCCCATTATCCACGCCGCGGAGTAATTCCTCAGGTCAGACGAGGGGCGCGACGTCCTGGCGGGTGGTGCTGCCCCGGTGGTCGTTGAGGTGTGCGATGGGCATGATGCGGGGGGAGGGTTCACGGCGGCCGGTGGCCAGCTGCTGGCGCTCGTCGAGGGTGTGGCGGCCGATGGTGACGGCGGCGTCGATGAGCTGGGCGACCTCGGGGACCATGAGGCGGTACACGACCTCGCGGCCGCGGCGCTCGGAGTCGACGATGCCGGCGCGTTTGAGCACGCGCAGGTGCTGGCTGATCAGGGGCTGGGATTTCTCCAGGCCATCCACGAGTTCGTGGACGAAGTGGTCCCGGACCGACAGACGCCAGATGATCTGGACCCGCAGACGGGAATCGAGGGCGCCGATGACGGACTCGGCGGCGTCCAGATCAGTGTCCGAAAAGGTGTTCATCACAAACTCATTCTTTTGGCGGGGTTCAGATTCTGCGGCTGCACAGCGATCTAGACCATAGGTTGTGCTACTCCGGCTTCCCGGGAGCCGCAGAAGTGTCTCTACGCGCTGGGTTTGCAGTATTGCCGTGGTCACCCATCAGCTTAGACATTTAAGGTGTTCCACCGAAACTCGACCCTAATATTCATCTGAGAAAAACGGTTTCGGGGGGAAGTAACGGGGGAGGGGAGCCTCACCTCCGCCCCTCCTCAACCCTACGGCGCTGTATGGAACCCGCAACGGCTACACTCGTTGTCTGATTGACTTGTCCCCTACCAGAGGAGTCTGAAGCCATCATGGCGTCCGTCATCGATACCGTAGTCAACCTGTGCAAGCGCCGCGGTCTGGTCTACCAGGCCGGCGAGATCTACGGCGGTTCCCGCTCTGCATGGGACTACGGTCCGCTCGGTGTCGAGCTCAAGGAGAACATCAAGCGCCAGTGGTGGCGTCACATGGTCACCGCCCGCCCCGACGTCGTCGGAGTGGACACCTCCATCATCCAGCCGCGCCAGGTCTGGGTCACCTCCGGCCACGTCGAGGTCTTCACTGACCCGCTGGTGGAGTCGCTGCACACCCACAAGCGCTACCGCGCCGACCACCTGCTCGAGGCATATGAGGCGAAGCACGGCCACCCGCCGGCGAACGGCCTGGCCGACATCAACGATCCGGAGACCGGCCAGCCGGGCAACTGGACCGAGCCGCGTCCCTTCTCCGGCCTGCTGAAGACCTTCCTGGGTCCGGTCGACGATGAGGAGGGTCTGCACTACCTCCGCCCGGAGACCGCGCAGGGCATCTTCGTCAACTTCAAGAACGTCATGACCTCCGCGCGCATGAAGCCGCCGTTCGGTATCGCCAACATCGGCAAGTCCTTCCGCAACGAGATCACCCCGGGCAACTTCATCTTCCGTACCCGCGAGTTCGAACAGATGGAGCTGGAGTTCTTCGTCAAGCCGGGCACCGATGAAGAGTGGCACCAGAAGTGGATCGACGAGCGCATGGAGTGGTACGTCAACCTGGGTATCAGGCGTGAGAACCTGCGCTTCTACGAGCACTCCCAGGAGGACCTGTCCCACTACTCCAAGCGCACCGTGGACATCGAGTACGCCTACGGTTTCACCGGTTCCAAGTGGGGCGAGCTGGAGGGTATCGCCAACCGCACCGACTACGACCTCAAGACCCACTCCGAGGGTTCCGGCGAGGACCTGTCCTACTTCGACCAGGAGTCCGGCGAGCGCTGGTACCCCTACGTCATTGAGCCGGCCGCCGGCCTGGGCCGCGCCTTCATGGCCTTCCTCGTCGACGCCTACACCGAGGATGAGGCCCCGAACTCCAAGGGTGGCGTGGACAAGCGCGTCGTGCTCAAGCTCGACCGTCGTCTGGCCCCGGTGAAGGTGGCCGTGCTGCCGCTGTCGAAGAAGCCGGAGCTGGCTGAGCCGGCCGAGCACATCGCCGCCGGCCTGCGCGAGTTCTGGAACGTCGAGTACGACACCTCCGGTGCCATCGGCCGCCGTTACCGTCGCCAGGATGAGATCGGTACCCCGTTCTGCGTGACCGTGGACTTCGACACCCTCGAGGACAACGCCGTCACCGTCCGCGAACGCGACACCATGGAGCAGGAGCGGGTGCCGCTCAACGAGCTCCAGGGCTACCTGGCGCAGCGTCTGATCGGCTGCTAGTCGTGCACTACACCAGCTGGGACCGCGCCGACCGGGATGCGCCCGTCCTCCTCGCCGATGACGGGCCGACCCAGCTCGGCCGTTTCACCGCGGATGCCGCGACCGTGGACGGCCAGGTCTGGGGGCTCTCCTTCGCGAAGGAGACCGGCGCGAAGGCCACGCTTGCCGACGGCCGCGTCCTCGACGCCCCCGGCAACTTCGGCCGCGACAAGACCATCACCGTTGATTTCGCCGGTACGAAGTACTCGCTGATCAACGAGGCTTCCACCAACTGGATCATCGAGGACGCCGCCGGGGAGAAGGTAGGCCAGTTCTCCGGCGCCAGCAACGGCGTGCGCCAGGCCATCCTCGAATTCGAGGGTGAGACTGAGCTGTCCGTGGAGACCGTCGCCGGCCTCAGCTGGCTGGTACGTCTCGTGCTGGAATCGCGTCTGGGCCGGTCCTCGTTGGTGCTCATCGGCACGCTGCTGGTCATGTCCGTCATCGCAGTACTGGCGTTCATCTTCTAGCCGCATGAGCAGCGAGGCGCGGCCGGTCGGCCCCTGGACCTGGGAGGGCAACGAGCTTTTCGACGCCCACCGCTCCCGCATCGCCACCGTCCGCTCCGATGTCATTTTCTTCAACTCCGAGCGCCTGCTCGTCGAGTCCGAGCCCGGGCCCTTCCAGTTCCGGGCCCGGGCCACCACCGGCGACGGCAAGGTGTTCACCCTCGTGCAGAGCCGCATGACCGTGAGCACCCTGCTCGCCGACTGCGACGGCCGCCGCTACACCCTGCAGCGCAGCTCCGTCTGGCGCAAGGCCCGCCACATCATCGACGCCGACGGCGACATCGTCGCCCGCGTCCGCCCACTGATCAGCGGGCGGGTGGAATTCCACGCCGGCCCCGCCGTCGCCGACCTCCCGCTTGTCGACGCCGTCTTCCTCTCCTGGGGCTGCGTCCTGGTCGACTCCCCGGTGCGGCGGCCGCGGATTTAGCGCTGGGTGCGTGGCGGGGTGTCAGTTATTGCGCGCTGTTTTCGGCGGGACAGTTGGCCGCTAGAAACTCGTTTCGATTATTTCTTTTGCTCAGTAGCCTGGGGGCATGGCACAACTGAAAGACAGCAACGGAACAGATGTAGCGGGCACCGCTCGGAAGGCTTTGCAGCGGCTTAACCAGGTGTTGGACAGTCTTCCTGAACAGAGAACTCTCGACGTTGTCGTTGAACAGTGCGATGAAGCTATCCGCCTTCCGCGGGAAGTCGCCGCCCTGCTTCGGGAAATCCTGGTGAATGCCGCGGCCGGAAGAGATGTCGGGGTGATGCCCATGCATGCCGAGCTAACGACTCAACAGGTGGCCGATGTTCTCAATGTGTCCCGACCACATGTAGTCAAACTCATCGACGAAGGCGTCCTGCAGGGACATAAAGTAGGAACACATCGACGCATATACGCGGCGGATGTCTATGCCTACAAGCACCAGCGGGACCTGGAAGCTCGCGCTGCCGCAGATGAGCTCGCTGCCCTCAACGATGAGATGGGGCTGTACGAGTGAGCGGATTCAGGGAGCGGACGAGTTCCTGTGTGATCAAATTGATCTCTTCGGTCCTCGTGTCCATCAGGCCATTACGTATGCTGCAACCGCATTCAAGAACCCGCCCAGGTCCCTTGCTCCACGGGTGTAGGCGACCGGTCGACCTATTCCGGTGGGGCGGTGAACGGTACCGGACGGCGCAACCGCGGTCCTGAAGGTGGGGGGTAGTGTTTGGCGGCCTTCTGGTTGTTCAGCCGAAGGAATTCGGCCAGGGCCCGGTGGGCAACGAGCGTCCCGCTCTTCTCGTCCACCTTCCCGCGTTCGGGTTGTATCGCCTTCCTGCTGTCCAGAATTTCCTCCCGCACCAGCTCCAGCTCCTGACGGAGCGCCGGCAGCTTCTGCCCGGTGGGTTCCGCGGACTGTTTCGCCAGTTCCCGCTCCCTCTTCTTCAACCGGAGTTCCTCTTCCACCAGGTCGTGGACGACAGAGGCCTCGGAGTCCAACCGCCAGTACCGGGAGTGCACCCAGGGGAAGATGTCTCGCCGGGACCATCGGCGCAACGATGTTGCCCGCACGGCGACATCGCGTATCCCGCGGCCGAATTTCGACGCCAGCGGGCCACCCACGAGATCCCCGAAAAATAACCACCTGGGAAAATACGCATTCGACCAGCGCGTCACCGCGAACGGGGCACCATGGTGGGCCACGAGGGCGTTGCGGGGTGACCTGCCCCCGAGGGTGTGCCACCCGTCCTCCCGGGTGTACTGACGGCTGTAGAAGACCCCACCGCGATCATCAATCGGCGGGCATTCCGGATACTCGCGTTGCGCCTTGCGTTCCTGGAACCGGGCGTTGGATCGGGAGAGTAGGAAATCCGCGTATGTCAGTGGTGAGCCGAGGGTGATGAAGTCGGTGATCAGCCAGCGCATGCCCCGATGCCGGGACTCCACCCAGAGTGCGTGCTGGGCCTGCTGCCAGTTCTCCAGATCCTCCGGGTCCGGATCCGGGGGAAGCAGCTCGACCAGGTTGTCGAAATTGGCCGCCAGCGTGGTGGGGTAATCGTCCGGGGCCTCCGCCAGGGCCGGGTCAGGATGGCGCAGCTCGTCCCACGCCAGGCGGATCAGATCGAGGCCGATCACCGAACCCAGGCTGTGGCCGACGACCACGATCCGTTCATAGATTCCCGCATCGTGCAGGGCATGGAGAAGGCTGAGGCCCTCGGCCCGGATCTCGTTGCGGGCCTTGAGGCTGCCGGGGGCACCGGAGAGGTAGAACTTGGCGTCAGCCAGCGACCTGGTCAGGAACCCGCCGGCGAGCAGGACAACCACCAGAGCTACGACGGCGGCGACGGTGAGTATCCGGTTCAGGAGTTCGGCGCTGCCCGCGGGGAGTCCGATGAACCCCAACCAACCCCCGACGGCGGTCAGGAAGATAAGTACCAGGGCCGTCACTGCGGCCTGGAAGATGCCGATCGGCCTTCGCAGTGGCGGTTGGTGGCCCCAGAACGGACGGCGGAAGAGAAGGTCCGTGAACAGCCACCGCAGGGTGGCGAAGAGACGTCCCGCAGGGAAGTGGGGTGCCCAGTAGAACTCGAAGAAGTCGGTCTCCGGCCGCGGGTGGGAGCCGTGGCTGGAGAAGCGTCGCAGCTCGTAGTTGCTGGAGTACCGGTGGGGTTTGCTGTAGTACTCCGGAACGCCGATCCCCGCCATGAACGCACGTAGGGTGTCCATCGGCCGTTGCTCGCCTATTCCGTGGATGAGCACCACGGCCTGGCGTTGGCGCTGTGACCTCTGCTCCCGTTGCATCTCCATGAGGCCATGCTATCGCCGTCAAAACTACTAGGCGGACACTTCCTGGAAAGCCTTAGAACGACCCGCCCCGGAAACCACCACCGCCGCCACCAAAACCGCCGCCCCCGCCGAAGCCGCCACCGAAGCCACCGCCGCCGAAACCACCGCCGCCGAAACCGCCTCCGCGGCCACCGCCGGAGAGGATCTCGTTGATGAGCATGCCGGCGACAAACCCGCCCATGCCGGAGCCGCCGCCGCGGCCCTGGTGCTGGCGGCGCTGGTAGTCGTCGATGTCGGCCTGGGCCTGACGCGAGGCACGCTTGGCGGCCACAGCGGCCTGGCGTGCTGCCTCGATGGCACTGCGGGTGTCGGTGACCCGCATCTGCAGGGCCTGTGCGTGGAGGCGCTTCGCGTCGGCGAGGTAGGTGCGGGCCTGGGCCTTGATCACACGTCCGCGGGAGGCGATGAGGTCCTCCGCGCCCTGGATGGTGGAGTTGGCGGACTGGAGCTGGTGGTCCAGGAGCTGGAGTTGGCGGGACTGGTCGGCGGTGGTCTCGCGGACGGCGTCGAGGTGCTCGTCGAGTTCGGCGTCGATATCGGAGAGCAGGGTGTAGGCGCTCAACGGGTCGGAGCTTTTGAGTTCGCGGGCCTGGTCGAGGGTGGTGATGGCGCGGCCCACGACGTCATCGAGCGCGGCCCAGTCGGCACGCGCGCCCTCGGACACACCGCGGCGTTTGAGGTCGCCGGCCTCGCCGATCTCGCCCTCGACCTCGGCGATGAGGTCGTCGATGCCGGCCTGGGCGGTGGCGATGTGCTCGTCGGCACGCTCGATGCTGCGCAGCATGTGGTCGGCGCGTTCGATGGCGTGCTCGGAGTGGCGGATGGCCTCGACGAGTCCGCCCTGCTCACCGGCGGGGCGGGCCTCCAACCCACGCGCCTCCCCGAGGGCCTTCTCCGCCTGGTCCAGGGCACCTGAGGCCAGCTCGACGTTGTCGTCGATGGAAGCCAGCACCTCGGGGGAGTAGCGCTCGCGCAGCGCCTCCATAGTCGATTCAGCCTGGGGGAGGCGGGTGCGCACGTCGATGGTGCGCTGGGTCAGCTCGTCGATCTTGCGGTCGGCGGTGGCCAGTAGGTTGCGCATGTCGGCGAAGCTGGCGGACTCGGCGTCGAGAACCTCGTCGGCCTGGCCGCAGGAGGAGATGATCTCCACGAGCATGCCGCGGCGTTCGGCCTCGGATTCGGGGATGGAGTCATTGAGTCGCTGCTGCAGGGCGAAGGCCTTCTGCAGGGTGGTGGTGGAGTGGTTCATCGCGCGGGTGAAGCTGCGGGTGCGCTCAGGCCCGAATTCAGCGATCGCGAGGTCGAGCTCCTCCCGGCCGAGACGGATGGACTCATCCGTGGACACCAGCTCCTCCTGGGCGAGCTGTTCGAGGGTCTCCATGGGCAGACGCGCCAGGCGCCCGGTGTCGCGGGGGTCGATCTCGCGGGAGTCCTCCAGCACGGCTGCCTCGGTCTGCTTCCGCTTGCGCCGCGAATACGCCCAGATGCCACCGCCGGCGGCCACGGCGGCACCGGCGCCACCGGCCAGCCACGCGACGGATTCGCCGGACATCTCCCCGGAGCTGGCGGCGGCGTTGACGGCGGCATTGGCCGCACCGAACCAGTCGCTGTCCACCAGGAAGGGGAACGCGGCGTCGTACATGTCGTCGATTTCCTGGTCGGGCCAGTCGGAACCGCCGAAGATGCCAAACTGCCGGTCCTGGGTGGCCACGGCCAGCACGGCGGTGTTGCCGCCGCCGTTGAGGTCCACGGCCTGACGCGTCCACTCCTCCGGGGTCAGGTCACCGAAGCTGGGGAGGAAGACCACGAAGATCGATTTGTGGGCGTCGATCTTGTACTGCTGGATCTTCTCGGTCAGATCGTTGATGTCCGCGGCCTCGAGTACCCCGGAGTGGTCGGTGACGGGCGCGGACAGACGCTCCGGCGCGATGGCGCCCGTCTGGGTGAGCTGCGCCTGTTCAACGGTGTCGAGTCCAGCGGCCAGTGGCGCGCCCCCCACGAGGACGGCGGCGGTGATCGCCGAGGCTGCGGCCAGGGTTTTTAAGCGGGGGAGCGATGGATGCATGTGACCCAGACTACCGTCGAATACATGAAGTGGTATCTCCTGCCGGCGCTGCTGCTGCACCGCCCCGTCCGCATCCTCGTCCACGCCTATCGACGCCGCCCGCTGCCCGTCCCACGCCCCGATCTGCTGGTGCTCGGCACCGCCCAGTACGACGGCAATCCCTCCCTCCAGTTGGTCGCCCGCCTCGACCACGCGCTTGAGCTCTGGCGCGGCGACCGTGCCGAGCACATCTACACTCTCGGCGGGAACCTCCCCGGCGACCGCTTCACCGAGGCCGAGGTCTCGCGCACCTACCTGATCCAACATGGTGTGCCGGAGGAACAGGTCACGGCCGTGCCGCAGGGCAATGACACCCGCAGTTCCTTTGAGGCCTTCCTCGCGGAGCACCAGCCCCGCAAGAGCATCATCGTCACCGACCCGACGCATGCGCTGCGTGCGGAGCTGATCGCCAAACAGGCGGGGATCGACGCCGTCGCCTCACCCACCCACACCAGCCCGACGCGTTTTCCCGACCGGTCCTGGTGGCTGGCGCTGAGCCACGAGGTCGGCGGCCTGGCCGTCGTCGACGCGTCCCGCGTCTTCGGCCGCCCGGTGGGGGATAGGCTGGAAACGATATTGCGCAGGCTGCAGAGCAGTCTGCGTCCCTCGCGCCGGACCCGACACGAGGTACTGGACGACAACCTGGACTGAGATGGACACGTACGCCTACACCGACGACGATCTCGAACGCCGCCACCACGAGCGCCCCAAGGGCAGTGAGTTCACCGAATCCACACCCGACCACCGGGGTGATTTCGGCCGCGACCGCGCCCGTGTGCTGCACTCCGCAGCGTTACGACGCCTCGCCGACAAAACCCAGGTCGTCGGCCCCCGCGACGGTGACACCCCGCGTACCCGGCTCACCCATTCCCTCGAGGTCGCCCAGATCGCCCGCGGCATCGGCTCCGGCCTCGGCCTGGACCCGGACCTGTGTGAAATGGCCGGCCTGACCCACGACATCGGCCACCCGCCCTACGGCCACAACGGCGAGATGGCGCTCAACGAGGTCGCCGCCGACTGCGGAGGTTTCGAGGGCAACGCCCAGACCCTGCGCATCCTCACCCGCCTCGAGCCCAAGACCGTCTCCCCGACAGGGGAGAGCTTCGGCCTCAACCTCACCCGCGCAGCCCTCGACGCCGCCTGCAAATACCCGCGCACCCGCACCAACGCGGACGGCACCGTCAACCGCAAATACGGCTGCTACGACGCCGACGCCGACATCCTCACCTGGCTGCGCGAGGGCCACATCGACGAGTGCCCGTCCATGGAGGCCCAGACCATGGACTGGGCCGACGACATCGCCTACTCCGTCCACGATGTGGAGGACGGCATCGTCTCCGGGCGCATCAACCTCCACGTCCTCTGGGACCTGGTCGAACTCGCGGCACTGGCCGAGAAGGGTGCCCGCGCCTTCGGCGGCACCCCCGAAGAGCTTCTCGACGCCGCCGATTCCCTCCGCCAGCTCACCGTGGTCAGCCGCGCCGCCGACTTCGACCACAGCCTCACCGGCTACGCGGGTCTGAAGCGGATGACCTCCGAACTGGTGGGCCGCTACGTCGGCGCCACCATCGGCGCGACGGTAGGGGAGGCGGATGGTCGGCCGCTGGGCAGATACCACGGTCAGCTGGCCATCCCGCCGCAGGCCCAGGCCGAGGTCACGCTGCTCAAGACCATCGCCGTGCTCTACGTCATGGACGCGCCTGTTCATCTTGCCCGCCAGGACCGCCAGCGCGAACGCATCTACCGCGTCTTCGACTACCTCACCGCCGGCGCGCCGGGATCGCTGGATCCGATGTACCGGCAGTGGTGGAACGAGGCCGCAGACGACGCGGGCCGGCAGCGCGTGGTGGTGGACCAGATCGCCTCGATGACCGAATCGCGCCTGGAGCGGTTGGCGAAGCGCTCGGCGGGGCTGGCGCCATTTCTGGGATAGGGCTGCTGCTGAACCTCGCGATCATGAACCCGCGAGGAGCCGGAGAAACCAACTCCTCGCGGGTTTGGCTGGCCTGGGTCCGCTAACCACCTACCGTCCGGAAGATCGAGCTGGATCGCGCCAGGTGGGCCACCGCCTCCAGCCGCTCGGGAGGGGTCCCGTCGCTGTTTCTCCGCAGGTCCCGGGTGAGAATCTCCAGCACCTCCAGCGTGGGATTGGTGGCTTCCCATTCGCTGAGCGGATATCCGTCGGTGGACCAGCCGATGGTGCTCAGCAGGTCCGCCAGGAATTGGAACCAGAGATCGGGAAGTGTTCCTGCACCGACGACGATGAGACTCAGCCAGCCAGCATGCCGGTCGAACTGTGAGGTTCCCGCGGGCAGGGAGTCTGCCACCGCCTGCCAGATGAACAGGGGATCTTCACGCGCCTGCAGCCCCTTCTTCGTCGGAACCAGCTTTCCCTGATGTCTCCGGGCCAGTTTCAGGCTCTTGATCGAGTTGTGGAGGCTGCTGACGGGGACCGTCTGGGATTCGCGGTTGAGCTTGCCGATCCACCACGACGCCACCCCGGTCATCTCCGCAATTTCCTGGACCGCCGCCGGTTTCAGGTATCCCTGCCCGGTGAGGGGAACACCCTCATCCCCCAGGTAGGTGAGCAACTGGTGGATGGGTTCGACCATCTGCAGGATGGTGTCGGGGGAAGGCTCCGGAGTGTTCTCCCGCCACCCGGGTTCGGACAGCAGTTCCCGGGCCAGGCCGTCCGGCATTCTGCCGATCAGTTTGAGGAGATCGGGATGGAGCGGCAGGGGAGGAGCGCTGAGCAGGCGGAGCCTCTTGTTGACGTCCGTCAGATCGAAGGCCGCCGGATCCCAGTTGGGATCCAGCCATTCCGCCATATTTTCTGCGTCGATGACGGGGGAGTCGAAGTTCGCGGGTCGGCCCGCCTCCACCCAGCGGACGAGTTCCTCGAAGCCGTACACGCCGCCGCAGTCTTCGGGCGGGCAGGCCCGCTTGCCGGTGAGGCAGGAAGCTTCGGTCAGTTCCTCTTCCAGGACCTCCTCCACGACCATGGTGTGCCGCCAGCCGTCGCCGAAATTGTACTCGTAGTGCAGTTTGTCGCCCTTCTAGCTGAGCACCTGGTCGAGCCGGGCGCTGTTTTCGGCCACGCCTTTCTGGCCTTCCGCGATCTCCCAGTCGCTGAGGAATTCCCGACGCTCGCGCAAGGGGCCCACCCAGAACTTGTGCAGGTGGTGGTCCTCCCAGCCCATGGCTTCCTGGATGACCACGTGGACCTGGTCCAGAGACAGATCGCCCGGGAGGAGCAGGCGCCGCCAGACGGGTGGCCGGACATCATCAAGGTCCAGGCGGGCCCGGAAGCCGCGGGGAGTGGGTGGGGGATCGAGGAGTTCGGGTGCGGGTGGATGGTTCCAGTCCCAAAGAGACGCCGGATGATGGGAAGGCATACGTGTATCAGACCACACCGGCAGCACGCAGCAATGCCACTAGGCAGTGTTACGAAAGTCGTTTGAGCCACCGATCAATGTTCG
>NZ_JANWTC010000007.1 GCF_024919295.1 Corynebacterium lemuris | reverse complement strand
CACACCCCCACCAGGGGACGTGGGCCGGTGACACGGCACAACCAACGATCACAAACAAAAGTACATTGGCACACTATTGAGTTCTCACACAACATCCGCACACCACACACCCACCATCCCGGTGAAGGGATACTGTCTGTCCTGGTGACGAGTTAGAAACTTAACGAACCCGACCGACCGAAGTCAAATCACGGTGACAACCGTTAACATCTCCATTGCTTGGCCAGCACTGTTTTCCTGTCCGCCTACACACACCCAGCCACCATGGGTGACTGTCTGCGGGGCGTTGTCGGTCGCGCTGACCTCCATAAAGTTACACACCCCCCACCACACACACAAATCCCCAGGTCAGACCATGTTTACAGATCGCGTACCAAGCAGTCAGATGTAAAGCCCACGGCTTTCAGCCACGGCGTCGACAAGCTCGCGGACCTTCTGACGGGAGAGTTCCAGCTTCACGGCCTCGTCAACGAGGGGGACGAGATAGGCGGCGGCAAAACTCTCCCGGCGGCGGTCAAGGATGAGTTTCCGGGCGTGCGTGGTCACGAACATGCCGATTCCCTTCCGCTTCACCAGCACTCCCCTGTCCACGAGGAGACTGAGTCCCCGTCGGGCGGTCGCCGGATTGATGTCGTGGAAGGACGCCAGCTCGTTGGTGGAGGGTGCCCGGTCGCCGGCGGCAAGGTCCCCGCCCACGATGGCGTCCTCGATGAGCGCAGCGATCTGCTGGAACAGGGGCGCTGCCGTCTCGTTCATCCCCGACCTTCCCCGCACACTGGTTGGTTAGTCATATAACCAACCTAACCCACCTGCGCCCGCTTCCCACCCCTCTGCGGGACAGCTTCAGACTTGCCGGGAATCCTCTGCCTGTCATCGACGCGGCCCCCTTAGTTAGGGCATGCTGGTAAAGGACAAACTTTTATTTAGCGACCGACAAAAAACAGAAATTAGGAGCCATGCTTGAACGCACACTCGTCTTCGTCGATACCTCTTATCTGCTCGCAAGTTTCTACAACTCATGGGAGACCGGTGCGCGTGCCCAGTTAGAGATTGATCTGCCCGAGGTGGTCAATGTCCTCGGCACCATGATCCAGAATCAGCTCCACCAGCCGATCCACCGCCAACTCTGGTACGACGGCATCCCCGATTCCGGCCCGCACCGTTATCAGCGGGCCCTGCGCACCTGCGATGGTGTGCAGCTGCGTGCCGGCCAGCTCATCGAATGGGGTGAGCGCCGGACGCAGAAGGCCGTCGACACCCGCCTGGTCGCGGACATGGTGGTGGCCTCCTGCCGTCAGCAGGTGTCCGACATCGTGCTGGTCTCCGGCGACGCGGACATGATCCCCGGTGTCCAGGAAGCCACCAACCATGGCCTGCGTGTCCATCTCTACGGCTTCGGCTGGGACTCCATGTCCTCTGCCCTGCGGCACTCCTGCGATTCGACCACCATCCTCGATCCCCGCGAGGACTTCGCCGAGGCCATGCAGCTGCAGGTCCTTGAGGGCCCGCTGCCTCCCGTGGTCCGGGACCGTCCGCTCTCGGATGCCGAACCCATCGAGGATCTCGGCATGACCGCTGTGCCCACTCCCCGGAACCTCGCGGGCACTCCCCCGCCGCGGCAGAAGGATCCGGCCCCGGCCACCCCGACGGCGCAGACCCCCTCGCCGGCTGAGGCTTCGGTGGAGTCGGCGGTGGAGGCCGCGATCGAGGCTTCCACCCAGGTGGAACCGGAGGCCCAGCACCCGCCGACTCCCGGCGAACCGGCCACTCCGGAGACACCGGTACAGCCCGCAGAGCCGGAGTCCGGTGCAGAACCGGAAGCTCCCAAGCCAGGGCCGAAGCCCGGTGTGCCGAAGCCCTCGATGATGGCTCCCCGCCGCAAGCTGCGGTCGCGGTATGTGCCGCTACCGGAGGAGGTCTGGTCCTCCGGGGGTTTCCAGACCCCTTTTGATGTGGGTCAGCAGTACGCGAGCTGGTGGTATGAGAATGCCGCCACCGTAGAGCAACGGGACCAGGCCCATCTGCTCTCCGGCGGGGGTCTTCCTCCGGAGATCGACCGCCCGCTCCTGCAGTTCGCATGCGAGACCCTCCACGAGTACACGCTCAGCGAGGCCCAGCGGGTCAATCTCCGGGATGGCTTCCATTCGGGGATCCGCGGCGTACTGATAAGTTTCCGCCGCGAGAACCACCAGTAGCAGGCCCTACTTCTTGACGCCGCCGGTCTCCCCGGCGGCGTTTTCGCTGCCCTTCCCCGTCTCCACAGGCTCTGTGTCCTCAGACTCCGTCTCGACGATTTCCGGCTCCGGACCGCCGACCCCCTCGGTCAGCTGCCTGTCCGCCGGACTGTCGGCGGACATCGCGGCCCGGATCTCGGCCAGGCGGGCCGAGGCCTTCATGTCGGTGCCGGCAGCGGCGATCTCGGAGATCCGGTCGTGGACAGAGCTCTGCGTCAGCTCCTGCGCGCCGAGGGCGTCCGCGTAACGACGCTCGATCTTCTCCCGCACCGCGTCGAGGGTCGGGACGCTGTCATCGGGGCGCAGCTCCTGCATGGAGTCCATCGCCTTGGTCGAGGTCTCCTGCATGGCGGCCTGGTCGGCCTGGGCCCGCAGCTGGTCGATCTGGCCGAGTTGTTCCTGGAGACGCAGCTCGGACTCCTTCTGCTGGCGCTGGGCCTGTTCCGCGTTCTGTGTGGCCTGCGCGTGGAGCTGTTTCGTCTCCTCGAGCTGCTGCTCCACCGCGACGAGCTGGGACGCGAAGATCTCGGCGGTGTTGTTCAGTTCCCGGGCCCCGTCCGCATCCCCCTCGGCCGCCGCTTTGTCGGCGGCCTGGATGGCGGTGCGCGCCCGCTCCTGCTGCTCCTGCTGGGACTTCAGGAGCCGGTCGAGCTTCATCTCCAGCTGTTTCTGGTTGCCGATCACGGCGGCCGCCTGCTGGGTGATCTGCTGGTGCTGCTCCTTGGCTGCGGCGGTGGCCTGCTGGATCTGCACCTTCGGGTCCGCGTTCTCGTCGATCTTGGAGTCGAAGGACGCCATCAGGTACTTCCAGCCCTTGCTGAACGGGTTAGCCATGTCGTGGGTCTCGCTTTCTGGCGAAATGGTGTCTTGCCCCAAGCCTACGGCGATATCCGCCCGCCCGCCGACCCTGCGGGCAACCATCCACCCATGCGAAAAACCCGGCCGGGGCTCCTGGGTCGGGGCCGGGCCGGGCTCGGGGAGTGGAGGGTTCTAGTTGCCCTCGGCGTCGCGGGCGGCGTTGGCCTCGGCGACCTGGCGGCGGACATCCTCCATATCCAGGCCCTTGACCTGGCCGATGAGGTCCTCCAGTGCTGCCGGGGGCAGGGCTCCGGCGTCGCGGTAGACCATGATGCCGTCGCGGAAGATCATCAGGGTCGGGATGGACTGGATCTGCAGCGCGGCGGCCAGAGACTGGTTCGCCTCGGTATCCAGCTTCGTGAAGGTGGCGTCGGGGTGCTTCTCGGAGGATGCCTCGTAAGTGGGGGCGAAGGCACGGCAGGGGCCGCACCAGGACGCCCATGCGTCGACAAGGACGATGCCCTCGCCGGTGACGGTATCTTCGAAGGTTGCCTCGGTGACATCGATGGTTGCCAAGGGGAGCTCCTGATTCATTGTTTTGTATGGTCTTATACAGAACCGCGCACTTATGCGGCTTCCTTCTGCACAACTGTACCTGGCTGCCCTTCATTCCCTCCGGGGAGAAACGGAGGGTCCCGAAGCCGGGTGAAAGGACACCATGATCAAGCATTACGTCGTCGAAGGCATGACCTCCGAGGAGAACGGCACCGCAGTGGAGACGGAGATCACCGATCTCCCGGGAACCCAGGGTGTGGAGGTTGATGTCGCAGCCGGCACCGTGTCCGTCACGGGTGAAGGCTTCACCGACGCCGACGTCGCGCACGCCGTGGAAACCGCCGGTTTCGTCCTGCAGCTGGAGGACTGACCCTTGCCACGTACCCCCTAGGGGTATAAAATCATGTTCCGGAAACCATTCGCACCCCGAAAGGAATTCAGCCACATGGCCGATATCACCAAGAATTACCAGGTCGAGGGCATGACCTGCGGACACTGCGAGAAGTCCGTACAGGAGGAGATCGGCGAGATCGCCGGCGTCGCCGACGTGAATGCCTCCGCGGAGAGCGGCACCGTGAGCGTCTCGGGCGCCGGATTCACCGATGAGCAGATCGCCGAGGCGGTGGAAGAGGCCGGCTACGCAGTGAAGTAGCCCCTCCCGCGAAGGCCCGGCACCCCGGTGGGGCGCCGGGCCTTCGGCGTCCCCACCCCCTTGCCGGATACCCCCTTGGGGTATAGGGTCGGAAGGTGAAGGAAGGATTGATCCCAGCCATGACACAGACACAGCCAGCAGTCGACCTGCTCAAGCTCGATCTCGGCGTGACGGGCATGACCTGCACGGCCTGCTCGGGGCGCGTCGAACGCAAGCTCAACAAGGTCGACGGCGTCGAGGCCACCGTCAACTTCGCCACCGAATCGGCGAGCATCGCCTATGACCCGGCCAAGGTCGGCACCGGCGACCTCATCGAGGTGGTGCGGGGCGCCGGCTACGATGCCTTCACCCTCGCGGAGGAGGAGGAGACGGCGCCGGGGGGTGAGGGGGCGTCGGCAGGCGAGGACCCGCATGAGGCCGCACGTCGTCGCGAGGCATCCGACCTGAAGCACCGCCTCACCGTCTCCGCTCTGCTCACCGTGCCGATCGTGCTGCTGAGCATGATCCCGGCTCTCCAGTTCACCAACTGGCAGTGGGCCGTGCTGACGATGACCACCCCGGTGTTCTTCTGGGGCGGTGCCCCCTTCCACAAGGCGACGTGGCTGAACCTGCGCCAGGGCTCCTTCACCATGGACACCCTCATCACGCTGGGCACCTCCGCTGCCTATCTGTGGAGCCTGTGGGCGTTGTTCCTGGGCAATGCGGGGCATCCGGGCATGACCATGCAGATGCACCTGTTCCCCTCCGACACGACAATGGACGAGATCTACCTCGAGACCACCGCCGTGGTGATCACTTTCCTGCTGCTCGGCCGGTGGTTCGAGGTCAAGGCGAAGGGGCAGTCCTCCGAGGCGCTGCGCCGCCTGCTCGACATGGGCGCGAAGGACGCCGCCGTGCTTCGCGACGGCCGCGAGATCCGCCTCCCCGTCAGCCAGCTGCAGGTCGGTGACGTGTTCATCGTGCGCCCCGGCGAGAAGATCGCCACCGACGGCAAGGTGGCCGAAGGGTCCTCAGCCGTGGACGAGTCCATGCTCACCGGTGAATCTGTGCCGGTGGAGGTCTCCCCCGGTTCCCGTGTGACGGGCGCGACGATCAACGCCTCCGGCCGTCTGCTGGTGGAGGTCACCCGCGTTGGTGCGGACACCACCCTGGCCCAGATGGCCCGCCTGGTCACCGACGCGCAGGCGAAGAAGGCCCCGGTGCAGCGGCTGGTGGACCGGATCTCCCAGATCTTCGTCCCGGTGGTCATTGTCATCTCACTGCTCACCCTCGCGGTGCAGCTGGCCGTCGGCGCGGGATTGGCGCCTGCCTTCACCGCGGCCGTCGCCGTGCTCATCATCGCCTGCCCTTGCGCTCTGGGGCTGGCCACCCCCACCGCGCTGCTGGTGGGCACCGGCCGGGGTGCCCAGCTGGGTCTGCTGATCAAGGGCCCCGAGGTCCTCGAGTCGACCCGGCGTGCCGACACCATCGTCATGGACAAGACCGGCACCGTCACCGAGGGTGTCATGTCGGTGAGCGCCGTCGACGCTGCAACAGGTTTCGGGGCCGGGGAGGTGCTCGCCGCGGCCGCCGCGGTGGAGGCAGCCTCCGAACACCCCATCGCCCGCGCCGTGGTGCGCAGGGTGGAGCAGGAGCTCGCCGTCCCGGAGGTCAGCGACTTCCGGAACCTGGCCGGGCAAGGCGTGACCGGCACCGTGGACGGGCGCACCGTCATTGTCGGCCGTCCGGATGGTCAGCTGCCGGGGCAGCTGCAGGAGGTCTTCGACCGCGCCCAGGAGCAGGGCGGCACTCCGGTGGTCGTCTCCGTCGACGGCCGGGTCGCCGGTGTACTCACGGTGCGCGACACCGTCAAGGCCACCTCCGCGGAAGCCGTCGCGCAGCTGCGCGAACTGGGGCTGGCCCCGATGCTGCTCACCGGTGACAACGCCGGTGCCGCGCAGGCGGTCGCCGCGGAGGTCGGGATCGCGCCGGGGGATGTCATCGCGGAGGTGCTGCCGGACGACAAGGTCGCGGTCGTGGAGAAGCTCCAGGAGGAGGGCCGGATCGTCGCGATGGTCGGCGACGGCGTCAATGATGCGGCCGCCCTGGCCCGCGCGGACCTCGGCCTGGCGATGGGCGCGGGCACCGATGTGGCCATCGAGGCCTCGGACATCACCCTGATGAACAACGATCTGCGTTCCGCTGTCGACGCGATCCGGCTGTCGCGCCGCACGTTGGGCACGATCAAGGGCAACCTGTTCTGGGCCTTCGCCTACAACGTGCTGCTGATTCCCGTGGCCGCCGTCGGCCTGCTCAACCCGATGCTGGCTGGCGTGGCCATGGCCTTCTCCTCGGTATTTGTGGTCACGAACTCACTGCGACTGCGCGGCTTCCGCTCCGCACACCAGTAAGCGACCGGTCCCCGGGCTTAGGATCAGTCCATGGACCAACAACTGAGCAGGAATCAACGTCTCGACAGGCTGCCGGTCACCGGGAAGCACCGGCGCCTGCTCCTCGGCTCCGGCATCGGCTGGGCCCTCGACGCGATGGACGTCGGCCTCATCTCGTTCATCATGGCGGCGCTCGCCGTCCACTGGGGACTCAACCCCACCCAGACCTCCTGGCTGGGCTCCATCGGTTTCGTCGGCATGGCCCTGGGCGCAACTTTCGGCGGCCTGCTGGCTGACCGGATCGGCCGCCGCCAGGTCTTCGCCCTCACCCTCTTCGTCTACGGCCTGGCCACGGGCGCCTCCGCGCTGGCCACCGGGCTGGGCACGCTCATCGCGCTGCGTTTTGTCGTGGGCCTCGGCCTGGGGGCTGAGCTGCCGGTGGCCTCCACCCTGGTCTCCGAGTTCGCCCCGCGCCGCATCCGCGGCCGCATGGTGGTCATCCTGGAGGCCTTCTGGGCACTCGGCTGGATCGCCGCCGCCCTGATCGGCGCTTTCGTGGTCACCGCCGACGACAACGGTTGGCGCTGGGCGCTGGCCATCGGCATGGTGCCGACGCTCTACGCCATCTACGTCCGTAAGGGGCTGCCGGAATCCGTCCGCTTCCTGGAGGACAAGGGCCGCCATGGGGAGGCGGAACAGGTGGTGACCGCCTTCGAGGCGGAGGTTGACCCCACGGAACTCGAGCGTATCGACGCCGCCGAGGTCCAGCGTCTCCACGATCTTCCCCGCGAGGACTTCGCGGAGGCGACCTCCATCTGGGAGAAGACGCTGCGCCGGCGCACCGCCGCGCTGTGGATCGTGTGGTTCTGCGTGAACCTGTCCTATTACGGCGCCTTCATCTGGATTCCGTCGCTGCTGGTGGCGGACGGCTTCACCCTGGTGCGTTCCTTCCAGTTCACGCTGATCATCACGTTGGCCCAGCTGCCCGGCTATGCGGTGGCCGCCTGGCTCATCGAGGTCTGGGGGCGGCGCAGCACGCTGGCGGCCTTCCTGCTCGGCTCGGCGGCCTCGGCGCTCTTCTTCGGCACGGCCACCACCGAGGTGACGATCATCGCCGCCGGTTGCCTGCTGTCCTTCTTCAACCTGGGTGCCTGGGGCGCCCTGTACGCGATCGGCCCGGAGCTCTACCCCTCCCATGTCCGTGGTGCAGGTACGGGCGCGGCGGCCGGTTTCGGCCGGATCGCCTCGATCATCGCCCCCCTGATCGTTCCCCCGCTGCTGGCCTTCGGCGGTTCCATCGCCCTGTTTGGCCTCTTCTCCACCGCTTTCCTCATCGCGGCGGTCGCCACACTCACCCTCCCCGAGCAGCGTGGCAAGGTACTCGACGCCTGAGTGCCCTGCGCCCCCCTCAGGCGAAGGAGAGCATTCCGGCAAGCCGGCCGAACAGGCCGGGCCTGCGCTCGGTGGTGAAGTCATCGAGGTTGCGGGGGACGGCCAGGATAGTGGCGCGTTCCGTACGCTCGACACGGATGGTGGTGCTGAAGTCGGTGGTGCTCGGGTTGAACTCTCGACAGGTCATGATTTCCCTCCTCTGTCCGTTGGTGTTGCTTTGAAGTTGATGTCCCTGATTTTAGGAAGTTTTCGCAGGTCAGACACCATTGGAAAGCCATGCCTAACTAAAGTCCGCCTTATATAGGCTCACCTAAAAGACATGAAATGGCAGGTCAACCCCGGTGCGTACTGCGACGTGAATCACACCATCGCGACAGGCCGGTCCACGCGACACTCCCCTGTCACCCCATTTCGGGGGAGCCCCTGAACAAGGGAGAATCCCGGGGTCGGCCCAGGGGTGATTCCTAAACTGCCGGAGTTCTGCTAGCAATCTGTCGCCCACACCACGTTCCCGCCTAGACTGTGCGGGCCATCACCCGAGGTTTCCCGTCCGGAAGCCGGAGAGAGCCGAGGAGACCACCCATGACAGCTGCCGGGCCCCGCGACTGGCTCCGGGTGGCCCTGGGGATGTTCATCATCGCCTTCGGCGCCAACCTCTTCGCACCCCTGCTGCCCTCCTACCGGCTCCATGCCGGACTGGGCCAGCCCCAGGTGACCTTCCTCCTGGCCATCTATGTCGCAGGCCTGCTGCCCGCCCTCCTCATCGGCGGACCGGTCTCCGACATCCGGGGACGCAGGGCGCTGATCCGGCCCGCCCTGCTCCTCTCCACACTCGGCTCTGTGGTGCTCGCCTCCGGTACCGCCGGTTCCTTCACGGCACTGTGGGGCGGGCGGCTCATCGCCGGCATCGCCATGGGACTGGTCATGGCCGCCGGGGCCGCCTGGCTCCAGGAGCTGTCCACCGGCCCGGCCCACCTCGGGCCACGCCGGGCAACCGTGGCACTCTCCCTGGGATTCGCCGGCGGCCCACTCGCGGCAGGCGCCATCGCGGAATTCCTGCCCCGGCCGGACCTGCTACCCTACCTGGCGCACCTGGCCCTGCTGGTCCTCATCACTCCCCTGGTGTGGCGGACCCCGGGTGGAGCGGCCCGGGAGGACGGCCTCCGCCGCAGCTGGTTCTCCCGCAGCGTGCTGTCCGGGCGCTTCCTCTGGGGGACAGCGATCTGGGCGCCGTGGGGCTTCGGCACGGTGAGCACCGCCTTCGCCACCCTCACGGCCCTGGTCAACGACAGGCTCATCTGGCCGGTGGCATTCACCGGCCTGATCGCCGCCGTGGCCCTGGGCACCGGAGTCCTCATCCAGCCTGTGGCCACGCGTCTCGACGCCCGCCGGTTCCCACCCGCAGTCCCCGGACTGCTGCTGGTCGTGGCCGGCATGTGCGCGGCCGCCGGGGTCGCGGTGACCCGCTCCCCCGGTCTGGTTTTCCCGGCGGCCATCCTGCTGGGTGCCGCCTACGGAGTACTGATGGTCTCCGGGCTGCGGGAGGTCCAGCGGATCGCCCCGGCCAGGGAACTGGGCGCGGCCACGGCCGTCTTCTACTCCCTGACCTACATCGGATTCTTCGCGCCTTTCCTCCTGTCCCACCTGGGCCCCACCCTCGGCTACCCGGAGGCCTTCCTCACCGGCGCGGTGATCGCCGCAGCATCGGTCGCGCCCGTGCTGTGGGTCAGAGGCCGCGGATCCTCTCCGCAGCCCGGGCGATGATGTCGGCGACGGCCTCATGCTTGTCGTCCCCCGCCCTACGCACCGCCCCGCGCAGTTCCTTCAGAGCCACCCCGAGTCGGCCACGGGGGTCCTCATCGGAGTGCTCACGGTAATCGTCGAGGATCCGTGCCCATTCGGTGTGGTTCGATGCGACCTCCGCGCGGCCGGCTTCCGTGAGGGTGGCCAGTTTGCGACCCTCCTCGACGGACATGGTGATCAGCCCCTCGTCCTCCAGGAGGCTGAGATTCGGGTAGATACCTCCCGGCGACGGAGTCCAGGCCCCGTCGGTGCGCTCACCGACCTCGGAGATGAGCTGATAGCCGTGCATCGGCTGCTCAGCCAGCAGGACGAGGATGACCTGACGCAGGTCCCCACGGCCGGCCCGTCCGCCCCGACCCCGGCCCCGCCGCTGGGGGCCGTGACCATGGCCGTGTCCATGATGGTTACGGCCGTGGTGGCGGTGTCCACGCCTACGACCCCGGCGGTGACCGCAGTCGTTGCCGTGGTCGCCGTGGAATTCATTGATGGTGATCTCGTACATTCTCTTTCCTTTCGATATATCGGAATGTAGGACTCAACATAGTTGCGATACATCGCTATGTCAATAGTGATGTATCGCTAATTTCCGAGAAGAAGCCCCGCCGACCAGAAAGAATGGGGTCAGCGGGGCGTCGAGAAGCGAGCTAACCGCGCGCCATGTCCACGAAACGGGAGAAGTGCAGCTGGTGCGCCACAGTGACCGTGTCGATGGGCCCACCACGGTGCTTGGCCAGGATGATGTCGGCCTCACCGGCACGCACATCCTCCCGGTCCTGGGAATCCGGACGGTAGAGCAGCATGACCATGTCGGCGTCCTGCTCCAGGGAACCGGATTCACGCAGGTCGGCGAGCTGCGGTTTCTTGTCCGTGCGCGCCTCCGGACCACGGTTGAGCTGCGAGATCGCGATGACCGGCACATCCAGCTCCTTGGCCAGCAGCTTGAGCTGACGGGAGAACTCCGAGACCTCCTGCTGACGCGACTCCACCCTCTTCCCCGAGCTCATCAGCTGCAGGTAGTCCAGCACAATCAGCTGCAGATCGTGCTTCTGCTTGAGGCGGCGCGCCTTGGAGCGGATCTCCATCATGGTCAGGTTCGGGGAGTCGTCGATGTACAACGGGGCCTCAGAGATCTGCCCGGAACGGTTTGCCAACGTCGTCCAGGCCTCATCGGTCATCCGGCCGGAACGCATGTCGGAGAGCTTGATGCTCGTCTCCGCCGAGAGCAGACGCATGACGATCTCCGATTTGCTCATCTCCAGGGAGAAGATGACGGAGGCCTTACCATGCTTGATCGAGCAGGAACGCATGAAGTCCAGCGCGATCGTCGACTTACCCACACCGGGGCGGGCCGCGACGATGATCATCTGACCGCCGTGCAGGCCGTTGGTCAGGTTGTCCAGGTCCACGAAACCGGTGGGAACACCCTGCGCCAGGCCACCGGTATTGGCGATCTGGTCGAGCTCCTCGAGGGTGGGCGTGAGGATGTCCCCCAGGACCGCGTAATCCTCGGTCTCGGTCTTCTGCGCGATGGCGAAGACCTCCTGCTGCGCCATGTCGAGAACCGTCTCGACCTCCGCACCCTCATTACCCTCGTAACCGAGCTGCACCACGCGGGTTCCGGCGTCGACGAGCCGGCGCAGGATCGCCTTCTCCACCACGATCTCCGCGTAGTAACGGGCATTGGCGGCGGTCGGCACCGACGAGATGAGCGTGTGCAGGTACGGTGCCCCACCGACCCGCTCGAGATCATTGTGCCGGTCCAGGCGGCCGGCGACGATGACCGGGTCAATGTCCTTGCTCTCACCGAACAGGTCGATCATCGCCGTGTAGATCAGCTGGTGCGCCGGATGGTAGAAGTCCTCGGGGCTCAGCTCACCGATGATCTCCACCACGGTGTTGGGGCTGAGCAGCATCGCACCGAGCACACCCTGCTCCGCCTCCCGGTCATGCGGCGGCTGACGGTACTCCCCGAAGGAGGGGGTCGGATCCCGCTTGTTCCGGTCCCGGTACCGGCGCGGTGCCGCGTCCTTGAAGGCCGGCACGGGCAGTCCCCCGCCACCCTCCGGGAAGTCCGGTTCGGCCGGCGGCACGTAGTTGTCATCGAAGCTGGTGTCGCCGATTCCTGAGCTCATCTGTGCGTACCCGTCCTTTCCTCACGGCCATACCGTGGGGCGTGGCCGATGTTTCCTCCCGCAGTCTAACCCCCGGGACAAGGAGGAAGAATCCGCAGTCTGGGGGCTGTGGAAAGGGCAGCTTTCCGGCATCGGAATGAGATTGCTCACCTAAGTTATCCACAGGGGGATGTGGACAAACCCAGGTAAACGGCGGGTTTTATCCCCCGGCACCCCTTAAAGCTGTGGATAACTTGTGGATAACTTCAGGGGCACACCTCTGCAACTGGCCTATCCTGCCAGCTCACAGACCTGCGCCGTGCCTGTGGACAACATCACCACAACCGTGGACAAGTGTCTTTCGCACTGTTCTGCGATGCCCTAAACAGGTGCCGACCACTGAACTCTGGGGCGCGGTCCCGAAAACGCCCGGTTACCGGAGGATGAACTCCCCCCGGTTCTCCACAGTTGTCCACAGCCGGGGCCGGCAGGGCGTGGCGAAGCAGAAAAAACGACTGACGGCCCTGCGGATCACGAATCCGCAGGGCCGTCAGTCTGCTGTTGTCATTGGGTCAGGAAATCCCGTTCACGCGGGAAACTGACCGTCGTCTGGCGCGGGTTACGCGGCGACGACCTCGAAGTTGATCTTGCCGGTGACCTCGGAGTGGAGCTGAACGATAACCTGGTAGTTACCGGTCTTCTTCACCAGACCCTTGGGCAGCTCAATGGTGCGCTTGTCCAGGGTCGGGCCGCCGGCCTTCTTCACTGCGTCAGCAATGTCCTCGGCCTTCACGGAACCGAAGAGCTTGCCGGAGTCAGAGGTGCGGACCTGCACGGTCACGCCGGACAGCTCCTCGAGCTGCTGGCGAACCTCGCGGGCATGGTCGAGGTCGCGGATGGCGCGGGCCTCCTGGGCACGCTGAATGCCCTCGATCTGCTTCTCAGCACCACGGGTGGCCACAATGGCCAGACCGCGGGGAAGCAGGTAGTTACGTCCGTAACCGTCCTTGACCTCGATGATGTCGCCTGCGACTCCGAGGTTGTCAACGGCAGCGGTGAGGATCAGCTTCATGATCCCTGCCTTTCGTTGTGTATCCCTGGCTGAAGCGGCGTGCCGGTGGGCACGTGCGGGCCGTCGGGAAAGTCAGTTGAGATGGGTTGATCTGCTCAATCAGAACGGAGGCTCGTCATCGGCCGCACCACCGAAACCACCGGCCGGCGGGGCGGAGCCCCACGGGTCGTTGGCCGGCATCTGGCCGGGCTGCTGGGCCTGCTGGCCACCGAACCCGCCCTGCTGGGGGTGCGGCTGCTGCTGCGGCTGCCGAGACTGCTGCGGCGGGGCCTGGTAGCCCTGCTGCCCGCCGAAACCACCCTGCTGGGGCTGGTGCTGCGACTGCTGAGACTGCTGGGGCTGACCACCACCGAAGTTGCCGCCACCGCCGCCGAAACCGCCACCTTCACGGGGGTTGCGGTTGACCTGGGCGGAAGCGAACTTCAGGGACGGGCCGACCTCTTCGACCTCAACCTCGTAGACCGTGCGGTTCTCGCCTTCCTTCGTCTGATAGCTTCGCTGCTTCAGATATCCGTTGACGATCACGCGCATGCCCTTGGAGATGGACTCGGCGACATTCTCGGCCGCCTGGCGCCACACGTTGCAGGTGAGGAACAGAGCCTCGCCGTCCTCCCACTGGTTGGTCTCGCGGTTGCGGACCCGGGGAGTGGAGGCGATACGGAAGTTGGCCACCGCTGCACCCGAGGGGGTGAAGCGGAGTTCGGGATCAGCGACGACGTTGCCGACGACGGTGATCGGGGTATCTCCAATTGCCATGGTTGTTCAGCCTTCCTGCTTCGCGCGGTTGATGCCTGATGACGTGCCTGCCGGGTGACGGGCATGTGCTCGTCACCCAGTATCCGTTCTTAAGCGTCGGTGCGCAGAACCTTGGTGCGCAGGACAGAGTCGTTCAGGTTGAGAACGCGGTCAACCTCGAGCACGGTCGAGGACTCGCACTCCAGGTTGATGACGGCGTAGACGCCCTCTTCCTTCTTGTTGATCGGGTACGCAAGACGACGCTTGCCCCACACATCAACCTTCTCGACCTTGCCATTGTCCTTACGGACAATCTCAAGGTACTTATCCAGGGACGGGGCAACGGTGCGCTCATCCTGGGACGGATCCAGAATGATCATGATTTCGTAGTGACGCACGACCTCATCACCTCCTATGGTCTAGTAATTGGTTCGGCCACACCCCTTGTGGGCGTGACAGGAGGGTCTGTTGCGTCAAGCAACCTCCGCAGCCTACCTCATGCGCCCCTGAATCCGTTAATTGCTTTTCGACGCCCCATCTGGCATAACCCCGACCGTCAACGCGGGACATCACCAGGCACCGTGGCGAAGAAAACCGCCAGGAAGGTCGGGATGACGGTGACGAATACGAAGGCGGCGACGCCGAGCGCGACCGGCCAGGCGGTGGGCTTCTTCCGCATGAAGGCCCAGAAGGCCGCACCGATGCACAGGAAACCGATCGCGATGGAGATGATGCCCAGCAGGGTCGTGGTGGTCATGCCCTACATCATCGCCGATGACCGGCGGAAGCAGCCAACGACAGGGGGTCCTGCCCCTGGTGCGCGGCCCGCACCCGGTCAGTCCCCCGGCCCAGTATCTGCCGGACCACCAGGGTGGCCATCACCACCAGCAGGACGAACCGGGCGATGAGGAACGTGTCGAGCAGTTCGGAGGGGATCCCGTTGTTCTCCGCGCCGAGCATGTGCCACATGAGCATCGGCCACACCAGCATGTCGACGGCCATCCACCCCAGCAGCAGCCGCCAGCGCGGCAGGGCCAGCACGGCGGGCACCACCAGCCACAGCGAGTACTGCGGTGACCACACCTTGTTGAAGAGCAGGAAGGCCAGGACGATGAGGAAGACGAGTTCGGCGACACGGGGGCGTCGGGAAGCGCACAGACCCAGCACCCCGATGGCCAGGCAGGCGGCGGCGAACAGCGCGAAGGACAGGGTGTTGAGCACCGCGTTCGGCAGGGCCGGGAGGAACAGGTTACGGGTGATGACCGCGTAGACCGTGGTCCACTCCGCACCGCGCTCGCTGTTGAGCCGGAGGAACTCGTTCCACGCCTGCGGGTACAACACCAGCACCGGCAGGTTCACCGCCAGCCAGGATCCCGCAGCCGCCCCCAGCATCCGCAGAAAAGGCCCCGGCCGGCGGGCCCGGACCGCCAGCACCAGATATGCGCCCAGCAGGAACAGCGGCCACAGTTTGAAGGCCGTACCCAGGCCGATGAGCACACCCGCCAGGGCCGGACGCCCCCGGCTGACGGCGTAGAGGGCACCCACCACGAACATCACGGAAGGGATGTCCCAGTTGGTGAAGGCGTGGACGATGAGCAGCGGGGAGGCCGCCACGAGCACCGTGTCCCACACCCGGTTGCCCGCCAGGGCGGCCACCAGCCGGATGGTGAGCACCCACATCGCCGACATCGCCAGGGCGGTGAGCGCGAAGTACCACGACGCCGCGGGAATGAGCAGCGGGGTGGCCTCGATGAGCGGGTAACTCACACGGGCCAGCGCACCCATCAGCCACTGGAACATCCCGGCCAGGACCGGATACTCCAGGTAGCGGGTGAGATCCCCCTCCACCCAGGAATAGGCGTAGGGGAAACCCCCCTCGTCGAGGCCGCGGCCCGCGAAGAGGGGGGTGATGTCGTTGTAGCAGGCGGCGACGTACTGGCGGTTGCCCGACCAGTCGAGGACGACGGTGCCGTCCGCGGCCCGGCCACCCCCGAGGCAGCGGGCCTTGGCCAGGAACCCGAAGGACAGGAAGACCAGCGCCACCGAGACCAGCACCCGCACGGGGGTCCACCAGGGCTGGCGGCCCACCGCGGCGAAACGGCCGACGGGGCCGCCGAGGAAGGAGATGAAACCGGCGGCCACCGGCTCGGTGAGAGCCGGGGAGATCCGCTCGGTGGGGTGGTTGATCCGCATCCGCTGACCCTCCGGTTAATCAGGCAGGTCGATGACCAGGCCCGGCAGGATCTCGAGTTCACCGTTCTCGTTGGGGGTCGGCAGCTGCGGCAGCGGTGCCGGCTCCGGCGTGGCGGGCTGCGGTGAGTCCACGGTCGTGTCCTCCACCGGCTCCTCGACGATCTCCGTGGCCGGGGCCGGGGCGGGAGCCACCGGCTGGACCGGGGCCGGGGCATAACGCATGCCGTTGCCGCCCGCGGGGATACCGGTGCCGAAGTTGATCGGGCCCGGGGAGGCGAACTGCTCGACATCCTTGCCCTGGTGGGCGCCGTCCATCGCGGCCTTCCAGATCCGCGAGGGGGAACCGGAGCCGAACATGTTGCCGCCCCACTCGTTGTAGATGGCGGTGGTGTTGTCTGCGGTGCCGACCCACACGGCGGTGGCCAGCTGCGGGGTGGTGCCGACCATCCAGGCGTCCTTGTTCCGGCCGGTGTCGCCGAGCTGGGCGGTACCGGTCTTGGAGGCGGAGGGGCGTCCACCGGCCAGGGAGCTGCCGTTGGAGTAGGCGGCGATCGGCTGCATCGCGTAGAGGAGGTTGTCGGCGACGACCTCGGCCACGCGGCGCTCACCGTCGCCGGTCTCGTGCTGGTAGAGCAGCTCGCCGTCGCCGGTCTCCACCCGCTCGACGAAGTGGGTCTGGTGCCACACGCCACCGTTGGCCAGGGTCGCCAGCGCGGTCGCCATGTCGATGGGACGGGTCTGGTACTGGCCCAGGATGATGCCCTCGTAGGGCTGTGCGCCGTTCTCGGTGAGGGTCGCCGGGACCCCCGGCAGGGACTCCGCCACGCCCAGGGCATGGGCCATGTCGGCGGTGTCCTGGGTGGTGTTGGTCAGGTCGTCCTGCAGGCGGATGAAGCTGGTGTTGTAGGAGTGCTTCAGCGCCTCCGAGAGGGTGGTGTAACCGGCGCTGCCGCCGTCCCAGTTGTTGACCACGATGTTGCCGGGCAGCGTCACCGGGGACGAGTCGTACACGGCGCTCAGCGGGATGCCCTGCTGGAGGGCGGCCGCCAGGCCGAAGATCTTGAAGGTGGAGCCGGTCTGGAGGGCGGCGTTGCCGTAGTCCCAGCCGGCGGCGTCCTCACCACCGAAGTAGGCGCGGACGGCACCGGTCCCCGGCTCGACGGAGACGACACCGGCGCGGGCGTCGTCCTGCAGCTGGGCGAGGTTGGTGCGCACCGCCTGGATGGTGGACTCCTGGGCCTGCGGGTCGATCGTGGTGGTGATCCGCAGGCCGCGGGTGGTCACCTCCTCCTCAGTGATGCCGATGCTCTGCAGCTCATTGATCACGTGGTTCTTGATCATGCCGTTGGTGCCGGTCGCCTCGGTGTAGGCGGAGTACTCGGCCGGGTCCCGGGTCTCGGGGTAGACCATCCCGGCGCGCTCCTCCGGAGCCAGGACACCCATCTCGACCATGCCGTCGAGGACGTAGTTCCAGCGGCCCTCCGCCCCCTGCGGGTTGGACCACGGATCCAGCTGGCTGGGCAGCTGGATGGTGGCGGCCAGCATCGCCGCCTCCTGCGTGTTCAGCTCGGTGACGGGTTTGGCGAAGTAGGCGTGCGAGGCGGCCTCCACGCCGTAGGCGTTGCGGCCCAGGTAGACGGTGTTGAGGTAGGCGGCGAGGATGTCCTCCTTGGACCACTGGTTGGTCATCTTCACGGAGTAGACGAGCTCCCGGGCCTTGCGCACATAGGAGTGGTCATCACCGACCAGGGCGTTCTTCACATACTGCTGGGTGATCGTCGAACCACCTCCGGCGGAGGTGTTGCCGGTGATCTGGCCGACGACGGCACGGCCGAAACCGGTGAAGGAGAAGCCCTGGTTGGTCCAGAATTCACGGTCCTCCGCGGCGAGGACGGCGTTCTGCAGCGGCTCCGGCACCTGCTCCAGCGGTACCTGCCGGCGGTTGCCCTCCGGCGGGACGACACGGGCCAGCTCCGTGGAGGAATCCGAGGCGTAGATGGAGGAGACCTGTGCGGAGGTCAGCTCCTCCGGCTCCGGCACGTCGATCGTGGAGTACACCACGAGGAAGACGCCCAGTGGGATGAGGATCAGCGCGAGGAGCCCGCCGAGCACCGCGAGCAGGACCGGCCGGCGCCTGCCCTCCTGCCCGGCCTTCTGCTCCCGGCTGCGTTCACCCCGCGTGGATCCGCGTTTCGCGTTGTTGTTCTTCTCAGACAAGTGTTGTCCCCGTTGTGGTCACTGGTGGCGTTTGATACACCCGTGAACCCTACTGCGCCGGAGGCATGTAGGGGAATCATTCGCCCCACTGGTCAGGGCATGCCACATCACCCCGTGGTGGCGGTGACGGCCTTCAGGAGATGATTCCAGCGGCAGGTCGGACACACCTCCACCGTGTGCACGGTGACCTCCCGGCCAGTGGCGACGATCGCGGCGATCTCCTCATCGCTGCGCGCCGTGCCGGACATGCGGCCAAGCTGCTCCCCGTGGATCCACTGGACGATGCGCAGGTCCTCCGAACCGCATACCGGGCACGGGTAGCCGGCGGACCCCCCGTGGTAGGTCGCGGCGGTGACGAGCAGGAAATCGGCGTCGCAGACCTCCTCACGCGAGACCTCACCGGCCCGCCAGCGGCGCAGGAGGTCCTGGCGGGCGAAGCGGTGGGAGATCTCGTTACGGCGGACGAAGTTTCCGGCAGACACAGGGTCAGTCTACCGGCGGCACCTGAACAGGCTTCTTGATCGATCCTGCCCGTGCCCGATCCACTGTCCCCCGGGGAGACCGCATACGATGGACCGTTGAGCACGGGGGCCGGCAGGCCACCCCCTTCGACACACTTCGATAAGGCCTGCGTCAAGGAGTGAACGGATAAATGAGCAAGGTTCGCGTAGCGATCGTGGGCGTCGGCAACTGTGCCGCCTCGCTGGTCCAGGGTGTGGAATACTACAGGGACACCCCGGCCGGGGAGAAGGTGCCGGGACTGATGCACGTCCAGTTCGGCAATTACCACATCAGCGATGTCGAGTTCGTCGCCGCATTCGACGTGGATGCCGCCAAGGTCGGCACGGACCTGGCCGAGGCCATCGACGCCTCCCAGAACTGCACCATCAAGATCGCCGATGTCCCGACCACCGGTGTCACCGTCCAGCGTGGCCCCACCCTCGACGGGCTGGGCAAGCACTACATGGAGACCGTCGAGGAGTCCGCTGAGGCAGCCGTCGATGTTGTCCAGGCGCTCCGTGATGCCGAGGTCGACGTTGTCGTCTCCTACCTGCCCGTCGGCTCCGAGCAGGCCGACAAGTTCTACGCCCAGGCTGCCATCGACGCCGGCTGCGCCTTCGTCAATGCCCTGCCGGTGTTCATCGCCTCCGACCCGGAGTGGGCCCAGAAGTTCATCGACGCCGGTCTCCCGATCATCGGTGACGACATCAAGTCCCAGGTCGGTGCCACCATCACCCACCGCGTCATGGCGAAGCTCTTCGAGGACCGCGGCGTCCGCCTCGAGCGCACCATGCAGCTGAACGTGGGCGGCAACATGGACTTCAAGAACATGCTCGACCGTGACCGCCTGGAGTCCAAGAAGATCTCCAAGACCCAGGCCGTGACCTCCAACCTGCACGAGGGCCCGCTGGCCGGCAAGGTCGAGGACCGCAACGTCCACATCGGCCCCTCCGACTACGTCGAGTGGCTCGACGACCGCAAGTGGGCCTACGTCCGTCTCGAGGGCACCGCCTTCGGTGAGGTCCCGCTGAACCTCGAGTACAAGCTCGAGGTCTGGGACTCCCCCAACTCGGCCGGCATCATCATCGACGCCGTCCGTGCCGCCAAGATCGCCCTCGACCGCAAGATCGGTGGCCCGGTCCTCCCGGCATCGGCCTACCTGATGAAGTCCCCCCCGGTCCAGATGGGTGACGAGGAGGCCCGGGCACAGCTCGAGGCCTTCATCATCGGCGCCGACGACTAGATCACAGTCGGTTTTCCGGGCGAAAGTGTCTAGGATCGGAGGACATGGCATCAACGCATCCCGAGGACATCGCCGCCCGGATCCGGCCGGCGATGACGAAGCTGTACGTCATGTACTTCCGCATCTCCGAGCAGTCCGATCTGACCGGCCCGCAGCTGTCGATCATGGCCCGGCTCAAGGACAACGGCCCGGCCCGGATCAGCCAGATCGCCCGCGCGGAAGGCATCCGCATGCCCACAGCCTCCAACGCACTCCACCAGCTGGAGCAGCGGGAGCTGGTGGAACGCCTCCGCGATGAGCAGGACCGCCGCGGAGTGCGCGTGCGGCTCACCCGCCTGGGCGAGAGTGAACTGGCGCGCGTCGGGGAGGAGCGCACCAAGTACCTCGCCGAGATGATCGGCACCCTCAGCGAAGAGGATCTGGAGCGCGCCAGCGATCTCGTCGACATCATCAACAAGCTCGCCGACAGCTACGGGGCGGACCTGATTGACACGAACGCAGGGTGAACGGCAATAATAGGGGGGTAAACCCCTTCTGACCCCCGGTAGAGAATGGTATCCCCGATTCACGTCGCCTCTGAGGCATCCGCCCGTATCCTGGTCGCCTGGCGACCCGATTCCCCCGGCACCGAAGCCCTCGAATTCGCTGCCTGGCTGAGCCGTACCACCGACGTCCAGATCCGCGTCGTCTCCACCTTCCTCCGTCCCTGGCCCGCCGCCTCCCTCAGCCGCCTCGGCGGCAAATACCGCAAGTCCTTCCAGAAGGAACTCGCGGCCTGCGAGTCGGCGGTGAAGAAGGCGTTGGATGCGGCGGGCGTCGACAAGCGGAACTGGGACGAGCAGATCTCCGTCGTCCTCGAGGGCCCCTCCGAATCCGTGCTGCTCAGCGAGGCCGCCGACGATTACGACGCCCACCTGGTCATCCTGGGCTCTGACGCCGCCGCCCCGAAGGGCCGCTTCCTCGCCGGTTCAACCGCGGATGCGCTGCTGCACTCCTCCCCCAAACCACTCGGCCTGGCCCCGCGCGCGGTCCGGCTGGCCAAGCGGGGGGTCACCCGCGTCAACTACGCCTTCCTGGAGAGCGCCGTCGACGAGAACGACCCCTCCCTCCACTTCGCCGCCTACCTGGCCGACAGCTGGGGTGTGGACCTGCGCATCCTCGCATTCTCCCCCTCCGGCATCGTCGACCAGCCCTTCCACGACAAGTTCGACTTCCCCAGCGAGCTTGTCGACGAATGGCGCGAGCACTCCCTCGCCGTCCTCGACCGCTCCCACGACGTCATCGGCGACCTCCACCCCGATCTCTCCGTCGAATCGGACATCGGCTCCGGTGTCGGCTGGTCGGGGGCGATCGACGCCCTCAAGTGGAAGAAGGGCGACCTCCTCATCCTCGGCTCCACCCCGCCGGGTCCGCTGGAGCGCGTCTTCGTCGGTTCCACCGCCACCGAATTCCTCCGCCACGTCCACGTGCCCGTGCTGCTGCACCCCACACCCCGATATTGACGCCGGGACTAAGGTGAGGTCATGACTGGAAGTGACTCGGAGAAGAATCCCCCGCAGAACAATGGAGGACGCTGGCGCAACTTCCTCGACCACCCGGAGAACGACCTCACCGCTGACGCGGACTTCGCCAACCGGCGCCCGCCGACGCCCCAGACCGCCGAGGAACTCGCCTCCTCCACCGACCCGGCCGTCCAGGCCGAACGCAACCGGAAGTCGACCCGGCAGGCCGTCACCTGGTTGTTCGGGACCATCATCACCACCGTCGTCTTCGCCTACATCCTGGCGTGGGTGCCCCGCGTGATGGGCGGTCCGCTCTGTGAAGCCGGTGAAGCGACCTGGCTGTGCACCCGGTCCTGGCAGATCTGGTGGCCCATCCTCACCAGCATCGTCCCCGCCGCCGGTATCATCGGCTGCGCCATCATCATGGTGCGCAAACTCAACAGCTACACCCGCTGGCGTCCCTGGATGGGCGTGTTCTGGGTGCTCATCCCCTTCGCCATGATGTGGATGCTGCAGACCTGGCAGATCCTGGTCATGGCGTTGAGCAACTAGTGCCCTGGGTAGGCGGCGGGGTCGGCGCGCAATATCTGACCGGTCCGGCCGACCTTGGCGCGCATCGTCGCTGCTCGAAGCCCCGTGCTTGACGCGTCAAGGTAAGATATTGCGCGGCGTCGACTAACCGGCAGCGATCTCTCCGGCCACCTCGGCGCAGTCCGGCCGACCGCAGTGCGCGGTCACCGGCTGCGCCGCACACGTCTCACAGACCAGTGCCTGCTTGCGGCAGGTGTCCTCGTTGAGGCAGTTGATGAAGTTGTTGGTGTGCTCGCGGCAGTGGATGCAGTGGCCCAGCTGCTCGTAGTCCTCCCCGAACTCCACGTGCATACGCTTGTCGAAGACATACAACGAACCCTCCCACAGGCCCGTGTTGCCGTACTTCTCACCGTAGCGGACGATGCCGCCGTCGATCTGGTAGACCTCCCGGAAACCGCGGTTGACCATCAGCGCGCTGAGGACCTCGCAACGGATGCCGCCAGTGCAGTAGGAGACCACGGGGCGGTCCTTCATCCAGTCGTATTTGCCGGACTCCAGTTCAGCGATGAAGTCATGGGTGGTCTCCACGTCGGGGACCACGGCGTCGCGGAACCTGCCGATCTGCGCCTCCATGGCGTTGCGGCCGTCGAAGAAGACGACGTCGTCGCCGCGGGCGTCGACAAGCTCGTTGACCTCCTCCGGCTGCAGGTGCACTCCCCCGCCCATGATTCCGTTCTCACCGACCTTGATCTCCCCGGCGGCGTTGAAGGCGACGATCTCATCGCGCACTTTCACGCTGAGCTTCGGGAAGTCCTCCGCGCCACCTTCGGACCACTTGAACTCCATGTCCTTGAACCCGGGGTAGTCACGGGTCTTGCGGATGTAGCGCTTGCACGCGTCGATGTCGCCGCCGACGGTGCCGTTGATGCCGTGCCCGGAGATGAGGATGCGCCCGCGCAGCCCCAGTGACTCGCACAGGTCGCGCTGCCAGAGCATCACCGCCTGCGGGTCGGCGATCGGGGTGAAACGGTAGTACAGGAGAATCTTGCTGATGGCCACGCCGGTGAGTCTAACCCGTGTCGCCGTCCTGCTTTTCGACGAGGCGGTAACGCTGGTTCGGGGAGCGCTCCGGCTCCGTGAATTCCACGAGCCCGCTCCTGCGCAATTCGGTGAGCGTGGGGTTTATCTGCCCATCCGAAAGGTGGGTGGCCTCCTGAAGTTCGGTTTTCGACAACGGTGCTGCCACCGCGCCCAACACATTCAGGACAGCCTGCCGTTTCTCCTGGGCCGACAGCCGTCGCGGCGGAGTCGGATCAAACAGAGTCTGATGCTCCCCGGGACGATCTTCTGGACCGCTGGCATCCGGGTGGGCATACACCGTCCCACCGCGTTGCCCCACGGCCTTCGCCAGGCCGTACTGGACCAGTTCCTGGAGCTGGCGGCGGGCCTCCACCGAATCCATGGTCGGGAATTCGGCCCGGAAACTGGCGTTGGTGACTTCCTCACCCCGCCTCATGGACACCAGGGCCAGCCGCTGCCCCGCCGTCAACTGCCCCAGCTGCGGTGAGGATGCCAACCAGGCCAACTCCTCCGCCGAGAAGAGAGAGACCGAGGACAGTGCAACCTCGAACCGGATCACGGAGTCCCGGAAACAGGGCTCCGGCAGATGTGCTTCCTGCAGAGCCAGGCGAATGGCCGGGATACCACTGGCCGCCGCCTCCACCACGCGGTTACCGTCATTGGTCATGATCGAACGGCACATCTCATAGAGCACCGGGTTACGTGCACTCGGAGGGGTTGCACCCAACTGTCTGGTGGTCAACCCCCACAAGCCGCCCGGGTTGGTGACCCGGAGTTCTCCAGGCCGCTTCACTACATTGATGTAGGAGGACAACGACGACGGGGACAGATCCCGGTGCACCAGTGCGTTGGCCACAACCTCACGGAGGGCAACCAGGGGCAGCTCAAATACATCCCGCCCGTGACCGCTGCGGGCATCGAAGATAACTGAGGTGCCCATGTTGGAGGCGATCCACTCCAGAGTTGACTCCAGCAGGTCAGGGACGGGTCCTGCGAAGTCCTTCTGGTTGCGTAGGCGGACATCCGGATTGTCCCCCTCGGCGGGGAGCACCCGGGTCTTGACCGACAACGTGGGCAGGAACTGCTGCGGATGGATGCCTAGTGCGTAGACAGCCGCCACGGTGGGAAAACCTGACTGTGCATCCATCACATTGGTGCGGACGAGCAGTTCGGGGCGGTCAAGGTTCTGCAACCGGGGAGCCTGTTGTTTCTTCCTGCTGAGGTACTGCTCCAGGAGGTCGGGATCCAGGTCCCGGGCGACATCCGCCCCCGGTACCGGCCGTACATCGAATCGAGGTGCCTCCCGCTGGGCCAGCATCACGGCGACCTCAGGTTCACTCAGCTCATAATCGCCGTCAGCGGAGCGGATGAAGGCCGGACCGTTTTTCCCCACCCGGAATGGCCGCAGCGCGGGATCCTGGGGAGGAATGACACAGGCGACAATCTCGCGGCCGTCGATGGTGTGCTGTTCCACTGCCCCCAACCTGACGGGAGGTGTGATGCGGGTACGGGCCTTTGAACCCAAAGTGGCCATTAGCTCTGTCGGCTTCTGGACCCCGGTCACCTCTACAGTGCCCTTGAGCTCTGATACTCCGAGGAGCAGGAGGCCTCCCTCCGGCATGTTGGCGAAGGCGCTCAAGGTTTCATCCACTGTTTCCGGATAGCCCTCAGCAGCGGATTTGGCCTCGATATTCCAGGTGTCCCCACCCAGCTCCTGGAGAAATCTGATCTGCTCCGCAACATCTATGATGTTCATGACTCCATCATAGATGCATCTATGATGGAGCAAGTTTCATCAATGTTTCCAGGAGAATCAACGTTTGCGGTACAGCGACTTCCGCCAGTACTCCGGCTCGGAGGTGACCAGCACGCCGAGGTTGCGGAAGATGTCCTCATCCACGGAACCCAGGATGGTGGTGGTGTGGGCCTCGCAGCCCCGCAGGTTCTTCAGCTCGGCCAGGGCCCGGCGCGCATCCTCCGAACGTGCCGCGGAGACGGAGAGCGCGATGAGCACCTCGTCGGTGTGCAGGCGGGGGTTGCGGGAGCCGAGGTGTTCCGTCTTGAGGGACTGGATCGGTTCGATCGATTCCGGGGACAGCAGGTGCAGCTCGGGGTCGATGTCGGCCAGGTGTTTGAGGGCGTTGAGCAGCACCGCCGCGGAGCAGCCCAGCAGTTCGGAGGTCTTGCCGGTGATGATGGTGCCGTCGGCGAGCTCCATGGCGCAGCCCGGCTGGCCGGTCTGCTTCGCCACCGATACAGCGGGTGCCACCACGCGGCGGTCCTCCGTGGTGGTGCGCGCCTTGGACATGATCATGCCGATGCGGGAGGAGACGATGTCGTCGAGATCGTCGCGGCGTTCGTCGACGAGCGCCTTGTAGTAGCGGCGCACGATCTCCTGCCGGGAGGCCTCCCGGCAGATGGCATCGTCGGAGATGCAGTGGCCCACCATGTTCACGCCCATGTCCGTGGGCGACTGGTAGGGGCTCTCCCCCGCGAGAGTCTCCAGCAGAGCACGCAGCAGAGGGAATACCTCAACGTCACGGTTGTAGCTGGTGACCTGCCGGCCGTAGGCCGCCAGGTGGAAGGGATCGATGACGTTGATGTCGTCGAGGTCGGCGGTGGCGGCCTCATACGCCAGGTTCACCGGATGCTCCAGCGGCAGGTTCCAGATGGGGAAGGTCTCGAATTTCGCGTATCCGGCCTTCCCGCCGCGCTGGTACTCGTGGTAGACCTGCGACAGGCAGGTGGCCAGCTTGCCGGAGCCGGGGCCCGGGGCGGTGACCACGACGAGATCGCGGGTGGTCTCCACGTACTCGTTGACGCCGAAGCCCTCCTCGGAGACGATGCGGCGGATGTCGGTGGGGTACCCGGGGATGACGCGGTGGCGGTAGACGTTGAGGCCGAGGCGCTGCAACCGGTCCATGAAGGCGTGGGCGATGGGGTTGTCATCGGTCAGCTGGGTCATCACGACGTGTTCGACGAGGAAGCCGCGTTCGCGGAACACGTCGATGAGGCGGAGGGTGTCCTCCTCGTAGGGGATACCCAGATCGGCGCGGACCTTCTGGCGTTGCAGGTCCTTGGCGTTGAGGCAGACGATGATCTCGACGTCGTCCTTGATGCGCTCCAGCATCGCGATCTTGTTGTCCGGGGTGAAGCCGGGCAGGACGCGGGAGGCGTGCATGTCGTCGAAGAGTTTGCCGCCCATCTCCAGGTACAGCTTGCCGCCGATCTCGGAGCGTCGTGCGTGGATGTGCTCCGACTGCAGTTCGATGTAGCGTTCGCGGTCGAAACCGATCCTCTGGGGCATGCGCGCGTCCTCCGACGACATTGAAGGTGCTGGGTGACTGCACTGACTCTACCGCGCACCGTCCCAGGCTTCGCCCTTCCGTCCCTGACGGGCCGGGTAGTTCCTGGATACCCACTCAAGGAGGAAGGGGTGGCAGCGATGGATAGTCCTGATTCAGGGTCGAACCAACATGAAAACATCGGATAAAAGTTATCCGGTGGTGGATCTGGGAGTCAGAGACGGATAATCCTTGACCGTTCCCCGCCCGAGGCCGCCCAGTTCCCGCCCCGCAGCCCCGGATAGACTGGCACGCATGCCTGAGGGTCATGTCATCCATCGTCTTGCGCGGGACCTGAACGCCGGCTTCCGGGGTGTCGACCTGGAGGTCAGCTCCCCGCAGGGCCGTTTCTCGTCGGAGGCGGTGCTTCTCGACGGCCACCGTATCGAACGCGCCGAAGCCGTGGGCAAGCATCTCTTCGTCTTCTTCGACACCCCGCACCCGGAACACGTCGTCTACATCCACCTCGGGCTGATCGGACAGCTGAAATTCGAGGACGCCGCCACCGCGGAAGGGCAGATCCGTCTGCGCATCTCCGACGGCACGACCGCCGCCCATCTGCGCGGGCCACAGTGGTGCCGGCTGATCACCGAGGAGGAGTATGCCGCGACCCGGGCGAAATCCGGCGAGGATCCGATCCGCACGGACGCCGACCCGGAACTACTGTGGCCGCGGGTCAGCCGCTCCCGCCGCAGCATCGGCTCCCAGCTCATGGACCAGAAACTCTTCGCCGGGGTGGGCAACATCTACCGCGCCGAAACCCTCTTCCGCCTGGGTATCTGTCCCTTCCTGCCGGGCAACCAGCTGACGAAGGCCCAGTTCGACAGCATCTGGTTGGACCTGGTCGGCCTCATGGCCGAAGGCGTGCGCACCGGACGTATCGACACTGTCTACCCGGAGCACACCCCGGAGGCCATGGAACGCGCACCCCGCAAGGACGACCACGGCGGTGAGGTCTACGTCTACCGTCGCGCCGGGTTGCCCTGTTACCTGTGCGGCACCCCGATCAGCCACCGGGTGATGGAGGGCCGCAACCTCTTCTGGTGCGATTCCTGTCAGCCGGGGTGAGTGACTAGCTTCTCGTTCTTTCCGCACTACGGAAAAATATCGGATACCAGCTAACGAGAAACTCGTCGATATCGTTGCCGAGGGCTGCGGAGAGGTTCAGTGTGCTCGATATACCCCTCTTGAATCAGCTCATTTAGAGCCTTCTGCACTGCCGAACGACTGAGCCGTGTCTCATCTACTATCTCTGCTGTGCTGGCTGACTCTCGGGTTGCCATCACCTGTCTGACATGGTCCTGAGCTGTCAGATATTTTTCCTCTACTGCGACACGGCGCCGACGGAACGTGATTCGGAAGCTGACGAGGTCTCCGATTATTTCGGCCGGCGGCATGAGGGCTTTTTCCAGGGAAGACTGAATGACAGCGATACCAGTGCCCCTGTTCTCTGCTACATGCCCTCCGCCTGGATAGGCAATGGTTTCCAAGAAAGTAGCGAGCCGTTGATTGCGAGAGGAACTGATTCCAGATTTCCCGAGAGTAGCCATGGTGACTCCCCCATAGAGTCCACCTGGATTGGTAACTTCGAGACGATCAATGAACATGTCCATCTGTACCGGCGTTCCCCGCGACTGTGGAGAGTAATCTCGGTGCATCAGGGCATTGACCACTGCCTCCCGAACCGCAACTAAGGGGTAATCGGGCAGACCAGTCCGGAACGTATCTCCGATCATTCCACCAGTTCGCATATTCTTCGCGACAATACTGACTGCGCTGTCCACCAATTCCGGGATCGATCCGGTCAAAGTAGCACTGTCGAGCAGCCTGAGGCCCGTGGTGACGTCTCCTTTTGCTGTTCCCGGGTAGAGAGCGAAAGTTACCGTCAGTCTAGGAAAAAATTCCTGCGGATAATCCCCCATCGCCAGTAAGGCCGCCAGGCTCAGCGCTTCCCCTTTCAGTATCCGTAACTTCTTCATCGCATCCTTTTCGCCATCGGAGAAGGTGCGGGGACGGAGCTGACGCTGACCACTCAAAAAGGGATCCAGGATTCCCCTATCGAGATCTGCATTGGTGGATTCCTCTACAGGCTCTTCATCCCATCTGGGCTGAATTTTTTCTTCAACCAAGCGGTCAACTTCGTATGTATTAAGCTTGATATCTCCGTCACCAGTCCTGCGGTAACTTCCCTGATACATCCCCTGCTCACTTATATAGCAAGGTTTTTCATCAGGTCGCATCTCATAAACGCTAACGACAATAATCGGCTTGCCGTCTATTGTGATCACTTCAATATCTGGCCGGACCCGGGGCGTGAGCCGACCGCAGTAGGTGGCCAGGGCATCTTGGGCGGCAGATGCATCAAATCCTTCGATCGGCCAGAATATCTTGTCCTCCAGGCCGATGAGGATCGTTCCTCCGCCTGAATTAGAGAAAGAACTCAAGGTTCTTTTGATTGTTTTTCCAACTCCGCTTTTAACTTCAATCTTTTGTACATCGGTGCCAGCTACCCGCAGCTGATCGATCAGTTCAGCCAGCTCTTGAGAATTCATGGTTTACCCTTCCGCACGGCACTTCCCACCCCTCTTCCCACTTAACATAACACTGCGTTATGCAGATTGGTAAGCAGGTGGGAAGATTGCTTTCAGCACCCCGACTAGCCTGGAGGCCATGAGCCTGCGAAGCCACGCCTATCCGGTTGATCTCATCCGCTCCTGTGAGCAGGTGCTTCTCGACGCCCAGTCCGTCCCCGACCAGCTCATGCGCCAGGCCGCGCACGCCGTGGCGGTGGCCGCCGCAACAATGGTCGCGGCGCCGGCGCCCAGTCTCCTGCAGTTCCAGGCCACGGATCAGCGCATTCTCCTGCTGGTCGGGGCCGGGGGCAACGGCGGCGACGCCCTCTATGCGGGTGCGGAGCTGGCGGCCAACCACCCGGTGGAGGCGGTGCTGCTCGGGCGGGAGGGCCGGGTGCATGAGCGTGCGCTCACTGCTTTCCAGACCGCCGGCGGCACCATCCTCGATAACCTGCCGGAGGAGCTGCGCCCCTACCGCCTGGTCATCGACGGCATCCTCGGTATCGGCGGCTCGGGCGGGTTGGGCCGGGAGCTAGGGGCGTGGCTGGAGCGCGTCCGGGAGCACCACCACATTCCTGTCCTGGCCGTGGATGTGCCCTCCGGGGTGGACGCTGACACCGGTGCCCTGCCGGAGCACCACGTCACCGCCGATGTCACCGTCACCTTCGGGGCGCTGCGCCACGCACATGCAGTCAGCCCCGCCTGCGGGGAGGTGATCATCGCGGAGATCGGCCTGGGTGAGCGCATGTTGAGCAGGGATCTGCTCCGCCACGTCATCGACAATGACGGTTCCTACCTCATGGTCATCCGTGCGGTGCCTGCTGTCCGTCATGACTGGCCGGCACCGCTGCAGACCCTGTCGCCCTACAGCAACAACGAACCCCTGGAGCCGGGTGCGGCGGATGACAAATACTCCGGTGGTGTCGTCGGCCTGTGCGCGGGTTCGGCGACCTATCCCGGTGCCGCGGTGCTCACCGCGCTGGGTGCGGTGCGGGCGACCAGCGCCATGGTCCGCTACGTCGGCAGCCAGAAGCTGGAGGTCGTGCGCGCCGTGCCCGAAGTGGTCGTCTCCGACACGGTCGCCGACACCGGCCGCGTCCAGGCCTGGGTCGTCGGCCCCGGCCGCGGGACCGGTGATACCGCCCACGATGAGCTGGCGGAACTGCTCGACCGCCCGGAACCCCTGCTTATCGACGCCGACGCCATCACCCTCCTCAGCCGCCACCCGGAGCTGCGGGACAAACTTCGGGATCGCACCGGTTCCGTGCTGCTGACCCCGCATGAGGGAGAGTTCCGCCGCCTCGCTGAGTCGCTGGAGGACACGGATATCCCGGATCCCACGCTCGACCGGCTCGGTGCGGTTCGCGCCCTCTCCGATGCCCTGAATTGCGGGGTGCTGCTCAAGGGGCGGCACACCGTGCTTTCCTTCCCGGGCACCCGCCTGGGCATGTGGGCCATCGATGCCGGTTCCTCCTGGGCCGCAACCCCCGGCTCCGGTGACGTGCTGGCCGGCATCATCGGTGCCTGGCTCGCCCGGGCCGCCACGTGGGTCGAAGACCAGGAGGTCGATGATTTCCCCATCACCCTCCTCGGTGCCTGCGACGGCCTGCAGGTCCACGCCATGGCGGCGTGGCTCTCCGCGCAGACCCCGGACGGCCCTGCCCCGACGTCCGCCTCACGCATCGTCGAGGCCATCCCCCAGGCGACCGCGCGGCTGAAGCACCCGGATTTCATCGGCAGATAGTGCGCAGCTGCGCACTCTTTTTACTCCTTGAGCTGCGCAAACAAAAACGAAAGCCGCGTCCCTGAGGAGGGCGCGGCTTCGATCCTGGACAGGCTAGTGCAGGGACTTGCCCTGGATGCCGCGGGGCACGTTGAGTACCGCGACGAGGGAGATCAGCGAGATGGCGGCGATGTAGATGCCGATGGACAGGGAGGTGCCGGTGGCGTCGAGAAGCAGGGCCGCGATCATCGGGGCGAAGGCGCCGCCGATGACGGAACCGATGGCGTAACCGATGGAGACACCGGAGAGGCGGACCTCGGCGGGGAACATCTCGGCGTAGAGCGCGGACTGCGGGCCGTAGGTGGCGCCGAGGAGCACACCGAGGATGACCACGGCGAGACCGAAGAGGAAGGCGTCGCCGGAGTCGATGAGCAGCCAGGTGGGTACGGCCCACAGGATGGAACCGATGTAACCCACCGCGAAGGTCTGCTTGCGGCCGATGGTGTCGGACATTGCGCCGAATACCAGGGTGGCGACGATCCAGGCGATGGCACCGAGGGAGGTGATGCCCAGGACGGTGGTGCGGTCGTGGCCGACGACCTGGGTGCCGTAGGAGACGAAGTAGGCGATGGCGAGGTAACCGGCGGCATTGACGCCCGCGAAGATCAGAGCGGCGAGGGCGACCAGGCCGGAGTGCTTGCGGAAGAGCAGGGACAGCGGTGCGGAGGACTTCTTCTTCATGTCCTCGAGCTCGGAGAATACCGGGGATTCCTCGACTAGTCGGCGGATCCAGAAGCCGATGATGATCAGCGCGAGGGAGGAGACGAAGGGAATGCGCCAGCCCCAGGCGTTGAACTGTTCGGTGGTCAGTGCCGCGGAGAGTACGAGCATGAACAGGGTGGCCAGCAGCATGCCGGCGGGGACGCCGACCTGCGGGAAGGCTCCGAAGAAGCCACGTCGGTTGGTGGGGGCGTGCTCGACGGCCAGGAGGGCGGCGCCGCCCCACTCACCACCGGCGGAAAGACCCTGCAGGATGCGCAGGAGCACCAGGATGATCGGTGCCGCCAGGCCGATGGCGGCGTAGTTGGGCAGCAGGCCCATGGCGACGGTGGCACCACCCATGCCGAGCAGGGTGATCACCAGGACAGGTTTCCGGCCGAGGCGGTCGCCCAGATGGCCGGCGATGACGGCACCCAGCGGGCGGAAGAGGAAGGAGATACCCAGGGAGGCCCATGCCACGATCTGCGCGAGAGTCGGCGAGTCGCTGGAGGCGGGGTTGAAGTACTGGGTGGCGAAGATCAGTGCCGCGGCCTGGGCGTAGATGAAGAAGTCGAACCACTCGATGGTGGTGCCGACCATGGCACCGGCCAGGACCCGGCGGTGCTCAGGGGTGATCGGTGACGGATCCGTCGAGGATACGGCGCTGGTGGTGGCCAGGGTGTCGTTGGTCATCTCGGTGGGCTTTCTGTGGGGGAAAGGTGAGGTGGAGAGAGGGAACGAAGATCAGTTGCGGAGGTCGACGATCCGTTTGGCCTTGCCTTCACCGCTGTCGACGGTGTCACGGATGTCCACGTCGACGGAGACGCCGATGCGGTCCTTGACGGCCTTGCGCAGCAGCAGCTGGGAGTGCGCGATCTCATCGGCGGTGCGACCCGGGGCGTGCTCGACCACGAGGGTGAGGTGGTCCATGCGGCCACGCTTGGACAGGACGCACTGGTAGCGGGGGCGCAGGTTCTTGTCCTCGACGATGAGCTCCTCGAACTGGGAGGGGAAGCAGTTCACGCCGCGGAGGATGATCATGTCGTCGTTGCGGGCGCTGATGCGGTCGAGGCGGCGCATGGAGCGGGCGGTGCCCGGCAGCAGGCGGGTGAGGTCGTGGGTGCGGTAGCGGACGACCGGGAAGGCCTCCTTGGTCATCGGGGTGATGACCAGTTCGCCGATCTCCCCGTCCGGCACCGGCTCGAGGGTGACCGGGTCGAGGATCTCGGGGTAGAAGTGGTCCTCCCAGAGGGTCAGGCCGTCCTTGGTTTCGACACATTCCTGCGCGACGCCGGGGCCCATGACCTCGGAGAGACCGTAGATGTCGGTGGCGTCGAGGTCGAAGCCCTGCTCGAGGTCCTGACGCATGCCCTCGGTCCACGGTTCGGCGCCGAAGATACCGACGCGCATGGGGGTGTCGCGGGGGTCCATACCCTCGGCACGCATGCGGTCGAGGACGTTGAGCATGTACGAAGGGGTGCCCACGATCGCGTCGGGTTGGAAGTCCCGCATGACCTGCAGCTGGCGGTCGGTCTGACCGCCGGAGGTCGGGATGACGGTTGCTCCGAGCTTCTCCACGCCGTAGTGCAGACCCAGACCGCCGGTGAACAGGCCGTAGCCGAAGGTCACCTGGACGCGGTCACCGGGACGGACACCACCGGCACGCAGGGATCGGGCGACCAGCGTCGCCCAGGTCTCGATGTCGTTGCGGGTGTAACCGACGACGGTGGGCTGGCCCGTGGTGCCGGAGGAGGCGTGGATGCGGGAGATCTGCTCCCTGGGTACGGCGAACATGCCGAAGGGGTAGTTCTCCCGGAGGATCGACTTGTCGGTGAAGGGGAAGAGCGTGAGGTCCTTGAGCTCCCGGAAGTCGTCCGGGTGCACACCCTTCTCCTCGAAGGCCTTCTTGTAGTGCGGGACGTTGTAGTACGCGTGACGCAGGGTGTTCTTCATGCGCTCGGTCTGGAGCGCGGTGATCTCGTCACGGGAGGCGTACTCGATCCCGGTCTGCGGGCCATTGAGGGTGGAGACGATGTCAAGTGCGGAAGCCACGGTTGCGTTCCTTTCCTACGGTCATGACCGGTGTTCGGAACCGGGACCGTGGTTGGCAGGGTTGTGAATACCATTTACTAACCGACCAATCGGTCAGGAAGTATGTGACAGAGGTTACAGGGGAGATGGTGTTGCGCGCAACACATTCCGGCGAGATTCCCGACACAGGCCACAATCAGACCTCGGACCCCACCCCCGGACCGGGACCCCACCGCAGCTCACGCCTATTATCCGGCACCCCCGGAAGCACCATCACCGCGGACGATGCCCTCGAAAACCATCTGCGGCGTCAGGGCCGCGAGGTCCTCCGGGGAGTACTTCCCGTCCGGCTGATACCACTCCACGATCGAGTTGATCATGCCGAAGATGAGCCGGCCCACGACTCCCGAATCAAGGTCGGTCCGCAGGGAACCCTCGGCGCGCGCCCGGTCGACGACGTCGATGAGGGTGCGGGTGATCACCCGGCGCCGGGCCATGATCCCCAGCTCCACCTCGGTATTGCCCCGCAGACGCAGCAACAGGCGGACATAGGCGGGGTATTCACACAGCACCCGAGTGGTGCCGGCGATGAGCAGCCGCAGCTGCCCGACCGGCTCATCGGTCTCGGCGAGCGCATGATCCACGACGTCCCCCAGCTCGGCGAGGGCCTTGTCGGTGGCCTCCACGAGGATCTCCTCCTTGGAGGTGATGTGGTGGTAGATCGCGGATTTGCTCAGCCCCAGACGTTCGGCGAGGGCGCCCATCGAGGTCGCCTCATAACCGCGCGCATTGAACTCCTCGACGGCGATGCGGATGACATCCCCGCGGGCGTAGCCGGGACGGCCCCGGTTGCTCGTGGTGGTGGGGGCAGCGCCAGAAGGCATGGTCGGTCTCCTTGAATCAGGGGCATGGGCGTATCGGGACTAAGGCGGCCGGTGGCCACCACATCATCCCATTGTCTCAACTGTTCCGGTGACGGGGTGACTGGGATCACGTACACTGACCCCACAATACCGACCGACCGGACGGTAACTCACCCTAGAGCCCCAGGAGCCCCCATGAACCAGATCCTCGCCCCCGGCGTCGCAGAGAGTGCCGACCACGGCCATGTCCGCACCATGTTCGAGAACGACCGCGCCTCCCAGGGCATCGGCATGACCATCACCGACATCGGCACAGACGGCGTCCGAGGCCACTTCACCATCCGGCCGGAGATGTGCAACGGCCACGGCACCGCCCAGGGCGGCTACCTGTTCATGTTCGCCGACTCCCTGTTCGCCGGCGCCTGCAACGCCTCCGGGAGCATCGCCGTCGCCGCGCAGGTGAGCATCCACTACATCGCACCGGCCCGCGAGGGGGATGTCGTGGAGGGGCATGCCGTGGAGCGCCGGACCTGGGGTCGCAACGGCATCACCGACGTCACCCTCACCGTGAACGGCGAGGTCATCGCCGAATTCCGCGGCACCTCCCGGGCAATCCGCTCCATCTAGAAAACAGCGGACGTGACCCGGGCCATTGACATGGATCACACTTCCCCCATATACTGACCGAACGATCGGTTATTAAATGCCGATAAACCAGTTATCGAACTTCACCCGAGCGAAGGATCACCGATGACCACAGTGACCGACCAACTCTCCCCCGCCGATGTCGCCGGGCAGGAGAACTTCGACCGCCTCATCGCTGCGGACTCCCGCATCGAGCCCACGGACTGGATGCCGGCCGCCTACCGCCGGACGCTGACGCGCCAGGTCTCCCAGCACGCCCACTCCGAGATCATCGGCATGCAGCCGGAGGCGAACTGGATCACCCGCGCCCCCTCCCTGAAGCGCAAGGCCATCCTCATGGCGAAGGTCCAGGATGAGGCGGGCCACGGCCTGTACCTCTACTCCGCCGCCGAGACCCTGGGCACCGGCCGCGACGAACTCGTCGAGCAGCTTCTCGACGGCCGCGCCAAGTACTCCTCGATCTTCAACTACCCGGCGCGCACCTGGGCGGACATCGGGGCCATCGGCTGGCTGGTCGATGGCGCGGCCATCGCCAACCAGGTGCCGCTGTGCCGTGCCTCCTACGCCCCCTACGGTCGGGCCATGGTGCGCATCTGCAAGGAGGAGTCCTTTCACCAGCGTCAGGGTTGGGAGATCCTCTACGAGCTGGCCAACGGCACGCCCGAGCAGAAGCAGATGGCCCAGGAGTCGATCAACCGCTTCTACGGCCCGGCGCTGCAGATGTTCGGCCCGCCGGACGATGACTCCCCCAACTCACAGCAGTCGATGGCCTGGAACATCAAGCGCTTCTCCAATGACGAGCTGCGCCAGCGCTTCGTGGACATGATCGTCCCCCAGGCGGAGGCGCTCGGCCTCCACTTCGAGGACCCGGACCTGAAGTGGAACGAGGAGCGCGGCCACTACGACTTCGGTGAGCTGGACTGGAGCGAGTTCAAGGCCGTGGTCAAGGGGCAGGGCCCGTGCAACACGCAGCGCATGCAGCGTCGCCGTCAGGCCTTCAACGACGGTGCCTGGGTCCGTGAGGCCGCCGCCGCCTACGCCGAGAAGCACCAGTCCGCCGACTCCCGTCTCGTCGCCTGATCCACCGGCACACACCAGAAACCAAGGAGAAACACACGATGTCCCAGCAGCAGCACTGGCCGATGTGGGAGGTCTTCGTCCGATCCTCCCGTGGCCTGTCCCATGTCCACGCCGGCTCCCTCCATGCGCCGGACGCCACCCTGGCCCTGCGCAACGCCCGCGACCTGTACACCCGCCGCAACGAGGGCACCTCCGTCTGGGTCGTGCCCAGCGAGGCCCTCACCTCCTCAGACCCGGATTCCAAGGGCGGATTCTTCGAGTCGGCCTCCGGCAAGAACTACCGCCACGCCACCTACTACGAGAAGTCTGAAGGGGTGCCGCACCTGTGAACAGCTTCGCCACCGTCGATTCCGCGACCCGCCAGACCCAGGGTGATTCCCTCACCGCCGAGGACATCCTCCAGTCCGATGCGAAGGCCAGCGAGGACGTCGCCACCTACGCCGCCATGCTCGGCGATGATGCCCTCATGCTCGGCCAGCGCCTGAGCTGGTGGATCTCCCGTGCTCCGGAGATGGAGGAGGACATCGCCCTGGCCAACATCGCCCTGGACCTGATCGGCCACACTCGTTTCCTCTACTCCTATGCCGGCACCGCCTGGGGGAAGACCGAGGATGACCTGGCCTATTTCCGCGAGGAGGAGGAGTTCACCTCCGCCCGCCTCATGGAGTACGAGAACGGCGACTTCGGGCAGACCATCGCCCGCCAGCTCCTGGCCTCCTACTACATGCTCGGCCTGTACACGGCCCTGCTGGACTCCACTGACAGCACGCTCGCCGCGATCGCCGCAAAGGCCGTCAAGGAGATCGAATACCACGTCGACCACGCCAACCAGTGGACCCTGCGCCTGGGCCTGGGCACCGAGGAGTCGAGGTACCGCATCAGCGAGGGCCTGTTCTACGTGTGGCCCTACCTCGATGAGCTCTTCGAGGACCTGGACATCCACACCCGCCTCGCCGCCGATGGTGTCGCGGTCCTGCCCTCGAGCCTGCGCACCGAGTTCGATGAGCGCATCGCGCATGTCCTCGAGACCGCCGGCCTGGAGATCCCGGATTCCCCGCAGGCCATGTCCGGCCAGCGCACGGGCCGGTTCTCCGAGCAGCGCGGCTACATCCTCGCCGAGATGCAGTCCTTCGCCCGCAAGCATCCCGGCGCCACCTGGTAACTGTCTCGCCCATCCGAAGGAGGTCACCTGAAGTGAACACTCACCCTCTGCGCCCCGCCGACGCTGACGCTGCGTCGGTATGGGACACCGCGGCCACCGTCCCCGACCCGGAGATCCCGGTCATCTCCATCGCTGACCTGGGGATTCTTCGCGACGCCGCCCTCATCAACGGCACCGCGGTGGTGACGATCACCCCGACCTACTCCGGATGTCCGGCGATGGACCACATCACCCGGGAGGTGAAGGAGGCGCTGTCCGCCGCCGGTTACACCGACTCCCGCGTCGACCTGGTGCTGCAGCCGGCGTGGACCACCGACTGGATCACCGAACTCGGCCGGGACCAGCTCCGGGAGTACGGCATCGCCCCGCCGACGCACTCCTCCACCCCCGCCCGCCCCGGTCCGATCCCTCTGACTCTTGCTCCCCCACCGCCGGTGGCGTGCCCGCGCTGCGGCTCGACCCGGACCCGAAACATCGCCCAATTCGGCTCGACATCCTGCAAGGCGCTGTACTCCTGCGAGGAGTGCCTCGAGCCCTTCGACTACTTCAAGGTGCACTGATGACCGCTTCCATGACTGCCCCCACCAAGAAAAAGGCCAGGTTCAACTCCCTGCAGGTCTCCGAGGTCCGTCGTCTGACCGACAACGCCGTCGAGGTCAGCTTCGAGGTCCCGGAGGAACTGCGTGCGGACTACGACTACGTTCCGGGCCAGTACGTCGCACTGCGCGCCGACATCAACGGCCAGGAGGTGCGCCGCTCCTACTCCATCTGCGACATCCCCCGACCCGGTGTGATCCGCGTGGCCATCAAGCGCGACCTGGGTGGTGTCTTCTCCACCTGGGCCAACGATGAGCTCAGCCCCGGCACCGCCATCGACGTGATGAACCCGCAGGGTGCGTTCACCTCCCGGGTCAACGTCACCTCCCTCAATGACGCACAGGCACTGATCGACAAGGGCTTCGCCGAGGGTGGCGACGCCCCCCACCTGGTGGCCATCGCCGCCGGTTCCGGCATCACCCCGATCATGTCCATCGCCCAGACGCTGCTGGCCGCCCTGCCGAAGGCGACCTTCGAGATCGTCTACGCCAACAAGGGCGGCTCGGACGTGATGTTCGCCGAGGAGATCGGTGACCTCAAGGACAAGTACCCCACCCGCTTCGCCGTCCACCACGTCCTCTCCCGGGAGCAGCGCGTCAACCCGCTGTTCTCCGGACGCATCGACGACGAGAAGCTCTCCCTGCTCCTGGACAAGGTCGTCCGGACCGGTGACACCGACGAGTGGTTCCTGTGCGGCCCCTTCGAACTGGTCCAGCTGGTCCGCGACGAGCTCTCCGAGCGCGGCGTCGACAGCGACAACGTCCGCTTCGAGCTCTTCTCCACGGGCAAACCCTCCGACGGCCCGCAGCAGGGCAACACCGGCCGCCCGGTCGTGGCGGATCCGGCGGGCAAGAACATCACCGTCTCCTTCCAGTTGGACGGCCTGTCCGGTTCCATCGAGTCCCCCCAGTCCGCGAAGGAGACCATCCTCAACGCCGCCCTGCGTGCGCGTCCCGATGTCCCCTTCGCCTGCGCCGGCGGCGTGTGCGGCACCTGCCGCGCCAAGGTCGTCGAAGGTGACTACGAGATGGATGAGAACTACGCCCTGGAGGCCGACGAGGTTGCCGCCGGTTACGTGCTCACCTGCCAGACCCGCGCCACCGGTGACTCCATCACCGTGGACTACGACGCCTGAGAGGAGCACCATCCATGATTGATCTCCACATCGAGGACAATGTCGCCGAGGTTGTGCTCAACAACCCGCGGGCCATGAACTCCCTCACCGAGGAAGACCTGCAGGAACTGGCCGACGCCTACACCGAGGCAGCGGAACGGGGCGTGCGCGCCCTCCTGCTGCGCGGCGAGGGCCGGGGTTTCTCCGCCGGTCGCAACATCAAAGGGCTCGACCCGGCCGAGGACGACGCCACCGACTACCTGGCCAACAAGGTCACCCCGGTGCTGCGTCAGATGAGCACCTTCCCCGCCCCCACCTTCGCCGCCGTCCACGGCGTGTGCCTGGGTGTGGGCCTGGGTCTGGCCATCGCCACCGACATCGCCTACGTGGCGGAGGACGCCACCTTCGGCTCCCCCTTCGCCAACCTCGGCGCCACCCTCGACTCCGGCGGGCACTCCCTGTTCGTCGAGCGGCTGGGCGCGCACCGGGCGATGGACCTCATCATCACCGGTGACATGATCAGCGGCGCCGAGGCGGTGCAGGCGGGACTGTTCTCCCGCGCCCTGCCCGCCGGGGAACTGCTGGACTTCAGCCGCGAGAAGGCCCGGCGCGCCGCCCTCGGGGCGACCCGTGCCTTCCTCACCAGCCGGACCCTGGTCCAGGACATCCGCGATAACCGCCGTGGTCTGTGGGAGTCCGTCACGGAGGAGAACATCGCCCAGGGCGAACTGTGCTCGAGCCGGGACTATGCGGAGGGTTTCGCCGCATTCAACGAAAAGCGTGTCCCTGTCTTCCAGGGCAGCTGACCCACACCCCCAACAGATTAAGGAGCAGCCAGTGACCACTGCGTACCTGGTATCGGGCCGGCGTACCCCGGTCGGCCGTTACGGCGGCGCCCTCTCATCCGTCCGACCCGATGACCTCGCCGCACTGACGATCAGGGCGGTCATCGAGGATGCCGGCATCGACCCGGCGGCCGTCGACGAGGTGATCCTCGGCAACGCCAACGGCGCGGGCGAGGAGAACCGCAACGTCGCCCGCCTGGCATGGCTGCTGGCGGGTTACGCGGACACCGTGCCGGGTATCACCGTCAACCGCCTGTGTGCCTCGGGTATGTCCGCGATCGCCCTGGCCACCGCCATGGTCGAGTCCGGCCAGGCCGATATCGTCGTGGCCGGCGGTGTGGAGTCCATGTCACGTGCCCCGTGGGTGATGGAGAAGCCGTCCTCGGCCTTCGCCCGTCCGGGTGAGGTCTTCGACACCTCCATCGGCTGGCGGTTCGTCAACCCGGTCTTCGCCGCGCAGGAGAAGACGACATTCTCCATGCCGGAGACCGCGGAGGAGGTCGCCCGGGTGTGTGGTGTCTCGCGTGCCGACGCCGACGCCTTCGCCGCCGAGTCCCAGCGCCGGGCCGCGGCCGCCATCGAGGCGGGCAACTTCGAACCGGAGATCGTCCCCGTGGAGATCACCGACCGGAAGGGCAACGTCACCGTTGTCGACACCGATGAGGGCCCGCGTGCGGGCACCACCACGGAGATCCTGGCGAAGCTGCGGCCGGTCGTGGCCGGCGGTGAAGTGGTCACGGCGGGCAACTCCTCCTCGCTCAATGACGGCGCCTCGGCGATCCTGGTGGTCTCGGAGGCGGCCGTCGAGAAGTACGGGTTGAAGGCCCGGGCGAAGGTCGTCGCCAACGCCAACGCCGGCCTGGCGCCCGAGGTCATGGGCCTGGGCCCGGTCCCGGCGACGCAGAAGGTGCTGCAGCGGGCGGGCTGGAACATCGGTGGCGTCGATGCCGTGGAGCTCAACGAGGCCTTCGCCACGCAGTCGCTGGCGTGTATCCGCCAGCTGGACCTGGACCCCACCAAGGTCAACGCGTGGGGCGGGGCGATTGCCCTGGGCCATCCGCTGGGTTCCTCCGGTTCCCGCATCACCATCACCCTGCTCAACCGGCTGGAGCAGGAGGGCGGCCAGCGTGGCATCGCCACCCTGTGCATCGGTGTGGGCCAGGGTTCCGCCATCGCGATCGAGAGGGTCTGAGATGTTCGCTGATTTCCAGGCACTGACCGTCACCGACGCCGGGGACCGCCTGCTGGTGGAACTGACCCGCCCGGAGGTGCGCAACGCGATCGACGACCAGATGGTCGAGGAGCTGCACGCCGTGTGCGCCCACCTCGAGCGTGAGCCGAAAATCCTCATCATCACCGGCTGTGAGGCCGGCGGGAAGGGTATCTTCGCCTCCGGCGCGGACATCGCGCAGCTGCGGGAACGCCGCCGCGAGGATGCCCTGCGCGGCATCAACAACACCATCTTCCACCGCATCGCCCAGCTGCCGATGCCGGTCATCGCCGCTGTGGACGGCTACGCCCTCGGCGGCGGTCTGGAGCTGGCCCTGGCCGCGGACTTCCGTATCGCCACCCCCGGTGCGAAGTTCGGGCAGCCGGAGGCCAACCTCGGCATCATCGCCGCGGCCGGTGGGCTGTGGCGCATCAAGGCGCTGGTCGGGGAGGCGATCGCCAAGGAGATCCTCCTGGCCGGCCGCATCCTCGACGGCGCCGAGGCCCACGACATACACCTGGCCACCGAGCTCGCGGAACCCGCTGAGCTGCTCGACGCCGCCCACGCCTATGCCGACCGCATCGCCGCGCTGGATCCACTGGCGGTGCGCATCAGCAAGCAGGTCATGGCGATGCCGGCGGCGGCCCACCCGGCCGTCGACAACATCGCGCAGGCCATCCTCTTCGAATCGGACGCCAAGTTCGACCGCATGCAGGCCTTCCTCGACCGCAAGAAGAACTAAGGAGCTTCCCACCATGAACATCCCCCAGAAAGTCGGTGTCCTCGGCGGTGGCCGCATGGGTGCCGGAATCGCCCACTCCTTCCTCGCCGCCGGAGCGGAGGTGACGGTCGTCGACGTCACCGATGAGGCCGTTGCTGCCGCCCGTGAGCGCATCGCCGCCGACGTGGAGGGGTCCATCCGCCGCGGCGCGGCAGGCACGGCCGAGGAATGGCTGGCGCGTCTGACCGTCACCACCGACGCCGCCGCCTTCGCCGGTCTGCCGCTGGTGGTGGAGGCTGTGCCGGAGTCGATGGAGCTGAAGGTCTCCTCCTTCCGGAAGATCGCGGAGCACGCCCCGGCGGCCGCCATCGCGACGAACACGTCCTCCCTGTCTGTCTCCGACCTGGCCGTCACCGTGGACAATGACGTCATCGGCCTGCACTTCTTCAACCCGGTGCCGGCCTCGAAACTGGTGGAGATCGTCGTCGCGGACTCCACCCCGGAAGCGCTCGTCCAGGAGGCCCGCGGCTGGGTGGAGGGGCTGGGCAAGACCCCGATCGTGGTCAAGGACGCCCCCGGTTTCGCCTCCTCCCGCCTGGGTGTGGTCATCGCCCTGGAGGCGATCCGCATGGTCGAGGAGGGGGTGGCCAGCCCGGAGGACATCGACAACGCCATGGTGCTGGGCTACAAATTCCCGGTCGGGCCGCTGGCGCTGACGGACATCGTCGGCCTGGATGTCCGCCTGGGCATCGCGGAGTACCTCGAGTCCACCCTCGGGGAGAATTTCACTCCCCCGCAGCTCATGCGCGACATGGTCGCGCGCGGTGAGCTGGGCCGCAAGTCCGGCAAGGGTTTCTACACCTACGCCTGACGCTTGTCCACGATCGCGTTGGTGATCCGCGCCGTGCACAGCCTGCGGCCCTGTTCATCCGTGAGGATCACCTCGTGGCTGGTCAGCGTCCGCCCGAGCCGGATGGCCGTGGCGGTGGCGGTGACCAGGCCCGATAGTCCGGATATGTGGTGGGTGGCGTTGATGTCCACGCCGACGGCCACCTTCCCCATCGTCGAGGCGTGGATGACCGCAGCCCAGGAACCCACCGCCTCGGCGATGGCCACCATGGCTCCCCCGTGCAGAAGTCCCAGCGACTGACGGTTGCCGTCGACCGGCATGGTCGCCACCACCCGTTCCGGGGACTGTTCGAGCACTTCAACCCCCATTTTTCGGTCCAGTTCTCCGAGTTCGATGGTCCAGGGCTCCACAGTTACTCCTTCAGGGGGTGGCGGAAAATGTGATTTTGATTATACTGGCCCCAAATACTGACCGTTCGTTCGGTCACTAATTATCTCAGGAAGGCTCGTTACGATGCCCACTCTCACCGACACCCTCGTCCCCAGCTACCTCTCCGGCACCTGGGTCACACCCCAGAACCCCTCCCGCGTCACCGAGGTCGCCGACGCCTCCACCGGAGAGATCGTCGCCACCGTCTCCACCGACGGCCTCGACCTGGCCGGCGCCATCGACCACGCCCGCACCACCGGCCAGCGCAACCTCCGCGACCTGACCATCCACGAGCGTTCCCTCAAGCTCAAGGAGCTCGCCCTCTACCTCGGTGAACACAAGGACGAGCTTTACGAGCTGGCCTACCGCACCGGTGCAAACCGCCGCGACAACGGCGTCGACATCGACGGCGGCATCTCCACCCTGTTCACCTTCTCCTCCAAGGGCCGCCGCGAACTGCCCAACGGTCACATCATCGTCGACGGCCCCACCGAGATCCTCTCCCGGGACAACAGCTTCCTGGGCACCCACATCTACACCACCCTGCCGGGCGTGGCGGTGCAGATCAACGCCTTTAACTTCCCCGTCTGGGGCATGCTGGAGAAGTTCGCCCCCTCCTTCATCGCGGGTATGCCCACTCTGGTGAAGCCGGCTACCCCCACCGGCTACGTCACCGCCGCCTGCGTGCGCCTCATGGTCGAGTCCGGCATCCTCCCGGAGGGCTCCATCCAGCTCATCTCCGGTTCCGCCCGGGACCTGCTCGACCACCTCGACCACCGTGACCACGTTGCTTTCACCGGTTCCGCAGCCACCGCCGCCACCCTACGTTCCCACGAGAACGTCCAGGTCAACGGCGTGCGGTTCACCGCGGAGGCCGATTCCCTCAACGCCGCGATCCTCGGCGAGGACGTCACCGTCGACTCCCCCGAGTTCGAGGCCTACATCAAGGCCCTGTTCGTGGAGATGACCTCCAAGGCCGGCCAGAAGTGCACCGCCATCCGCCGCGCCATCGTCCCCACCCCGCTCATCGACACCGTCGCCACCGCCCTGACCGAGCGCCTCAACGCGAAGGTTGTCCCCGGTGACCCGCGCGACCCGGATGCCACCATGGGCCCCCTGGTCTCCCAGGAACAGCGTGACGACGTCGCCGCGGCCGTCGAGAAACTCATCGCCGCCGGTGGTCAGCTGGTCACCGGCGGCCCGGATCAGCTGGAGGGCGCCTTCTTCGCCCCCACCATCCTCACCTTCGCGGACGCCGACACCGACGCCGTCCACGATGTCGAGGCTTTCGGCCCGGTCGTGTCCATCATCGGCTACACCGACACCACCGACGCCCTCCGCCTCGCCGAACGGGGCAGGGGCTCCCTGGTCGCCTCCGTGATCACCCACTCTCCCGAGCTCGCCGCCACCTACGCCCACAACATCGGCGCGTTCCACGGCCGCCTGCACTTCCTCGACCGGGACGACGCGAAGACCTCCACCGGCCACGGCTCCCCGCTCCCCCACCTCGTCCACGGCGGCCCGGGCCGCGCCGGCGGCGGCGAGGAGCTCGGCGGCATCCGCGGCGTCAAGCACTACATGCAGCGCACCGCCATCCAGGGCAGCCCGGAGCACCTCACCGCCATCACGGGCGAGTGGGTTCGCGGCGCGAAGGTCAACAAGGTCACCCGCGCGGACGTCGACGCCGGCACCGCCACCCACCCCTTCCGCAAGGACCTGGCCACCCTGCGCATCGGCGACCAGTTCGCTTCCGACCTGCGCCACGTCTCCCTCGAGGAGATCCTTGCCTTCGCGGAGGAAACCGGCGATACCTTCTACGCCCACGTCGACGAGGAGGCCGCCACCGCCAACCCCTTCTTCCCCCGCCGCGTCGCCCACGGCTATCTCCTGGTCTCCTGGGCCGCCGGTCTGTTCGTCGAGCCCGCCCCGGGCCCGGTCCTGGCCAACTACGGCCTGGAGAACCTGCGCTTCATCACTCCGGTCACCTACGACGACTCCGTGCGCATCGAACTGACCGCCAAGCGCATCACCCCGCGCGTCACCGACGACTACGGCGAGGTCTGCTGGGACGCCGCCCTGTTCAACCAGAACGACGAGCTCGTCGCCTCCTATGACGTGCTCACCCTCGTGGAGAAGGTGGACACCACCTACGCCAACTGGAACAAGTAACCCGTCCTGACGGTGCGCCGGGAAAAGCATCTGATGCTTTTCCCGGCGCGTTGTCTTTCTGCCGATTGCCAGCTTAACCACCCCCTTGATCCCACACTTTTCCGGACACGGACATAACCGTGACGGTTTCCGGGATCGCCGACAACTGTCCGGACCGCTGCCTTCCGCGCGATAATCCGACGATCACATAACGCATCAACTATGATTGGGAGCACAGTACCGGCACCCCAGGAGCGCCCTATGGTCTACATTCGAACCGCCGTCGTCATCAGCGCCGCAATGCTCCTGAGCGGCTGCGCCGCCAGCACAGACTCCGCCTCCCCGGCGAGCACCGACACCACGCTCCTCAGCGTCGCGCCCGCAGCCGACACCACCACGACAACCGTGCCCGCCGGCAGCTGTGAGGAGTCGGCCTTCCTCAATGTCTTCGATTCGCCCGTCGTGCTCTTCTGCGACGGCGCCTGGGCAGAGGCCGGCCAGCAGCAGACCGATGCAATCCTGCTCTTCCAGTTCCGGGACGGTGGGTGGCAGATACGCCAGGCCGACGGGACCAGCTGGCCCTCCAACTACCCCTGCCACAACGAGGCGGCCCTGCGCGCCGATGGTGCACCTGAGGCGCTCATCGGGCAGACCCTGCTCTGCGATTCACCGGCCCTGTAACCACACCCTCCGTCATCAGGAAGGGCCAGCTCAGCCCATTCTTCGTCAGTACCTGCGGGCGCAGTTCGTCAGCCAGGACGAGGGATTTATCGCCGTAGCCGAGCAGGATCTCGTCGAAGGCGGGCAGCTCGAAGCTCGCGGCCAGCGCCTCCTGCAGCTCCTGCCCAGTGACATCCGTCTGCCACTGCCCCATCCAGTACTCCTCACCACCAACGGTCAGCGGCACGACATCCCGGGCCAGCGCCACCGCCTTCTTCGCCTGCGCGACGGTCAGGCCCGCCCACCAGACGAGATCCTTCACGGAGGCCGGGCCGTGGGAGTGCAGGTAGCGGGTACCCAGTTCCGCCAGGGCCTCCTCCCCCGCCAGTTCACGCTGGACCACCGGGAGACTGTCCACGTGCACGAAAGTCTCCACGGCCCCGATCCTGGGGCCCTGCACCACATCGCCCTCACCGCCGAAGGCGCGCAACAGGTGCGGGCCCCGGTTGTCCCCCGGATCCACCCCGGCCGCCGCGAAAACCTCGTAGGCCTGCGGCCGCGGCAGCGGGTCCTGCGTTCCCCGGGCCAGGAGTTCGGCGTGAAAGGCCTCGCGGGCAACCGTCACGTCCTCCTCGCGCAGTCCCAGCCCGGGCCGTCTACCCGCCTGGGCACGCGCCACCCGGGGGTTGCACAGGCGCATGAGCCAGCGCGCGTCCTCCGCAGCCAGGAAGTGCAGCGTCCCCCGCTGCGGCCAGGCCCGCACAACCTTGAAGCGGTTGACGGCGCTGAGGACGGCGGCGTCGTCACCCGGGCCGCGCAGCGCCAGTGCCCGGATCCCGGCCGGGTATGTCTGCCCCTGCAGCGCGAGCATCCAGCGGGCGGCCTCGACCGCGCTTCTCGACGCCCCCACCAGCCCCTGGGCGATGATCCTTCGGGCACGCAGCTCCGGCAGTGTGGTCATGACCCCCAGTATGACTGATCGCCGCTAGCTTTCCCTGCCTCCGCCCGGCCTGGACGGGTAGATTCAGTGATGTACATCACCGCCAATCCAGGGAGTCCACCGTGATCCTCCACCACCCCCGGCCGCTGACCGTCCTGCTCACCCTCGGAGCCGCCCTGTTCCTCAGCGCCTGCACCGACGACGGCGATTCGGCCGCAGGTACGGTGACCGAGACGATGACGGTGACACCCGGGGCCACCATGCCGACAACCACAGCCACAACCACCGGAACCCCGGATCCGGGCACGCCCACCCTTGCCACCACCACGACCCAGGTGACCCCACCCACGACCCCGGACCGGCCGGGCAGCTGCGAGCCGGACTTCTTCCTGGATGAGTTCACCAGCCCCGTGGTGATGTTCTGCGACGGGGCCTGGGCCCGGGCAGGGCAGGCCCAGACCGATCACGTCCTGGTCTTCCACTACCGGGACGGGCGCTGGCTGAGCCATCCGCACGACGGGCGTGACGTGTTCACGCAGTACCCCTGCTACGACGAGGAAAACCTCCGGGCCACGGGGGCACCGGAGGAACTCATCAGCCAGGTGTCCCTCTGCGAACCGGAGGATGAGCAGGGGTAGGTCACTCCCCGTCGTGGGAACCCTGCCCCTCCACATTGGTTACGGTGGTCAGCAGGAAGACCGAGTCTTTGATCGCGGAGACCGAGTGGCGCTGGTGGGTCAGCGTCACCAGCTGCCCCTCGCCGATGGTCTCCTCCGCCTGCCCCTTGACGGTCACCTGCCCGCTGAAGAGGAAGATCGAGGCCGCCGGCGGTGAATTATGCTCCTGCAGCATCGTGCCCTCCCGCATGGCGATGACGGTCTGGCGCAGCGGCCCGTCATTGACCAGCATCTTCGCTGCGCGCCCGTGTTCCGAGGCGCAGGCCTCCTCGAGCAGCTGACGGGCCTTATCATCGACGATGGACATGGTGTCCTCCCTTGTTCGTTCGTGGCTGACCCCAGGCTACCCGGAACTTCAGTGACGCGCGTCACTTACACGGCGTCGATAAGCGGGGTTCAGGCCTCGATGAGAGCACCCTCGCGGGCGGCCGCGGCCTGTTCCCGTCCGAAGCGGCTGGCGGTGGACAGCTGGTTGCGGAAGAGGGTCAGCGCGAGCCACAGGGTGACGGTGGCGATGATGGCCGGAATGAGCAGCAGCCCGTAGTAGGTGGCGGAGAACTTCTCGACGAGCCCGTTCTGGATCAGGCCGACGTTGATGAAGAACATCGACAGGACGGCCAGGCCGACGCCCGGGCAGACCAGGGTGAAGGCGACGGGGGAGGTGACCTCACGGCCCAGGACGAATGTCCGGAAGAAGCCGTTGGCGCGCATGACGACGAAGCCGAGGCCCAGGAAGGCGACCTGGGTGAGGATGATGAAGGACAGGAACAGCATCAGCCCGACCGAGGAACCGGGGTGGTCCTGAGGGCCGGCGGGGCCGGCGTCGATGAGCGTCTGCATGCCGTGGCGGTCACGCAGGACGGTGATGGCCCAGAGGGTGAGGACGGGGACCGCGAGCCACAGGGTGGCGGAGTTCGGCAGCGCCAGGCCGTAGCGCATGATGCTCATGATGCCGGCGACGAGGAAGACGCCGAAGAGGATCAGCGAGATGATGCCGAAGAGGATGGAACCCCAGACACCGGTCAGGACGACCAGGGTGTCCGTGCCCATGGCTGCGGGGGCGGCGAAACCGACTGCGACCATGGAGAAGGCGAAGGCGGCGATGAGCTGGTTGAGGCCGCCGTTGGCCTCGAAACTGAAGCCGCCGGCGATGATGCGGCGCAGGTAGTTGGTCATGATGACCAGGGCGACGAGCCCGACGGTGCCGTAGGCGAGCAGCGCGAAGGGCATGAGGGACTGGATGATGCCCCACAGTCCCGGAATCAGCGCCAGGGAGGCGACGAAGGCACCGTTGATGGTCATGCCCAGGGTCAGCGGGATGGCCATGAGGGTGACCTCGGCGTTGGTGGACTTCAGTGCCCGGTAGGTCTCGGTCTGGCGGAAAAGACCGAATTCCCGGAAGTTCCACGCCAGCAGGGCGAGGTGCATGATCAGGGCCGCCATCATGCCGACATAGCCGATGACGATGACTGTCCGCATGAATCCGTCACCGTCGACGTAGGCCGCGGTGATGGACTCGAAGGTCGGCATGGGGGTCTCCGGGTGCGGGGTGATGTGCATGAAGGCCATGAAGAAGAAGACGGACATGCCGCCGAAGCCGAGGGCGGCGAGGAAATAGAGGGGCGAGTACTTCTCGCCGAGGTTGCGGATCATGCGACCACCTTTCAGAGGTTTTATATACCCCAGGGGGTATCTATGTCACACAGGCTAGCAAGTTGGCGCGAGGCGGCCACCGCAATATACCCCCGGGGGTAATTTGCTAGCGTCCGCGAAGGGGTGCCGGACGTGCGCAGCTGCGCACGCTATTTCGTCCTGACCTGCAGTTATTCTTCAGAAAATCTCATGTCGGGGGCGCATGTTATGTTGATCGTGATCGAACTCCAATTCGAGAACTCGGGGACACCATGCTGACAATCGTCAAGGACATGACCGACAAGAAACTCACCAGATCCATCACCGACACCCACCTCTCACTGACCCGACTCAAGGCCGAATTCATCGTCACCCTCGCGGAATTTCACGACCGCGGCCTGGCACGGCGACACGGTGCCACCTCCACCGCCGACTGGGCCGCCCGCACGCAGGACATCGCACGGCGCACTGCCGTGGAATACATCCAGGTGGGCACCCGCCTCCGACCGTTCACGCTGCTCGCGGCAGCTTTCCTCGATGGGCGGATCACCTACTCCAAACTCCGGCTCCTGTTGCGCTACATGACCACCGATAATGAGCCCGAACTCCTGGCACTGGCCCTGGCCCATCCCCTCACCGAGCTGGAGACCCTGCTCGCCGGACGCGACCGCGTCGACGGTGGGAAGAAGAAGGCGAAGAACCGCCTCTCCGTGGCCGTCGACCCGGAAACCGGGGGAGTCCGCTTCTGGGGCAGCCTCGATCCGGAGCGGGGAGCGGAATTCCTCGCGGCGCTGAAGATCGCCGAGCTCTCCCAGAAGGAGGAGAGCGGAGAGGAGGACGCTGACAGGCAGTCTGCCAACACCCGCTTCGGCCCACCCGTGGCAGCCGGCATGAGCAGCGCTTTCGCTGCCATGTGCCATATCGTCCGCAGCAGCCCGCAGAACCGGGTCACCGCCCCCGGGGCGCAGGTCAACGTGCTGATGACGCTGGATAACCGCGCATACATCCCCGGCCACTACGGCGGGCAGACTGGCGATGTGCTGCGCAACGCGCTCAACGGGGAGATGCGGGTGCATCTTCTCGACGCCCGCGGCCTCCACCTCAAACTCAGTCGCCGCGCCCGGGTGGTCACCGCCGCCCAGGAGAAGGCCCTGCTCGCCCGCTGGGGCTGGCGCTGCGCGAGCCCGGGTTGCGGACACAACCGCTGGATCCAGTTCCACCACATCCGGTCCTGGGCCGAGGGCGGGGAGACGAACCTCGATAACCTCATCCCGCTGTGCACAGCCCACCACATCATGCTGGGCAACGACGAGCTGGTCATCGTGCCCGATGCGGTGGACCCCGCACTGCTCCGCTTCCGTTTCGCCGGCGGGGAGAGCTACACCTCCGCGGACCGGCAGCCCCCGATGTTCGACGCCGCGCTGGGCCGCTGGGCCGACGCCTACGACCACGGGCCGGTGCCCGAGGGGGATGAGGATCTGCTGCAGGTCTGGGAGGCCCAGGACAGCTTTGCGGATGTTCCAGCAGGTCAGAGGGGGTGAAGAGTGCGCAGCTGCGCAGCTATTCCGCCACCAGCACGTCGTAGAGCCGCTCGAAATCACGCATGGCCTGCCGGTAGTGGGGGAGATGCTCCCCGACGGGCAGCCACGGTTCCCCGAAGGGAGGGCTCGCCCGCTCCACCTCAGGGGCGAGGGTGTCCAGGGCGATGAGTGCGGTGCCGCGCAGCGTCGCCCGTTTCATGGCGAACGGGACAACGGGGACCTCGAAGGCATCAGCAAGCAGCTGCAGCCAGGTGGGATGGTCGAGGGAGACCCGGCCTGAGGCGACGACACGCTCCGGCTGCGCTCCGGCGAGGTTGAGCTGGTCCCAGACCCGGCGGTAGGACAGCGCCAGCCCCTCGAAGACACCCCGCCACAATTCCTGCGGGCCGGTGGCGGTGGTGATGCCGTGGAAGGTGGCGCGGGCGTCACGCGCCCAGCCGGTGGCGCGCTCGCCGCTGAAGAAGGGGAGGACGGAGGGGACGTCGGCAAGCGGGGGACCGGCGAGCATGCCGGGCAAGCCCTCCCCGGGGGAGACGACCGTCTCCTCGAGCCAGGTGACGGCACGGCCGACATCATTGAGGGCGCCGCCGACGATCCAGCGCTCACGCGAGAGGCGGTAGCACCACAGTCCCGGCGGGATCTCCGCCGGGCAGGCGTCGAGGACGACCCGCATCGCACCCGATGTCGCGGCGGCGACCGCGACAGTCGTGCTGTCGACGGCACCCGGACCGATATTGGACGGCCAGCCGTCGGGGACCGCGTGGAACCAGTCGACCTCGCGCAGCTCCCGCCACAACGACCCTGGGGGCCGGGCAGGCTGGTCGGGGTCCATGATGGGGGAGAACAACGCCGGGGATATTCCACATGCCTGGAGAACCGGCAGGTCAAGCTCCCCGGTGCGCACGTCAATGATCCCCGACCATGCTGCGACGGAGGTCGCCAGACCACGGATGCCGCCCAGGCGGAGGTAGACGTACTCGCCGATCGTCATCACGGAGTCCGCCCGGGTGAAGAGCCCCGGTTCCTCCGTGCGCAGCCAGAGCAACCGGGCCGGGTGGTAGGAGGTGTGCAGGCGGACACCGGTGCGGGAGTGGTAGGCGGCTTCGTCGACAAGCTCGCCCAGTTCGTGGACCTGCCGGCGGGAACGGGAATCCGCATAGGTGTAGCAGGGGGTCAGCGCGTGACCATCCGCGTCGACGAGGATGAGGGAGGACGCGAAGGAGTCCATGGCTACGCCCGCTATCTGAGCGGCCAACCCCTTGTCCTGCGCGAACCACACGATCTCATCGATGATCTCCCGGCACTCCGCAACCACCTGGTCGGCGTCGATGGTGCTCGTGCCGTCACCGGCAGTGGTGAACTCATGCGCGATGCGCTGCCCGGAACCTGCAACCGGACGCCCGGTGGCGTCGTAGAGACCACCCCGCGAGGCGGTCGACCCCACATCGAGCGCCACGACGAACGGGCCGGCGGCCTCCTTCCACTTCACCGACATCGCCGGGAGCCCGGGGCTCATGATCAGGCCCGGCAGTTCTCAGGCGCCGCCGTGGTCTGGCCCGGCGCGCGGGTCAGACCCCAGTGGACCAGGTGGATGACCTCGGTGGTGCGCGGCAACCCCTGGTGGGCGAAACCACGGCCGCAGACCGCCTCGATATCGATGTTGGCCACATCCGCGCCCTCGACCGGTTCCAGCATCGAGGTCTCGTAGGGGGTGGCCACAAGATCCGAGGGCGTGTACAACGCGGTGTAGATGATCCCGGGGGTAGTGTCCGGCAGCGCGGTGATCCGCCCGGTGAAATCGGAATCAGCGAACTGATCCAGGGTGGAGGCACCCACAAGGTGCTCCGAGGAACCCCGGTGGGCGTTGACGGCCGGACTGACCGCCGGCACGACACCGTCGATGGTGGTGCCCCGGAAGGTGGCAGCGATGGAGACCGAACGTCCGACCTTCCCCGCTCCTCGGCCCTGGGTGTAGGCCTTGGTCAGCATCCCGCCCTGGGAATAACCCACCAGGTCCACCTTCTGCGCCCCGGTGGTGGTCCGCACCCCGTCGACGAAGTCGGCCAGCTCCTCCACCGACTGATCGATGGGCCCGAGCCCGCGGTGGCCGGGGGCCAGGTTGCGGATGGTGTCCGATTCGGTTCCGTAGTGGTGGGTCCACAGACAGAAACCCTGCCCACGCAGGAAGTGCGCCCCGTCGACGAAGTCATTCGAGTCCGTGCCGGTCCCGTGGAAGTACACGACCGGATTCGGATGGGCGGGGGAGGGGACACAGGTTGGGTCGTTGAAGACGGGGTCGATACCCGGATGCCCCGGCAGCGAGGACTGGGCAGGCAGCTCAGACGGGACCGGGGCGGCGGTCGCCGTCGCCGTCCCTGCAAGCGCGGCGGCGAGGACAGTGGCGAGGGTGCGGAGTGAGTTGCGGAGGATTGTCACAACTCAAATCTAAAACGCCGCGCCCGGTTATGTGCGGAAATGGGCATGAGTTCTGTGACCCAGCCCACTTATCGACGCCCCGCCTACTTCACCACCAGGTTCACCATGCGCCCCGGTACGACAATCTGCTTGATCAGGTTCTTGCCCTCCAGGTGGGCCGCGATGTTCGGCTCCTCCAGCACGCGGGCGACAACCGCGTCCTGGCTGGCGTCAACCGGCACCTTCACGCGGGCGCGGACCTTGCCGTTGATCTGGACGGGCAGTTCGATCTCGTCGTCCACCAGCCACTTCTCCTCGAAGGTGGGGAAGTTGACGAAGGCGACGGTGCCGGTGTGGCCGAGGCGCTTCCACAGCTCCTCCGCGATGTGCGGGGCGACGGGGGCGGTCATGATGACCAGGGGCTCGACGGCGGCCGCGGGGACGGCATCCGGGTAGGTCTTGGTCAGGTAGTTGACGTACTCGATGAGTTTGGCCACCACGGTGTTCACCCGCAGGTTGGCGTAGTCATCGCTCACACCCGCGATGGTGCGGTGCAGCTGCTTATTGTCCTCGTCGCTGAGCTCGAGGTCGCGGGCGAGCACGTCACCGGTCTCCTCGTCGACGACCAGTCGCCACAGACGCTGCAGGAAACGCTGCGCGCCGACAACGTCCTTCGTCGCCCAGGGGCGGGAGGTGTCGAGCGGCCCCATGGACATCTCGTAGACGCGCAGGGTGTCCGCGCCGTAGTTCTCGCAGATCTCATCCGGGGCGACAGCGTTCTTCAGGGACTTGCCCATCTTGCCGTACTCCTGGGTGACCTCCTCACCGTTGTGGAAGAACTTCCCGTCCCTCTCCTCGACCTCGGCGGCCTCGACGTAGACGCCGCGGGCATCGGTGTAGGCGTAGGCCTGGATGTAGCCCTGGTTGTACAGGCGGCGGTAGGGCTCCACGGAGGTGACATGGCCCAGATCGAAGAGGACCTTGTGCCAGAAACGGGAGTAGAGCAGATGCAGCACGGCGTGCTCGACGCCGCCGACGTAGAGGTCGACGCCGCCGCAGTCACCTTCGAACTGCGGTCCGGTCCAGTAGCGCTCATTCTCCAGGTCCACGAACTTCTCGGAGTTGTTCGGGTCGATGTAGCGCAGCTGGTACCAGGAGGAACCCGCCCACTGCGGCATGACGTTGGTGTCGCGGTAGTAGGTCTGCGGGCCGTCACCGAGGTCGAGTTCGACCTCGACCCACTCCTTCGCCTTGGCCAGCGGGGGCTGGGGCTCGGAATCGGCGTCCTCCGGGTCGAAGGAGACGGGTTTGTAGTCCTCGACCTCGGGCAGCTCGACGGGCAGCATCTCCTCGGGCAGGGCGTGGGCCTGGCCGTCGGCGTCGTAGACGACGGGGAAGGGCTCGCCCCAGTAGCGCTGGCGGGCAAACAGCCAGTCACGCAGCTTGTACTGGATCTTCTCCTCGCCCTTATCCTCGGCGACGAGCCAGGCGATGGTGCGCTCGATGGCCTCGGCCTTGTTCAGGCCGTTGATATCCAGGCCTTCAGTGTTGGCGGAGTTGACCAGGGTGCCGTCACCGGTCCAGGCGCCCTCGGTGACATCGCCGCCGGCGACGACCTCCACGATGGGCAGGCCGAAGGCCGTGGCGAACTCATGGTCGCGCTCATCGTGGGCGGGCACGGCCATGATGGCGCCGGTGCCGTAACCGGTGAGCACGTAGTCGGCGATGAACACCGGGATCTGCGCACCGTTGACCGGGTTGGTTGCGTGGGCGCCGAGGAAGACTCCGGTCTTCTCCTTGTTCTCCTGGCGCTCGATGTCCGATTTCGCGGCGATGGCGGCGCGGTAGGCGGTGACCGCCTCGGCCGGGGTGGCGGCATTGCCGGTCCAGCGCTCATCCACGCCGTCGTAGGAGCCGGTGCCGCCGGCCACGAGGGCGTCGACAAGCTCGTGCTCAGGGGCGAGCACCATGTACGTCGCACCGAAGAGGGTGTCCGGGCGGGTGGTGAACACGCGGAGGGTGTGGCCCTGCGCCGCAAAGTCGACCTCAGCGCCGCGGGAACGGCCGATCCAGTTGCGCTGCATGGACTTGACCTTCTCCGGCCAGTCGAGCAGCTCCAGGTCATCGATGAGACGATCGGAGTACGCGGTGATGCGCATCATCCACTGCGAGAGGTTCTTCCGGAAGACGGGGAAGTTGCCGCGCTCCGAACGGCCGTCCGCGGTGACCTCCTCGTTGGCCAGGACGGTGCCCAGACCGGGACACCAGTTGACCATGGAGTTCGAGCGGTAGACCAGGCGGAACTCATCCAGAGCCTGCTGCTTCCCCGCATCGCTCAGCTCCCGGTAATCCGCACCGTCCTTCGTGGTGCGGGTCCCGGCCTCCAGCTCGGTGATCAGCTCGGCGATGGGGCGGGCCTTCTGCTGGTCCTCGTCAAACCAGGAGTTGTAGATCTGCAGGAAGATCCACTGGGTCCAGCGGTAGTACTCCGGGTCGGTGGTCGCGACGGAACGGCGGCGGTCATGCCCCAGACCCAGGGCATCCAGCTGGCGACGCATGTTCTCGATGTTGGCCATCGTCGTGGTGCGCGGGTGGGTGCCGGTCTGGATGGCGTACTGCTCGGCGGGCAGGCCGAAGGCGTCATAACCCAGGGTGTGCAGGACGTTCTTGCCCAGCATGCGGCTGAAGCGGGCGTAGACGTCCGTGGCGATGTAGCCCAGCGGGTGCCCGACGTGCAGGCCCGCACCGGAGGGGTAGGGGAACATGTCCTGGACGAAGAGCTTGTCCTCCGGCAGGGGACCGTCGGTGGCCAGATCACCGACCGGGTTCGGGGCGTTGAAGGTGCCGTTGTCCACCCAGTACTGCTGCCAGCTGCGCTCGATGCCGTTGGCCAGCTGCGGGGTGTAACGGAACGCGGGGGTCGATGCGGTGCCGTCGTTCGGAGTGCTCATGGTCGACCAGTCTAATCGGTGCCGGAGGCAGTCACCGGGATGGGGCGATGCGACCTCAGACCACTGCCAGCGGTCTACGCTCCCGCAGGCGCCCGAAAGCGGACACGAAGACCGTCCAGACGAAGGCGGGCCAGAGACTCAGCCGCTCCAGGAGGCCGGCGTGGGTGTAGGTGTTCATGTCAAGCAGCATCCAGAGACTGGCCCCCAGCCCCACCGCACCGACCACCCGGCCGGCGCCGCCGATGACACCCCGGTATTTCAGGGAGCCGATGAAGACCGCCAGGGGCAGAGCCACCAGCTGCGGAATCGACACGAAGGCATGCAGCTCCGGGCTGACATCCTGGGGGACCAGTGCCATGGCGAGGGTGCTCCCGCCAGCCACCACCCAGGACAGACCCGCGAAACGGTCGAAACCGGCGGTGCGCACACGGACGGTGGCCAGCCCGATCATCGCCAGCCCGCCAACTGCCATGCTGGCGTTCACCCAGGCATGCGCCGGCGAACACAGTTCGACCGCACCGTAGTAGTTGTGCATCGTGGTGCAGGTGGTCACCCCGAGGTCGCTGATGGTGTTGCGGATCCAGTCGTAGGGGGGTGAGAAAAGTCTCGCGGCGATGATCTCGACGAGGATGCCCAGCACCAGAACGAGCGCGAAACCCGTGAGCGCGGCACGACGGATACTCACCTGCACCGCCACCTCCCCGAAGTAGTTTTCTTCCCGAACCTTCCTGTTCCCCTAAATCTACAAAACAATTAACCTGGTTATTATGGTTTTCCGGGTCCTCTCCACAAATATCGCCGTCCCCCGCCCCGATCCGGGTGGAGCCGAAAGGTTGAGCGGCATCGACAAGCAACCCCGGCCGTTCATCGACGTCGCCGCGCCCGGCCCCAGTTACGGCGACGGTTCGGGTGTTGCCGGGGACCTGATCGGGGACGCCAAACACCACGGGGGAGCGCAGAAGGCGGTCTACGCCTTCGAGCGTGCGGAACTGGACCACTGGGGCGCTGAGCTGGGCCGCACCTTCGACAACGGGGCCTTCGGGGAGAACCTCACCGTCACCGGTTGGGACCTGTCGCGCGTGCTGATCAACCAGCGGGTGCGCATCGGCACCGCCGAACTGGAGGTCTCCGTGGTCCGCCAACCCTGCCGCACCTTCGCGGGCTGGGTGGGCGAACCCGGCTGGGTGAAGAAGTTCAGCCGGCGGGGGTACTGCGGCGCCTATTTCCGGGTCACCGTCCCGGGACGGATCAGTGCGGGCGATGAGATCGTGCTTCTGGGCACCCCCGCCCACGACGTCGACATGCTCACCGCCTTCCGCGCCGCGCAGGGCGATAAGGAGGCGGCCCGGCGTGTGGTCGAGGCCGCGTGCATGCCCGAGATGTACCACCAGCGGATGCTCAGGTTGCTCGCATGATCCGGCTGCTGTTCATCACCGTCGGCGGGATCAGTCTCTTCCTCGGTGTCCTGGGCATCTTTCTCCCCGTACTGCCGACCACCCCCTTCCTGCTGCTCTCCGCCTTCCTCTTCGCCCGCAGTTCGGAGCGCCTGCACGCCCACCTGGTCAACCACCCGGTGCTGGGGGAGTACATCTCGAACTACTACAACAAGGAGATGACCCGCGCGCACAAGCTGCGCACCGTTGGCATGCTGTGGTTCAGCATCGCGCTGACCTGCGCATTCCTGTTCTGGTCCGGCCGCACGATCCCCGCCATCGTGCTGCCGGTCATCGCATCCATGGTCACGGTGCACATCCTCACGCTCCGGCCGAAGGGCGCGCCCGAACCGCAGCCGGAGCATGAGGAGGAGGTCACCCGCTGATGACCTGCGGGACGCCGAGGGCCTTGAGGCCCTCCACGCCGAACTCCAGGCCGTAACCGGAGCCCTTGATCCCGCCGAAGGGGATCCGCGGGTCCACCGCACCGTGCTTGTTGATCCACACCGTGCCCGCCTCCAGGCGCGCCGCGACTGCACGTGCCCGCGCCGTGTCTGCCGACCACACCGAGGCACCCAGGCCCACGTCCAGACTGTTGGCCTGGGCGATGGCCTCCTCGAGGTCGGTGTAGCGGATGATCGGCAGCGCCGGCCCAAACTGTTCCTGGATGACCAGCGGGTTGTCCGGGTCGATATCGGCGACCAGGGTGGTGGGGTAGAAGAACCCGGGCTGGTCCTGGTCGGGGTCACCGCCGGTGACGATGCGTGCGCCTGCCTCGCGGGCGGCGTCGACCAGACCCGCGACGATGTCGTACTGGGCCTTGTTCTGCAGCGGGCCGAGCACATTGTCCTCATCCAGGCCCACGCCCATGGGCATCGCCGCGGCGACCTCCGCCAGGGCGTCGACGACCCGGTCGTAGAGGCTGTCGGGGACGTAGAGGCGTTTGAGGGCCGCGCACGTCTGACCGGTGTTGATGAACGCACCCCAGAACACATCCTCAGCGATGGCGGCCGGATCGGCGTCGTCGAGGATGATGCCGGCGTCGTTGCCGCCCAGTTCCAGGGTCAGACGCTTGACGGTGCCGGCGGAGGCCTCAATGATCCTGCGTCCGGTGGCGGTGGAGCCGGTGAACATGATCTTGGCGACGTCCTTATGCGTGCTCAGGGCGGCCCCCACCTCGCCGTCGCCGGAGATGATGTTCAGCACCCCGTCGGGCAGGACGGTGTTGAGGACATGGACCAGAGCGAGGACGGACAGGGGGGTGTATTCGGAGGGTTTGACCACGACCGTGTTGCCCATGCGCAGGGCCGGGGCGATCTGCCAGATGGTGATCATCATCGGCCAGTTCCACGGCCCGATGGCACCGACGACACCCAGGGGCCGGTAGTTGAGGACGGCGTGGGTCTCACCGTCATCGACAAGGGTCTGCTCGTCCAGGTCGAAGGAGGCGGTGGCGCGCAGCCAGCCGGCACACGCGCCGACCTCGAAGCGGGCTCCTGCGCCGTTGAGGGGTTTGCCCTGTTCACGCGACAGCAGCTGGGCCAGCGGCTCGGCGACGGCCTCGATGGTGTCGGCCAGGCGCAGGAGAAGGTCGCGGCGCTCCTCGTCGGTGAGTGCGGCCCACTGTGCCTTCGCGGTGGTGGCGCGCTGGACGGCGGCGTCGAGGTCAGCGGTGGTGTGTTCGGGGGCGTGGGCGATGAGTTCGCCGGTGGCGGGGTCGTGGATGGGGCGGCCGGCGGGGTCCGCGACGGCGTCGAGAAGCTTCTCGACGGAGGTGATGGCCTCAATCGTTGCCTGGGTCATGTGTGCTCCTTGTTGTGACGGGTCTTACGTAAAGGTAGGCGATCTCGCGCTCAGGCGAAGTATGCGGGGTTGTTGGCGGGGCGGGAGAACTCGCCACCCCAGATGCCCTGGCGCCCCGGGGAGAGGATGCCGGCCGGGTCGAGCGCGTTCTTGATCTTCTCGTTGAGGCGGCGGGAGGCATTGTCGTTGAAGTCGAACTGGTCCCCGATCAGGTCCATGAACTCCAGGTGGCCGCGGTACTCTCCGTAGCCCATGGCCGCGGATTCGCGGATGAGGTCGGCGGTCATGACGTAGGTGCGCTCGAGGTCCTCCTGGTTGGCCGCGTCATAGAGGACGAGGGCGAACATCTGCATGCTGCGCGGGGTCAGCGCGAAGGCCTCACCGAAGTCCCGCCCGATGCGGTCGCAGTGGCGCACCAGCAGCTCATGCATCTGCTTCCCGTCCTCACCCGTCAGCGGCATGATCGGGCCATAGGAGACATGCCCGGTGTGCTCCCAGCCGTACCAGTTGAGGAAGTTGAGCAGGTCCATGTTGGGGATGCCGGCCATGGCCTGGTCCTGCGGCAGGACCTCCTCGGCCTTCACATCACCGCGGTACTCGCGGGAGACGAGGCGGGCCCCGTCGATGTGGGTGATGGCGTCCTGGATCTGCTGCTCCTGGATCTCCATGAGGGCGGGTGCCCCGTAGAGACCGATGCGGGCATTCCAGTTACCCAGGCCGGTGCGCTCGCGCATGAGGGCGCGGACCTCCTCGGTGACCGGTGCGTGGTCCGGCTGCCAGTCGGCCTTGACGGTCTGCGTCGGCACGACGGCCATGAGGCTCATGATGGTGACGCGGTTGCGGATGGTGCCGTCCATGAGCAGGGGGCGCAGGGCGTCGATGAGCTCGTAGCAGGCGTCATCGGTGTCGCAGTGGATCCACACGGCACGCCAGGCCTCCGGACGCGGCATGGCCCACAGGCCCATCCTGGTGACGATGCCGAAATTCGACTGCATGAACATCTCGTCCAGGCGCGGACCGAAGCCGCGCTGGTGGTTGTGGGAGATCCGGCTGTTGGACTGCGCCCCCATGCCGGTGCGAACAAGGTCGCCGTCAGCCAGCACCACCTCCATGCCGCAGACGAAATCGGCGTGCTCGCCGTAGGGGGTGTAACCCACGCCGTGCTCGAGGGTGTTGCCCATGACCGAACCCCAGCTGAGGTCCGGTACATCGGTCCACAGGTTGTAGCCGTTGTCGACGAGGTAGGCGTTGAGCTCGGCGAAGCTCACGTCCGGTTCGACGACGACATAGCCGAATTTCTCATTGACCTCCAGCACCCGGTTCATCCGGCGCAGGTTGAGCACCACGGAGCCGTCGACACGCCCGGCGCTGCCGCCGTAGCCGTTGTTGCGACCCTGGGAACCGGTCCACAGCGGCACGCGGTGGCGGGAGGCGATCTGCACGATCTGCTGGATCTCCTCCGTGGAGCCCGGCTGGATGACGTAACTGGCGGTGAAACGCGGCCGCTGGCGGTTGTCGTAGGGGTCGGTGAATTCCTGCAGGGCGGGCTTCTCGTCGTGGATGTTCTCCGCGCCGACGACGGCCTCGAATTCGGCGCGGGCCTGGGTTGCGCGGGTGCGGACGTCTTCGATGATCTGGGTGGTGACGGTCATGTGTCTGTTTCTCTTCCTGGAGGCGTGCGTGCGGGTGGGGGTGCTCAGAGCTTCGGGAGCGGGTTGTTCTTCTCGGAGGCGAAGATCTTCTTCCGCTCCGCCTCGAATTCGGCGCTGGCCAGGCGGTCCGAGTTGGAGACCCTGTTGTCCGGAGCGAAGTGGTCGATGGCGAAGAACATGAGACGGAAGGCCTTCTTCGTCAGGAACTCGATGGCCCGGTTCGGCCTGGGCAGGCTGTGGCGCTTGCGCACCGTCGGCGGGACGAAGGTGAGAATGAAGCTGCGGCCCGCCCCGTGCAGGGGCTTCGGCAGGAATTTCTCGTTGAACTGGTCCATGAGCAGGTTGGCGACCTTGTTGCCGGTGGGGGTGTAGGGGTGCTCGCGGCTCTCGAAGTCCTCGGCGAAGGCGATCATCGCGTCGTAGCTCCCGGGGAAGTCGGTGAAGTGGCCGTCGGGGCCGGTCATCTGGCGCGAGACCTTCTCCCAGAAGGTGTGCCAGGCGACCTGGACGTTCTCCGGCTGGCGCGGGGCACCGACGATGTCACGCATGCGGTCTGCACCGCAGCCGAGGTTGCACATGGTGAAGATCCACTCGTCGCGGTCGCGGAAGGACTCGGGGAATTTGTCGTAGAGGTGGGCGTGCAGCCGGTTGAGGCGGAGCAGGGAGGCCTGGACATCCGGATGGTCGGGGCCCTTGAAGAACCATTCCCAGAAGTAGTTCATGGTGTCCAGGTAGCGGGTCTGGGGGCGCTGCTGCGCCTTGCCGGTGCCGGCGATGGCGTCGGAGCCGCCGACCGGGACCGTGTTGCTCATGAAACCGGTGGCATAGGTCAGGTTCATGATGAAGTCGTTGAGCTTGTAATTCGCGATGAGGCTGATGATCGCGTCGTAGTCGCGCACGCCGTCAAGCTGGGCGATACGGTCGTCGACCCAGCGCTTCGGCTGCTTCATGGTGGCGGTGGTCGGGCCGGTGGTGATGGACATGGTGTTCGTCTCCCTGTCAGTGATCTGTTCCGCTTGTTGATCTACAAGATGACATGGGACACAATATGGAATCAAACACTTTTCTTCGCTCAACTTCATCGTTAAAATCCATTAAGACAGGTAGCGGCACATGCTCAGCAACTTCACCCTCCGGCAACTGGCCTATTTTGTCACCGCCGCCGAGGAGGGATCCACCTCAAAAGCAGCCGAGGTGCTTCACCTCAACCAGTCCTCGATGTCCTCGGCGCTGACCGAATTGGAGTCCATCATCGGGGTCGCACTGTTCCTGCGCCGCCGCGGGAAGGGGCTGACCCTCACACCGGTGGGGGAGGAGCTGCTGCCCGCAGCCCGCCGCACCCTGCGCAGCGCAAGCGAATTCGAGTGGCTGAGCAGAACCCTGCAGACTGAGGACCGCGGCACCCTCAACATCGGCTGCTTCGACACCATCGCCCCGGCCTACCTGCCCCGGATCATGGCGGCCTACCGGGAACGCTTCCCCGGCGTGCAGGTCAAGATCACCGAATCCAACCAGGACGGGCTGATCAACGCCCTGGAGGGCGGCCGCATCGAGATGGCCATCACCTACAGCGTGGGGCTGCCCCCGACCCTGGAGACCAGCCTCGTGGCCGATCCACTGCCCCACGCCCTGCTGCCCGCCGGCCACCGGTTGGCGAGGGAAAAGTCAGTAGCCCTCAGCCAGCTCAGCAGCGAACAGTTCGTCATGATCAACAACTCCCCGGCCCGGGAACTGATCATCGAGCTCTTCGAACGGCAGGGCCTGCAACCCCGGATCCTGCACCACTCCAGCAATTTCGACCACGTGCGCGCCATGGTCCACCAGGGCATCGGATACACGCTCATCTCGCAGATCCCCGGCACCACCCCACCCCACTGGGGTGACGGCGTGGTTCCCGTGCCCCTGAAGGGGGAACACCCCGGGCACGCCATCGTCATCGCGGTCCCGAAAGACAGCACCCTGACCCGGCGCGCCCGGCACTTCCGCACCGTGGCAGGGGAGTTCCGGGAGCTGACCGGTGGTCATGTGCCTGGGGTCCCTACGCGTCTGCGCGGATAGGGGATTCCCCGCATGCGGTACTTGACGGAAGACCCGGAAGAACTAATTGTTGTTCTCCTTCGCCCGGATCAGGTCGAGGGCGATCATCCCGCCGATGATCGCCTTGCGTACCTCTTCGGGCGCCTCCGGATCGAAGATCAGGGCGTAGGTGCTGCGTCCCAGCAGACCGCGGACGGCACCGGACCACTTGCGGGTGACCCGCGCAGGGACACGGTCCCCCATCATGAACTCGAATTCGAAGCCCAGGAAATTGCCGTGCAGTTCAATCACACCGCCGGAGGCCAGTTCGATGTCCATGCGTTTCTTGAGGAAGGTGAAGCGTTTGCGTACATGGGCGAAGGCGGTGCCGTCCGGATCATCCAGCTCGTAGGTGTCGCGGACGAAGTTCATGGGGTCACGCACCAGGAGTACCGCCTCACCGTCGCCATCGGAAACGGTGAAGGTGCGGTTGCCCTTGAGCAGTCTTGATCCCAGGGATCCTTCGGTCTGGACATGGGCGATCACGGTGCCCTCCGGGTCATAGACATCAAAATTGTTTGACACGAAACCCGTCATCTGTTGGACGATCAGCGTGTCGTGGTGCAGCAGTGTCATCCTCATGTCTCCTTCTCCCGGCCTGACAGTTCATTTTAGTTAGGTTCCGGGGCCTTTTCCGGGTGGAGAGAAAGATGGAAGACAGGATCGCGGTAGCCACCAGTCCGTTGAAGACCAGACTGTCCCGGCACCCGGAGGAGAGGGAGCAGTGAGCCTGCGGGGTGGAAGAGACCACCCGGCAGGACGATGCCGGCAGTGCGGGTTCATCGCACTCGAACCCGAGCTGGCCGGTTTTCCCGGCCGGGGCTACTTCTTGTAGGGGTCGCGGATGCCGATGTACTGGACGGTGGTGTACTCATCCAGACCCTCGGCACCACCCTCCCGGCCCAGACCCGACTGCTTGACGCCACCGAACGGCGCCGCGGCATTGGAGATGACACCCGAGTTGAAGCCCATGAGGCCGAACTCGAGGCCGTCCGACAGGCGCCACATCCGGTTCGGGTCGCCGGTGAAGACGTAGGAGGCCAGGCCGTATTCGGTGGAGTTGGCCAGCCTGATGGCCTCTTCTTCCGTGGAGAAGGTGATCACCGGGGCCACGGGACCGAAGATCTCCTCCTGCACCACACGCGCGTCAGCCGGCACGTCGATCAGGACGGTCGGCTCGTAGAAATAGCCCGGGCCCTCGACCTTCCTGCCGCCTGCCACGGCACGGGCGCCGGCGGCCACGGCGTCGTCGACAAGCGAGGCGACGGAATCCCGGGCCTTCTCCTCGACCAGCGGGCCGACGGTGACCGTCTCGTCGAGGCCGTTGCCCACCGTCAGGCCCGCGATGCGCTCGGCGAACTTCTGCGCGAACTCCTCGGCGACGGACTCGTGGACGATGAACCGGTTCGCGGCGGTGCAGGCCTCGCCGATGTTGCGCATCTTCGCGCCCATCGCGCCCTCGACGGCCTCATCCAGGTCGGCGTCGGCGAAGACCAGGAACGGGGCGTTGCCGCCGAGCTCCATGGAGGTGCGCAGGACGTTGTCGGCCGCGGCCTTCATCAGGGTTTTGCCCACCGGGGTGGAGCCGGTGAAGGAGACCTTGCGCAGGCGCGGATCCGCCATGATCGGTGTGGAGATGCCGGAGGCGCTGGAGGAGGACACCACGTTGAGCACGCCCGCCGGCAGGCCGGCATCGAGCATGGTCTGCGCGAAGTACTGGGAGGTCAAGGGCGTGAGTTTCGCCGGCTTGAGCACCATGGTGCAGCCGGCGGCCACGGCCGGGGCGATCTTGCGGGTGGCCATGGCCAGCGGGAAGTTCCACGGGGTGATCAGCAGGCACGGGCCGACCGGTTTGCGCACGGTGATCATCCGCAGGGTGCCCTCCGGGGTGGGGGCGTAGCGGCCGTAGTCGCGCACCGCCTCCTCGGAGAACCAGCGCAGGTACTCCGCGCCGTAGGTGACCTCGCCGCGGGCCTCGGCGATGGGCTTGCCCATCTCCAGGGTCATCAGCGTGGCGAATTCCTCGGCGCGCTCATGCACCAGGTCAAACGCCCGGCGCAGGATGTCGGAGCGTTCGCGTGCCGACGTCCGCGCCCACTGCTCCTGCACCGCGCAGGCGGCATCGAGTGCGGCCATGGCGTCCTCGGAGGTGGCGGAGGCCAGGGTGGCGATGGTCTCCCCGGTGGCGGGGTTCTCGACGGTGAAGGTCTCATCTGCGCTGGCGTCGCGCCAGCTGTCACCGATCAGCAGACCGGTGGGCACCTTCGCGAGCAGTTCCTCAATGTTGACGGTCATGTGGCGGTCACCCCTTCGTGTTGTAGGCGCCGAACTTCTCGGCGAGTGCGGCGGTGGAGGTGGCCAGCAGCTGGACATCCGCGCCGACGGCGACGAAATCCGCGCCGGCGTCGATGTACTGCTGGGCCTGTTCGTTGTTGAAGGCGTTGACGCCGACCGGCTTGCCGGCCGCGTTCGCCGCCCTGATGGTGTTGAGGACATGGTTGACCACGTCCTCGTGGTTCTGCTGCCCGAGCAGGCCCATGGAGGCGGCCAGGTCGGAGGGGCCGATGAAGACGGCGTCGACACCCTCGACCGCGAGGATGGCCTCGGCGTTGGTCGCGGACTCCGCCGACTCGACCTGGACGGTCAGGCTGACGTGTTCGGAGCCGTTCTGCAGGTACCCTTCGACGCGGTTCCAGCGGGCGGAACGTGCCAGGGCGCTGCCGACACCGCGCACACCGCGCGGCGGGTAGTGCATGGCGGCGGCGGCCTGCTCCGCGTCCTCGACGGTGTGGACCATGGGGACCATGATGTTCTGGGCGCCCAGGTCCAGGAACTGCTTGATCAGGGCGGTGTCGTTGACCGGCACACGCACGACTGGCACCGCCGGGTAAGCGCCCATGGCGCGCAGGATGTCCAGGGTGGACTCCAGGCCGATGGGGGAGTGCTCACCGTCGACCAGCACCCAGTCGCAGCCGGAGGAGGCGACGATCTCAGCGGCGGTGGCGGAACCCGAGCACACCCACAGACCCACCTGGGTGGCTTTGCGCTCGCGGATCAGCTGGTGGAAGGTCGGGGGAAGTTCTAGACGAATCGGCATGTGATGGCTCCGAGATCTCCGTAGTCAGCGTGGACAGTGTCGCCGGGGTGGACCCACATCGGCTTGGTGAAGGATCCGGCGAGGATGACGTCGCCGGCCGAGAGGTGGTCGTCGTGGGCATGCAGCTTATTGGCCAACCATGCCACACCCATCGCCGGGTGGTTGAGGACCGCGGCGGCGACGCCGGTGTCCTCGATGGTCTCGTTGCGGTAGAGCAGCGCGGAGATCCAGCGCAGGTCGACTGCGTCCGGGGCCACGGGGTTGCCGCCGTAGACCATGGCGCCCATCGCGGCGTTGTCGCTGATGGTGTCGACGATGGTGCGGCCGGCCATCTCGATGCGGGAGTCGAGGATCTCCAGCGCCGGGACGACGTACTCGGTGGCGCGCAGGACATCGAAGATCGTGACGTTCGGACCGGTGAGCTCATCCTTGAGCACGAAGGCCAGCTCGACCTCGATGCGCACGCTGGAGAAGCGGTCATGTTCGATGACGGAACCGTTCTCGAAGATCATGTCCTCGAAGATGGCACCGTAATCAGGCTCCGTGATGCCGGTGGCCTCCTGCATGACCTTGGAGGTCAGGCCGATCTTGCGTCCGACGAGCCGGCGGCCGGCGGCCACGCCCCGTCGCATCCACTCATTCTGGACCGCGTAGGAATCCTCCACGGTCATCTCCGGGTAACGCTGCGTGAGCAGCGGGATCATCGTCCGCGTCCGGTCCGCTTCCGCGAGCTCGTCGGCGATGGCGGTGATCTGCGCCTTGTCCAACATATTCCGCTTCTCCTTGGTGTGTGGTGGTCAGGTTCCGCTTAGAGGGAGTGGCCGAGCTTGTACTCGCCCTGCTTCCACTCCGGCATGGACTCTTCGCCCTCATCTGCACGGGTGTAGGAGAAGCCGTCGGCGCCGATGGTCTCCTCCAGTTCGGAGGCGTCGGTGCGCTCGACGAGCGGCACCACATTGCCGTCGAGGTCCAGGACGCGGGAGCCGTCGCGGTACCAGGAGGGGACGACCGGGGTGCCCCACCAGTCGCGGCGCTGGTTGTCGTGGACGTCCCAGCTGACGACCGGGTTGTCCGGGTCACCGGTGTAGTAGTCCTGGGTGTAGATCTCGACGCGGTGGCCGTCCGGGTCACGCAGGTAGAGGTAGTAGGCGTTGGAGACGCCGTGGCGGCCCGGGCCACGCTCGATGCGGTCGGACTCACGCAGGGCACCCAGCTTGTCGCAGATGGCGATGATGTTGTGCTTCTCGTGGGTGGCGAAGGCGATGTGGTGCATGCGCGGGCCGTCGCCACCGGTCATGGCGGTGTCGTGGACGGTCGCCTTGCGGCGCATCCAGGCGGCGTAGACGGTGCCCTCGGCGTCGCGGATGTCCTCCGTGGTGCGGAAACCCAGGTCGGTCATGTAGCCGACGGCGGTGGGCACGTCCGGGGTGATCTGGTTGAAGTGGTCGAGGCGGACCAGGGCGCCCGGGATGTGGATGTCGTAGGCCCAGGCCAGACGCTCGACGTGCTCGACCTCGTGGAAGAACTCGTAGGGGAAGCCCAGCGGGTCCTGGACGCGGACGGAGTCGCCGATGCCGTCGACGTAGCCGTCCCTGTTGCGGCGGACCTCGCAGCCGCGGGCCCTGTAGAACTCCTCGGCGCGGTCGAGGTCCTCGGGGGAGCGGACGCGGTAGCTGAAGGCGGCGACTGCGGCTTCGGGGCCCTTGGTCAGCACCAGGTTGTGGTGGATGAACTCCTCGAAGGTGCGCAGGTAGATGCGGTCCTCGGTCTCCTTGGTGACGACGAGGCCCAGGGTGTCGACGTAGAACCTGCGGGAGGCCGCGAGGTCGGTGACGACGATCTCCATGTAGGCGCAGCGCAGGATGTCGGGGGCGGTGATGTTCTCGGACATGGTGGGGTTCCTTTCGGGGTGTGGGGTGGTGCTTCTCGACGCCGCGGTGGGTTTATCCGTCGATCTTCTCGGCGTCCTCGGCCTTGCCGAAGACCGGGTTGTGGACCTCGCCGAGGTTGATGTGGACGGCCTGCTGGTCGGTGTAGAAGTCGATGGAGCGGTAGCCGCCCTCGTGGCCCAGACCCGAGGCCTTGACGCCGCCGAAGGGGGTACGCAGGTCCCGGACGTTGTTGGAGTTCAGCCAGACCATGCCGGCCTCGACGTTCTGCGCGAAGTTGTGGGCGCGCTTGAGGTCGGAGGTCCAGATGTAGGCGGCCAGGCCGTAGCGGGTGTTGTTCGCCAGCTCGAGTGCCTCCTCCTCGGTGTCGAAGGGGGTGATGGCGACGACGGGGCCGAAGATCTCCTCCTGGAAGATGCGGGCGGAGGGGTCGACGTCGACGAAGACGGTCGGCTGGATGAAGTTGCCCTCCGGGAAGCCCTCCGGGCGTTCGCCGCCGGCGACGAGGCGGCCCTCGGACTTGCCGATCTCGACGTAGGAGACGACCTTGTCGTAGTGCTCCGGGTGGACCAGGGCACCGACCTCGGTGGCCGGGTCGGACGGCAGGCCGACCTTGACGCGCTTGGCCTGGGCGGCGTAACGCTCGACAAACTCGTCGTAGACGCTGCGCTGGACCAGGATGCGGGCGCCGGCGGTGCACCGCTCGCCGTTGAGGGAGAAGACACCGAAGACGGTGGCGTTGATGGCGGCCTCGAGGTCGGCGTCCTCGAAGACGACGGCCGGGGACTTGCCGCCGAGTTCCATGGACAGGCCCTTGAGGTACGGGGCGGCGTTGCCGAAGATGATCTGCCCGGTGCGGGACTCACCGGTGAAGGAGATCAGCGGGACGTCCGGGTGCTTGACCAGCGGGTCGCCGGCGTAACCCTCCTCGCCGAAGCCGTTGACCAGGTTGAACACACCCTTGGGCAGGCCTGCCTCCTCGAAGATGCCGGCCCACAGCTGTGCGGACAGCGGGGTGAACTCGGCAGGCTTGAGGACGACGCTGTTGCCGGTGGCGATCGCCGGAGCGAGCTTCCAGGACTCAAGCATGAACGGGGTGTTCCACGGGGTGATCAGGCCGGCGACGCCGATGGGCTTGCGGTTGACGTAGTTGACCTGGCGGCCGGGCACCTTGTAGGTGTCATCGACCTGGGCGACGATGAGGTCCGCGAAGAAGCGGAAGTTCTCGGCGGCACGACGTGCCTGGCCCTTGGCCTGGGTGATCGGCAGGCCGGAGTCGAAGGACTCCCAGGCTGCGAGGGTGTCTTCCCGGGACTCGACGATGTCGGCGATCCTGTGCAGGACACGGGAGCGCTCGCGGGGGAGCATGTGGCGCCACGGGCCGTTGTCGAAGGCCTCCTTGGCGGCGGCGACGGCGGCGTCGATGTCGGCGGGTTTGCCGGAGGCGGCCCTGATGTAGTTCTCGTTGGTGACCGGGTCCAGGACATCGAACTCGTCACCGTCGACGGAGTCGACGAACTCGCCGTTGATGTAGTGGCGGATCTTCTCGGGCAGGTCGTTGGGCTTGGCGGCGTCGTTGTTCACCATGGGGTGGCTCCTAGTCGTGTGCGGTGGAAGGGGAGTCGGTGGATGCGATGATGTTGCGGTAGGTGGTGCTGGTGGCCAGGCGGTGGTCCCTGGCCTTCTGCTCCACGTAACCGGGGTCCGCCCCGGCCTCGATGAGCCCGACGAGCTGGAAGTGCTCGGCGACCGAGGAGGGGGCCCGCTGGGGGATGAACCGGAAGGTGGAGTCCCGGAAGTAGTCCAGGCGCTCCCACTCCGCGTAGAGCAGTTCCAGCAGTCGTTTGTTCGGGCACGCCCCGAACAGGGTCCGGTGGAATTTGCGGTTGAGTTCGGTGAAGGCCTTCGGGTCGAAATCCTGGAGGGTGGCCTCCATCTTCTCGTTGAGCTCCCGGGCCTTGGCTATCTGCGCCGGCCCGAGGTGGGGGATGGACAGTGCGGTGGCGCGGCCCTCGAGGAGGGCGACGGTCTCCATCGTCTCGAAGTAGGCGTCCTGGTTGAGGGTGGAGACCCGCGCTCCGACGTTGCGCTCGTAGGTGACCAGGCCCTCGGCCTCAAGCTGCCGGATGGCCTCGCGGACGGGGACGGGGCTGACCTCCAGCTCCGCGGCGAGCTGGCTGAGGACCAGCCGGTGGCCGGGTTCATACTCGCGGCTGCGGATGCGGTCGCGCAGCCAGACGTAGGCGTATTCGGCCTTGCTCAACCGGTCAGGCTCAGTCATGACTCCTCCCCTCCTCCGGTGCCGGGAACTCGACCGGGTTCTCGGCGAGATAGGCCTGGTAGGCCTCCTTGTTCGCACCGGTCGGCGGGAACAGGCCGTCGAGGGGTCCGCCCTCGGCGACGCGCTCGGCCACCCAGCCGTCCTCGTGTTCCTTGACCAGGGCGGCATCGGCAACCTCCTCGGCCAGGTCACGCGGGATGACGATGACGCCGTCATCGTCGCCGACGATGATGTCGCCCGGCACCACGGTGGCGTTGCCGCAGGCGATGGCCAGGTCGTGGTCCCACGGCACGTGACGACGGCCGAGAACCGCCGGGTGTGCACCCTGGGTGAAGACCGGCAGGCCGATCTCCTTGACCTCCTCATAGTCCCGGACGCCACCGTCGGTGACCACGCCGGCGGCGCCGCGGAACTTGGCGCGCAGGGCCAGGATGTCACCCATGGTGCCGGACTCGGACTGGCGGCGGGCCTCGATGACGAGGACCTCACCCGGCTGCACCGCGTCGAAGGCCCGCTTCTGGGCGTTGAAGCCACCGCCGTGGGTCTTGAACAGGTCCTCGCGCTCCGGCAGGAAGCGCAGGGTGCGGGCGACGCCGACCATCTTGGTGCCGCGGGTCTGCGGGTAGACGCCCTCGATGACGACCTGGTTCAGGCCGCGGTTGCGCAGCTGGGCGGACAGGCCGGCGGTGGGTGCGGCCTCCAACTTGGCGCGCAGCTGGGGGCTGATGGCTCCTGGATCCGCCGGCAGGCCGGCGGCCGCGCGGTCACCCCAGGCCTCCTCGCGCTGCTTGTCATCGATGCTGGGCAGCATGCCGACGGCCCCGTCGAAGTCGCCGGGGCCGGCGACCACGGGGGTGCGCAGCTTCCCGGAGGTGGGGGCGCCCGGCGCGGTGGGGGCGTCCACCTCAACCTCGATGACGTCACCCGGCTGCACGACGGTGGAGCCGGCCGGGGTACCGGTGAGGATGAGGTCACCGGTCTCCAGGGTCATGTGCTGGGAAAGGTCGGCGACGAACTGGGCGAGCGGGAAGATCAGCTGCTCGTCGCTGGTGCCGTCCTCCTGGACAAGCTCACCGTTGACCCAGGTGCGCAGGCGCAGGGCCTTCGGGTCGATGGCGCGGGCGTCGATCAGCTCGGGGCCGACCGGGGTGTAACCGTCGCGGCTCTTGGAGCGGGTGTTGGAGCCCTTGTCCTGGGCGCGGTAGTCGTAGATGCCCAGATCGTTGGAGGCGGTGACGTGGGAGACATGGTCCCACGCCCGCTCGAGCGGGACGTTGCGGGCGGGCTCACCGATGATGAGCGCGATCTCACCCTCGAAGGCCAGCAGCTCGGTCCCCTCGGGGCGCACGACCTCGGCCCCGGAGGGGGAAAGGGAACTGGTGGCCTTGATGAAGTAGGACGGCTGCTTCGGACGGCGCCCACGCTGTGCGGCTCGCGATTCAAAAGCCAGGTGGACGGCGATGACCTTGCCTGGCTGCACTGGCAACGCGGAAATAGGTGCCACGGGATCCCCTTTTTATCTGATTCGTTGTTAACGCTCTTGCAATTGTGACTAGATCGTATATCATTCCCCTCAAGCCTGCAAGTGCTTCAACTCACATAGCGAAGACACCTATGGCGACACACACAATCAACCGGGAGTCACCTTGTCCAGCACAACCGCACCCCAGAAGACCGCCGCAGCACGGCGGGAACAACGTCGGGTCGTCGCCGCGACCACCATCGGCACCGCCATCGAGTGGTACGACTACTTCCTCTACGCCGCCGCCGCAGGCCTGGTCTTCAACCAGCTCATGTTCAGCCCGCTCGGTACCGGCGGCGCGACCATCGTGGCCTTCCTCACCGTGGGCCTGTCCTTCCTCTTCCGCCCCCTCGGCGCATTCCTCGCCGGCCACTTCGGCGACCGCTACGGCCGCCGCGTGGTCCTCATGGTCACCCTCTTCGCGATGGGTGGCGCGACCGCCCTCATCGGCCTCCTGCCGACCTATGAGACGGTCGGCATCTTCGCCCCCATCCTGCTGATCCTGCTGCGCATCATCCAGGGCATCTCCGCTGGTGGCGAGTGGGGCGGCGCGGTTCTTCTCGCCGTCGAGCACGCACCGGACAACAAGCGTGGACTCTTCGGTTCCGGCCCCCAGGTCGGCGTCCCCGCCGGTCTGCTGCTCTCCTCCGGCATCCTCGCCCTCATGAACGTCGTCGCCCCGGGCGAGGCCTTCCTCGAGTGGGGTTGGCGCGTGCCGTTCCTGCTGTCGATCGTGCTGGTCCTCGTCGGCTACTTCATCCGCATGGGCGTGGACGAGTCCCCGGTGTTCGCGGAGATCGCACAGCGCAAGGGCACCACGGAGAACCCCGTCAAGACGCTGTTCGGCAAGTACACCCCGCTGGTCATCATCGCCGCCCTGCTCTTCGCCGGCCAGAACACCGTGGGCTACATGACCACCGGCGGCTACATCCAGAACTACGCCACCAACCCGGAGGGCCTGGCCATGGAGCGCGGACCGGTGCTGCTGGCCGTCACCTTCTCCGCCGCCACCTGGATGTTCTTCACCCTCCTCGCCGGCTGGGTCTCCGACCATATCGGCCGCCGCAACACCTACCTGATCGGCTACATCTCACTGGGCATCGGAGCTGCAGCCCTGTTCCCGCTGGTCAACACAGGTAGCCTCGCGATCCTGTATGTCGCCCTCATCCTGCTGACCGTCGGCCTCGGACTCACCTACGGCCAGCAGGCCGCCACCTACGCGGAGCTCTTCCCGGCCTCGATCCGCTTCTCCGGGGTCTCCATCACCTACGCGATCGGCTCCATCGTCGGCGGCGCCTTCGCCCCCTCCATCGCCGCGGCCCTGGTTGAGGCCACCGGCACCACCACCTCCGTCACCATCTACCTGCTGGCCATGGTCACCATCGGCCTGATCGCCGCCATCCTGCTGCGTGACCGCACCGGAATCCCGCTGGGGCCGGACCACGAGCAGATCCAGTCGACCGGGCATTTCACCTTCGGCAAGAACCGGGCCGAGAAGATCTCTGCCAAATAGAGCAATTTCATATATGATCCATCTCAACAGATGATCTGGATCATATTTCATTTACACATTGTTCCCCATCACATAAAAGCCGGGACAGCGTCCGTTCAGTGAGCAACGGTTGCCCCTCGTCCCTTCGCCCCACCCCAGGAGGTCACCATGCAGTTCCACCACTACGGATACGTCTCTGAAAACCCCCGCCAGCTCCCTGCCGCAGGCATCGGCCTCAACCGTCCCGAGGAGTTGCCGGACGAGATGGACGTGCTCATCGTCGGCTCCGGTCCGGCCGGCATGATCGCCGCCGCCCAGCTGTCCATGTTCCCCGACGTCCACACCCGCATCATCGAGCGCCGCCCCCGCCGCCTCGAGCTGGGGCAGGCGGACGGCATCCAGTCCCGTTCCGTGGAGACCTTCCAGGCCTTCGGCTTCGCCAACGAGATCATCGACGAGGCCTACCGCATCACCGAGATGTCCTTCTGGAACCAGGACCCGGAGCAACCCGAGAACATCATCCGCACCGACCGTCCCCTCGACGATGAGTTCGGGATCTCCGAGTTCCCCCACCTGATCGTCAACCAGGCCCGCGTGCTGGACTACTTCGCCGAGTTCGCCGAGCGTTCCCCGTCCCGCCTGGTACCGGACTACGGCTGGGAATTCATCGACCTGCAGGTCACCGGTGAAGGCGAGTACCCCGTCGCCGTGCAGCTGAAGCGCGTCGTCCCGGGCCAGCCGGAGGAGATCCGCACCGTCCGCGCCAAGTACGTCGTCGGCAGCGACGGCGGCCGTTCCCGCGTCCGCGACTCCATCGGCCGCCACCTCGAGGGCGACCAGCAGAACCAGGCCTGGGGCGTCATGGACGTACTCGCCGACAGTGACTTCCCGGACATCCGCACCAAGTGCGCCATCCACTCCAAGGCCGGCTCCATCCTCCACATCCCGCGTGAGGGCGGCTACCTCTTCCGCATGTACGTCGACCTCGGCATGGTCCCGGAGGGCGACCACGGCACTGTCCGCAAGACCCCGCTGGAGACGGTGATCAAGAAGGCGAATGACATCCTCCACCCGTACTACGTGGACGTCAAGGATGTCGCCTGGCACTCCATCTACGAGGTCGGCCACCGCCTCGTCGACGCCTTCGATGACGTCGACGGCGACGAGGGCCACCCGCGCGTCTTCCTCACCGGCGACGCCTGCCACACCCACTCCGCCAAGGCCGGCCAGGGCATGAACGTCTCCATGCAGGACGGCTTCAACATCGGCTGGAAGCTCGGCCACGTCGTCGACGGCCGGGCCCCCGTCGACCTGCTGAACACCTACCACGGTGAGCGTCAGCCGGCCGCCGAGAACCTGATCAACTTCGACAAGGAGTGGTCGACCCTCATGGCCACCCCGCTCGACCAGCTGGAGAACCCGGACGACATCGCCAGGTTCTACGTCGAGGCCGAGGAGTTCGCCGCCGGTTTCCTCACCGAGTACTCGGACAACCTCATCACCGGCACCACCAGGTACCAGGACCTGGCCACCGGTTTCCCCGTCGGCCGCCGCTTCAAGTCCTACCGCGCGATGCGCCGCTGCGACGCCCACGACCTCCACATCGGCCACGAGCATATCGCCGACGGCCGCTGGCGCATCTACGCCTTCGCCGACACCCCGGCCGCAGGACAGCCCTCGAAGCTGACCGACTGGGCTGAGTGGCTCAACTCCCCGGAGTCCCCGGTCCGCGCCTACACCCCGGCTGACGGAGACGAGAACGCCTGGTTCGACGTCAAGGTCATCTACCAGCAGCACCACCACGACTTCGAGGTCACCGACGCCCCCGAGGCCTTCCTGCCGAAGGTCGGTCCGCACAGGCTGAAGGACCTCGAGAACGTCTGGTCCGCGCTCCCGGAGGAGGACATCTTCGAGGCACGCGGTATCAGCCGCGACGGCGCCGTGGTCGTGGTCCGCCCCGACCAGTACGTGGCCACGGTCCTGCCGCTGACCGACACCCAGGCACTGGCCGACTTCTTCGCCCCGATCTTCGCGGGTGAAAAGGTGGAGACGAAGAACTAACCCACCCCCGCTGCACGCGCGCCCCGCTGATCCGTTTCCCGGAGCGGCGGGGTGCGTTCCTGTCTCAGGCGGACAACCAGACGCCCCCGTCGCGCACCTCCACGCGGTGGACGGTGGCCGGGACCCGCGCCGGATACTTCCTCGGCTCACCCGTCCGCAGGCACCACAGGCCGTGGTGGAGGGGGCACTCGATGACAGCGTCCTCGTGGATGACACCCCGCACGAGGGAGGCACCGACGTGGGGGCAGGCATCGTCGAGGGCGTGAAAGTCACCACCGAGATCACGGACGAGGGTGACGGGCGGATCGAAATCCACCAGCCGCAGGGTGGAGCCGGGGGAGAGGTCCTCCACGGCTGCGACGCGCACGAAATTCTCCATACCGGTCAGGGTAGCGCCCTCCCCCTTCAGACAGCTTGGTCTAGATCTGTGCTATCGTGTCCCCAGGATCCAGAAGCTCAGCGACAAGCCCCCCGACACGCTGACTGGCAACCGTGGAATCGCCCACCGGTGCCCTCGAGGGAAGATCCGCCCCACCGGAGGAACCGGTGCGGGAAACATGCGATCACGGGGAGAACTCCCATGCACCACCGCTGCACCAACTACCGGCCAGGCCACGCCGTCCACTGGATCCAGGCCGGACTGTCCTGGAAAAAACCCGGCGAGATCAAGCAGATCACCGTCCTCGGACAGGACGGGCACTGGCTCATCTTCGAGATGGACGAGCAGATCCACCGGGTGTGGAACCACGATCCCGAGCGGTTGCGGGAGTTCCACGACGCCGCCGTGAAACTGCAGGCCATCGAGAACACCGCCGACGTACCCGCGCTCTACACCTCGGTCAACCTGCTCCGGGTGCCGGGCCCCGGTGATGTCCAGCCCATCTATCCGAGCTGGGACGGCCCGAGCGGGTGCACGATCCGCGGGGAATAGGGCGAACAAAGAAAAGGACCGCGAGAAACTCGCGGTCCTGGAGGAGTATGGGGAGAGCTACTGTACGGGCTCAGGCTCGACGGTCTCGACCTCACGGACCTTGTTGATCTTGCCCTTGGCGAAGCGGTTGATGATCAGCGCGATCGCGCCGTCACCGGTGACGTTGGCGGCGGTGCCGAAGGAGTCGATGGCGATGTAGGCGGCGATCATCAGCGCCACCTGGGCGTCGGTGAAGCCCAGCATGGAGGAGAGCAGACCGACGGCGGCCATGATGGCCCCACCCGGCACACCGGGGGCCGCGATCATGGTCACGCCGAGCATGAGCAGGAAGCCGATGGCCATGCCCGGGGAGACCTCGATGCCGGCCATCTGGACGATGGCGAAGGCGAAGAGGACGATCTTCATCATCGAGCCGCCGAGATGGATGGTCGCGCACAGCGGGATGACGAAACCGGCGACGTTGGGGTCGACCCGGTTGCGCAGGGTGGACTTGTAGCTGACCGGGATCGTCGCGGCGGAGGAGGAGGTGCCCAGCGCGGTGGCGTAGGCGGGCAGCATGTTCTTGAAGGCCACGAAGGGGTTCACCTTCGCGACGGCACCCGCAACCCCGAAGAGCACGGCAAGGAAGATGAAGGTCATGACCACGGCGACCACGATCACCTTGCCGAAGGCCACCATCGTCGCGCCGAGGTTGCCGTCCATGCCCAGGGAGAGGAACATGCCGAAGATGAACACCGGCAGCAGCGGTATGACGAAGGCGGAGATCACCTTCATGACCACCCGCTCCAGATCCCGGCTGAGCGCGTACATGGTGTCGGACTTGACCACCGTCATGGCCACACCCAGGCAGAAGGCCAGCAGCAGGGCGGTCATGATCTCGAAGGGTGGCGGCATCTCGATGGAGAAGTAGCTGGTGAGGGCCGACTCCGACTCCTCGACGGTGTTCACTGTCTGCCCCGCCAGCAGGCTGGGGAAGAGACCGACCGCGACCGCGTAACCGAGCAGACCCGACAGGATCGTCGAGGCGTAGGCGATGGCGGTGGTGATGGCCAACCACTTCCCGGCCCCCCGGCCCAGGCCCGCGATCGCGGGAGTGATCAGGGCGAAGATGAGTACAGGGACGAAGAATCCGAGGAAACCGCCGAAGAGGCTGTTGAAGGTGATGAAAACCCGGGCCAACCATTCCGGGAAGAAGAGGCTGCAGATGATGCCCAGGATGATCGCGACGACCACCCAGAACAGCAGCGATGAGCTGAGGCGCTTGAGGTCCATACCAGAAAATCTACTGCACCGGATAGACTGAGCCGTTATGACGGTCATCGCTCTGGTTCTGATCATCCTCGCCCTGTGCCTGATCCTGTTCGGGGTGATCTCCTGGACGAAGAAGTTGCCGGGCAACTCCATCATCGGCATGCGGATCCCCGAGGTCCGTAAATCCGAGGAGACCTGGCGGACCGCGCACGCCGCCGCCGGCCCGGTCTGGACCTTCGGTGGCGTGGCCCTGCTCTTCGGTGGCCTCATCGGCCTCGTGTCGGGGGGCTGGATGTGGCTGTTCACCGTCTTCACCATCCTCGTCGCCCTGGTGGCCATGAGCCTGGGCGCCCACGTCGGTGCGCAGAAGGCCTCGCTTCTCGACGCCGGCGAGGACTCCGGGGACGGCTGCGGCGGGAACTGCAACTGCGGTGCCCCCGCTGAGACCCCCGAAGTGGACATCGACGCCCTGCGTCGTGCCGCCAGCCAGGCAGACCAGCAGTAGGTCTCTGCCCCCGGTGGAGTTGCGTCATGCCCGACAGGGCATTAACGTCTGTGACGTGAACAACTCGACTTCTCTCCGAAGCACCCAGTGGTGGTGGCGCGCTTAACCGGCGAGCCACACGTGTTGCACTCCATCCCAGGCCCGCCGTCTTCCCAGGAAGCGCTGCGGGCCCTGTATTTTTCTCGGGTACACCACCTGGCCGGCAGCGGGAAGCACGAATGACCCACCCGCCCCCAGGAAAGTAGAATACCCAGATGACCAGCAGTTCCCCACCAGTGGTGCTAACCCGTCAGGTGCGCTACCACGCAGACGCCTCCGGCCTGTTCGCCCACCTCGGCGGCACCACCGCCGATGATTCCGTTCTCCTGGAATCCGCGGACATCACCACGAAGTCGGGGATCTCCTCCGTCGCGGTGCTGACCTCCTCGGTGCGGCTGACCTGCACCGGCCAGTCGGTGACAGTGACACCGTTGACGGCCTCGGGTGAGGTGATCGTCGGGAAGCTCAACGAGCAGCTGGCCGAATACGGCCGCGACACCTTCACCTTCCCGCGCACCCACGCCGTCGACGAGCGGGAGCGCCTCACCGCCGTCAGCCCCGTCGAACCGCTGCGCGCCCTGACCCGGGACGCCGGCTACGCGGACCCGAGCCACACCCTGCCCATGCTGGCCGGGGGCATCGCCTTCGACTTCCTGGAGACCTTCGAGGAACTGCCGGCGGTGGGGGAGAGCACCAACACCTACCCGGACTACCAGTTCGTGCTCGCCGAGATCGTGCTCACCATCAACCACGGTGACCAGACCGCGCACCTGACCGGTGTCTCCCTGGCCGAGGACGATCTCGCGGACCGCCTCGATGAACTCGCCGCGCTCATCGACGCCGCCGAACACACCTACCAGCCCACGGTCCACCATTCGGACGTCCTCCAGGTCACCGCCGACATCCCCGACGCGGAATTCCGGGGGCAGGTCGAGGGACTCAAGCAGAACATCCACAACGGCGACATCTACCAGGTCGTACCCGCCCGGACCTTCACCGCGCCCTGCCCCGACGCCTTCGCCGCCTACCGGCAGCTGCGGGAGACCAACCCCAGCCCGTACATGTTCTACCAGCGCGGCACCGGTACCAACGGCCGCCCCTTCGAACTGTTCGGCGCCTCACCGGAATCGAACCTCAAATTCGACTCCGCCACCCGCGAGGTCCAGCTCTACCCCATCGCCGGCACCCGCCCCCGCGGCCTGAACCCGGACGGCTCCGTCAACGACGAGCTCGACATCCGCATGGAGCTCGAGCTGCGTACCGACGCCAAGGAGATCGCCGAGCACACCATGCTCGTCGACCTCGCCCGCAACGACCTCGCCCGCGTCGCCGTCCCGGCCACGCGCCGGGTCGCCGACCTGCTGCAGGTCGACCGCTACTCCCGCGTCATGCACCTGGTCTCCCGGGTGACGGCGACGCTGGACCCGGAGCTCGACGCCCTGGACGCCTACCGGGCCTGCATGAACATGGGCACCCTGTCGGGGGCGCCGAAGATCCGCGCGATGGAGCTGCTGCGGGGCGTCGAGAAACGGCGCCGCGGCTCCTACGGCGGTGCCATCGGCTACATCCGGGGTAACGGCGACATGGACAACTGCATCGTCATCCGTTCCGCCTTCGTGCAGGACGGCACCGCCTCCGTCCAGGCCGGCGCCGGCGTGGTCCGCGACTCCAACCCCCAGTCCGAGGCCGACGAGACCCTGCAGAAGGCCTATGCCGTACTCAACGCCATCGCGCTCGCCGCGGATTCCACCCTGGAGGTGATCCGATGACGCACATCGTCCTCATCGACAACCACGACAGCTTCGTCTACAACCTCGTCGACGCCTTCGCCGAGGCCGGGTACCGCTGCACCGTCTTCCGCAACACCGTCACGGTGGCGGAGGTGCTCGCGGCGGAGCCCGACCTGATCTGCCTCTCGCCCGGCCCGGGTTACCCGGCCACCGCCGGCAACCTGCTGCCACTCATCGAACAGGTGATCGGCAATATTCCGGTGCTCGGCATCTGCTTGGGTTTCCAGGCCCTGCTCGAGCACCACGGCGGAAAGGTCGAACCCTGCGGCCCCGTCCACGGTGTCTCCGTGCCGATGACCCTCACCGACGCCGGTGTGGAACACCCCGTCTTCGCCGGGCTGGCCGTCGACGCTGACCTGCCGGGCAAGGTCGGCCGCCTCGTGCCGGTCGCCCGCTACCACTCCCTCGGCTGCCGCGAGGCGGCGGGCATGCATCCGCTGGCCACCACGGAGACGGAGATCGGTGATGTCGTCATGGCCGCCGAGACTCCGGACGGCATGGCCATCGGCCTGCAGTTCCACCCCGAGAGCGTGCTCAGCCCCTCCGGACCGATCATCCTGACGCGTTGCGTCAGCCAGTTGCTCAGTATTTCCCAGAAGGAAGGTTCCCGCTGATGACCCACCCCGACAACCTGCAGGTGCTGATCAGGTACCTGGACAACCCGGCCCCCACCGTCGAGGACGCCGTCGAGGTCTTCACGCCGATGACCATCGGTGAATACGACGACGTCCACATCGCGGCGCTGCTGGCCACCATCCGCACCCGCGGTGAGACCTTCGCCGACATCGCCGGCGCCGCCAAGGCCTTCCTCAACGCCGGCCGCCCCTTCCCGGTCCCGGGAAAGGGGGTCCTGGATACCGCGGGCACCGGAGGTGACGGCGCCAACACCATCAACATCACCACCGGCGCCTCCCTCGTCGCGGCGGCCGGGGGACTGAAGGTGGTCAAACACGGCAACCGTTCCGTGTCCTCCAAGTCCGGTTCCGCCGATGTGCTGGAGGCCCTGAACATCCCCCTGGATCTGGATCCGGAACGTGCCCAACGCTGGTTCGAGGCCTCCAACTTCACCTTCCTCTTCGCCCCGGCCTACAACCCGGCCATCGCGCACGCCCAGCCGGTGCGCAAGGCGTTGAAGGTGCCCACCATCTTCAACGTCCTCGGCCCGCTGCTCTCCCCGGTGCGCCCGGAATTCCAGATCATGGGTGTGGCCAACCCCGCCCACGGCCAGATGCTCGCGGAGGTCTTCGGGGAGCTCGGCCGTTCCCGCGCACTTGTCGTCCACGGCGCCGGCACCGATGAGATCGCCGTCCACGGCACCACCACCGTGTGGGAGCTGCAGGCGGACGGGGAGATCATCACCTACGAGGTGACGCCGGAGGAACTGGGCGTCGAGAAGTGTGCGCTCGAGGACCTCGTCGGCGGTGATGGGGAGGAGAACGCCCGCCACATGCGCGCGATCTTCAACGGCACCGGCCCGACCGCGCACCGCGACGCCGTGGCCGTCAACGCCGGCGCGATGTTCTACCTCAACTCCCGCGTCGACTCCCTGCGGGAGGGCACCGAACTGGCGCTCAAGCTCATCGCGGACGGGACAGTGGGGGAGTGGCTCAACAAGCATGAAGGGACCGATTATGGCGCATAAACTTCCGACCGTTCTGGAGGGTATCGTCGAGGGCCGCCGCGGCCATCTCGAGGAGATCCGGGCGCGCATCGCCCACGTGGACCTGTCCACCCTGACGAAATCCACCCGCTCCCTCTACGACACCCTGCGTGCTGACGGCCGCGGGGGTAACCGCTTCATCATGGAGTGCAAGTCCTCCTCACCCTCCCTCGGCATGATCCGCGAGCACTACGAGCCGGGTGCCATCGCGCGCGTCTACTCGCGCTATGCCTCGGGCATCTCCGTGCTCTGTGAGCCCGACCGCTTCGGCGGCGACTACGACCACCTGGCCACCGTCGCCTCCTCCTCGCACCTGCCGGTGCTGTGCAAGGACTTCATCATCGACGAGGTCCAGGTCCACGCCGCCCGCTATTTCGGTGCCGACGCCATCCTGCTCATGCTCTCCGTGCTCTCCGACGATGAGTACACCGCGCTCGCCGACGTCGCCGCCCGCTACGACCTCGACATCCTCACCGAGGTCATCGACGAGGAGGAGACCGAGCGTGCCGTCCGTCTCGGCGCGAAGATCTTCGGCATCAACCACCGCAACCTCCACGACCTGTCCATCGACCTGGACCGCTCCGCCCGCCTGGCGGCACTGCTCCCGGAGGACGCGGTGGTGGTCTCCGAATCCGGAATCCGTGACAGTGAGACCGTGCGGCGGCTCGGCGGACACTCCAACGGTTTCCTCGTCGGCTCGCAGTTGACCTCCCAGCCGGACATCGATCTGGCCGCCCGCGAGCTCGTCTACGGCCCGAACAAGGTCTGCGGACTCACTTCACCGACGGCCGCCCAGGCCGCCGCGGCAGCCGGTGCCGTCTACGGCGGACTCATCTTCGACGAGACATCGAAGCGCAATGTTTCACGTGAAACCGCGGAGCAGATCATCGGCGCCGAGGGCAGTCTGAAGTACGTCGCCGTCTCACGCCGCACCTCCGGTTTCGCTGCGCTCTGCCTCGACGGTGTCGGCGCGGTCCAGCTCCATGCTCCGTACCAGGGGTCGGTAGCGGCCGAGCGCGCCCTCATCACCACCGCCCGTGCCGAGGTGCCCGAGGGCACCGAGGTCTGGCGCGCGGTCTCCATGACCGCGGAGACCGGGGGAGAGGTGGCCACGGCGATCGCGGGGGACGTCGATAAGCTCGTCCTCGATTCCGGCGGCGGCGGCACCGGCACCACCTTCGACTGGTCGACCATCCCCGCCGAGGTGAAGCAGCACAGCCTGCTCGCCGGCGGACTGAGCCCCGCCAACCTCACTGACGCACTCGCCGTCGGCTGCCTCGGACTCGACCTCAACTCCGGTGTGGAATACCCCGGCCAACCCGGCCGCAAGGACGCCGGTGCCCTCCGCCTGGCCTTCGCCACCATCCGCAGCTTCAGCTACCAATAGGATCAACACTCATGACCACCACCACAGATCGCGAGGGCGGCACCACCGTACTGCCGGCCTACTTCGGTGAATTCGGCGGACAATTCGTCCCCGAGTCCCTCATCCCGGCACTCGACCAACTCGAGCAGGCCTTCGTCGACGCGCAGAACGACCCCTCCTTCCGGGAGGAACTCGCCACCTACCTGCGCGACTACCTCGGCCGCCCCACCCCGCTGACCGAATGCTCCAATCTGCCTCTGCCGGGGGAGGGGAGGGGCCACGCCCGGATCTTCCTCAAGCGTGAGGATCTCGTCCACGGCGGCGCCCATAAAACCAACCAGGTCATCGGCCAGGCGCTGCTGGCCAAGCGCATGGGCAAGACCCGCATCATCGCCGAGACCGGCGCAGGCCAGCACGGCACCGCCACCGCCCTGGCCTGCTCCCTGCTCGGTCTGGAGTGCGTCGTCTACATGGGCGCCAAGGACGTCGAGCGCCAGCAGCCCAACGTCTTCCGCATGAAGCTCATGGGCGCCACGGTCATCCCCGTGGACACCGGCTCCGGCACCCTCAAGGACGCCGTCAACGAGGCCCTGCGCGACTGGACCGCCACCTTCCACGAGTCCCACTACCTGCTGGGCACCGCCGCCGGCCCCCACCCCTTCCCGACGATCGTCCGGGAATTCCACCGCGTCATCTCCCAGGAGGCCAAGGCGCAGATGATCGAGCGCACCGGCGGCCTGCCGGACCTCGTCGTCGCCTGCGTCGGCGGCGGCTCCAACGCCATCGGCATGTTCGCCGACTTCATCGACGAGGAAGGCGTCGAGCTCGTCGGCGCGGAGCCCGGCGGCCTGGGACTCGATTCCGGCAAACACGGCGCGACCATCAACAACGGCCAGATCGGCATCCTCCACGGCGCGCGCAGCTACCTCATGCGCAACTCCGACGGTCAGGTGGAGGAGTCCTACTCCATCTCCGCCGGTCTCGACTATCCGGGTGTGGGCCCGCAGCACGCATATCTCCATGCTTCCGGCCGCGCCACCTACGTCGGCATCACCGACGCGGAGGCCCTCGAGGCCTTCCAGCTGCTCTCCCTGCACGAGGGCATCATCCCCGCCCTCGAGTCCTCCCACGCCATGGCCTACGCCCTCAAGCGCGCGAAGCTGGCCGAGGAGAACGGCGAGAACATCACCATCCTGGTTTCCCTGTCGGGTCGCGGCGACAAGGACGTCGACCACGTCCGCCGTACCCTCGAGGAGAACCCCGAGCTCGTCCTGTCCAAGGAGGCGCAGTAGCCATGACCCGTTACGAGAAGCTTTTCGACGCCCTCGGCAGGCGCAACGAAGGCGCCTTCGTCCCCTTCCTCATGCTCGGTGACCCCACCGGAGAGGACGCCCTGGAGATCGTCCGCGCGGTCGTCGAGGCGGGTGCCGACGCCCTCGAGCTCGGCGTCCCCTTCTCCGATCCGGTGGCCGACGGCCCCACCATCCAGAAGTCACACATCCGCGCCCTCGACGGGGGAGCGACCGTGGACGGTGCCCTGGCCCAGATCCGCACCATCCGCGCGGAGTTCCCCGACCTGCCCATCGGCATGCTCATCTACGGCAACGTCCCCTTCACCCGCGGACTGGAGACCTTCTACCGGGAGTTCGCGGAGGCCGGCGCCGACTCCGTCCTGCTTCCCGACGTCCCCGTCCGCGAGGGGCAGCCCTTCGCCGCCGCCGCCGCGGCCGTCGGCATCGACCCCATCTTCATCGCCCCGGCCCAGGCCGCCGAGAAGACCCTCGCCGGTGTGGCCGCCCAGTCGAAGGGTTACATCTACGCCGTCTCCCGCCACGGTGTGACCGGCACCGAACGCGCATCGGAGATCACCGGCCTCGCCGATGTCGTGGCCAATGTGAAACGTTTCGGCGGTCCCCCGATCCTCCTCGGTTTCGGCATCTCCACCCCGGAGCATGTTGCCGACGCCATCGCCGCGGGTGCCGCGGGAGCCATCTCCGGCTCCGCGATCACCAGGATCATCGACAAATACGTCGTGGGGGACCACCCCGAGCCGGGCCGGATCACCGACCTGGCCGCACTCAAGGCGGAGCTCGCTGAGTTCGTCTCCGCCATGAAGGCAGCGACGAAGCGCGCGTAGCCCGTCCCTCCTGACACCCGCCCACCCGCCAGTGGGCGGGTGTTTTTTCTTTCCAGCCCTTGCGGATGTCGGACAGCTGTTCTAACGTTGGGTTCGAACATACAACCGGGGGGAATGTGATGGACGTACTGGAGTCGGTCGTGGACCGGGCGCTTCGGGATCTGCTGTACCCGAGGAACTACTACTCGGTGTGCTCGCCTCATGATCCCGCCGCCATCCGCGCGACGCGGATCCGACGGGAGGACCACGAGCTGTGGCAGTCCTACGTGCCCGACGACATCGAGGACATCGAGCAGGTGCTGGCGGCGCTGCGGCGCTCCACCGGCTACGGTGAACCCCACATCGAGAAGGCGTTGTTCGCCCACCACCGGTTGCGTGAACTGCCCCGGTTCAGGCAGCTCCAGGAGCGCCTCTTCCACCTGGACCTCAGCCGGCTGAAGGCCATCGACGCCGTGCTGTGCAAGATCGACGCGGACATCACCGAGCACATGCGCATCGTCGATGAGGAGCTCACCACCTACCTCACACCCACCCGACCCAACCAGAACCTGCCTTCTGCCGGCGCGATCCGGCGGAAGTTGAATGCCATCATCCTCACTCTCGACGATTCGGTCTCACCCGACGATTCACCCGCCGGGGGAGTGGGAGAGGCGTTCTCCGTCGGCATTGACGGGGCGCAGGGTTTCATCGATGTGGTCACCGACGCGGTGACGGCCCACGAGATCGATGAGCGGGTGCGGCAGCATGCCGCCAACCGGGAGATCAGTCTCAGCCAGGCCCTCGCGGAGCTCGTCCGCGGGGAGGGCACCACCAACATCGTCCTCAATGTCTACCGGGCACATGATGTCAAGGATGCTCCCGGCTGGATCTCCGGGATCGGCTGGCTCAGCGTCGGGGAGGCCGACAGGCTCGCAGCCCAGGCAGCCACCATCCGGGACATGGACCAGCTCTATGACAAGGTCTCCGGCTCCTACACCACCCCTGCCGACATCCGGGCGGTGGTGATCGGCTGGGACGGCGGCTGCAGTTTCCCCGGCTGCCTCCGCCACGGCATCCGATCCCAGATGGACCACCGGGTTGACTTCGGGGACGGTGGACCCACCACCGCAGCGAACCTGGCCGCCATCTGCCAGCACCACCACAACATCAAGACAGATGGTCGGGTCCGCTACATCATCGACCCCGCCACCCGGGAGAAATTCTGGCTCTTTGAGGACGGGCGATGGGTCTCCGCCGAACCCACCGGCCCCCTGGCGCCGAAGGAGCGTCACTGGCTCCAGACAGTGGCCCAGAGAATCCATAGACGGCGGGAACGGATCCGGGCGGAATCCCAGGAGAGGAAGAGGCAGGGGAGCGCCCCGCTGGCGGATGGTAACGACCCACCACCGGAGTGATCCGAGCAGGCATGCTGGGGGCATGAGAAACAGACTCATAGTTCCACGCGTCCGTCGACGAGCCATGTTTCACGTGAAACTCCGGGGAGGGGACGGGCATGCCTTCAGCCATTGAAGTGCGCAACCTGGTCAAGAACTTCGGCACGTTCCGCGCTCTGGACGGACTCAATCTGAGTGTCCGGCCAGGCACCATCCACGGATTCCTCGGCCCCAACGGATCCGGGAAATCCACCACCATCCGGACCCTCCTGGGGGTCCTCCACGCCAGCTCCGGGACCGCCGAGGTTCTGGGGGAGGACCCGCGCCGCACTCCCTCCGTACTGAAACGCATCGGCTACATCCCCGGCGACGTCGCCCTCTGGCCGGGCCTGACGGGGCGCGAGGTATTCCGCACCCTCGAATCCCTCCGGGGTCGCCCCGTCGACAAAGAGAGGGAGGGGGAACTCATCGACCTCTTCAAACTCGATCCGAACAAGAAGTGCCGCGACTACTCGACCGGCAACCGCCGTAAAGTCAGCCTTGTTGCTGCATTGTCCGCCGCTGCCGAAGTCCTCATCCTCGATGAGCCCACCGCGGGGCTCGACCCTCTGATGGAGCAGGTCTTCGTGGAGGAGCTGCGGCGCGAGCGGGAGCGGGGCGCCACCATCCTGCTCTCCAGCCACATCATGAGTGAAGTTGAGAAGCTCTGCGACGACGTGACCATCATCCGGGACGGCCGCACCGTCGAGACGGGCAGCATGGCCGAATTGAAGCACCTTTCCACCCATGAGATCACCGCCAGGGTTTCACGTGAAACACCTGCCCTCCTCTCACTCACCGACGCCACCTTCGACGGTCCTCTCATCCAGGTCACCGCTGCCCGCGAACAGGTATCTGAGATCCTGCGGATCATTCTCGACGCCGGGGGCGAGGACATTGTTTCGCGACCCGCGAGCATTGAAGAGATGTTCCTCGCGCACTACGGGGACATGGAGAAGCGGGGGCGGGAATGATCCGGCTCAATTTCCGCCTGCGGAGAAACTTCCTCATCATCTGGTCAGTGTGTCTGTGGGCATTTCTGGCGATCTTCCCTCCCGCCTACGAGAACTACTATCCGACCCCGGCAGACCGGACAGCCTTCCTCACCGGCATCCAGCAGAATGCCGGCATGACGGCCGTGTGGGGGCCGCTGGAGACACCCGCCTCCTTGGGACAGATTGTCATGTGGGAGGCCGGGTCACTGCTGAGCATCCTCGCCTCGGTCATGTCCGTGCTCATGATGGTGGGACTGCACCGCAAGGAGGAGCACCAGGGGCAGATGGAGCTGCGGCTGTCCACCGGTATCAACCGGATGGCGCCGGCAGCCGCGGCGCTGTTGACCACCGCTGTCACCTCCCTCGTCGTGGGGGCCGGCAGTGGGGTGGTCCTCGCTGTCTCGGGTCTGTATGTGGATGAGATGCCGCTTCAGGGGGCGGTGGTGGCTGGGGCCACCTTTGCCCTGGTGATGTTCGGGTCCGCGCTTCTGGCCCAGCTGGTGCTGTTGTTCGTCGACAACCCCGCGGCTCTGACCAGAGTAGGGCTGGTGACCATCGCCGCCTCCGTCATCGTGCGGGCCACGGCGGATTCGCAACGGATCGAATGGCTCAACTGGCTGTCCCCACTGGGTTGGAAAACGCTGGTCCGTCCCTTCGTCCATGATGACTGGGCAGCGGTCGCCGCCATAGCGGCCATGTGCCTGCTTGGTTCCGCGGCGGCGCTGTTCGCCGAACGCCACCGTGAATACGGTCAGGCTCTCTTCCGGCTGCCGGTGCTGCCACGGAGACGGGTCCGCCGCGTCCGGGGACCGGTGCACCTGTCGATGGTGCTCAACCGCGGAACGATCGTGGCCTGGACCCTGGTGGTCGCGGCCCTCGCTGCCTTCTTCATCGCGATCACCGGTTCGCTGAGTGAGTGGATGGAAGCGGAGGAGAACATCGGTCAGATCTTCAAGAACATCTTCGACACCGGTGACATGAAGACGGAGTTCATCACCTACGTGGCGAAGCTCTGCGGGATCCTGGTGGCGACGATGGGAATCCAGGCGATCGTCACGTACCGCTCCGGGGAGATCGACAGGACTGTGGATCTCCAGCGCTCCACCGGGATCCGGCGGTGGGTGCCACTCGGATCTGCCGCGCTCATCGGATGGACTGCAGTCCTGTCCGGCACCACGGCCACCATGGTGGGTGGGGTGTACGGCCTCTGGTCCCAGGACTCGACGACGGCGGGGGACTATGACAACCTACTCCTGGCAGCCTGGTCACAACTGGGCCCGGCGCTTCTGCTCACTGCGGTGGCGGTCGCACTTGTGGGATTGTTCCCACGGTTCGCCCACTTCGCGTGGGCACCCGTGATCACGGCGGCGGTGCTCACGTTGTTCGGGCCGATTCTCAATGCCCCCCAGTGGCTCATTGACCTTTCCCCCTTCGAATACGGCGTCACAGTGGAGAGCGGTTCCTGGGCGGTGCATCTGGGCATGGGGGTGGTGGCAGTGGTGCTCACCGGCTGGGGGCTCGTGGGGGCCCGGCAGAGGGAGATCTACTGACACGATCATGACCGGAAGCATAAAGTCACAGTGACTCAACTTCTGGCTCCGGGACGTCGGGAACACCTTCCCCATCAACCAAAGATGGGGAAGTTCTGTCATTGGCCAAGCCAGACAGCCGGTGTGTCCCACCTTGGAACCGCCTGACCATTTACTCCGTCCAGAACTTCCCGGCGGGGCATAATGGTGATCATGCCTGAGTCCCGCTTCACCTGCAGCCGCCGTATGTTCCTGCTGGGCACCGCGAGCACCTTCGCGGGGGTATTTCTCGCGGCCTGCGGCGCCACACCGTCTGTAGAGGTCGCCGCGGCGGACGTGCCGGTGGGCAGCGCCGTCATCTTCGACGGTTTCATCATCGCACAACCCACCGCCGGCACCTACGTCGCCTGGTCCCAGCAGTGCCCGCACCAGCGCAACCCCATCACGGAAGTCGAGGGGGACACCGTGATCTGCACGTACCACAACTCGGTATTCGACATCCGGGACGGTTCCGTCATCTCCGGGATCGCCCGCGACCCGCTCACGCCCGCAGATCTGGAACAGACAGGCGGGACGTTGAACGTCGGCGGTTAGCGCCAGGCGGCACGCCAGTAGGAACCCGGGTAGGGGATCTCCTCGCGGGTCTTCCCCAGCTCGTGGGCGGTGTGCAGGGGCCAGGAGGCGTCGCGGAGGGCGGCGCGGCCGATGAGGACGGCGTCGGCAAGCGAGTCGGTGACGATCTCCTGGGCCTGACCGGACTCGGTGATCATGCCGACGGCCGCGGTGGGGATGCCGGCGCGTGCGCGGATCTCCTCGGCGAAGCGGACCTGGTAGCCCGGCCCGACGGGGATCTGCGCGTGGGCGGCACCACCGGTGGTGACGTCGATGAGGTCGACGCCGTCATCCCTGAGCAGTTGCGCCAGTTTCACGGTCTGGTCGAGGTCCCAGGCGCCGTCGATCCAGTCAGTGGCGGACAGACGCACGAGCAACGGCATGCCCGCGGGGATGACCTCACGGACGGCCTGCACCACGGCCCGGAGCAGACGGGTGCGGTTGTCGAAGGATCCGCCCCAGTCGTCGGTGCGCCGGTTGGCCAGGGGAGTAAGGAACTGATGGAGCAGGTAGCCGTGGGCGCCGTGGAGCTCGATGGTGTCGAAACCGGCACGAACGGCCCGTTCCGCGGAGGCGGCGAACTGTCCGAGCAGGGCCTCGATCTCCTCGACCGTCATCTCGCGGGGGACGGCCAGGCCGTCGTTTGCCACGGCGGAGGGGCCGACGATCTCCCAGCCGCCGTGGCCGACGGGGATGGTGTCGGTGTCGTTCACAGGCTCCTGTCCGGGGCGGGCGGGGACGCTGGAGGCCTTTCGGCCGGCGTGGTTGAGCTGGATGCCCATCTTCGCTCCCTGGGAGTGGGCGAACTGCACGATCCGCGCCCAGGCCTGCTCCTGGCGGTCGTTCCAGAGGCCGGTGCACAGGGGTGAGATCCGGCCCTCCGGAGTGATGCCGGTGGACTCCGCGATGATGAGCCCGAAACCCCCGGCGGCGCGCGCCCCGTAGTGGACGGTGTGCCAGTCCTCGGGCGTGCCGTCGGCGTCGAAGGCGTGGTACTGGCACATGGGCGGTAGCCACATGCGGTTGCGGATTTCCAGGTCGCGGAGCCGGATCGGTTCGAAGAGTGAGGTCATGTGCCCCACTCTAGGGTGGGTCGTACACTGCAAGTCATGCTGTCCCTCCTCAAGCGGACTGACCCGCTGATCCTCCTGATTATTCTGGCGGTGGTGGTGGCACTCATCGCCCCTGCCCGTGGTGGTTTCGCGGAGTGGTTCGCCACCGCGACAAACCTCGCCATCGCCCTGCTCTTCTTCCTCTACGGTGCCCGCCTGTCCACGCGGGAGGCGTTCAAGGGCCTGATGCACTGGCGGCTGCACCTGCTGATCCTGGCCTTCACCTTCCTGGTGTTCCCGCTGGTGGGGCTGGCGCTGCAGCCGTTGACGCTGGTGATCTCGGACGAGCTGTACATGGGCATCCTCTTCATGTGCCTGGTGCCGTCGACGGTGCAGTCCTCGGTGGCCTTCACCTCCATCGCGAAGGGCAACTACGCGGGGGCGATCGTGGCGGCGAGTGCCTCGAACCTGGCGGGTGTGTTCCTCACCCCGCTGCTGGTGATGCTGCTCATGTCGACCGGTGAGGGCATCAACGTGGACACGCAGGTCTTCCTCGACATCGCGGTGCTGCTGCTCCTGCCGTTCGTGCTCGGGCAGCTCCTGCGGAAGTGGGTCAAGGGCATCGCGGCGAACAAGGCCACGAAGATCGTCGACCGGGGTTCCATCACCATGGTGGTGTACTCGGCTTTTTCGGCGGGCATGGTCGCGGGTGTGTGGTCGGAGGTGTCGGTGGGTGAGATCATCTTCCTCATCGTCTTCTCCATCGTCCTGGTGGCGATCATGCTGTGGCTGACGCGTTCCGTGTCGCTGCGTCTGGGTTTCAACCAGAAGGACATGAAGGCCATCCAGTTCTGCGGCACGAAGAAGTCGCTGGCGACGGGCCTGCCGATGGCCTCGGTGATCTTCGGCGGTGCCAGCATCGGTCTGCTGATCCTGCCGCTGATGATCTTCCACCAGATCCAGCTGATGATGTGTTCGTGGCTTGCGGCGCGTTATGCGCGCCAGCCCGCCTGATTGCTTTTCGACGCCCCGCGACGCACCATGTTCGACGTGAAGCAAAACATCCACGTCCGCATTGAACTGTCGATCCCCGGGGCCGGCTCGGTCATCCACGTGGCCGAGCTCGCGGAGATGGATGCGCAGACCTGCGCCCTGGTCCGCATCATCGAGCTCGATCCCACGGAGACCATCCGCGGCTGCGCCACCCAGGAGAAGTCGGCCGGCATGTCCAACGCCCCGAACCCGGTGGTGCCCCACCCCGACACCTACGCCGACTTCCCGGACATCGAGCACCGGGCGCTCAGCGCCGCGGAATTTGAGGGGCTGTGGGCCGAGGCGATGGCCGCCTTCCCTGATTTCTAGTTGTCCACCAGGTCGGAGGGGAAGGTGGAGAACAGCGGCAGGGGCATCTGCTGGCGGCGCATCACGTCGCCCCACAGATCCGCCCGGCCGGGCACAATCACGTCGGTCGGCAGCGCCGGTGTGACGAACCAGTCGCCGCGTTCGATCTCCCCGGCCAACTGCCCGGGTGCCCACTCGGCATAGCCCGCGAACAGGCGCATCCCCTCAACCAGGTCGACGATGTCGCCGGGCTCGGCGCGCAGGTCGACGTGTGCCAGACGGTTGGCCAGGCGGTTGAGCTGGGGGGCCGCATCCATGTCGACGCCCGCCTTGGTCATCGCCAGGCCGACGACGGACTGCTGGTTCAGGGGGCCGCCGATGTAGAGCGCCTGCGGTTTGGACACTGCGGGCAGCCAGTCCGGCATGACGTTGAATACCGCCAGGTCACTGCGGGAGGCGAGGTTGACGCCGAAGGTCAGGTTCTCGTTGTGCTCGATGACGAGCACCACCGAACGGCTGAACTCGTCGGAGAGCATGCCCGGGGCCGCCACCAGCAGCATGCCGGGGGCGGGATCGTTTCGTTCCAGGGCGTTGAAGAGACGGTCGGCGTAGAAATCTGACATCGACACGGCGACTACCTCCTGTAGGGGCTTGACTTATGAGTACCCAGCTTCCCACCACGAGTGAAGTTCTGCAAAGGGATCGGAGCTACTGCCGCTCCAGGGTGCCCAGTTCCTCGCCCTGTCCGTCGAGGACGTGCATGGTGTCGCCTTCGATATCCAGGGTTTCGGCACCGCCGAGCCAGGTCTCGACGCCTTCGCAGGCCATCATGGTGGAGGCGAGGGGGCTGAGTTCGACACGGTCCTCGACCAGTTCCCAGCTGCCGGTCAGCCGGTTGCAGCCGTCGCTGCCGCTGACGCGGCCGTCCTCGGCGAGCACGAGGTGGGCTTCGCCCTGGGCCTCCAGGCCCCAGGTGCCCTCAGGTTCCACGGCGGAGGATTCGGTGGCACAGCCAACGAGCAGCAGGGGGACGAAGGCGAGGGCGCAGAGGCGGCCGAGGGTGGAGGTCCTCATGACGGCATCACCTAGAACTTGAGGATCTCGGAGGAGAGGCCGGCGAAGGGGTCCGGGGCATCGCCCTCACGCTTGAGGGTGCCGATGCGGTGGCCGGCCTTGTCCAGGACACGGAGACGATCGCCGTCGCGCTCGAGTTTGTCGGCCTTCTCGAACCAGACGTCATCGCCGCAGTACTTCTTCGTCTTCACGGCGGGGCCGAGATGGACCCGGCCGCCGACGACGGTGTAGCGGCCGCTCATGGAGTTGCATCCGTCGTTGCCGCTGAAGGATCCGTCGAGGTTGAGGGTCACGCGGGGGGCTTTGGGTCCGTCGGCGGTCCAGGTGCCGGTGAAACCGACGGATTCGACGATGGCGGAACCGGGGGCGGCGGTGGCGGTGGCGACCCCACCGAAGGAGAAGGCGAGGGCCACGGCTACGGCGCCGATCTTGCGGGTGAGGTTCTTGGTCATGGGCCTCATGCTACCGGGCGGAAACGTCCCCCGACAGGGTTCCGGGCGAGAAAATCACGCCTTCAGAAAACCATGTTGACCAGGAACATGTAGGCCAGGGTGCCACCCACGATGGACAGGCCGGCGGAGCGGCGCCACCAGTGCAGGATGACGGTGACGCCGACGGCGAGCAGGGAGGCGGGCAGCCCGCCCGGGGCCTCGACCTGGGAGACGAGGGTGTAGATGACCAGGACCGTCATCACCCCGATGGGCATGGTCGTACCCAGCGCGCCGACGAGGTGGTTGGTGCGCAGCATCTTCAGGGCAGAAAAGGGCAGCTGGCGCAGTACGACGGTGAGGACGGCGACGGGGAGCAGCACGCCGAGGACCTGTGCCAGGGTGACGCCCTCGGGCAGACCGAAGTCACCCACGGCTGCCACCGGTGCGCAGGGTCAGGGCCGCGTCGAGACGCGGCATCCGGAACCGGACGAGCAGGAGGAGGAAGTAGAGGCTCAGGGCGATGATGAGCATCTGGGCCGGCGCGATGACGGCGGAGCCGATGGCCAGTGCCGCGGCGATCAGGGGCAGGGAGAGGTCGCGGCTGTTGGTGAAGGACTCCCAGGCCAGGACCACGAAGAGGGCGGTCAACGCGAATTCCATGCCCTGCACATCGTCGGGGACGGCCTGCCCGGCCACCGCGCCGATGATGCCGGGGATGACCCACAGTAACTGGCAGGTCAGCTGGATCGTCAGCACCCGGGTACCGCTGATCTTGCCCGGTGGTCGGGCGGAGACGATGGCGTAGGACTCATCAGTCAGCGCATAGGTGGAGTACGCCCGGCCGAGCCGGGGGGCGATGGTGTGGCGGGGGAAGGTCAGCCCGTAGAAGATGTGCCGGAAGTTGACCATCAGCCCGGTCAGCGCCGCGGCAAAAGGGCCGACGCCGCCGGCGATCAGCCCGATGGCGAGGAATTCCATGGAACCGGCGTAGATGAGGACGGAGAAGATCGGCGTCCACCACCAGGCGTAACCGGACTGCACCATGAGCAGGCCGAAGGCCAGCCCCAGCGGGATGAGGCCGAGACCCACCGCCCAGGTCTCGGCGATCCCGCCCCGGATCTCTGCGGCGGTCCTACTCACCCTTCCCGGACCACCATTTCTTCAGCTCCGCGATGGCCTCCTCCCGCTCCAGCGGGCCGCGCTCAAGACGCAGTTCCTTGAGGAAGGTCCAGGCCTGACCGATCTGGGGGCCGGAGGGCAGGTTGAGGATCTGCATGATCTCGTTGCCGTCGAGGTCGGGACGCACGCGCGCGAGGTCCTCGCGGGCGGCGATGTCGGCGATGCGTTCCTCGAGGTGGTCGTAGGTGCGCTGGAGGCGGGCGGCTTTGCGCTGGTTGCGGGTGGTGGAATCCGCCCGGACGAGCTTGTGCAGGCGGGGCAGCAGCGGGCCGGCGTCGGTGACGTAGCGGCGCACGGCGGAATCGGTCCACTGGCCCTCGCCGAAGCCGTAGAAACGCATGTGCAGGTACACGAGCTGACTGATGTCGGCGACCATCTGCTTGGAGTATTTCAGGGTGCGCAGGCGGCGGCGGACGAGTTTCGCGCCGACGACCTCGTGGTGGTGGAAGGTGACGCGGCCGTCCTCGTTGAAGGCGCGGGTCTGCGGTTTGCCGCAGTCGTGCAGCAGGGCAGCCCAGCGCAGGACCAGGTCGGGGCCGTCCTCCTCCTGGTCCATGGCCTGGCGCAGCACCTGCATGGAGTGGGCGTAGACGTCCTTGTGCTGGCGGTGTTCGTCCTGCATGTCCCGCATGGCGGGGATCTCGGGGAAGATGTGTGCCGCGATGCCGGTGGCGACCAGCAGGTCCAGTCCGGCCCAGGGTTCCGCACCCTCCATGAGCTTGTTCAGCTCCTGTTGGATGCGTTCGACGGTGATGCGGTTGATCTCCTCGGCCATGTCCACCATGGCCTGCTGCACCCGCCCGGCGACGCCGAAGCCCAGGTGGGAGACGAAACGGGCGGCGCGCAGCATGCGCAGCGGGTCATCGCGGAAGGAGATCTCCGGGGTGTCGGGGGTGTCCAGGCGTCGGTGGACGAGGTCCTCGAGGCCGCCGACCGGATCGTGGAATCGGGCGGTGAGGGAGCCGGTGTCGTCGAGAAGCAGTTCGACGGCCATGGCGTTGATGCGGAAATCACGGCGGACCAGATCACCCTCGAGGGTGTCTCCGAAGACGACCTCGGGGTTGCGGCTCTGCCCGTCGTAGGTGTCGGAGCGGAAGGTGGTGATCTCGATCTGCTGGCCGCGGTGCTGCGCGGAGACGGTGCCGAAGTCGATGCCGGTGTCCCACACCGTGCCGGCCCAGGAACTGAGGATCCCGGTGAGGACCTCGGGGCGGGCGGGGGTGGTGAAGTCGAGGTCGTTGCCGAGACGGCCGAGGAGGGCGTCGCGGACGGAACCACCGACGAGGTAGAGCGGCAGGTCACGGGCGGCGAACTCGGCGACGAGGTCGACGAGCACATCCTCCAGAGACGAGATCGCCTGCTCGGCCTTCGCCAGGAGTGCCAGGGGAGTCAGAGATTCGTCGGGAGTCACACCCGCTGAGTCTAGCGGGACACGCCCCGGCCAGGGAATTTCGAAAGGGGGGCCCAGCGGATACGATCATGGGGATGACTGAGAATGATTCCCAGAGCCCCAAGCGTCGGCGCCGTCGCCGCTCGCGTCGTCGTGGTTCCGGAAATCAGTCGGGCACGGCAACACAGGCACAGCAGACGCAGCAGAAGCAGTCCGGCGAGCAGAAGGCACCCCCGCAGAAGTCGGACGGTGAGCAGAAGCCGCAGCAGGGCCGCCGCCGCAACAGCCGGCGCCGCCCGCAGCGTAACCCGCAGAAGCCGCAGCACCGCTCGCCCAACCGCGCGCAGCAGAACAACAGGATGGTCACCCGCGATGAGACCTCCGCCGGCGGCCTGGTGGTCTCCGGCCTGGCGGAGGCCGTCAACGACGCCGGCGAGGTTGATCTCAGCCGCATCTATGTGGCCCTGATCGGGCGCCTGGACCGCCGGGGCCGCCTGCTGTGGTCGATGCCCAAGGGCCACGTCGAGCCGGGGGAGGACCGCCGCGCCACCGCCGAACGTGAGGTGTGGGAGGAGACCGGTGTCCACGGTGAGACCTTCGCGGATCTCGGTGTGATCGACTACTGGTTCGTCTCGGAGGGGGTGCGCATCCACAAGACGGTGCACCACCACCTGCTGCGCTTCCTCGACGGCGACCTCAATGACGAGGACCCGGAGGTCACTGAGGTGGCGTGGATCCCGGTCTCCGAGCTCATCGAGCATCTGGCCTACGCGGATGAACGCAAGCTGGCGCGCACCGCACATGATCTTCTGCCGGACCTGGCGCGGGAGGAGAAGGCCGCGGGAAGGGCGACCCCGCGGTGATCCGTCGGGTCGGGGGGCTGCTGGTCGCAGCCGCGTTGTGCCTGTCGACGCCCGCCCATGCCCTCCCCACCCCGGTCTCCCCGACGGATGCGGCCGTCGCCGCCCAGTGGGCCAACCCCTTCGCCCGCCCGGACGAACCCACCGACATCGGCGTGGAACTCGTCGAGGCGGATGCCTCACGGGTCGTGCTCTCGGTGTTCAACAACTCCGGGGAGACGGTCTCGGACCTCACGGTCACGCCCCGGCGCGCGGACGCCGCCGCCACGGTGGGTGATGCCCGCCGGATCCTCGCTCTCGACCGGGACGCGTACCCCTATTTCGGCACCGCCCGGCACCTGGGCGGGGAGCTGGCGCCGGGGGAGCGCCGGGAGGTGAGCATCCCGGTGGAGCCGCTGGCGCTGAACCCGGGCGGGACCTATCCGCTGATGTTCGCGCTGACGGGTGCGGTGGGGCAGCAGGGGGTGCGGCAGCTGGGTACGGAACGGATGCTGTTCACCACGACGGCCGGGCAACGGCAGGAGGCCCAGGTCCCGGATGTCAGCCTCATCGTGCCGGTGTCCGCGCCGGTGGACATCGTCCCCGGGGAGACGGGCCGGGCGGCGGAGGATCCCCCGCTGATCCTGGAGTCGGAGCAGCTCGCCGCGCAGCTGGCCCCCGGTGGGCGGCTCAATGACCTGATCAACACCTACGCCACGGCGACAACCACCGGTCCGAACGCGGCGGAGCTGAGCCAGGGCACGTGCCTGGCCATCGACCCGGCCCTGGTGGACACCGTCGCGCGTATGGCGGAGGGTTACACCGTCTCGCCGGAACGACCTTCCATGACGAAGAAGGCGCAGCGGCTGCGCGACAGCTGGGGTTCCGCCGGTGAATCCGATCCGGGGGAGCCGGGCCGGGGTGCGGCGGACGCGCAGGAGTGGCTGGCACGGCTGAGCACGACCGCGGGTGCGGGCTGCACCGTGGCGCTGCCCTGGGCGAACGCGGACCTCAACGCCGTGGCCGCCACGGAGGATGAATGGCTGTTCCGGGAGGCCGTGCAGCGCGGCCCGGCCACCCTGCAGGCGGAGCTGGGTGCCGCCCCCTCCGGCAATGTCGTCATCCCCGCCGCCGGCTACGTCACCGAGCAGACGGCCACGGCCCTGGGCTGGGCGGACCAGACGGGTTCGACGGTGCTGGAGGATGGGATGCAGGCGACGTGGGAGGCTGCGGTGGCGCGCCGGGCACCGCAGCAGGCGGGGGCGGAGCATTCCTCGCTGGAGTCCCCGGTGCTGCCGGAGGAGCCGGGCGCGCCGGTGCCGCAGACCCCGGTGCAGGTGCTCGTGGCCGACAACACGGTCTGGGGAGTGCCGCAGGTGGACAATATCGCCCGCCTGGCCCCGGGCATCAACGCGGTGACCTATCCCGGCGCGTTGGGGGCGCTGCTGGCGGCGACGGGCCCGCAACCGCAGACCGCGGGCTACTCCAACCCGGATTCACGTTTCGACGCCCGCTTCGATTCCCCCCTGGCCCGTGCGCTGACGGCCGGTTCGGCGGTGCGGCTGGCGGTGGCGGAGCAGACGCTGCCCGCCGACTGGGCGCAGTCGCCGGAGCCGGTGCTCATCCTCCCGGCCTCGCTTATCGACGCCCCCACCGCCGCCGCCCTCCTGACCGCCACCGCGGGGGTGCTCGCCGAGGATGCGGCGACTCCGCTGCCGCTGGACCAGGCGGTGACCCCGGCGCGGGAGCAGGCGGAGACGTTGGACGCGCAGCCGTTGTCCCCGCCGACGCTGGGGGTGACGCGTTTCGGTTCGCCCTACGCGGATCCGGCGGTGTTCAGTGACACGGAGGTGCTGCGCGCGAGCCAGCAGGCCCGCTACACGGATGATCTCACGCGGATGATGGTCAACGACCGGGGTATCAACCTCACCCGCTACGGTTTCACGCTGCCGCTGCGCCGCGACGTGCTGATGAGTCTGTCGGCGACGTCGAGAAGCAGCCTCGGGCACCACGAGGCGGCGGTGGCGGCGACGGACCGGCGGTTGGACGGCAACCGGCGGACCCTGCAGGATCTGCGGGGTTCGGTGGCGCTGATCCCGCCGGGCAACGTCTACACCCGGGCCTCGGAGAGTTCACCGCTGCTCATCGTCGCGGAGAACGGCCTGCCGCTGCCGGTGGATACCGAGCTGGTCCATGACGGCCCACCGGGGGCGAGAGTCGACGTGCCCGGGCGGGTGCACATTCCGGCGCACGGATCCATTACGGTGCAGATGACCGCGGACCTGCCCGCCGATCAGGATCAGACGCAGCTGACGCTGTGGCTGGCCACCCGTGACGGTTCGCCCATCTCCACGGCGGTGGACATCACGGTGCAGACACGGACCGGTATCGTCGGCACCTACGGCATCGCCCTGCTCCTGGTGGTGGGGTTGTCCCTGGCGCTGCTCTTCCGCCTCGGCCGCCAACGCCGCGGCAACCGGCAGCGCCCCTGAAAATCTTTAGAACGGCTTTGTGAGTGAATTCCACCGACAACCTCTCATCCGGCCAGCGGTCACGCTTCGTCATCCCGGAACCTCCGTCCCCCGTGCCGGAGCAGCGGGTGCCGGCGCCGCCGCCGGCCCCCGCCCCTGACCGCTCGCGGCTGACGGCCGCACCCGGCGCACCCGTCGAGGACACGCCCACCGGAAGCACTGGGGTGGCCTCCGACGCGGATGTGGTGCGCGCCGGCGGTTCCATGGCGATCGCGACGCTCATCTCCCGGATCACCGGCTTCATCCGCAACCTGCTCATCGGCGCGACGCTGGGACCGGCTGTGGGTTCCGCCTTCAACACGGCGAACACGCTGCCGAACCTGATCACGGAGATCGTGCTCGGCGCGGTGCTCACCTCCCTGGTGGTGCCGGTGCTGGTGCGCGCGGAGAAGGAGGACCCCGACCGGGGTGCCGCCTTCTTCCGCCGCCTGTTCACCCTCTCCGCGACGCTGCTGGTTGCGGTGACGCTGCTCTCGGTGATCGGCGCACCCCTGCTGACGCGGATGCTGCTGAACCCGGACGGTGAGGTCAACATCGTCCAGTCGACGTCGTTCGCCTACCTGCTGCTGCCGCAGATCTTCTTCTACGGCATCTTCGCGCTGTTCATGGCGGTGCTCAACACCCGCGGCATCTTCAAACCCGGCGCGTGGGCACCGGTGGCCAACAACGTCGTGTCCATCACCGTGCTGCTCGCCTACATGACGCTGCCGGGTGCCCTGCTTGACGACGCCCCCGCCGGCATCACCGACCCGCACGTCCTCCTGCTCGGCCTGGGCACCACGCTGGGCGTGGTGGTGCAGGCCCTGATTCTCCTGCCCTACCTGAAGAAGGCGGGCGTCGACCTGCGCCCGCTGTGGGGGATGGACGCCCGCCTGAAGCAGTTCGGCGGCATGGCCCTGGCCATCGTGGTCTACGTGGCCATCTCCCAGGTCGGCTACGCGGTGACCACCCAGATCGCCTCGCTCTCCGACAAGGCGGCCCCGCTGATCTACCAGCAGGCGTGGCTGCTGCTGCAGGTGCCCTACGGCATCATCGGCGTCACCCTGCTCACCGCCATCATGCCGCGCCTGTCGCGCAACGCCGCCGACGGTGATGACCGCGCGGTGGTCGACGACCTCAACCTGTCGACGAAGCTGACGTTCATCGCGCTCATCCCCATCGTCTTCTTCTTCACCGCCTTCGGCCCGGAGATCGGTGTGGCGCTGTTCTCCTACCGGAACTTCGACACCGAATCGGGCACCCTGCTGGGCCTGACGCTCAGCTTCTCCGCCTTCACGCTGCTGCCCTACGCCCTGGTGCTGCTGCACCTGCGTGTCTTCTACGCCCGCGAGGAGGCCTGGACCCCGACCTTCATCATCGCCGGCATCACCGCCACGAAGATCGTCCTCTCCCTGCTGGCCCCGCTGGTGGCCACCTCACCCTCCCGGGTGGTCATCCTGCTGGGTGCGGCCAACGGCTTCGGCTTCGTCGCGGGTGCGGTCATCGGTGCACTGCTGCTGCGCCGCAAGCTCGGCCACCTGGGCACCCGCTCACAGATCCGCACGACGATGTGGGCCGGTGCGGCCTCCCTCACCGGTGTGGCCGTGGCCCTGTTCGCCGACTTCCTCCTGCGCACCTTCGCCGCCGGGCTTCTCGACGGCCTGGGCTCCCTCGGTGTGCTGGTCCGCGTGGGCATCGACGGCATCATCTTCCTCATCGCCACCGGCATCGCCCTGAGCTTCTCCGGCCTGCCGGAGGTGCAGAACCTCGGCCGGGCCTTCGCCCGCATCCCGGGTGCCTCCCGCTTCATCCGGCCGGACACGAGCAAGGAGATCAAGGTCGAGGAGCCGGACCCCCAGGAGATCTCCGCCCAGTACGTGGCGATGGACCCCTTCAACTCTTCTCCGCCGCCGGCCCCCATGTCCGCCGGTATCGTCCGCGGACCCCGGCTGGTGCCCGGCGCGCCGGTCTCTGACGGCCGGTTCCGCCTGCTGGCCGACCACGGTTCGGTGCCGGGGGCCCGCTTCTGGCATGCCCGCGAGCAGGCCACCGGCCGTGAGGTGGCACTGACCTTCGTGGACACCTCCGGCAACGCACCGCTGGCCCCGGCCTCCCCGGCCGCGGCCGCCGGCGCCGCCGCCGAGATCTCCCGCCGCACCCGCAACATCGCCGGCACCCCGGGTGTGGCCGGCAACATCGAGGTCCTGGCCTACCGCAACGGCTGCCTGGTCGTGGCCGACTGGGTGCCGGGTTCCGCGCTGCGGGCGGTGGCCGACGGTGGCCCCCTGGACCCGCACGCCGTCGCCGCGGCGATCGCCCCGCTCGCCGACGCCACCACCGGCACCCGCCCCATCGGCCTGGACAACCGGGCCCGGATCCGCATCTCCACGGAAGGCGAGGCCGTCCTCGCCTTCCCGGCGGTGCTCCCCGACGCCACCGTCGAACGTGACCAGGCCGCCGTCACCTCCGCCCTGAAGCTGCTCTCCGGGGCCTGCTCGGGCCTGGAGGACTTCACCACCGAGACCGACATGGGCAGGCTCGCCACCCGGCTCCGTACCTTCGCCGGCGTGGACGATGAGCAGCCCGAGGCTCTCGTCGTGGAGGCCGATGAGGACCCGCAGCCTGAGGACCAGTCCGGTGGCTTCGGCGCCAAGGCCTACTCACGGAAATCAGCCGCGCTGCTCGCCGTGGGTTCCATCGGCGCGGTCGTCCTCGTCGCCGGTCTGACCACCTACCTGGTCAGCTTCCTCAGCGGCGGCAGGGACGAATCCCCGGTCACCTCCGAGTCGATCCAGGGTTCCGCGACCGAGACCGCACCCCGCCCGCTGGGTCGGATCCAGGAGGTCACCGCCGCGACCGCACCCGAACTCATCGACGGCGACACTGACACCGTCTGGTCCACCACCACCGTCCCGACCGGAGTCACCCTGACGCTCGAGGAGCCCGCCGAGCTGCAGCACCTGGTCATCCACGTCCCGGACGGGGACGTGCCGGTGGCGGTCTACGCGGTTCCGGAGGGCACGGAGATCACGGAGACGCAGGACCCGGAGGGGCTGCCCCTGCTGGCGGAGACCACCCTCCACGAAGGCCGTAACAGCCTGGAGCTGGAACGGCAGACCGGCGGGGGAGTCCTCGTGTGGTTCACCGCCCCGGCGGAGGTGGCCGAGGTGCAGGTCGTCGGCGTGAACTGACGCGGTAGCAAGGTGGCCGCTGACCTCCGTGTTTCCCGCACGTGGAATACTGCAACGGTTATCAGTTTCAGTACCACCCCGGGAAAACATCATGATGCTGCGTCGACCGCACACCGTTGCCGGAGCCGTCCTGGCTCTGGCCCTCACCGTCACCGGCTGCACCTCCGGCGAACCGGCGGCCACGGACTCCACGGCCGTGTCCTCGGTCCAGGCCTCCGCCACCACTGGTGGTGCCGCCGCTGCGCTGGAGGCCCTCGCCGTCAAGGGCCGGGCCCCGAAGACCGGTTATGACCGTGAGGAGTTCGGGCCCGCCTGGTCGGACACCGACCACAACGGCTGCGACACCCGCAACGACATCCTCGCCCGCGACCTGGAGTCCGAGACCTTCCGCCCCGGCACCCACGACTGCGTGGTGCTCACCGGCGTGCTGGACGACCCCTACACCGCCACCGAGATCCACTTCCAACGCGGCCAGGACACCTCCACGGCAGTCCAGATCGACCACGTCGTCGCGCTGTCCGACGCGTGGCAGAAGGGCGCCCAGCAGCTCGACACCGCCGCACGCACCGAGTTCGCCAATGACCCGCTCAACCTGCTGGCCGTCGACGGTCCCGCCAACATGCAGAAGGGCGACGGTGACGCCGCGACCTGGCTGCCGGCCAACCGTTCCTTCCGCTGCGACTACGTCGCCCGGCAGATCGCGGTGAAGGCCCGCTACGACCTGTGGGTGACCGCCGCGGAAAAGGACGCCATGGCCCGGGTGCTCGCGGACTGCCCCGGGCATCCGCTGCCCGACGAACAGACCACCTACCGCATCGGGACCACCGCCACGGCCGAGGTGCCCGTGCTCGAGGACCCGGCCACGCAGCCCATGGCCCTGGCCGCTCCTGTCGGGGCCGGTGGGGACCCCCGCTTCAGCAGCTGCGCGAAGGCGAAAGACGCCGGTTACGGGCCCTATGTCGCAGGGGTCCATGCCGAATACGACTGGTACCGCGACGGGGACAACGACGGCACCGTCTGCGAGTAGGACCCGCGCGGACGCGGCGTCGAGAAGCACCCCCTGAAGGCGGCGGTAGCGCCCACTGCAGTGGGCACCGCCGCCCCCTGCCCAGCGCAGCGGGCGGCGGTGGGGTCCAATGTGGGTGTCAGCGAAATTTCCGGGGGGAAAATTGGCACACACCGACGGACGGCTCGTCGAGAATTTCATCGGCGGGGACCTGCGCGCCTTCACCGAGATCGTGGAGCGCCACCGGGCGCGGCTGCTGTGGGTCGCGCGGAAATACGGCCACAATGAGGACGATGCGCAGGACATCCTGCAGGAGGCGTTGTTCAAGGCCAGCTGCAACCTGCACACCTGGCGCCACGAGTCCTCGCTGAGCACCTGGCTGCACCGCCTGGTCATGAACTCCGGCTGGGACTTCCGCAACCACCGCCGCCAGATCGAGGTGGCCACCCTCGATGATGACGCCCTGCCGCATGACATCAACCCGCACCTGGCGATCGACCCGATCGGGGAGCGCGAGAAGCTGTTGCAGCTGGAGGAGTCGCTGGCCCGCCTGCGCCCCGACCAGCGCACCGCACTGTGGCTCATCGACGTCGAGGGTTACAGCGTCAGCCACGTCGCCGAGCGGGAGGGTGTGCAGCCGGGGACCATCAAGTCGAGGCGTTCCCGCGCACGTGAGATGCTGCGTTCGGAACTGCTGGCGGAATGTTCCCCGCCGGGTGGACGTTGACCATGGAGTGAGCCCGCTGAGCCGGGAAACTAGACTCGGGGTGACACCACCCGAATACCGCAGGAGAATTCATGACCGCCCAGGACACCATCCACGACGTGATCATCATCGGTTCCGGCCCCGCCGGTTACACCGCCGCCGTCTACGCCGCCCGCGCGGAGCTCAAGCCGCTCGTCTTCGAGGGCTACGAGTACGGCGGTGCGCTGATGAACACGACCGACGTGGAGAACTTCCCGGGATTCAAGGACGGCATCATGGGTCCTGACCTCATGATGGAGATGCGTGCCCAGGCCGAGCGTTTCGGCGCCGACATGCGCATGGAGCTGGTCGATTCCGTCGAGCTTGAGGGCGATGTGAAGAAGGTCCACGTGGGTGATGAGGTTCATCTGGCCCGCACCATCATCCTGGCCACCGGTGCCGCTGCCCGCCTGCTGGGCGTACCGGGTGAGGACAAGCTCATGGGCCGCGGCGTGTCCACGTGCGCGACCTGTGACGGCTTCTTCTTCAAGGGCGCCGAGATCGCCGTCGTCGGCGGCGGCGACTCCGCCATGGAGGAGGCCACCTTCCTGACCAAGTTCGCCGACAAGGTCACCCTCGTCCACCGCCGTGAGGGCTTCAGCGCCTCCGCCATCATGCTTGAGCGCGCCCGAGCCAACGAGAAGATCGACTTCGCCCTGAACAAGGTCATCGACCACGTCATCGAGGGCACCGGGGACAACCAGAACAAGGTCGCGGGCGTCATGCTGCGCGACACCGTCACCGGTGAGCTGAGCGAACTGCCGGTTGCCGCCATGTTCGTGGCCATCGGCCATGACCCGCGCTCCGAGTTCCTGGATGGTCAGATCGAACTGAAGGAGGGCGGTTACGTCAAGGTCGACGAGCCCTCCACCGCCACCTCCGTCCCGGGTGTCTTCGCCTGCGGTGACCTGGTCGACGACCACTACCAGCAGGCCATCACCGCCGCTGGTTCCGGCTGCCGCGCCGCCACCGACGCCGAGCACTATCTCGCCGCCCTCTAACCGATCAACACCGACCAGTAAGGAGAATCACATGAGCAAGGTCATTGAGGTCACCCAGGAGAATTTCCGGGAGATCGTCGTCGAGTCCGACAAGCCCGTCATCGTCGATTTCTGGGCCGAGTGGTGTGGCCCGTGCAAGAAGCTCGGCCCCATCATTGAGGAGGTCGCGGAGGAATTGGGCGAGCAGGTCACCGTCGCCAAGGTCAACGTGGACGAGCAGCGCACCCTGGGTGCCATGTTCCAGATCATGTCCATCCCCGCGGTGCTGTTCTTCAAGGACGGCGAGAAGGTCGACGAGTTCGTGGGGGTTCGCCCGCGTTCCCACATCATGGCGAAGCTGGAACCGCTGATGTAGCTGGTACCGTTGGGATCGAGAAAACAGTACCGACCGACTCTCGACGGTTCGGATAAGATCTGGTTTATCTGACCCTGGAAGGAGCGTCGTGACCATGACTTTTCGTGTCGGTGACCGCAGCCCGAGGGTGGCGGAGGCACGCTCCACCCTGGCACGGCTGGGCCTGCTGCCCGGCTACGAGGCCGATCTCTCCGACAAGTACGCCGAGGAGGACAAGCTTTTCGACGCCGCACTCGCCGAGGTTCTCAAGGCCTTCCAGCAGTCCCGCGGCATCGTCCCCTCGGGCCACATCGACGAGATGACCCTGCGGGAACTGCGCCACGCCTCCTACCAGCTCGGTGCCCGCGTGCTGTCCTACCAGCCGAACAACGAACTCGTCGGCGACGATGTCTCCCAGCTCCAGGATCAGCTCCAGGAGCTGGGTTTCTATTCCCACCGCATCGACGGCCACTTCGGCCGCTACACCCACGAGGCGCTGGCGGCCTTCCAGCTGAACTCCGGGCTCCAGGACGACGGGGTCTGCGGCCCCGACACGATCCGTGCCCTGAAGCTGCTGGGCAGGCGCATCACCGGTGGTAGCCCCCTGGCCATCCGGGAACGCGAGCAGGTCCGCAACGCCGGACCCAAGCTCGCCGGCAAACGGGTGGTGATCGACCCCGCCCTGGGTGGCGTGAACAAGGGCCGGACAGTGCGTGGTCTGCATGGGGAGATCACCGAGGAAGAGATCATCTGGGATCTCGCCTCCCGCATCGAGGGGCGCATGATCGCCGCCGGCATGGAGACGATAAAGTCCCGCCCCCGCATGGACGACCCCTCCACCACGGCACGTGCCGAGATCGCCAACGCCTTCGGCGCCGACCTGGTCATCTCCGTCCAGGCGGACAAGTACCCGAACGAGAAGGCCCACGGTGTGGCCACCTTCTACTTCGGCTCGGAGACCGGCAACAGCTCCCTGACCGGGGAATCACTCTCCGGTTACATCCAACGCGAGATCGTCGCCCGCACCGACTTCCAGAACTGCGGCACCCACGCCCGCACCTGGGATCTGCTGCGCCTGACACAGGCCCCCACGGTGGAGCTGATCGCCGGTTACCTCTCCAATCCGGAGGATGTCGCCCGCCTGACCGACCCGGCCGTACGGGACGCCATCGCCGAATCTGTCGTGGTGGCTGTGAAGCGTCTCTACCTCCTCGACCGGGATGACCAGCCGACCGGCACCTACAAGTTCTCGGAGCTGCTGCAGGCCGAACTCGGCTGAAAAAGCTGCGACCTCCGTCTTTTCCATCCCCGTCAGCTGACCACCATGCCTCCGTAGAGCAGTTCCAGGCCCGCGGCACTGAGCAGCGACTGCTGGGGCGGCAGCTCAAGGCGCAGGCGGGGGAGCACCGGGTGGTCCGCGATGATCCTGAAGCCGGCGGACTCGAGGATCGACACGGACATCAGGCCGATCTCGGAGGCCGAGCGCAGGATGCCGCCCACGGGACCCTCCAGGAGTTCATCGACGTCTGCACGGGCGAAGAAGTCGGTGTGCCAACCGAAGGCCTCGACGGCCTGCGCCTCGCGTTCGACGAGCGACATGATGGCGGCGTCGAGAAGCACCGACTCCAGCCCGATGCCCGCGAAGCCCGGATCGATGAACAGGGAGGTGAGCACCTCCGCGTCCTCGGAGACGGGCGCGGTGGGCAGCTGTCCGGCGCCGGGGGCGTTCTCCCGTGAACAGAACAGGACGGTGGCGACGGCGCGTTCCCGGCTGCTGCGTTCCAGGGAGAAGCCGCAGGGGCCGTACTCCAGGAGCGTGGTGGTCAACCACGCCTCCTTCTCAAAGCCCGGATCCCCGGAGGCCTGCACGACCGCCGCGGCATCGGGGGCCAGTTCCCAGAATATGCTGCGCCCGGCCTGCGGATGGATACTGCTGAGCGCATCCGGGCTGAGGGGGTTCACTCGGGCGAACACGGCCGGCGCCTCCTAGTCGTCGCGTCCTTCGATCAGGGAGAGGATACGTTCGAAATCCTCCGGATCGCCGAACTCCACCACCATGCGGCCCTTCCGCTTGCCCATGGTGACGGTCACCTTCGTGTCCCACACGTCGCCGAGGCGGTCAGCCGCGCGGGTGAGCATCTCCGGCTGCGGGGCCGGTTCCACCGGTTTACGCTCCGGGGCACCTTCCCCGCGGTTGAGCAGGGTGACGGCCTCCTCCGTGGCGCGCACGGACAGGCCCTCGGCGATGATGCGTCCCGCCAGCTCCTCCTGCGCCTCTGAGGTGTGCTCACCGAGCTTGAGTCCCAACAGTGCGCGGGCATGGCCGGCGGAGAGCACCCCGGCGGCCACCCGGCGCTGGACCGGCACCGGCAGGGCCAGCAGGCGGATGGTGTTGGTGATCACCGGGCGGGAACGGCCGAGACGTCCGGCGAGTTCGGCCTGGGTGACGTCGAACTCCTCGAGCAGCTGCTGGTAGGCGGCGGCCTCTTCCAGCGGGTTGAGCTGCACCCGGTGGATGTTCTCCAGCAGAGCGTCGCGCAGCATGGCGCCGTCGTCGGTGTCACGGACGATGGCGGGGATGGTCTTCAACCCCGCGCGTCCGGCGGCCCGCCATCGGCGCTCACCCATGATGAGCTCATAGCCCGTCTCCGCCTGGCGGACCACGATCGGCTGCATGAGGCCGAACTCGCGGATGGAGTGGACGAGTTCGGCCAGGGCCTCCTCGTCGAAGGTGTGGCGCGGCTGCTGCGGATTGGGGACGATCTCCGCGATGGGGATCTCCCGGTAGGTGGCGCCGACGTCCACGGGAGGCTTCTCAGCGACCTTCTGGCCCCGCTCACGCACCGTGCCGCGGACGGCCTCCGGGGCGGGGGCGCCCGGTACCGACCGCAGCTTCTCCTGGCCGCGCGCACCCCGGGTGCCACCGAGGATCACATCGGCGGCGCTGTCGCCGAGACGGGGGCCGTCGTCCCGCATCTTCGCGCTGTGACTGCGCTTCGCACCCTCGGCACGGTCCTCATGGGCATCGCGGTCCGGGTGCTTCGGGGTCTCCTCCGCCTTCGCGTCATCCGCCGGCTTCGGGCTGTCCTCAGGCTTGGGGACGGCTCCGAGCTTCGGTCCTTCACCGAACTTCAGGGTGCTGGGGGCGGGACCGGAGGGAATCAGGGCGGCGAGACCGCGACCGAGGCCGCCCTTCCGAATTTCCTGGTTGATGGCACTTACCTTTCTGCTTCTGCGGCAAGCCGCTTGGCCGTCTCCGGACTGACGCCGATGGGACCGGTGGCCTCGACAGGCTGGTAGTCGCCACGGGTGGCGAACTCGATGACCGCATCAAAATAGGCGGCGGCACCCCGGGAGGTGGGGTCGTAGTTCAGGACGGACTGGCCGAAACCGGGGGCCTCGGAGACCTTGATCGACCGGGGGATGATGTTACCCAGAACAACATCCCCGAAGTGCTCACGGACCTCGGTGGCCACCTGCTCCGAGAGCTTAGTGCGTGCATCGTACATAGTCAGCAGGATCGCCGAAATGTGCAGGTTGGGGTTCAGGTGCTGCCGGATCATGGAGATGTTGTTGAGCAGCTGGCCCACACCCTCCAGGGCGTAGTACTCGCACTGGATGGGGATGAGGACCTCATCCACGGCGGTCATCGCGTTGATGGTCAGCAGACCCAGCGACGGCGGGCAGTCAATGAGGACGTAGTCGAAGTCGTTCTTCTCGAGGAAACTGGAGTTCCGGAGGGCGTCGTGGAGGCGGTACTCGCGGCGGACGAGGCTGACCAGCTCGATTTCCGCACCCGCCAGGTCGATGGTCGCCGGGATGCAGAACAGGTTCTCGTGGGCCGTGGACTGCTGGATGGCCTCCTCCGCGGAGGCCTCACCGATGAGCAGTTCATAGCTGGAGGTGGTGCCGGCGCGGTGCTCGACACCCAGGGCGGTGGAGGCGTTGCCCTGCGGGTCCAGGTCGATGACGAGCACCTTCGAGCCCAGCATCGCCAGACCCGACGCCAGGTTGACGGAGCTCGTGGTCTTGCCGACGCCGCCCTTCTGGTTGGCGACGGTGATCAGACGCGGCGCTTCCGGCTTCGGCAGTTGGTCAACCATTGCTTGCGACCTGACCTCTTCCTGAATCACATTCTTCAATTGCTGGTTTCCCCCATGTTAGTGCACCCGCGGGATACGAATAACCGTCGTAGGCTCGGCGAGGTGCTGCGCGCCGACGGTGAGGATCTCCGCCCTGCCACCACCGGCCCGGCGGATGAGGGCGGCATCGCGTTCGAGTTCCTCCGTGACGGAGGAACCCTTCATCGCTACCATGGCCCCGCCCACTCTCACCAACGGCAGGGACCAGCCGACGAGTTTACCCAGCGGGGCCACCGCCCGGGAGGTGACGAGGTCCACACCCGTGCCCAGGGCCTGGCGCACGGACTTCTCCTCGGCCCGGCCCCGGATGACGGTGACGTTGTCCAGGCCGAGCAGCTCGACGACCTCGGCGAGGTAGACGGAACGCTTGAGCAGCGGCTCGATGAGCGTGATACGCAGGTCGGGGCGGGCGATGGCCAGGGGGATGCCCGGCAGGCCTGCCCCGGAGCCGACGTCCGCGATACTGGCGCCGGTCTCCATGACCTCGCCGATGACGGCGCAGTTGAGGATGTGCCGGTCCCACAGACGGGGAACCTCCCGGGGGCCGATGAAGCCGCGGGTGGAGCCGTCGGTGGCAAGGGACCGGTGGTAGGCCTCGGCCAGGGGCAGACGCTCACCGAAGACTTCGGCTGCGGCGGCGGGTGCGGGTGCCAGCTCAGGGGTCTCGCTCATGAGTCATAACGATACAGCCACCGGGTTCCCGGGGCGGGAACGCGGTGGCTGTACAGGTGGTGCTGCGGTGGAGCAGGGGCTCAGTTCTTCTTGCGCTTCTTCTTTGATCCGGCGCGGGCACCGGGTGCGGGAGCGGTGGTGCGCTTGAGTGCCTTGCGCGCCTCCTCCTCGGCCTCCTCTTCCTGGTCCATCTTCTGGAAGAGGTAGCGCTGCTGGAAGAAGGTCCACACGTTGTTGGAGAGCATGTAGAACAGCAGACCGATGTGCCACAGGAAGCCGGTGAACAGGATGGTGGCGGGCATGATCCACAGCATCATCTTGTTCATCATGCCCATCTGCATGGCCATCATGTCGGCGTTGTCGCCGGTCGGGGCGGCCTGCCTGCCGGAGGCGATGCGCTGCTTCTGGCGGTCGATGGACATGCGGGCGTTGAAGTGGGTGGCCACGGCGATGATGATGGCCAGCGGTGCGGCGACCATGATGATGTCGGTGCGGGTGAAGTCGACGTTGGGGAACGCCGAGTACATGTCCGCGGGCATGGAGATGTAGGCGGAGAGCGGGACACCGAAGAACGTGGCGTCCATGAAGGACTGCACGTCCTCGACACCGAAGATGTAGTTCGGGGTGTTGTAGTTCTCCTCGATCGACAGACCGAGCTGGCCCACGCCCTCACCGGTGCGGTTGAAGGAACGCAGGACGTGGAACAGGCCGATGAAGACGGGGATCTGGACGAGCATCGGCAGGCAGCCGAGGACCGGGTTGACGCCCATCTCCTTCTGGAGCTTGCGCGTCTCCTCCATCATTTTGGTCTGGTCGTTCTTGTACTTGCTGCGGATCTCAGCCATCTTCGGCTGCATCTCCTGCATCTTCCTGCCCGAGCGCAGCTGGTTCATGGTCGGCTTGAACATGATGGCCTTGACCGTGAAGGTCAGGAAGATGATCGACAGCACCCAGGTGATGCCGAGGTCAGGATCGAGCACAAAGCTGAAGACCTTGTGCCAGAACCACAGGACGGCCGAGATCGGCCAGTAGATGAAGTTGAGCACTGTGTGTCAGGACTCCTTGGTGTCAGTTGGTGTCAGGTCCGCACCCGGCACGGGGTCATACCCGCCCGGATGCCAGGGGCCGCACTTGCTCAGCCGCGCCAGCGCCATGACAGCACCTTTCAGAGCCCCGTGACCGCGTACGGCGTCGAGAGCATAGGCACTGCACGTTGGTTCGAAACGGCAGGTCGACCCCATCTTAAGGGGCGACAGGTACTTTTGGTAGAACGAAATCGCGGCCTCGAGGCCGCGGGCGGCGGGGGAGGGCTCACGCATCCGCGAGCCCCAGTCTCCTCAACGCCTTCCGGATGTCACGCTCCAGATCCGCCGACGATGCCGCGCCCGACGGGGGTAGCGCCCGGACGACCAGGTCGGTGGAGGCCGGCACCAGATCGAACAGCCCGGCGCAGACATGCCGAAGCCGTCGGGAGGTGCGGTGACGGATCACGGCGTTCCCGACGGCCTTGGAGACGATGAGCCCGACGCGGGGACCGCCCTGCTGGGCGATACCGGCGTCGGGCCCGGCGTTGCGGTCCAGCATGTGGACCACGACGGTGCGGGTACCTGCGCGGCGTCCACGTTTGATCGTCCGGCCGAAATCGGCGGGCGACGTGAACTTGTGCCGCTTCGGTAGCACCGCTGAAGCTGCTTTAAGCGGTCAGCTTGGCGCGGCCCCGGCGACGACGTGCCGAGACGATGGCGCGACCTGCACGGGTGCGCATACGGATACGGAAGCCGTGCACGCGTGCGCGACGACGGTTGTTCGGCTGGAACGTCCGCTTGCCCTTTGCCACGGTGTTCTCCTCTGTGTGAGGCGGCGGGCCGGACGGGACCGGTCAGCCGCTGAATTATGTTTTGACGGTGTGAGTGCCTCTGTGGACGGAACCGGAATGGATCATGTCCTGCCCCAGGTGGCGCGCAGGCCGGCACAGACGCGCGACTGGTGTGCCGCGGCCCGAAGATTCGGTGCTGACGCTGCTCTCACGCACATCCGTCGGCGCGTCCCTGGAATAAGGGTGCATCCGGCGGTGTGACAGACCATCACAGACTACGCGATTCCGGCGTGGTCGAACAAATTGACCCGCCGGTGCGTCTCGGGTAGTTCCGCGGGGGCACCTGAAATAACAACAGTGGGATTTTTGCGGTGGCCACCGGGGTCTTTGCCGGGTGGTGCTGCAGGACAGCCCGGATCCACCCCGGCGGGATGGGCCAGGCTGGTCCGCAGTGACACCGAACTGCAATCTCGGAGATGGACATGCGGCAGCGGCGTTGGGTAACAATGGAGGGACTCACACAGAATCACATAGCTCCATCAACACCCCTGTGGATAACGGTCGGTTTAAAGTTGAGAGTTTTCCGGAGGGGTCCCATCATCGCAGGTGGGAGAGCTTTTTCCGGCGAATCGAACTATCCACAGGCAATGCAGTAAGCTGTGGAAAGATTCGTCGGCCGAAGTTGTCCACACCTGTGGATAACTCTGTGGATGACGAGGTTGTGGCCATGATCCCCTGGGGACAAGGCCTGTGAAAAGATGCGGTGCGCAACCTCCATGCCCGGCCCGACCCCACCGATACCGCGTCCTCCTGTGAGCGACTGGCAGAGCACCGACTCCTCCCCGGGGAGTCCGGCCGCGCCTGAGCGAACCGGACAAACCATGTAAGGAGCAACACCAGGTGACCGATGAGCAACAGTCACTCGCCCAGACCTGGCAGGCGATCAAGGCGGAACTACTCGATCAGTCGGAGCGTCCCGATTCCGACATCCCCGCCTTCACCCACCAGCAACGGGCCTTCCTCGGTCTGGTGAAACCGATTGTGCTTGTCGACGGCTACGCGGTCCTGGCCACCCCGCATGCCATGGCCAAGCAGGTCATCGAGGACGACCTCGGTCCGCACATCGTCAAGGTGCTCTCCGAGCGCACCGGCCGCCCCTGCAGTCTGGCTGTCTCCATCCAGCCGGAAGCCGCCCAGCCGACCCCGCCTCCGCCACCGCCGATCCAGCCCCCTGCCAGGGGAATCCAGCAGCGGATCGCGGACCATCAGCTCGGTTGGGAGGCCACCCACACCAACCCGCCGGCCCCGCCGGTGTATCCCATGCAGCAGCAGGTCCAGAACCCGGTTCCGCACTCCTACGCGCAGTACCCGACGAATGCGCCGGCTGTGCCGCAGCACCGGGATCCCTCCGGTCCCGTCTATCAGCAGGGGCAGCGGCTACCGCGTGAGACGCCGGCGCATGACCCCAACCGCGAGCGTTCGCTGAACCCGAAGTACACCTTCGAGAATTTCGTCATCGGTTCCTCGAATCGTTTCGCCAACGGCGCGGCGGTCGCGGTGGCGGAGAATCCCGCCCGTGCCTACAACCCGCTGTTCATCTGGGGTGGTTCCGGGCTGGGCAAGACCCACCTGCTGCACGCCGCCGGGAACTACGCCCAGGTGCTGCAGCCGGGGTTGCGTGTGAAGTACGTCTCCAGTGAGGAATTCACAAACGACTACATCAACTCCGTGCGTGATGACAGGCAGGAATCCTTCAAGCGTCGCTACCGGAATCTGGACATCCTCATGGTGGATGACATCCAGTTCCTGGAGGGCAAGGAGGGTACCCAGGAGGAGTTCTTCCACACCTTCAACGCCCTGCACCAGGCGGACAAGCAGATCATCCTGTCCTCGGACCGGCCGCCGAAACAGCTGACGACGCTGGAGGACCGGCTGCGCACGCGTTTCGAGGGCGGGCTGATCACCGATGTCCAGCCGCCGGATCTGGAGACCCGCATCGCCATCCTGGAGAAGAAGGCCCAGGCGGACGGCACGCATGTCGACCGCAGTGTGCTGGAGCTGATCGCCTCACGGTTCGAGTCCTCGATCCGTGAGCTCGAGGGCGCGCTCATCCGTGTCTCCGCCTACTCCTCGCTGATCAACGAGCCGATCAACCAGGAGATGGCGGAGATCGCCCTCCGCGACATCCTCCCTGACGCCGCGGATGTGGAGATCACTGCCTCCACAATCATGGAGGTCACCTCCGATTATTTCGGGATCACGATGGAGACCCTCACCGGTGCCGGCAAGACGCGTGCGGTTGCACACGCCCGCCAGCTGGCGATGTACCTGTGCCGTGAACTGACGGATCTCTCACTGCCGAAGATCGGCAATGAGTTCGGTGGCAAGGACCACACGACGGTGATGTACGCGGACCGCAAGATCCGTAAGGAGATGACGGAGAAGCGTGACGTCTACGACGAGATCCAGCAGTTGACGCAGTTGATCAAGAATCGCGGTCGCGGCTGACGGTCCGCCGCTTCTCGACGCCCACCCCTGGTGACGTTGGTGCATAGCACCGGCGCCACCAGGGGTTTCTGTCATTTATCCGGGGCACCTCCGGAAATCCACAGCCTTTTCCACACCTGTGTAATTACATCTTTGTACTTCAGAGATATTTGTCACAGGGTGACCGGGATCACTCTGGCCATGAAGCCTGTGGATAACCACGTTTCCGCTGTTGAGAAGCAGTGGTCCGCGTGTGGAGCAATTGTGGACAAGTCCACCTGTGGATAAGTTATCCACAATCACCCAGAGTTGTCCACAGGTTATCCACACCCTGGATCACAAGCTCGATTCAAGCGGCTACCTTGGGATTCACGGTGCCATCCACAGGTTGCACAGGACCTATTGTTCTTACTCTCTTTGAAACTTGTAATTACTAGAGAAGAAAGGGGAGGTGGGGAGAACGGTCCGGATCTGCGCTCGGCGAGCGCGGTGCGGAAGGAATCCCTGGAATTACAGGATTTCGACTCTCCGGACCGTGGGGTACGTTGGAGTCTGTTGTTTCCGGTCCGCCCGTTCCTTCCGTGTCGGGGGACCACAAGTATTTCGAGGAGCCCGAAAGCATGGAGTCACAAGCAGTGTCGTTCCGGGTGGCCAGGGATGACCTGGCCCACGCCGTCGCGTGGGTGGCCAGGAGCCTGCCAACCAAGGTGACCCAACCGGTGCTGCGCGCCATGCTCATCACCGCAGATGACAGCGGCCTGGAGTTCGCCGGTTTCGACTACGAGGTCTCCACCCGGGTGCGCATCGCCGCGGAGATCGGGGAGCCCGGACGCATCGCGGTGGCCGGCAAACTCATCGCGGAGATCGTCAACACCCTGCCCAACAAGCCCGTCGAGCTGCGCGTCGACGGCAGCAAGGCGCTGCTTTCCTGTGGTTCCTCGCGTTTCGAGCTGCCGCTGATCCCGTTGGACGACTACCCGCAGATCCCGAACCTCCCCGAGGTCACCGGCACCATCGACCCGGCGTTGTTCTCCGAGGCAGTCACCCAGGTGGCCACCGCCGCAGGCAAGGATGACACCCTGCCCATGCTCACCGGTGTACACATGGAGATCTCCGGTGCGCAGGTCAAGCTCGCGGCCACGGATCGTTTCCGTCTGGCGTTGCGCACCTTCGAGTGGAACCCGGTGGCACCGGACGTGGAGACCAAACTGCTCATCCCGGCCAAGACACTGCTCGATAACGCCCGGACCCTGGACACCCACGTCTCCGATCCGGTGGAGATCGCGGTGGGTACCGGTGAGCAGCTTGCTGCTGCCGGCCTGTTCGGCATCCACACCGAGAGCCGGGAGACCACCGCCCGCATGCTCGACGCTGATTTCCCGAACATCCAGCCGCTGCTGCCGAAGACGCACACGTCGATGGCCACCGTGGAGATCGCCCCACTGCAGGAGGCCATCCGCCGCGTCAGCCTGGTCACCGAACGCAACGCGCAGATCCGCATGCAGTTCAACGAGGGGGAGCTCATCCTCACCGCAGGCGGCATGGAGTCCGGCCACGCCGAGGAGCGTCTGCCCTGCGGGTTCACGGGCCGCGATGAGCTGGTCATCGCCTTCAACCCGACCTACCTGCGTGACGGACTGTCCGTGATCAGCACTGACCGGGTGGTCTTCGGTTTCACCGAGCCCTCCCGTCCTGCGATCCTCATTCCGGAGCCGTCTGAGCTGCCCGAGGCGGATGCCGACGGCGTCTTCCCGACGCCCGAGACGGACTTCACCTACCTGCTCATGCCTGTCCGTCTGCCGGGATAGACGGGCTCGTCCGGGAGGTGAGGGCACATCTACATCAGGACGCTTGACCTGCGGGATTTCCGCAGCTGGTCGCAGCTGAACCTCAGCCTCGGGCCGGGGATCACGCTGTTCGTGGGGCGCAACGGCTTCGGCAAGACCAACATCGTCGAGGCCGTGGGCTACACAGCCCACCTCGCCTCCCACCGTGTCTCACACGATGCGCCGCTGGTGCGTGCCGGGGCTCAGAACGCCCGGATCTCCGTGACGGCCGTGAACCAGGGGCGGGAGCTGACCGCCCACCTGCTGATCAAACCGCACGCGGCAAACCAGGCGCAGATCAACCGGGCCCGGCTGAATTCGCCCCGTGAGCTGCTGGGTGTGGTCCGTTCCGTGTTGTTCGCCCCCGAGGACCTCGCGCTGATCAAGGGGGAGCCGGCGGAGCGCCGCCGCTACCTGGATGACATCATCGCCACCCGCAGCACCCGGCTGGCCGGCGTCAAGGCCGACTACGACAAGGTGCTGCGCCAGCGCAACGCCCTGTTGAAGACCGCCGGTGGTTCGTTGCGCCGCGGCTACCGCGACAGCGACGGGGCGAGCGCGCTGGCCACCCTCGACGTGTGGGACGGCCAGCTCGCCGCCCTCGGTGCCCAGGTGCTGGCGGCGCGCCTGAATCTGGTCGATGAACTGGGGGAACTGATCGCCGGGGCCTATGCCGACATCGCCCCGGAGTCCCGTCCCGCCCGGGTGGGTTACCGCTCGACAGTGACGGCGGAGGGCCGGGATGCGGAGGTGCTCGAGGCGGAGATGCTCGCCGAACTGGGGCGCACCCGCCAGCGGGAGATCGACCGCGGCATGTCGCTGGTGGGCCCACACCGCGATGACCTGCTGCTGGACCTGGGGGAGCAGCCCGCCAAGGGTTTCGCCTCCCACGGTGAGACCTGGTCGTACGCCATCTCCCTGCGGCTGGCGGAGTTCACACTGCTGCGCCGGGACGGATCGGACCCGGTGCTCATCCTCGATGACGTGTTCGCCGAGCTGGATGCCCGCCGCCGGGAGAAACTCGTGGAGTTGGCCGCGGATGCGGAGCAGGTGCTCATCACCGCCGCGGTGGACGGGGATCTTCCGGGGAATCTCACGGAGCTTATCGACGCGCCCGTCACCCGCTACACCGTCGCGGTACAGGATGCCGGGGAGGAACGCGTCAGCGTCCTGGAGCAGGCCGATGAGTGAGCAGCCGGACCCGGTGCAGGCCGCCTTCGAGGCCATGCAGGACGCGGCGAAGAAGCGTGGCAGTACACCGCTGCCGCCACGGAAGGCGGCGTCGAGAAGCAGGGGGCTGCCGCCCCGGATCGGCCGACCCACGGGGCGCGACGGACGACGCCGGCGCCGCCCCCTCGACGTCGATTCGATCGGTGCGGTACTCGGTGATGAGTTCTCGAAACGCGGCTGGGAGAAGGACATCGCCGGCGGCTGGGTCTTCGGGCACTGGGATGAGCTGGTGGGGGAGAAGATCGCGCAGCACACGCGCGTGGAGATGATCAAGGACAAGAAGTTGTTCATCACCTGTGACTCCACGGCCTGGGCCACGAACCTGCGGATGATGCAGCGGCAGATCCTGCAGGTCATCGCCGAAAAAGTAGGGCCGAACATCATCGTGGAACTGAAGATCTTCGGGCCGCGGGCGCCGAGCTGGCGCAAGGGACCGCTGCACGTGAAGGGCCGCGGCCCGCGGGACACCTACGGATAGGGCTCAAAAATGGGCGGGCGCAGTTTTCCTGACACAGCAACCGTCCGAAAACGCACGAGAACGCCCCTCCGCCGCGAGTGACCCCTTCCCTGGTGTCTCCCCATTAGGTGTAGACTGGAAAGGTCTAAATTATCTTCTAGCGAGGAGAGCTCGTTTCACGTGGCAAACGCTGAAAACAATTACGGCGCGTCATCGATCACGATCCTCGAGGGCCTCGAGGCCGTGCGCAAGCGGCCCGGTATGTACATCGGATCCACCGGCCCCCGCGGCCTGCACCACCTGGTGTGGGAGGTCGTCGACAACTCCGTCGATGAGGCGATGGCCGGTCACGCCACCAAGGTGGAGGTGACGCTGCTGGCAGACGGTGGTGTCCAGGTCGTCGACGATGGCCGCGGCATTCCCGTCGAAATGCACCCCTCCGGTGCGCCGACAGTCCAGGTGGTCATGACGCAGCTGCACGCCGGCGGCAAATTCGACTCGGATTCCTACGCGGTCTCCGGTGGTCTGCATGGCGTGGGCATCTCCGTGGTCAACGCGCTGTCGACCCGTGTCGAGGCCGACATCAAACGCGACGGCAAGCACTGGCACCAGTACTTCAACAACTCGGTCCCTGATGACCTGATCCAGGGCGGCAATGCCCGTGGTGCAGGTACGACGATCCGGTTCTGGCCGGACGCCGAGATCTTCGAGACGACCCATTTCGACTACGACACGATCTCGCGTCGTCTGCAGGAGATGGCCTTCCTCAACAAGGGTCTGACCATCACGCTCAAGGATGAGCGGGTCACCGACGCGGAGCTCGAGCTGGAGGCGCTCGCCGAGGCCGGGGACACCGCCGAGGCCATCGACGGTTCCTCCTTCGACGACACCGACACCGAGGTGGAGGAGGCCCCGGCAGGGGAAGCCCCCAAGCCGGCGAAGAAGCGTGAGAAGAAGGTCGTCTACCACTACCCGGACGGCCTGGTCGACTACGTCAACCATCTGAACAAGACCCGCACGCCGATCCACCCCTCGATCGTCGGCTTCGAGGCGAAGGCCACCGAGCACGAGGTCGAGATCGCCATGCAGTGGAACTCCGGCTACAAGGAGTCGGTGCACACCTTCGCCAACACCATCAACACGCATGAGGGTGGCACCCACGAGGAGGGTTTCCGTTCGGCGCTGACCTCCCTGATGAACAAGTACGCCCTGGCGCACAAGCTCATCAAGGAGAAGGATCCCAAGCTCACCGGTGAGGACTGCCGTGAGGGCCTCGCCGCGGTCGTGTCCGTCCGCGTGGCGGACCCGCAGTTCGAGGGCCAGACGAAGACCAAGCTGGGCAACACGGAGATCCGTTCCTTCGTGCAGCGCATGGTCAACGAGCACGTGGCCTTCTGGTTCGACGCCAACCCGGCGGAGGCCAAGACCATCGTGAACAAGGCCGTCGCCTCCTCCCAGGCGCGCATCGCGGCCCGTAAGGCGCGTGAGCTGGTGCGCCGGAAGTCCGCCACGGATCTCGGCGGCCTGCCGGGCAAGCTGGCTGACTGCCGTTCCAAGGACCCGGCCCTGTCCGAGCTCTACATCGTGGAGGGTGACTCGGCCGGCGGCTCCGCCAAGGCCGGCCGGGACTCCATGTACCAGGCGATCCTGCCGCTGCGCGGCAAGATCCTCAACGTGGAGAAGGCACGCCTTGACCGTGTGCTGAAGAACGCCGAGGTCCAGGCCATCATCACCGCGTTGGGTACGGGCATCAACGAGGAATTCGACATCTCGAAGCTGCGCTACCACAAGATCGTGCTCATGGCCGACGCCGACGTCGACGGCCAGCACATCGCCACGTTGCTGCTGACCCTGCTGTTCCGCTTCATGCCCGACCTCATCGCCGAAGGTCATGTGTACCTGGCCAACCCGCCGCTGTACAAGCTCAAGTGGTCCAAGGGTGAGCCGGGCTTCGCCTACTCCGATGAGGAGCGGGACCGGGTCCTCGAGGAGGGCCTGGCCGCCGGCCGCAAGATCAACAAGGATGACGGCATCCAGCGTTACAAGGGTCTCGGTGAGATGAACCCGAACGAGCTGTGGGAGACCACCCTCGACCCGACGATGCGCATCCTGCGCCGGGTGGACATCGAGGACGCCCAGCGTGCCGACGAGCTCTTCTCCATCCTCATGGGTGATGATGTCGCGGCCCGTCGCTCCTTCATCACCCGTAAGGCGAAGGACGTCCGTTTCCTCGACGTCTAGGCAGGTTCAGGGCAGGGCCGGGACCTCGATTTCGAGCATCCGGCCCATGCCCGGCCAGCCGATGAAGGGGGAGGCGTTGAGTACGACGGGGGCGTGCACATGCCCCAGCAGGCATGCCCCGTAGCCCCGGGAGAGCAGGTGCCCCATGGTGGTGGGCAGACACGGATTGTTGGTGTACTGTCCTTCGACCTCCGTGTGCAGGACACCGATGTGCCCGGGCTCCTGCACCTGCGGCAGGTCCTTGAGCACGTCGCGTGGATCCGGGTCCTGCACGACATTGACCGCGTGGAAGACCAGCGGCACGCCGGGCACCCGGATCTCCTCGATTCCCGCGCCCCGGGGGCGGTGGACGCCGGGCATCTCGGGGAAGTAGGGGAGTAACCCGGAGCCGACGTCGTGGTTTCCCCACACATGGACCAGGGGGAGCTTCAGCTCCTGCGTGATGTGGCGGAACAATTCCACGCCCTCGTCCAGGTCCGCGCGTGTGGCCTTCTTCTTGTCCACCAGGTCCCCGGTGAAGACGACGACATCCGGTTGCCTGGCCAGGGTGCCCGCCAGTGCTTCACGGGCCCACCGCACCCCGGGGGCGGAGGGCCTGCCCAGGTGGAGGTCAGCGAAGACCGCGAGCCGGACCGGGGACATGGAGTCCTAGGACATATGTTTCTGCAGGATGCGGCCGAATTCGGGGATCTCCGGGCTGATGACCTTCGCGCCCTTGCCGCGCAGGGAGTTGTAGGCCTTGGCCAGGGGCGCGACGGTGATGGATTCGGCGTTGCGGTCCGCGACGGCCATGAGCGAATCGACGACCGCGTCATTCCGACCGGCCAGGAAGGTACCGAAGTCCTGCTCCGCATCCTCCTGGAAGGCCTGCCAGTGCGGCTGGAGGTCACCCAGGACGTCGGGGAGCATCCGGTTGACGCCCTTGGCGACGATGTCCGCGTCGATCTTCTTGGCGGCCGCCACAGCGGCCTTGATGGCGGTTCCGGAGATGCCCGACTGCCTGCCGACGGCCGCGTCCGCCAGCGCAGCGAGGTCAGCCACGACAGCGTCGCGTTTGTTGTCGGTCAGAAGCGAGGAAAGATCAGTCATGTCTGCCAGCCTACTGCGGAAAAGCAGAGCGATCACCATGGTTGAACTCATCCGGTTTTCTGCCGGGTGGGGACAACGACGGTGATCGCTCCGGTGTTGTGGCTCTTCCGCCACAGCCACCGCAGTCACATAAGTAACTTTGATTGACTGTAGCCACAACGTTATCGACTCTACACATGGTCGAAGTCTCCTGCCAACGGAACACGCACGAAAAAACCGCCCCGCACCGGAAGGTGCAGAGCGGTTTGGTCCGGGTGGGCCCCGGGTGTGTTACTGGCTTAGGCAGCGCGGCGGCGCAGGACCAGCAGGGCGGCACCTGCAGCGGCGGCCAGCAGGCCGGTGGCCAGGGCAGCCAGGGTGCCCTCAACGCCGGTGTTGGCCAGCTGCTGCGGCTGAGCAACCGGTGCCGGAGCAGTGTGTGCCGGAGCAGTGTGTGCCGGAGCGGTGTGTGCCGGAGCAGTGTGCTGGACCGGTGCCGGAGCAGTGTGTGCCGGAGCGGGGGCAGCGTGCTCAGCCTGGGCCTGGGCAATGGCCTTGTGGTCCTCGACGTGGACAGCCTCCTGCTCAGGCGCAACCTGTGCAGCCTCGGCCTCAGCCTGAGCGACAGCCTTCGCGTCCTCGACCGGGGCAGCCTCAGCCGGCTGCTCCGGGGCGGCCGGCTGGGCCGGAGCCGGGGCCTGGTCGTCCGGGAGAGCCGAAGCGCCGGAGCTCAGCAGAGCGGAGCCGGCGAGGGCGGACAGGCCAAGGCCGAGGCCGGAGCCGCCGCCGACCGGGATGCCGGCGCCACAGTCGTCGTCGTGCTTACCCTTACCCTTGTGATCGTCGCACTCGTCGAGGGAGGAGCCTTCGTCGTGCTTGTCCTTGCCCTTACCGTGGTGGCCGCCGCCGTGGTGACGATCACCGCCGCGGTTGCCACCGCGCTCACGGTCGTTGTGGTTGCCGAAGGTCTGGATTTCAGCGGTCAGGTCCGCGCCCTCTTCAGCAGCAGCCTGGGGAGCGAGAACGACGGATGCGGCAAGTGCCGCGCCCGCGACGAGAGCGGAGAAACGCTTCTTGGTCATTTTAGTTCCTTCGAAAGTAGGATTCGGTCGGTCGGCATGTTTCGCGTCGATCACGTAATGCACGCTGTGACGGCGGAAGCGAGCTGTAATACAACCGAGACTCTTCCGCCTGAATCACGTTATTCAACGACACAAGAACTTGCCATGGGAATGGCAGAGATTCTTTAAGAAAAGCCGCATATAAGGCCCTATGTGACCCCTATCGGGGGTGTCTCGGAGGCGTCTGGGGTTTTACTGATGTGACAGCACTGTATGTAATGAGCCTTATATAATTTCTTTTGGCTGAATCAGGCTGGGAGATGCCGGTGGTTACAGCGTCAGACGGTGATAGATCCCTTGGCACACCGCCCCGAATTCCTTGTTGAGATTGTTCAGTGGTTCCAGACGCGTGATCACCATCGCCAGGGCCTCCCCTGCCTTGCCGGCATCCGCATGCACCCGAATTCCGTCGATCCGTGCGCCCGGAACAGCGGCCGCAGCGACGAGAGCGCTGAAATCCCGGATCTGCACCCGGTGGATCTCACAGAATTTATCGGCGATCAGCAGCAGTTGTTCCGGACTCAGGGGGGGAGTCATCCCCGCGCCTGTCGAATCCGGGCCTCCATTGCTGCATGGCCAGGAATAACGTCCCTGGCCAGCTGGGCAACCGTGGCATCGTTGATCAGCCGGTTCGCGGCGGTCACGATCGCCCGGATCACGGCCTCATGCTTGCTGGAACCCTGGGCCTCGGCAAGAAGAGTAAGAGCGCGATCTTGATCTGGGGTGAGACGAAGTGTCATGGCCATGACTCTTTGATAGCAGACTGCAACAAGAAAAACTGCCCTACGATTAATCGCGGGGCAGTTTTTGCAAACGTTCAGTTCGGAGCTTTGAAAACTTGCTCTGCTTAGCGGGGACCGTGGCCGTGGCCGTGGCCCGGCTTACCCGGCTTCTTGTTGTCGTCCTTCTTGGAGGATGCGTTGAAGCCCTTGAGGTTGTAGGAGGACTTCTTGTTGTCGTCCTTGCCCGGCTTGCCCGGCTTGGTGGGCTTGCCCGGACGCTTCAGGGAAGAGGCCTCGTGCTTGTCGTTGCCCTTCTTCTTGCCACCCTTCTTCTTGTCATCCTTCTTGAAGGAGGAGAGCTTGAAGATGGCCGGCTTGTCGTCCTTCTTCGGCGGGCCCTTGTGGCCGCGGGCGTCTGCCTGCGGGGCGAGGACGGAGGTGGCGGCCAGGGATGCGCCGATTGCGAGGGCGGCGATGCGCTTCTTCATCATGATGAGAGTTTCCCTTCGGGATTGTCAGTACTGGACTCGGATACCACCGGGTTTCCGTGTTCAGAGTGTGTCTCCGGCAGTGATTGACATGTTAATCAGTTCAGAATGACGCCGTCTCGGGAGTTGAAAAGATAATATCTGTGGGCACCCCTTGTTAGGGGGATACTTGGCCATGTTTGCAAGTGACTTTAAAGTTAAATCGCCAGCTTAAAGGCAAATAACGAGACTGCCACCATGCTGATACCAAGGACTACCTTAATAGAGGCGAAACAGCCTTATTTGACCGTTGGGAGGGGCTGTAATTGATGCGTATAGGGAACGTTATGGAAGTGAGTTTTAACCTGATGTGGGCAAATTTTTCTTCGCTTTTTAAAACATCAGGGGGATTGTGACTGCGACAGAGAGCACTTTCTGATGTTCGTTCTATTCCAAGGGACGGCTCAAGTCCTTCTGTCGGCTACGTGTTGAGCCCTTTTTTGTCTGACTCTTCCTTGCACTGCATCATGGCCAGTGGTCCCGGTGGTTGAAAAATGGGCCCTTCAAGCGCGTTGACCGGGAATGTCTTAGTCATATTTTTGGACTGCCCGGCACGGAGAATTCTGATTGCTCAGTTCTCTGCTGGGGCCAATCCACATTTATTCAAGCACTCTTTGAGTCTCTGGTGAGGGTAATTGGTCTGGATTCCGCTGTCTCATACGTTCCGCAAAATATGGGAGTTTCCTGGAGGCGAGGTGTTACTGATGGCCAATGCAAAACCGCCCCACGCACGATTGCGCAGAGCGGTTCTGTGAAGCTGTAAGAGGTGGCCCTTACGGGCGCGCTCAGTCCTCTACTTCTTGGAGGAGAGGGAGAGGGACTTGTGGTCCACGGAGGACTTCTGCGGCTGCTTCTTGTCGGAGCCCTTCTTCTCGCACTTGCCCAGCTTGAACTCGGCGTTGACGTGCTTGTAGTCGGTGACCCACTTACCACCCTTCTTGTACTTCTTGGCGAAGGTCACCTTCACGGTGTTCTTGCCCTTCTCGCCCCGGACGATCTTGAAGACGGTCTCGCCACGCTTCTCGTCGACCTTCAGCAGGGAGGTGGCCGGGGTGTGGGACTCGTACTTGTAGCCCTTGGGGGTGTCGACGGTGAGCTTGTCGCCGACCTGGTGGGTGCCGGCGACGTACTCGTAGCCCTTATCGCACTTGTGGTCGTGGGTGCCAGCGGTAGCCTGCGGGGCGAGGAAAGCGGAGGTGGCCAGGGCGGCGCCCATGGTGAGGGCGGCGATACGCTTCTTCAGCATGAAAATTTCCTTTCGGAACGGGGTCGGTCCGGACTTGGGTTCTGGGGTACCACCGGGTCCGGTTCTCGAATTGTTTTCCGGCAGTGACTGGGACGTTAGATGACGCGGAAAATAAATGCCGAACAATGAGGGATTGGTATCACCTGCGGGGCCCCATATTAGGGGTGAAGCATTGGACATGGAAGCCGTTCCTCGGGTGAGGAGCCCCAGTAAGTGTCGAGGGAATCACCCTGGTATCAGTTTGATACCGGGGTTGCCTTGCGCGGCGTCGAGAAGCGACAGAAAGGTGGCGGAGACGCTTTTCGCCTGCTTAGGGATAGACTGAGAGGAACTGAATTCCCTACAAGAAGGTGATCATGAGCGACGACACCACCAGCGGTGGAGGAGACCTCTTCGACCGCATCCTGCCCATTGACATCAATGAGGAGATGCAGACCAGCTACATCGACTACGCGATGTCCGTCATCGTCGGTCGTGCGCTGCCGGAGGTCCGCGACGGCATGAAGCCCGTCCACCGCCGCATCCTGTACGCGATGTTCGACAACGGCTACCGCCCGGAGCGGGGTTTCGTGAAGTCGGCACGCCCGGTCGCGGAGACCATGGGTAACTACCACCCGCATGGTGACTCGGCCATCTATGACACCCTCGTGCGGTTGGCCCAGCCGTGGAACATGCGTTATCCCCTCATCGACGGCCAGGGCAACTTCGGCTCCCGCGGTAATGACGGCCCGGCCGCCATGCGTTACACGGAGTGCAGGATGAGCCCGCTGGCCATGGAGATGGTCCGTGACATCCGGGAGAACACCGTCGACTTCTCCCCGAACTACGACGGCAAGACCCGGGAACCGGATGTCCTGCCTTCCCGTGTGCCCAACCTGTTGATGAACGGTTCCGGCGGCATCGCCGTGGGCATGGCCACCAACATCCCCTCACACAACCTCAACGAACTTGCTGACGCCATCTACTGGCTGCTGGAGAACCCCGACGCGGATGAGAAGGAGGCCCTCGAGGCGTGCATGGGCTTCGTCAAGGGGCCGGACTTCCCGACCGCCGGCCTCATCGTCGGTGACCAGGGCATCAAGGACGCCTACACCACCGGCCGTGGTTCGGTCCGCATGCGCGGTGTCACGGAGATCGAGGAGGTGGGCAACCGCCAGACCATCGTCATCACCGAGCTGCCCTACCAGGTCAACCCGGACAACCTCATCGCCAACATCGCGGACCAGGTCTCCAACGGCAAGCTGGCCGGCATCTCCAAGATCGAGGACGAGTCCTCCGACCGCGTGGGCCTGCGCATCGTGATCACCCTGAAGCGGGACGCTGTTCCGCGGGTGGTGCTCAACAACCTGTACAAGCACTCCCAGCTGCAGTCGAACTTCGGCGTGAACATGCTCTCCATCGTCGATGGCGTGCCGCGCACCCTGCGTCTGGACCAGATGCTGCGCTACTACGTGGCCCACCAGATCCAGGTCATCATCCGGCGCACCCAGTTCCGTCTCGATGAGAAGGAGGAACGTGCCCATATCCTCCGCGGCCTGGTCAAGGCTCTCGACATGCTCGACGAGGTCATTGCCCTGATCCGCCGCTCGCCCACCGTCGACGAGGCCCGCACCGGCCTCATGGGGCTTCTCGACGTCGATGAGCTCCAGGCCGATCACGTCCTCGCCATGCAGCTGCGCCGTCTGGCCGCACTGGAGCGGCAGAAGATCATCGACGAGCTGGCCGAGGTCGAGCTCATCATCGAGGATCTCAAGGACATCCTGGCCAAGCCGGAGCGCCAGCGCGCCATCGTCCGCGACGAGCTCGCTGAGATCGTCGAGCGTTACGGCGATGAGCGTCTCACCAGGATCGTCGCCGCCACCGGTGACGTCTCCGAGGAGGACCTCATCGCCCGGGAGAACGTGGTGGTCACCATCACCTCCACCGGTTACGCCAAGCGCACCAAGGTCGACGCCTATAAATCGCAGAAGCGCGGCGGAAAGGGTGTGCGCGGTGCGGAGCTGAAGCAGGACGACATCGTCCGCCACTTCTTCGTCTCCTCCACCCACGACTGGATCCTCTTCTTCACCAACTTCGGCCGGGTCTACCGCCTCAAGGCCTACGAGCTGCCGGAGGCCTCCCGTACCGCCCGCGGCCAGCACGTGGCCAACCTGCTGGAGTTCCAGCCGGAGGAGCGTATCGCCCAGGTCATCCAGATCCAGACCTACGAGGATGCCCCCTATCTGGTCCTGGCCACCGCCCAGGGTCGGGTGAAGAAGTCCCGCCTCACCGACTATGAGTCCGCCCGCTCCGCCGGCCTCATCGCCATCAACCTCAACGAGGGTGACCGCCTCATCGGCGCCGCGCTTGTCGACGAAGGCGACGACATCCTGCTGGTCTCCCAGCTCGGCCAGTCCATCCGTTTCACCGCCGATGACGAGCAGCTGCGCCCCATGGGCCGCGCGACCGCCGGCGTGAAGGGCATGCGCTTCCGGGGTGAGGACCAGCTGCTGGCCATGACCGTGGTCCGTGACGGCGAGTACCTCCTCGTGGCCACTTCCGGGGGCTACGGCAAGCGCACCGCGATCAACGAGTACGCCACCCAGGGGCGCGGCGGCCTCGGCGTGGTCACCTTCAAGTACACCCCGAAGCGCGGTCACCTCATCGGTGCCGTTGCCGTGGAGGAGGATGACGAGATCTTCGCCATCACCTCCGCCGGCGGCGTCATCCGTACCGAGGTCAACCAGATCCGCCCCTCCTCCCGGGCGACCATGGGCGTGCGCCTGGTCAACCTCCAGGACGATGTGGAGCTGCTGGCCATCGACAAGAATGTCGAGGAAGAGGGTGAAGAGGAGGCCGAGGCAGTCGCCAAGGGCGACGTCGCCGGTCCGACCGAGCGCGCGCAGCAGAAGGGGCAGGAATAAGACATGGCAACACGTGTCGTCTCCGTGACCCGGGTGTCACCGCTGTCCGCCTTCCGGGTCGGGCTGGCCATGTCACTGGTCGGGCTCGCCGCCTGGCTGATCGCCGTCGCCGTCCTCTACGTCGGGATGGGTGCGGCCGGCATCTGGGATCAGCTCAACTCCCTGCTCGGTGACATCGGTGGGGACCAGGCCGTGACCTTCGGCCTCGTCATGTCGGTTGCGGCGCTGCTGGGAGCCATCAGCGCCATCCTCACCACCGTCCTCGCTCCGCTGGGGGCGGTGGTCTACAACGCGATCGTCGACCTCTTCGGCGGTTTCCAGGTCACCCACCAGGAGGAGGCCGCTTAAAGGCCTGATTCGGCAGCGCCTGCCCGGAGGGAATCATCCCCTCTGAGCAGGCGATTTGTCTTATGGGCGAACCACTGGGTAATGTTACTTTTCGTTCCCAGGGCCTATAGCTCAGTCGGTTAGAGCGCATCGCTGATAACGATGAGGTCGCAAGTTCGATTCTTGCTAGGCCCACCAGGAACATGGGGCATTAGCTCAATTGGTAGAGCACCTGCTTTGCAAGCAGGAGGTCAGGAGTTCGATTCTCCTATGCTCCACAGTAGAAAACCCATGTCAGAGCCACTTTCCGAGAAAATAGGAAAGTGGCTCTTTTCTTTTCGGCTTAAGGGCAAAGATGTGTGCTTTTACGGCGTGCCAGATTAAGGGAAATTCCGTGTGACCCCGGCCCCGGCCAGCGGCACCCGAGTCAGGGGTGTGAGCAGCTCCTGCTTCGCGTCGGGGTGGGGCCGGTGGGGCCTGTGGGTCCGGAGGGGAGAGCGGTCCCGCGGCATTCAAATACCCTCCGGAACGACACACAAAAAGGGGCCTGAATACCGTCCCGCCGGCCTTTGGTGACGGTATGGTCACAGATAAAGATCGGGGGAGTGTCAGGGATCACTGCCCATCGGGCCCCCATCTGAGAATGCTCTGTGAGTCAGCCACGTACACGGGATATCAGATCGCGTTTATGTAACGGATCAGTTACGATATCATTTCGTTACAATCTATCGTCGTACCAAAGGTGGAAAACATGAAGAACCTGAAGCGGACCGCTATTGTCCTGGCATCTGCTACGGCCATGTCCGTCGGGATCATCTCCCCGGCCAGTGCACAGTCCTCCCTCCCCCAGCTTCCGGCACTGCCGGCGCTTCCGTCCATCCCGGGTCTGTCGACCCTGCCGGGTGGCCCGGTTTCCAAGGATGCCGCTCACCTTGAGGGCGAGACCATCCGCCTGCTCAACGACTACCGCTCTTCTCGTGGTCTCAGCCGCCTGGCCGTCGATCCTGGGCTGACCGCCCAGGCCCGCGGTTGGTCGCAGCAGCTTGCGGCCGGCGCACCGTTCCGTCACAGCCACCACAACGTGTTCGAGAACATCGCCATGAACAGCCAGGCGGGTCCGGCGACCTTCTTCAACCAGTGGAAGAATTCCCCGGGCCACAACCGCAACATGCTTGAGGCAGGTGCCACCAAGGTCGGCGTCGGCGTCGCCTTCGATGCTGCCGGCAGGGCGTACAGCACCATGCAGCTGTCCTGGTAGGCGCTGCCCGCCCCCATTTTCATTAAGGTTTCAATAGTGGGGGAGCGGGATTAGGCTGGGGTCATGAGCACTCACGCCCACCCCCATGATGCGCACGAACACGGCCTCGGCGGCACGCACGCCACATCCGCCCCGCTGCGTGCGCTCGCGGTGGCCTTCGGCATCACCGCGACGGTGTTCCTCGCGGAACTGGCGGGTGGCCTCGTCTCGGGTTCGCTGGCGCTGCTCTCCGACGCCATGCACATGCTCTCCGACGCCGCGGGGCTGATCATCGCGCTGCTGGCGGCGATGGTGGGGAAGAGGGCGGCGTCGAGAAGCGCAACCTTCGGCTACCGCCGCGTCGAGGTGCTCGCGGCGCTGGTCAACGCCCTGGCGGTCACGGGCGTGGTGGTGTGGATCCTCATCCGCGCAGTGGGGCGCTTCGGCCATGACCACGAGATCGACACCACGCTGATGCTGGGCGTCGCGGTGATCGGCCTGGTGGCCAACGCGCTGTCGGCCTGGGTGCTCTCCCGGCACACCTCGGACAACCTCAACATCCGCGGGGCGTTCCTGCACGTGCTGGCGGACATGCTCGGCTCGGTGGCGGTCATCATCGCCGCCCTGGTCATCCGCTTCACCGGCTGGACCATGGCCGACACCATCGCCTCACTGGCGATCGTGGCCTTCGTGCTGCCGCGCTCGCTGACGCTGCTGTGGCAGACGGTGGAGGTCCTGCTGGAACGTGTGCCCCGGGGCATGGACGCCCGCGAGGTGGCGGAGGCGCTCCGGGGGGTCGGGGGAGTGGTGGCGGTGCATGACATGCACCTGTGGTCCACCGACGGGGTGACACCGCTGGCCACCTGCCACCTGGTTGTCGACGAATCGTGTGTGCCGGCCTCAGGGTGCGGTGTGCTCGGCGAGGCGCAGGATGTGCTGCGCGGTTTCGGCATCGAGCACTCCACGATCCAGCTGGAGCATCCGGGCCACGTGGACAGCGAGGAGGTCTGCGGACCCTAGGTCCCCAGCCCCACGCTGAACTTGGCGACCTCCGCGGCCCGCACCGCCCGGGGATGACCCTCCAGGTCATCGCACTCGAAGACGGCGTCGGGGCTCTCCGATTCGACGACGGCGCGGAGGCGCTCGAAGTTGTTGACCTCCGGCAGGCCGTTCTCATCCTTCTCCTCGGACTGGGCCCGGAAGTGGTAGGTCTGGTCGTTGATCGTGGTGACGGTGAGCACGTTGGTCGTCATGGCGATGACTTTACCTGTGCCCACCGTCACATGCAGCCCTATTTCTTCGAACCGTCCTCGTCCGGGTTCGGGGCGAACTCCTCGGTGCCGGCAACCGGGGCGTCTGAGGCGTGCTCTTCCTCGGCTTCGTCGATTTCTTCGGCACCCTCCCCGGCCTCGTCCATGGCGGCGGAGCGGTGCTTCTCCAGCTGCTCACCGAGGGACTGCATCAGCTCCTCGTCGACCTCCTCGGGCACACCCTCCTCCGGGTCCCCGGTGGTGGTGGAGTAGACCAGGGTCGCGTCGGCCTCTGCCGCCTTCTCGTCGGCCTTGCCGGCACCGGAGAAGTCCTCGACGCGCGGCGGCGTGTCGCCCGGCTCCGGCTGCTGGCGCAGGTACCAGTAGACCGCGCCGGCCACGGCGGAGAGGGTGAGGGTGCCGAGGCCCACCAGGGTGAAGGTGCGGCGGCGCTTCGCGGTACGGGCGCGCTGCTTCGAGGGGCGGTTGTCGGCCGCCTTCTCCAGGCGCTTCTTCGCCGCATCGAGGCGGGCGTGGGCGGCCTGCGTGACCTGGCCCGCTTCACGACGCCCCTCGTCGATGAGCGACTCGCCCCGGGAACGGAGGTCATCGAGGTCGACGCGCGAGGCGGCGTCGGAAAGCAGCTCGTAGGCCTCCCGGCTCTTCTTCTCGTTGTACTCCTTGACGCGCGCGCTGATCGCGCTCGCAGCGCTGAGCGCCATCTTCAGTGTTGCGGTGTTCATGGCCACGCTCCTTCAGGTCGGAATTCTTCTCCCTCAAGCGTAGCCAGATTGGCTCGTGCCTGCCCTCCGTCCGGGGCTGTGAATCCGGTACGAAAACAAACTGGACAGCTTGGTTCATTCCGGGCCGGAAAAGCGGCTTTTGAGCTGATTTATATTCATCTTACCATTGGCCCATACATGCAGGTCAAGAGATTAATAATACGTGATATCTTTAAAAAAGCTACCCCGTTTCTTCCGATCCGTTGCTACATTCACAGCCATTCGCCCCACCGGGGACAGGCACCACACCAGCAGGGAGGATCGGACATGAACACAACTGCAGCACACGACAGCACGAAGCGCCGCTTCTCCGCCTCTGCCCCCCTGGACACCTTTGATCCCGCCGAGGCGCACCAGCCGCATGTGCCCGTCCGCACCTCCCTCTCTTTCGAGGTGATGCCCCCGCGCCACGACGTGGACGAGGCGAAGATCGAGGAGCTCCTGACCACCCTCGAGTCCTATAACCCGGACTACATCTCCGTCACCAGCTCCCGGAACTCCGGCTGGCTGGACGGCACCGCGGAGTTCATCGTGAAGATCTCCGCCCGCACCCGGATCCCCACGCTCGCCCACCTGGCGTGCACCGCCGGGAACCGGGAGGAGCTCACCGGCTGGATCAACCGGCTCATGGACTCCGGCGTGCGCGGCCTACTGGCCCTGCGCGGCGACTACGCCGAGGGCCAGACCGCCATGCCGGAGGGCCACCTCCCGCACGCCACCGACCTGATCAGCCTCATCCGCTCGATGGAGAACGAGCAGCGCGCCCGCTTCGGCGCCGGCCGGCTCGCCATCGGCGTGGCCGCCTACCCGAGCGGCCACGAGGAATCCGCCAGCCGGGACGAGGACATCGACGTCCTCCTGGCCAAGCAGCGTCTCGGCGCGGACTTCGCCATCACGCAGCTCTTCTTCGACGCGGAGGACTATCTCCGCTTCGCGGAGAGAGCCCGCCTGGCGGGGGTACGTATCCCCCTCATACCGGGGATCATGCCCATGACGAGCGTCGCGAGACTGCGCCGAATGGGCCAGCTCTCCGGACTCAACGTCCCCGACCGGCTGATCCGCCGGCTGGAGACCGCGGGACCGGAGGGCGAGTACCAGACGGGCCTCGACCTCACGGCTGAGCTCGCGCAGACCATCCTGGCCGCCGGTGCCGGTGGGATGCACGTGTACACATTCAACCGGCCAGACACCACCACAGAACTGCTGGACCGTATCGGTATCGCCCCCCGGGCCACCGCCTGAAACAGTTCCGCTTCTTTCTGCTTACCCGCGAAAACCCCTGAAAGGTCTACTTTTTCATGTCCTCTTTCCCCACCTTCACCATCGAGGGTTACCCCCGTGTCGGCGCCAACCGTGAGCTGAAGAAGGCCCTCGAGTCCTTCTGGGCCGGGCGCATCGACGAGGAGACCTTCACCTCCTCCGCGCACTCCATCCGTCTGGAGAACTACGCCCGGCTGCGTGACCTGGGCCTCGACGCCGACTACGCCATCCCGGCCGACGTCGCCCTCTACGACCACGTGCTCGAAACCGCCCTGACCGTCGGCCTCATCGGCGGCGCGGCCGAGGAGATCGACCTCACCGAGTACTTCGCCCTGGCCCGCGGCAACGCCGAGCGTTCCCCCCTTGAGATGACCAAGTGGTTCGACACCAACTACCATTACCTGGTCCCGGAGGTGGCTGACACCGACGCCATCACCCCGCGCCCGCAGCGCATCCTCGACATCGTCGCCGAGGCGAAGGCCGCCGGTCACCTCGTCCGTCCCTTCCTCGTGGGCCCGGTCACCCTGCTGGCCAAGTCCAAGCCGGCCGAGGGCGCGGGCAACCCCCTTGACCGCCTGGCTGAGCTCACCGAGTCCTACAAGACCGTCCTCGCCGCCTTGAAGGAGGCCGGTGTGGAGTGGGTCCAGCTGACCGAGCCGGCCCTGGTCTCCGACCTGACCATCGCCACTGATGAGGAGCTGGCGCAGCACGCAGCCACCACCTACGCCGCCCTCCTGGGCGAGACCAACCGCCCGCAGGTCTTCCTCTCCACCCCCTACGGCTCCCTGCGCGCCGGCCTGCAGGCCCTGGCGCAGGCCGGCCCGGAGGCCCTGCAGGTCGACCTGGCCCCGGCCACCCTCGCCGCCGATACCGGTTACGCCACCCGCGTCGCCGAGGCCGTGACGGCCGCGGACAAGGGCACCACCCTGGTTGCCGGTGTCATCGACGGCCGCAACGTCTGGGCTGCTGACCTGCGTGAGCGCCTGTCGGTGCTGGAGGAGCTGAAGGGCGCGGGCGTCGAGAAGCTCGCCGTCTCCTCCTCCGTCTCCCTGCTGCACGTGCCGCACACCGTCGCCGCCGAGACCTCCCTGCCCGTCGACGTCGCCGGCTGGCTCTCCTTCGCCGACGAGAAGATCGGCGAGGCCAGGGCCCTGGCTGCGGCACTGGCCGGCGGCACCGTCACCGCCGCCGAGGACTTCGCCCGCTCCGACCGCGCGGTGCGCACCCGCCGCGAGTCCGCACGCACCCACAACGAGGCTGTCCAGACCCGTGTCGCCGCACTTCCGGAGGGCCAGGTCGCCCGCCAGCCGGAGTTCGCCGCCCGCATCGAGGCCCAGAAGGCCCTCAACCTGCCGAAGCTGCCGACCACCACCATCGGTTCCTTCCCGCAGACCGCCGAGATCCGCAAGGCACGCGCCGACCACCGCACCGGCGCCCTCAACGACGAGCAGTACACCGAGGCCCTGAGAACCGAGGTCAAGTCCGTCATCGAGCTGCAGGAACGCCTGGGCATCGACGTCCTCGTCCACGGGGAGCCCGAGCGCAACGACATGGTCCAGTACTTCGCCGAGCTTCTCGACGGCTTCGTGGTCACCGAGAACGGCTGGGTCCAGTCCTACGGCTCCCGCTGCACCCGTCCGCCGATCGTCATCGGTGATGTCTCCCGCCCGGAGGCCATGACCGTCGCGTGGGCGCAGTACGCCCAGTCCCTGTCCGACAAGCACGTCAAGGGCATGCTCACCGGACCGGTGACCATCCTGGCGTGGTCGTTCGTGCGTGATGACGTCCCGCTGTCCGTCTCCGCCGACCAGATCGGCGTGGCGCTGGCTGACGAGGTCTCCGATCTCGAGGAGGCCGGCATCCAGATCATCCAGATCGACGAGCCCGCCCTGCGCGAGCTGCTGCCCCTGCGTGCGGACGCCCGCCCCGAGTACCTCGACTGGGCCGTGCGCTCCTTCCGCCTGGTTTCCCTGGACGCGGCACCGACCACCCAGATCCACACCCACCTGTGCTACTCGGAGTTCGGCCAGATCATCGACGCCGTCGCTGCCCTCGACGCCGACGTCACCTCCATCGAGGCCGCCCGCTCCCGCATGGAGCTCCTGGAGGACCTGGAGGACTCCTTCCACTCCGAGATCGGCCCCGGCATCTGGGACATCCACTCCCCGCGCGTGCCGTCCGTCGGTGAGCTCACCGAACTGATCAAGGCCGCCCTGGTCAACGTGCCCACCGAGCGACTCTGGGTCAACCCGGACTGCGGCCTGAAGACCCGCGGTTACACCGAGACCGAGCAGTCCCTGCGCAACATGGTCCTCGCCCGTGACCTCGTGGTCGAGACCCTCTGAAACGCTGTCTTCTTCCGGGTGCCGTTCCCACCTGATTCCGGCGACTCATAAGGGTATGATTGTGCTTCAGATCACGTGCCGGCTGTCGAATCGAGAACCATTGTGAACACCGTCCTCCCTGAGACCCAGACTCTGATCGACTACTGCGAGAAGCAGTTGGGGGACCCCATCCTGTGGCGGACCCCGGCAGGCTACCCCGACAGCCTGGCGATGTGCCTCATCGATGCGCTCTATTCGCCCGGGTCCCACTACAAATCGGTGGTCGGTGTCATGCTCCGTTACCGGGTCCGACACCCCTACGGGGGCCAGCATGGGCCGGAGAACCTGCTCCAGTCGATCACGGCGGCCAACGGTCCGCGTCTGTGGGCGGAGTCCGTGATGCGCAACGTCGATCCTGCCCAGACCAGGTCGGGCGTGCAGCTGAAGAGCGAACTCATCCAGCAGGGGGCACGGTTGATGATCGATCTGGGCCTGGGCACCGTCAAGGACCTGCACCGGGTGGTGGAGGACAATCCGCGGGATAATCCGGTGCGCACCGGATGGTTGGGGTTGAAGAGCCAGAGCGCCGAGATCACCTACGACTATCTGCTGTTGCTCGCCGGGTTGCCCGCACCCACCCCCGACTGGATGGTGCTGCGCTTCCTGGCGGAACCGCTGGGGCAGGACAATGGTCTCTCCCTGCCCGCCGCGCACGATCTGCTCCGGCGGACAGCCGACCATCTGGAGATCGACCCCGGATGCCTGCACCACATCATCTGGCGGACCGTGTCCGGCCTGGAACTGCGCGACCTGCCTGAGGACATGCCTACGGCGGTCGGGAACTAGCCTGCCGCCTCCCGCACGCGCACGCTGGTTTCGCTACGATGTTCCACATGACCAACAAGACCGCTACCGCGACGCTGCACACCAACCGCGGCGACATCGCCATCGAGCTCTTCGGCAACCACGCACCGGTGACCGTCGACAACTTCGTCGGCCTGGCACAGGGCACGAAGGACTACTCCACCGAGAACGCCAAGGGCGAGAAGACCGGCCCCTTCTACGACGACGCTGTCTTCCACCGCGTCATCAACGGCTTCATGATCCAGGGCGGCGACCCGACCGGCACCGGTCGCGGCGGCCCCGGCTTCAACTTCGCGGACGAGTTCCACCCGGAACTGCGTTTCGACCGTCCCTACCTGCTGGCCATGGCCAACGCCGGCCCGGGCACCAACGGTTCCCAGTTCTTCATCACCGTCGGCCCGACCCCGCACCTGAACAACCACCACACCATCTTCGGTGAGGTCACTGACGCAGAGTCCCAGAAGGTCGTCGACGCGATCGCCACCACCGCGACCGACCGCATGGACCGCCCGGTCGAGCCCGTCGTCATCGAATCCATCACCATCGCCTGACCCAGCCCTCCCGCAGGCCCGCCCCCGTTGTCCAGCAACGGCGGCGGGCCTTGCTCTTTCCCCAGGAGTCCCTCCCCGTGATCACCCTGCGCCGGTGGTGGCATGACGTCCCCGCCACCACCCTGTTCACCCTCATGGCCGTCGTGGTCTACGCGATCACCGCGCTGCAGTCCCGCTCCCTGATGTACAACCTCTCCGGCTCCTCCCTCGGCGACAGCTGGCTCCTCTACGGTCCGGAGGTCTCCGAGGGCGGTCTCGACCGGTTCCGGGCCCTGGGCGCGGTCTTCCTCCACATCGACCTGGGGCATGTGGCCATCAACGGTTTCCTGCTGCTGCTCATCGGGCGGGAGATCGAACGCTTCGCCGGGACCGCGTTATACGCCGCGGCCTTCCTCGCCGGCGGGATCGGCGCCTCCGCGACGGTGCTGTGGCTGGACTGGCCCACCCCCACCGCCGGGGCCTCCGGGGCAATCTTCGCGCTCATGGTCCTGCTCGTTGGCATCACCCGTGTCCGGGGAGGTGACCTGCGTGCCCCACTGGTCCTCATCGGGGTGAATGTGGTCTACACCTTCATTGCCCCGAGTGTGTCCCTGTGGGGTCACCTCGGTGGGTTGTTCGCTGGACTGCTGATGGTCTTCTTCTTCGTACACCCCGATACCCGGGTGCGGTGGGGTGGAGTCATCGGCGTGCTCGCCCTCGCCTGCGCGCTCGTGTTGCTTGTGTAAATTGTGGGGGAAAAGTTATCCACAGGTTGGGGATCAATCTGTGGATATTGTCAGCGTCACACCTGGGCCCGGGTTGTCCCCAGCCTGTGGATAACTTTGTGGAGAGTTTTCCCCACCTGCGCAGATGTTCGATAAATTCCCCGATATGGCAGGTCAGTACCCTGTGGAAGAGGCAGGATCGGCGCATATCCGAAAAATTACAACAGTGTAACTATCCACAGTGTGGATAACTGCTGTGGATGAATAGTGCTGCTGTGGGGCCCCGGATAATGTCGTTAAATTATTCACCCCCCTGGGGATAACTGACGGGTTATCCACATTCGGGTGGTTTTCGGGAGAGGCGGGCAGGGCAGCACACCCGTCATCCAGCCGCGCCGAGAGGCCCCTAAATGACGGGGAGGGACTATTCCCGGTGGGTGGCCGCGGCATTTTTCTGCCGCCCATCCGCACAGGAAACTCTGTTCAGCCTGGTGAGGTTGCCAGGTTCCTGAATATTTCATGGAGGGAAAATTACAGTTCCCTAACCGTTCGGTCACATAAGTGCATATGCATGTGTTCGTTCCTACACTGGGCCATGCACAACCAAGAACGAATATGAAGCATCCACCGGCTACCGGCGACCGCTCAAGGTCAGGGTCCCGGACGGATGGATCACCGAACGAAGGAGTGCAACAAATGGTCAACCGCAATATTCAGGATCTCACCCACGCTACCGCCTACGACAAGAACGGCGACAAGCTGGGCTCCGTCAAGCAGGTGTACATCAATGACGCCACCGGTCAGCCTGACTTCGTGGAGGTGGGTCACGGCCTCTTCGGCATGAGTTCCAGCCTGGTACCTCTCCGCGGCCACCAGCTCACCGGCGAGGAACTGCGCCTGAGCTTTACCAAGGACCGTATTCAGGACGCCCCCGGCATCAACGATGACGCCCATCTCACCGATGAGGACCAGTCTGTCATCTACCGCCATTACGGCCTGGAGGGCACGGACAACGTCGAGAACTACGACGCCGACCTCCGCGATTACGACCGCGACCGTCTGGCGGGCCGCGAGGCCGCAGGCTTCGCCGGCGGTACCGATGTCACCCCAGACGTCACGACCGACCGACGCGACGATGTGGATGCCGATTCCTCCCTGACGCTCTCCGAGGAGCGTGTCAACGTGGACAAGGAGCGCGTCCAGACCGGCGCAGTCCGACTGCGCAAGTACGTCGTCCACGACACCGAGACCGTCGAAGTTCCTGTGGAGCGCGAGGAGGTCCGCATCGAGCGCACCCCGGTCGACGGTGACCGGGCCGTCCGCGGCGGCGACCTCGGCGAGGATGAGGCTTCCGTGACCCTCAGCGAGGAGCGCGTGAACGTCACCAAGGAGACCGTCCCGGTGGAGGAGGTCAGCCTGCACAAGGAGACCGTCCGCGACACCGAGACGGTCCGCGAGGACGTCGCCCGCGAGGAGCTCGACGTCGATGGCGCCGTTGACGGCGATGTCGAGGGTGACCCCACTCTCCGCCGCTGACCCGTCCCGGTTCAACCGATGAAGACAGGGCCCTGCCCGACCATTCCGGTCGGGCAGGGCCCTGTCGCATGCGGGGCCGATGACAATGCAGCCGGGCGTAGACCGGTGAGCTCGTTCAGGACCACCCGAGCCGACATCAATAAGGACTTGCGATGAACCCTAACGCCAGCCCATGGTCATGAGCAGGCCGAGGACGAAGAGTCCGAAGCCGATGCCGTAGTTCCAGGCGCCGAGGTCGACCATGAAGGGGACCTGGGGGCCGACGAGGTAGTTGATGATCAGCCACGCGAGTCCCGCGAGCATCAGGCCGAACATGACGATCTTGTACCAGAGCGGGGTGCCGCCGGTGTTGATCTTCACCGGTGCGCGGTTGGTGGAGGAGGTCGCGTGGGCGAGGGGGCTCTTGGTGATCTTTGCCTTGGGCATCGTGTCGGCCTTTCCGTGGAGTGTCAGGTTCAGGTTAGCAGCAGGTCAGGGTCCGCAGAGGACTATGCGCCGGGGACGAGGGCACCGACATCGAACTCCCAGTAACGGACGGTGATGTCCTGGTTGCTGCGGATGCGGGTACCTTCGGCGGGTTCGGAGACGGCGATGAGGCCGGCGTCGAGAAGCGCGCCCGTGGCCACGGGCTGCCCGGTGATCAACCGGCCGGTCCAGCCCTGCTCGCGGAGGTAGTCCTCGGCGTCAGGCCCGTCGAGACGGGTGATGTCGGGCATGGTCAGCGCCAGGCCGGTGGAGACCTGCAGGGTGATGGTGGTGCCGCGGGGGACCTCGGCGCCTTCGTCACTGACGGAGACGACGCTGCCCTCGGGTTCCGCGGAGTCGACCATGCTCACCCGGGAGGTCAGGCCCAGGCTGCTGAGGGTGGCCTCGGCCTGGCTGATCTGCATGCCCGTCAGCGCGGGGACGCGGATGAGGGCGGGCCCGGTGGAGACGGTGATGGTCACCCGCGAACCCTTGGAGATCTGCGAGCCGGCCGGCGGGTTCTGGTCCGTGATCTGTCCGGTGGGGACGGTCTCGGAAACCTCCTCCTCGACGTGCTGCTCCAGCAGGAGATCCGCCTCGGACAGGGCGTCGGCGGCCTCCTGCGGGGTCAGGCCGATGAGGTCGGGCACATCGGTGATCTCGAGGCCGCTGGACACGGTCAGCGTGACGGTGGTGCCCTGCTGCAGCTGGGAACCGGCGGTGGGGTTGGTGCGGATGACATCCCCGCGGGGGACGTCGGGGGAGGGTTCCTCGTTGATGTCGACGCGCAGCTCCACCGCCTCCAGCTGCGCGACCGCCTCCTGGCGGGGCAGGCCGGTGACATCGGGGAGGGCGACGGTCTGCGAGGTCGTACCGAAACCCCCGTTGCGCTGCGTGTCCCACACGAAGGCACCGCCCACACCGACGGCGATGAGCGTGAGCAGTGCGGCGAGCCACACCATCCAGCGGTTGCTTCTCTGTGCCGCCTTCTCCCGGCGTGCGGGCACTGCGGCGGTCAGGGTGGTGGGCGTGTCATCGGACTCCTCGGCCGGCTCCACGGTGGTGATGTGGTGGCGGGCGGCGTCGGTGACCGCGTTACGTGCCAGTTTGCGCAGGTCATCGCCCATGGCTGAGGCTGACTGGTAGCGGTCGGCGGGGTGTTTGGCCATGGCGGTGAGCACCACGGCGTCGACGTTGACGGCTGCGGTGGGGGACAGGGGCGTGTTGATGAGTGAGGAGGGGGCGTCCGGTTCCTCCTGGACATGCTGGTAGGCGACGGCGAAGGGGGTCTCCCCCTCGAAGGGCGGTCGGCTGGTCAGCAGTTCGTAGAGGACACAACCCAGGGCGTAGACATCGGAACGGCCGTCAGCGGCCTTGCCCCGCGCCTGCTCCGGGGACAGGTACTGGGCGGTGCCGATGACCGCGGAGGTCTGCGTCATCGCGGAGGTGGAGTCGTCGAGCGCGCGGGCGATGCCGAAGTCCATCACCTTCACCTCACCGGTGTTGGTGATCATGATGTTCGCGGGCTTGACATCGCGGTGGATGATGCCCGCGTCGTGGCTGACCTGCAGCGCCTCGGAGACGGGGATGAGGACCTCCGCCGCCCGGGCCGGCTCGAGGGGGCCCTCCTCCCGGATGATGTCGCGCAGGGTGCGGCCGTGGACGCGTTCCATGACGATGTAGGGCACGTCGGTGCCGTCCATGTCCGTCTCACCCGTGTCGTAGACGGCGACGATCGCCGGGTGGTTCAGCCGGCCGGAATTCTGCGCTTCCCGGCGGAAACGCTCCCGGAAGCTGATGTCGCGGGCGAGTTCGGGGCGGAGCATCTTCACGGCCACGTCACGGCCGATGAGGGTGTCCTGGGCGGCGTACACCTCGGACATGCCGCCGGAACCGATGACCTCGGCGAGCTGGTAGCGGTTGCTGAGCAGGGTCACTACGTTTCTCCGTTGGTCAGGAACGCCGGGCTGCCTGCGGACTCATCGTCCTCGGCCGGGGATGCGTCGGCTGTCGTGGGTGGCGCCTGGGTGGGCGTGGGAACTGCGGTCGGGGCGGGCGTGGGCGTCGGGGTCGGTGCAACCGTCGGCGTGGGCGTCGGGGTTACGGTCGGGGTGGGCCTCGCTGTGCCGGTCGGGTCCGGCGAGGAGGTCGGGGTCGGGGCCGCTGTGGTGGGCGGGATTCCCTCGGTGACCGTCGGCTGCGGGCGGGGCGCCGGCTGCGGGGCAGGAGCAGGCACGGTGGGGGTCACCCACTCGGTGACGATCTCCTGGGTGGTGGTCGCCGGAGTCGTCGGATCCGGGTCGGTCCCCTCATTCCCGCCGAAGAGACCGGCCTGCCAGGCGAGGAAGGCCGCGCCCCCGCCCAGAGCTGCGAGGAGCAGGGCGATGATGAGCCCGGTGCGGAAACCCCCGCCCCCGGCACCGGTTCCGCCGGCCGGGGTGGAACGGACAGCCGGGTGCGGCGGGATGGTCTGCGGGGCGGCGGCTGCCCCCGTGCCCGGGGCTGCCGCCGCGGGGCGCAGGGTCGTCGGGTGGGCGGTGGCCCCCAGCATGCGGGTTGACTCGGTGGGCGTGGGCTCAGGGGCCTGCCGGGTCATCGCCGCGGACTTCGGTTGCGGCGGGCGCTGGCCCAGACGCACCGCGGAGACGGCCAGGGCCATCTCGTTGCCGTCGGCGAAGCGCTGGCCGGGGTCCTTGCGCAGGGCGATGCCGATGAGCTCCCGGGTCTGGGCACTGACGGTCGTCGATAAGGGCGGCGGGGCCTGGCTGATGTGGGCCAGTGCCACGGAGACGGAGGAGTCACCGGTGAAGGGGCGGCGGCCGGCGAGCATCTCGTAACCGACGACGCCGAGCGAGTAGATGTCGCTGGTGGCGGTGACCTCCCGGCCCTGGGCCTGCTCCGGGGAGACGTACTGGGCGGTGCCCACGACCATGCCGGTGCGCGTGAGCGGCACCGCGGCGGCGGCCTTGGCGATGCCGAAGTCCGTGATCTTGACCTGCCCGTTCTGGGTGATCATGAGGTTGCCGGGTTTGATGTCGCGGTGGACCAGATCCATGCGGTGGATGACGGACAGCCCGTGGGCTGACTGCTCGAGGACGTCGAGGGCCAGCTCCTCATCGAGGGTCTCCTCGCGGGCGAGCATGTCGGCCAGTGATTCACCGCGGATGTACTCCATGACGATGAAGCAGAAGGTGTGGCCTGCCGGGTCGGGGACCTCGCGGTAGTCGTAGGTGCGTACGACGTTGTCGGAGTCGATCTGTTCGGCGGTCTCCGCCTCGTTGCGGAACCGGTCGAGGAATTCCCGGTTGTCGGAGAACTCCGGGCGCAGGACCTTGACTGCCACCTCCCGGTCGTTGCGGACGTCATCGGCCAGCCACACGGTGGACATGCCGCCGTGGCCGATGATCCACTGCAGGAGGTAGTCCTCGCCGACGAGTTCCTGGAGCCGCTCGCGGCCTGCCGTGTCAGTCATCATGCACCCCCGGCGGCGTCGAGAACAGCACGACCAACCGGGGAGGCCACCTGGCCTCCGGTGGCGCCCCGGCCGTAACCGCCGCCGTCCTTGACCACCACGGCCACGGCCACATCCTGGTCGGGCAGGTAGGCCACGTACCAGGTGTGCGGCGGGGTGCCGTCGGCGCCGTGCTCGGCGGTGCCCGTCTTGGAGGCGATGCCCGCCCGGCCCCCGGAGGTGTTGCGCTCGGAGGCGAGCATGAGCTGCTCGAGCTGGTCGGCGACCTCCGGGGAGATGGCCTGGGTGATCTCGTTCGGTTCGCTGCTGCGCAGCTCCTCCAGATCGCTGCCGGTGATCCGGTCAACCACGTAGGGCTCCATCCGACGCCCGTCATTGGCGACGGTCGCGGCCATCACCGCGGCCTGCAGCGCCGACATGGTCACGTCGCGCTGGCCGATGGAGGTCTGGCCGAGGGCGGCAGCATCGGGGATGTCACCGAGGCTGCCCGGGGAGGTGGGCAGGCCGAGATCATAGTCCTCGCCGATGCCGAAGGCCTCGGCAGCCGAACGCATCTCGTCGGTGCCGACGTCGATGGCCATCTCCACGAAGGCGGTGTTGCAGGACAGCTCGAAGGCGGTCTCCAGGGTGACGGATCCGCCGCCGGCGCAGGCCTGGCCCGCGTAGTTGGTCAGGGAGGTGTTCGTGCCCGGCAGGGTGATCGACGGCGCACCGGTCAGCGACGAGCCGGCGGAGTAGCCGTTGTTCAGTCCCGCGGCGGTGGTGATGATCTTGAAGATCGATCCCGGCGGCAGCGTCTCCTGGCTGGCGTGGTTGATCAGGGGGTTGCCGGGATCCGAGTTCAGTGCCTCCCAGGTGGCGTCAGCGGTGGACGGGTTGACCAGCGGGTTCGGATCGAAACCGGGGGAGGAGGCCAGGGCCAGGACCGCGCCGCTGGAGGGGCGCATGGCGACGACCGCGCCCTCGTAGTTGTTGGCCGTCAGCTGCTGGTGGGCGACCTCCTGCATCCGCGGGTCGATGGTGAGCTCCAGGTTCGCGCCGGCGGTGTCGCGGCCGGTCAGCACATCCATCCAGCGGGAGGCGAACAGCGAGGAGTCGGTGCCGTTGAGCACCCCGTTGTAGGAGGACTCCAGTCCGGAGGCGCCGTAGCGGTCGGAGAGGAAGCCGGTCACCGAGCCGAAGGCGGCAGGGTTCTCGGAGGGGTAGGAACGCTGGTAGAGGCCTTCCTCATCGGCCGCCGAGGAGGCCAGCACCATGCCGCCGGCCGAGATCTGCCCGCGCGGGGTGGACTTGAGCTCGTAGAAACCACGCTGGTTGAGCGGGTTGCTGGCGTACTCCTCCTCGCGGAAGGTGTGGATGATGGTGAGGTTGACCAGCAGGACCAGGGTGAGGAGGAGGGCGAAGACGGAGGCGAAACGGATGGAACGGTTCATCGCGTGACTCCCGGCTCAGGCTGGGAGGGGAACAGACCGGTGCCGGAGGACAGCTCGATGCCCGGGGCCTGCTCGGCCGGGCGGCGGGCGGAGTGGGATATCCGCAGCAGCAGGCCCAACAGGATGTAGTTGGCCATGAGCGAGGAACCGCCGGCCGACATGAAGGGGGTGGTCAGACCGGTCATGGGCATGAGCGCGGAGATGCCGGCGGTGACCACGAAGACCTGGATGGCGATGGTCAGCGACAGACCGCCGGCGACGAGCTTGCCGTAGGAGTCGCGCACCTGCAGGGAGGCGCGGAAACCGCGGGCCACCAGCAGCGCGAAGAGGACGAGGACGGCGGCCAGGCCGATCAGGCCGAGCTCCTCGCCGACGGCCGCGAGGATGAAGTCGGAGTGCGCGACCGGCACGATCTCCGGGTTGCCCTGGCCGATGCCGGTGCCGGTGATTCCACCCCAGGACATGCCGAACAGGGCCTGCGAGAGCTGGTAGCCGGTGGAGTCGTAGTTGGCCACGGGATCGAGGAAGTTGGTCACGCGCTCCTGGATCTTGGCGGAGACCTGGTACACGGCGGCACCGCCGGCGGCGACCAGCGCCAGGCCGATGAGCAGCCAGGAACCCCGGCCGGTGGCCAGGTACATCATGCCCAGGACCGTGGTGAACAGCAGCAGCGCCGGGCCGAAGTCGTTGGAGACGGCCATGATGAGGATCGCGATGGCCCACACCGCCAGGATCGGCGCGAGGTCCCGCAGACGCGGGAAGTCGATGCCGAGGAAGCGGTAGCCGGCGACGGTGAACAGGGCGCGCTTGGTCACCAGCAGCTGCGCGAAGAAGAGCAGCAGCAGGATCTTGGAGAACTCACCCGGCTGCACGGAGAACGGACCGATGGAGATCCAGATGCGGGCGTCGGCGTTGATCGATGTCGGCCACACCAGGGGCAGGGCCAGCAGCACCAGGCCCACCACTCCCAGGAGATAGGAGTACTTGGTCAGGACCTTGTGGTCACGGATGGTCACCAGCACGCCGATGAGCAGCACGATGCCCACCAGCGTCCACATGACCTGGCGGCCGGCCATGGAGGTGCCGGTGGCCAGGTCCAGGCGGTGGATGGTCACCAGGCCTATGCCGTTGAGCAGGGCCGCGACCGGCAGCATGAGCTGGTCCGCCTGCGGGGCGAAGATGAGCAGCGCGATGTGCGCGACGGCGAAGACCACGATGAAACCGCCGATGAGCCACAGCATGTCGGTGCTCAGGACGTTGCCCTGGCTCAGCTCGAGGCCGGCCAGCATGATGGTGAGGACGATCGCCGCGAGGATGAGCAGACTCAGCTCAGTGCGGCGGGATAGGAAGCGGGACATCTAGGACACCTCCCGGCAGTTGATGCCCGGGCGGGAGAGATCCCCGCCGGTGGTTGCAGGATCTTCGCCTTCCGGCGGGTTCTCCCGGTCGATGCACACGGGCAGGGCCTGGTCGGCCAGGCGGCGCAGCTGCTGGGTGACCTCGTCGTAGGAACCCGTGGCCAGCCCCGCGACGGAGGTGCGGGCTGATTCGGGCAGGGCCTGCAGGGTGAAAGGTGAACAGGTCTCGGTGCTGCCCACGTCGACCAGGCGGAGTGCGCCTGCCTCGTTGAGGCAGGTCTCCTGGTAGGGGGAGTGCAGGTCACGGCCGAAGACGGAGAAGTTGACTCCACTCTCGATGACCAGACGGTCCTCCTCGTTCGTGGTGATGAAATAGGAGTTGTTGACGGCAGAGTACACCCACCAGCCACCACCGACGAGGGCGATGAGCACCAGCAGGGTGATGATCAGTGCGGGGAGACGAAATCCGCCCCGGGGGGCGGCATCATCCGCCGTGCCGGCAGTCACCTCCTGGGCCCCGGAGGGCACCGCTTTCACTTCCCCCTCGGGGGTGATGGTCTTCGGTTGGCGCGACAGCAGTGCCGCGCGGCCGGCGGCGGTGTCCGGGTGGGACTGCTCCTCCGGCTCCCCCATCAGTGCGCCCACGGTGACGGGCGTGGCGGGGAGTTCGGCCAGGGCCGCCTCGTCCAGCCCGTCGGTCTCCACGACGTCGGCGACGACGACGGTGATGTTGTCCGGGCCGCCGGAGCGCAGCGCCAGCTCGATGAGCCGTTGCGCGGCGACGGTGGGCGTGCCCTCAACCAGCGTCTGGGCGATGGTGGAGGCCGTCACCGGGTCGGAGAGTCCGTCGCTGCACAGCAGGATGCGGTCGCCGGGGCGGGCGTCGATGTTCGCCAGCGTCGGCTGCACCGGCCGGCCTGTGTAGGCCTTGAGGATCAGGGACTTCTGCGGGTGGGAGGACACATCCTCCGGGTCGAGACGGCCCTCGTCGACTAGCGACTGCACGAAGGTGTCGTCGACGGTGATCTGGTGGAGTTCACCGTCGCGCAGCCGGTAGCCGCGGGAATCACCGACGTGGATCAGGCCGAAGCCACGGCCGTTGAACATCAGGGCGGTCAGGGTGGTGCCCATGCCGTCGTGCTCCGGCTGCTGGTGGATCGCCTCGGCGATCTCCCGGTTCGCGTCATCGGCCACGCTGCCCAGCAGGGCGAGCATGTCGTTGTCATCGGGGTCGGCGTCGAGGCGCTCGAGATGGGTGACCATCATCTGGCTGGCGATCTCGCCGGCTGCGTGGCCGCCCATGCCGTCGGCGATAATCAGCATGTTGGGGCCCGCATAGGCGGAGTCCTCGTTGTTGCCGCGGACCAGGCCGCGGTCGGAGAGCGCCGCATAATTCAGTCTCAGACTCACGGAACCAACCTCACTGTCGTCCGGCCGACCTTGATGTCGGAGCCAACGCCCACCTGTTCGGGCTGATCAATACGTGCGCCGTTGACGAAGGTGCCGTTACGGGAGTCCAGGTCCTCCACGAACCAGTCGGAGCCCCGCCGGAACAACCGCGCGTGGCGTGCCGAGGCGAAGTCATCACCCAGCTGGAAATCGCTGTCGGGGGAACGTCCCATCACCACCTCCTCCAGAGTGCCCACGGCCATGTGTGAGCCCTTCAGGGGCCCCTCCACCACGGCCAGCTGCTTCGCTGCTTCTCGACGCCCCGGGACCACCGTCCGGCGCGGAGCCGCCGGCGCGCTGGTCTGCACACCGCCGGCGAGTTTGACGTCCCGGTACATGGCGCGCACCGCCATGAAGATGAAGAACCACAGGAGCAGCAGCAGGCCGATCCTGAAGATCTGCAGGACAATCGAATCCACTGTTACCTCCTGGCCGATGCACGGGTCGGATCCACGATCCGAACCTCAATATGCGAATGGCCGATCGTGATGACATCACCGTCGGCGAGCAGCCAGTTGTCCACCGGGGTGTCATTCACGGTGGTGCCGTTCGTCGACTGCAGGTCCACCAGCACAGCGTCCTGCCCGTCCCACGTGATCTCCGCGTGCTGACGGGACACACCCGTGTCGGGCAACCGGAAATCGGCGTCGTTGGAACGGCCGATGATGTTGGACCCGTCCTTCACCAGGAAGGTCCGGCTTGACCCGTCCTGCAGCAGCAGGGTGACCACCGGCTGTGTCGGTGCCTCGGTCACTTCGGTGGGGGCATCGTGCTCGGTCATGTTCTCCTCCTGAGGTGCGGGCTGGTCAGTACTGATGGCATCGAAACCGCTGTCATCCGACGGTGCGTCATCCCGGTAGGAGGACACCCGCAGCTGGCCCGTGTGCAGACCGGACTCCTCCGCGATGCGGACGAGCACCGGGCCGGTCACGTGCCAGCTGCGGTTACGGCAGTAGCGGGTCATCTGGTCGGCGAAGGCGCGCGGCAGATCCAGGTTCGCCTGCGAGAGGTTCTCCAAATCCTTCGAGGACACACCGACCAGATAGATGTTCGGGGCGGTGACCACCCCGTCTTCATCAACGAGGTTGTCCTCTGCCTCCTGTTTCAGCAACTCCTCGATCTCCGCGGGAACAACCTTCCCGCCGAAGATCAGCGCGAATCCGTTATCGAGACCGCGCTGCAGAGCACTGTCGAGCCTGGCAAAACGAGCCATGAGGGACATGACACGCGGCCTCCTTTCCAACAGACGGCAAACCAGCAAATGGCGCGGAGGACCACCCCCGCGCGCATGATGTGCACCATTATAGGGTCCGGATGGGTGGGAAACGTAGGCGTGGAAGCCGACAAGGTGGTCCGAAACATCGGTTTTGGTGGGGTTTCCACCTTGTCTGACGGGTGTCTCCGTCCGCCTGTCGTACACGGAAATATGAGATGCGCTGCGGATTTGTCCTTTCTGCCCACCCCCTGTTATCTTAATTAAGTCCGCACAGCAGGACGGCACACGCCGTACAGTTGTAGTACCACCCGCCCGGGTGGCGGAATTGGCAGACGCGCTGGCTTCAGGTGCCAGTGTTCGCAAGAACGTGGGGGTTCAAGTCCCCCCCCGGGCACAATGAGCGGTTCTCGAACTGCGACAGCCGGAGATCACAAACTCGAAAGAGGGTGTGGCTGTGACTTTGTCCGCTAAATGGCGTGACATCTTGATCGCTGTGTGGCGCCCTCAGAGTGTCCACTCGTGAGACGCGTCGCCGGTAGGGTGAACAGGTATGAAACCCGCTTGTCTCACAAACGCATCAACGACAGACGGTGACACCGCTCTGGCAGGCCTTCTACTCAACTCCTTGCCGCTCAACCGCCCCGTCTATGCTGCCTGTCTCGCCACAGTCGGCCCGGCAGGCACTCGCATCGCCACGATCGGGTGCGACCTGCAGAAAACGTTCCACATCGGTTCAATCAGCAAAGCCCTCAACGGCTTGATCTACACCGACATGGTGCAGACCAGGCTGATCTCACCGCACGACCGGCTCGAAGAGCACCTCCCCCTGGCCGGAACAGCTGCCGGTGAAGCAACCTTGGAGTCCTGTCTGACCCACACCTCAGGACTGCCTGCCACTGGTGGGGGAATCCGCTCAGCAGCCCGAGCGCTCGGCGCTGTACTGACAGGTGGTGATCCACAACCAGAGAACCTCGACGATCTGATGAAACAACTTCGCCGATCACGTATCCGTCATCCGGGGCGCTTCAGCTATTCCAACCTCGCTGCCTCAGCATTGGGCCACGCGTTAGCGGCCGCCGACGGGGCGGACTATCCGACCCTGGTGCGAAACAGGCTGACGATACCGCTGGGATGCCCCCGGCTGCGCGCTCAGCAACCTGCACAGCGAAACCTCCCGCATGACCTCAACGCTCTCACCGTGTGGGGCACTGACCAACTGCCCTGGACCGGGCAAGGCTATGGACCGGCCGGAGTGATCAGGGGAAGCGCCCATGATTTCGCCACGGTCATGTCAACCCTTCTCGCCGATGACTGTGTCTACGAGGACGCTTTCCGAGTGCGCTTCACTGATGACACTGAATCTGTCGCGGCGGGGTGGTTTGTTGAAGACAAATCCGATCGAACCCTGGTGTGGCACAACGGTTACGCCTCCGGATTCGGCGCTCACATGGTGCTGGATCGCCAGCGCCGACGAGGGGCGTTCATCTCGGTGGTCAGCCCGTATCCCGACCCGGACATCGAGCCCGTCGCGATGACAATGCTGGATGCGGCGGTGTAAGCGACATCCTCTGTACGAGGCCACGACGACAGCAGGACGTTCTCGTCAGTGCCCGAGGACCAGGGTGCTGGCAGCAGCCTCAATGACATCGTCGGTGATGGTCTCCAACTCGTTGATCTTCAACACCCGCTTGATCTGGGGGAACAATCGCTCCACTACGCGGAAGTTGCCGCGGGTCAGTCGCTCGATCGCGGCGATGGCCTGCGCATCCGTGAAATCCTCCGGGTCCAGTTCTCTACCTAGGCGCTTGTAGTGCCGGTTCAGCACGAACAGCAGCTCGTCTTTGCCCAGGGCACGGTAGCGATGAGAGAAGCCCAACCGGCTGAACAACTGGGGGTAGTGCCGGAAGCGCTGGTCAATGCCGGGCATGCCGATGAACATGATCGCCACACCGTCACGATCATGGATGTCGCGCAGCATCTCCAGGGCGGTGGGAGGCAGACGTTCTGCTTCATCAATGATAATCAGTTGGGTGAGCTTCTCACCACTGGATCTGCGCATGTGGAGCCTGTCTCGCTGCCCGGTGGCCATCAGATGCTCCATGATGCAGACATCGAGTTTGCCCCGGTAAAACTCGATATCCTTGATCAACGTCCGGTACTTCGGTTGGACCTCAGGGGTGTAGAACACCGTGCGGGCCCGGTGGGCTGCCGCGTAGATGGCCAGGTCTGATTCACTGCGCGGTCCCCATTCATCGATGAACGTGCCCAGGGTGTCCCAGTGGGCGTACCGTCTGGCGGACTGTGTTTTGCCGACTCCTGCCTCGCCGTGGCAGATGCCGATGGTGGTGTCTTTTCGGATGGCGTTGGCGAACTCGACGAAGCGACGGTGCTCTTTGGTGACAATGAAATCGCGGCTCATGGTGACAGGTCCTCTTCATAGGTCCGCAGGCGAGACGTACGACCACGCGGCCGTGGCGCTTCGGCGCTCACATCGGGGTTCACAGGGGAAAGGTCTGTTGGGTGTGACTCGTGAATGGGGATACGCTCGTTGATCCCGGCACGTAGTTGACGTCGTCGGCGTCGACGAGCGGCCTGGATATCTGCCAGGCTGTAGCGCTGGTTGGGGTGGTCTTCATCCACGGCGACACACAACAACGTGTCGTGGTCGTAGACCCGGATCTCGGAGAGATCCCTCGGGTCGTAGCGGATGGTGACGTCATGGCCGACAAAAGGTGCCAGGGTCGGACTGAGGTAGCGCTGTCCTTGGAAGTGGATGCCGTCTCGCTGCACCCGGCGGTGGGTGGAGACCCGCAGCAGGAGCCCGTCGAGTTCTTCCAGGTTCTCTGGCATCCTGGGAATCCATCCCCGTCCGATCCACGCGGCCTTCGGGCTGGTGTTGATTGAAGAATGCGTGCGTTGGTTATAGCTGCTGATGAACTCGCCGACAGCGGTATCCAGGCTTGTCAGGTCCAGTACGGGGTGTGGGTTTCGGACGCCAGGGGCGAGGTGGCCGGGCAGGGTGGTGAGCAGTTCGGTGTTGACGGTGCTGAAGAACCGCTCGATCTTGCCGCGCCCCTGCGGACGGGCAATAGTTGAATGGATGATCCGGATCTTTAGCGCTGTCGTGGTGTATGTGATGTGGCCACTGGTGAAGTCGGAGCCGTGATCGACATAGAGGACGTCGGGAATACCGCACATCGCCCAAGTGGGGTCTGTTTTCCGCCAGATAGCTTGGCGTAGTGCCAGGGCGGTGTTCATCGCTGAGGGCGCGGTGGTGGTGACCATGTAGCCGCACACTGCCCGGGAGTAGTCGTCGATGATGATGGTGAGCCAGGGGCGAGTCGGCGTGCCGTCCGGGTTCTGGATGAGAATGTCGAGTTGGGTGTGATCGGCCTGCCAGATGGCGTTGGGGCGTTCAGCCCGGTGCCGGTAGACGAGTTCGTGTCGATCCCGGTAGGACGCCGGGCCCTCCAAGGCGAGGGTGACCATCGCCGGGTCAAGCGCTTGGATGATGCCACGCACCGTGGCGTAGCTGGGTGGTTTCACCGATAGTTGCTGTGCTCGGGAGTTCACCAGGCGGTGCAGGGCGGCCATCGATGGCCGTGGCCTGGTGAGCCCGAGGTGTTCTATGTAGGCGACCAGTTCCGCGGATATGCGATGTGCCCCGGCATCGGATCGTGTGGTGGTGCGCAGACCGTGGATTCCGTCGGCCCGGTAGCGGGCAGCCCACCGGGATAGAGTGCGGGTGCTGATGCCGGTGGACCGTGCCAGGTCGGTCAGGGTGATGCCGTCTTCGATGTGCAGGCGAAGGATCTCCCAGCGCTGCATCTCGTCCATCACCATCACCTCACGACCTGGTCATTGTGCCCGCATCAGGCGGGCAGTGCTGACTGTCGTCGTTTAGCACCCTGCAGATGCCGGTACAGTGTTGCCCTCGACCAGCCGACCATGCTCGCGGCGTCTTCGGCACTACGGCCTTTGGCTCTCTCCTCGGCGACGATAGCGAGCTTGCGGTCGACCACCTCTGGATCCACAGGTGGTCGGCCGAAGCGGGTGCCCTGGGCTTTCGCTGCGGCGATGCCGGCGTTGACGCGTTCGGTGATCAGTTCTCGTTCGTACTCAGCCAGAGTCCCCAGCATCCCGAGCATCAGCCGACCCGAGGACGTCTCCGGGTCGATGCCGTCAGAGACCGACTTAATCTTCACCTCTCGTTCGCGCAGCAGGTTCACCGTGTTGAGTACGTCGAGCAGGGATCGGCCCAGCCGGTCGATGCGCCACACCACCACCGTGTCACCGGGTTGGGCATAGGCGAGAAGTTTCTTCATTCCGGGACGCTCGATCGCATTCTTCGCCCCGGAGGTGACATCGCTGAAGACATCACGGTCCTGGACCCCGGCGGTGACCAAGGCGTCGTGTTGAAGTGTCGGATCCTGACCGACGGTGGATACCCGGGTGTAGCCCAACAGTCTCATACCCACCATCATGCCTCACTAAATCCCAGCATGGAAGAAGGCGGGACACTTTTCGGTGAGACAGGTTGGTAAGACATTTTTCGTGTTGGTTTCCGCAGGAGCCCCGGTTCTCGACATGCTCGCCGCAGGTGTCTTTTAAACCTTTAGTATTTCAAGACAAGAAAGAACGGGCAGTACAGTTTTGCA
>NZ_JANWTC010000006.1 GCF_024919295.1 Corynebacterium lemuris | reverse complement strand
ATCTACTCCTGTGGGCACCCCACCACAAGAGCTAACGAAGTACTACTAGGACCTGCCTACAATAGATCAATGGCCAGTGAAGAAATTCTGACACTCCTCCGAGAATTCATTCGCGAACGGGATTGGGCTCAGTTCCATACGCCGGCGAACCTCGCCAAGAGCATCAGCATCGAGGCAGCCGAACTTCTTGAGTGCTTCCAGTGGAATGATTCCGCTGACCCCGTGGAGGTTAGGCACGAACTGGCAGACGTCCTCACCTATGCCTATATGTTGGCGGATCTTCTGGGCGAGCGTCCAGACGAGATCGTGAGAGAGAAACTCAGCATTACCGCGGATAAGTACCCCGTGGACAAAGCACACGGACGATCGGATAAATATGACCGGCTTTAGGATCGAAGAATACGACTTCAACCCCGGCGCAGTGAAGGCACTGCCACGGGAGGAGAAACTGAGCAACTGGCCGGTTGTCTACGTGCTCAACACTCCACCCGTCGGGAAGAAGAGTCGCGGCAGTATCTATTTCGGTGAGACCCTGAACTTCAGCTCCCGGATGCGTCAGCATCTGGACAACGACGAAAAGCGGCAGCGGCTGAGTACAATCCGGGTGATCCTGGACAACACCTTCAACAAATCAGCATGCCTAGACCTAGAGTCGCATCTGATTCGTTATGCCGCAGGTGACGGCACCAACGATGTGCTCAACCGGAACACCGGGGTAGGCAATTACGAGTACTACAACCGGGAAAAATACACCCGCATCTTCGACGAGATCTTCAACGAACTACTCATGACCGGGGTCTTCAGTCGGAGTATCCCCGAGATCGTCAATTCCGAGCTTTTCAAACTCTCCCCCTTCAAGGTACTCAATGAGGACCAAGCCATCGCGGTGATGGACATTATGGAAGGGCTGATCGAGGACCTGGCCGAAGAGACCCAACAGGGCAACCTCGTTGTCGTCGAAGGTGATCCCGGCACCGGCAAGACAGTCATCGCTGTGTACCTGATGAAGCTGATCTCCGACATCGCCGTCCACCGCGACCGTTACGAGGCCGGCGCCGACACGATGTTCTCGGAGTTCTTCGTCGAGGACACAGTGCGACTTTTCGACGGTCTGCGGATCGGCATGGTCGTGCCCCAGCAGTCCCTACGCAAGTCCCTGAAGAACGTCTTCGACAAGACTCCCGGTCTGGATTCATCGATGGTGATGACGCCGCACGAAATCGCGGAGAACACAGAGGACTTTGACATCCTCATCGTGGATGAGGCCCATCGCCTCAACCAGTTCTCCTCCCAACCTTCTGCCGCTGCCAACCGTCGGTTCCAGGACATCAATGCCGCCCTCTTCGACGGTGAACGGCCCCAGGCCTCCCAGCTCGACTGGTTGCGTGCCAAGGCGAGAAATCTGATTCTGCTGCTCGACCTCAAACAGTCGGTCCGTCCTCAGGATCTGCCTCAAGAGGAGTATCTGGAGCTGCTGGCGGACGTACCGAAGGACCGTCGCTACCGACTCCACACCCAGATGCGGAGCATGGGTGGTAATGACTACATCTCCTACGTCTACGACATCTTCTCCCATGTTCCCCCGACAGAGCGACTGAGCTTCGGTGACTACGAGGTGGGGCTGGTTGACTCTCCCCGCAAGTTGGTCGAGCTGGTCCATGCTCGGGAAGCCGAGCACGGGTTGTCGCGCATTGTCGCTGGTTATGCCTGGCCCTGGAAGTCCAAGAAGGACAAGGCGGCGATGGACATCGATCTCGGCGAGGGGATACAGCTGCAGTGGAACAAGGCGGTCGTTGACTGGGTGAACTCTCCCACCGCCATGGAAGAGGCAGGTTCCATCCATACGATCCAAGGCTACGACCTCAACTATGCGGGCGTGGTCATCGGTGCGGACCTCCGCTATGATCCGGTCAAGAAAGAGCTGTTCATCGACCGTGCCAGCTACCACGACTCCTTCGGCAAGCAGAACATCACTGTACGGAAACGGAAAACAACTGATGAACTTCTCACGTCGCTGATTACCAACATCTATGCGGTGCTGATGACGCGGGGGATCCGTGGCACCTTTATCCATGTGGTGGATCCGGAACTTCGGAAGTACCTCAACAGGTATTTCGAGGTCATCGGTTAACGGGGCCACGGATAGCGGCCTCCTCCTGGCGCAGACAAACGCGGCCCCCAGGATCTTCTCCCGGGGGCCGCATCAGTGCTTCTGAGGCACAGGTCGCTTAGGCGACGGTGTGGACGATCATCACATCGCAGTCCGACTGGCGTGCAACATCAGCCGGGACGGAGCCAAGGAGGCGGCCAGTCAGGGAGTTGATGCCGCGGTTGCCCACGACGAGAAGATCAGCGTTGGCCTCGTTCACGATCGACATGAGAGCCTCGACCGGGGTACCCGGGCGGACGACCTTCTCCACCTTGGTGGCGCCGGCCTCACGTGCGGCGGCCTCGCCGGCAGCAAGGTTCTTCTCGGCGGTCTCGTCACCGAGGATGGTCACGGAATCCTGGCGGAGGGTCTTGGACGCCTCGTCCTTGTTCTCGTAGTAGGCGCAGCCGATGATGAGGGTCGCGTCGAAGGCGGCGGCGATCTTTGCAGCGCGCTCAACGGCCAGCAGGGAAGACTTGGAGCCGTCCGTGCCGACGACGATCTTCTGGTAGTTGCTCATGGGACCTGTCGGGACCTTTCCTCAGGGATGATGGTTCGCCCTAGTTTAACAACGTTTGCGGACTAGGACTCGTGGTCGTCGGTATTGACGATCAATACGTTGACCGGGGAGTTACGTACTACCTCGGTCGGGATGTTGCCGAATACGCGTCCCGTCAGGGTGTTCACGCCCTTATTACCCACCACCAGCAGGTCAATGCCGCTTTCCTGGACCTCACGGGTGAGGGCGTCAGCGGGGGCACCCGCGACCTTGCGCAGCTCGATGGAGGCGGCACCCTCCTTCTGGGCGACGATCATGGCGTCGCGCAGGTGCTGGTCCGCGGCCTCCTCCTCGCTGACGGCAACGGAGGAGAGATCCGGGTGCGGGGCGTTGAGCAGCGAACCGGAGGCAGCGTGCCACGCGGAGATGATGACGAGCTTGGCGTCATAGAGACGGGCCAGGCTGGCTGCCGCGCGGACGGCGGCCTGGGAGGATTCGGAACCGTCGGTTCCCACTGCAATGGCGGAATAAGTGATCATATCTTCATCCTATATGCCCGCATCCTTGATGCCGCGCAGTTCCTTGCGCAGTTCAGCGATCTCGTCACGCAGCCGTCCCGCCAACTCAAATTTGAGCTCCCGGGCGGCGGCACCCATCTGGGCGGTGAGGTCGTCGATAAGCTTCTGCAGCTGTTCGGCCGGCATGTCAGAGGTGTCCGGCCGATCGACCATGGCGGCCTCTCCCCCGCTGCGCTCCTCGCCTGCGGTCTCGTAGACCTGGTCGAGGATGTCGGCGATCTTCTTGCGCAGCGGCTGCGGATCGATGCCGTGCTCGGTGTTGTAGGCGACCTGCTTCTCGCGGCGGCGTTCGGTCTCCTCGATGGCCTGGGCCATGGAATCGGTGATCTTGTCGGCGTACATGATCACCTCGCCGGAGACGTTTCGGGCGGCGCGACCGATGGTCTGGATCAGCGAGGTCGTCGACCGGAGGAAGCCCTCCTTGTCCGCGTCGAGGATCGCCACGAGCGAGACCTCAGGCAGGTCGAGGCCCTCACGCAGCAGGTTGATGCCCACGAGGACGTCGTACTCCCCCAGGCGCAGCTGGCGCAGCAGCTCCACGCGCTGGAGGGTGTCGATGTCCGAGTGCAGGTAACGCACCCGCACACCGTTCTCCAGCAGGTAGTCGGTGAGGTCCTCCGCCATCTTCTTGGTCAGGGTGGTGACCAGGACGCGCTCGTTCTTGTCGGTGCGCCCACGGATCTCGTGGATGAGGTCGTCGATCTGCCCCTGGGTGGGCCGGACACTGACGTGCGGGTCGACCAGGCCGGTCGGGCGGATGACCTGCTCGACGAACTCGCCGCCGGCCGCGGCCATCTCGTATTTGCCCGGGGTCGCCGAGAGGTAGACCGTCTGGCCGACGCGGTCCTCGAACTCCTCCCAGGTCAGCGGGCGGTTGTCCATGGCGGAGGGCAGGCGGAAGCCGAACTCCACGAGGTTGCGCTTGCGGGACATGTCGCCCTCGTACATGCCGCCGATCTGCGGCACGGTGACGTGCGACTCGTCGATGACGGTGAGGAAGTCCTCCGGGAAGTAATCGATGAGCGTGGCGGGCGACGTGCCCGCCGCGCGGCCATCAATATGCCGGGAGTAGTTCTCGATGCCCGAGCAGAAGCCGACCTGCTCGATCATCTCCAGGTCATATTCGGTGCGCATGCGCAGGCGCTGGGCCTCGAGCAGTTTGCCGCGGTTCTCCAGATCCGCCAGGCGCTCGGCAAGCTCCGCCTTGATGTCGGCGACGGCCTTCTCCATCCGCTCCGGACCGGCGACGTAATGGGTTGCCGGGAAGATACGGATCTCCTGGACCTGGCGCACCACATCACCGGTCAGCGGGTGGATGTAATAGAGCGCATCGATCTCATCACCGAAGAACTCCACCCGCACCGCCAGCTCCTCATAAGCCGGGATGATGTCCACGGTGTCGCCCTTGACGCGGAAGGTGCCACGGTTGAAGGCAATGTCATTGCGCTCGTACTGGATGTCCACCAGCAGGCGCAGGAAACGGTCACGCTCGACCTCCTCCCCCACCGCCAGGACCACGGAACGGTCCAGGTAGGACTGCGGGGTACCGAGGCCGTAGATGCAGGAGACGGAGGAGACCACGACGACGTCCCGGCGCGAGAGCAGCGCCGAGGTCGCCGAGTGCCGCAGCCGCTCCACGTCCTCGTTGATCGAGGAGTCCTTCTCGATGTAGGTGTCCGTCTGCGCGATATACGCCTCCGGCTGGTAGTAGTCGTAGTAGCTGACGAAGTACTCGACCGCGTTGTTGGGCAGCAGCTCACGCAGCTCATTGGCCAGCTGTGCGGCCAGCGTCTTGTTCGGGGCCATGACGAGCGTCGGGCGCTGCTGCTTCTCGATCAGCCACGCCGTCGTCGCCGACTTACCCGTACCCGTGGCACCCAGCAGCACCACGTCCTTCTCGCCGCGGCTGAGGCGTTCGTCGAGTTCCTTGATCGCCTGCGGCTGGTCACCCGAGGGCTGGAACTCGGAGATGACCTCGAACTTGCCGTCCGAACGCTCGATCTCGCCGACGGGTCGGTGCTCGGAATGGGACAGAACAGGTTGTTCAGCAGCAAAAGCCATGCTCTCAAGGATACGCCGGTTGGGGGTGGGGGTCGATGGAGCTGAAAAGCCCACGTCGCCTTGTTCTCAAGGCGACGATGGGCCGGATCCGCTCTGAGGAAGCTCAGGGCTCAATCGAACGGGGACGCCAGCTCGGGTCATCGGTGTACCACGTGTTGCCGCGTTTATCGCTGCACTTCCAGATCCCGTCCCTGCCGACGCACCCGACCACGTTGCTGAAATCTGCTGCGGTCACCGCCGGTGCTCCGCCCAGCGCCATCACAGATGCGAAGGCGACTGCCACTCCAGTTCTGATTGTCAACTTCATCGTGCTTCCTTTCGCCGTAAATCACCATGGAAGACGAAGCCTGTAAGCTGCGTCACATATTGAAGCTACGGGGTGGGAGGAGTTTGTCAATCACCCGAATGTGGGGAGCAGGGTATGCGGACCCGGCTCAACTTCCCAGCTCCGGCAGCGGCGGCCCCTCCAGCTCGCCCATGTGCTTGCGGGCCTCCCGCATGTAGTACAACCCCTCAACTGCCACGTCGCGCGCGAGTTTCGCCTGGCCGACGGTGCTCGCGGACCCGGCCTGGCTGAGGGCATTAGCATGCCGCTCAGAGGCCTGCCCCACCAGCTTCTTCACCTGCTCATCTGCCGGGGTGATGTGGAGGATCTCGTTGCTCAGTCGGGAGATCCAGCGGTCGGCGTCGGCGCGGGCGTCGAGAAGCTCATTCTGCCTGCTCTGCTCCGAGTCACGGCGGTGCCGGATCTGGGTGCGCAGGTTGAAGATGAACACCGAGATGATCAGCACGAACGTGATCACGAACATCAGCGGGAAAACGGTGAAGTAACCGGTCATGCCCGCCATCTTGCCACGGTGCCCGTCTCTCCTCCCCGGGTTGCCCGCGAGCTACGGCAGGGGCTGAATCTCGCTTTCGGTGACCCACTTGTGGTTGGTCATGGCCATCCCGTCGACGATGAGGTCAACCATGTAGACCGTCTCATCGGTGGAGTAGTCGATGGTGGCCTGGGCACCCTTCATGCCGGACATGTGCTCGGCGTCCAGGACGACCTCCGCTCCGTCGGGCAGCGGAGCCTGACCCGGGTCGAGGAGTTCCTCATGGACCACCCAGCGGTGGTCAGTGACCGGGGCGCCTCCGTTGGTGGGGGTGTAGCTGACCGAGTAGATCGTGGTGTCGAAGGCGCCGGAGATCGTGGCCTCGGCCCCTTCCATGCCGGGCATGTGGTCGGCAGTGAGGAGGACCGCGGTGCCCGCCGGGTACGTGGGGTCCGCGGCCTGTTCAATTCCCGCTGGCGGCGCCCCGCCGTCGGCCGGATGGTCGTGCGCGCCGTGATCTTCGTCAGCGGAGGTCGCCGCGGTGGTGACCGTGGTTTCGGTGGGGTCTGCATTATCTGCCTCCCCGCAGGCGCTCAGTGCCAGGGCGGAGGTCAGGGTGAGGGCAGTGAGGGCAATGACGCGTTTCATGTCGGATCCTTATGTCGGCGGAAATGGAAATCAGGTCAGGCGCAGGTCCGTGATGCAGGTGGCACCGTCGGCGGTGGTGGAAAAATCGGTGGTACCGGTGCGCCCCTGATGGGTGACCTCGATTGTGCCGGTGGCGTCGGCGGGCAGCCAGAAGCCGATGAAGCCGTTGTCGAAGGTAGTCGCCTCCTCCTCGACCAGCACCTGGCCGGTCGTCTCATCGGTGATGGTGACCTGGATGTCCTCGTTGCCGAGTTCGCCCAGGCAGGTGGTCAGGCTGTGGTAGAAGCAGTCATGGGTCTGGGTGGAGTAAGGGGCAATCGACACATAACTCAGGCCTTCGGGCAGCTGGAGAATCACTTCCTGCGCTTCGTCGGAGAGCACCAGCTCGTCGGGGCGCACCGATGCGATCAGGTCCGTGGGGCGCTCGGCGACCTGCTGCCGGTCGAGGTGGTCAATGATCTCCCTCGCCTCCCCCGCTACCAGGCCGTGAGCGTCCAGGAACTGCTCCTGGCTGACCGGTGTGGTGGCCGTGGGACTGGACTCGGTTGCCGAGCACCCGGCCAGGGTGAGGGCCAGGGCGGCGGCGATCGCTGCTCGTTTCACGTCAATCTCCTTGGGTCGGGACAGGACCATGCCGGGGCACCCGAACTGGCCATCGGCCCGAATCATACCCCAATGGGGTATAGGGTGGAGGATAGAAACACGGTTGAACGTCCCCGATTCCTGACCGGGTTCCGTAGTCTCACCCCCGGCCGGGACGAACGAAAGGAGCGCCATGAGCACCCCCGCCCATCACGATGGCCACCACCCCAACGCCGACACCCACGGCCAGGCGATGCCGGATCCTCATCCCCACTCCGCGCTGGATGAGACAGGTCACCACGATGACCACCACGTTCACGGCCACGGCGAGCACGCGGGCCATAGCGTGGCGATGTTCCGCAGTCGATTCTGGTGGTCGCTGCTGCTGTCAGTGCCCGTCGTCATCTTCAGCCCCATGGTCGCTGACCTGCTCGGCTACCAGCTTCCGGCGTTCCCCGGCTCCACCTGGATCGCCCCGGTGCTGGGCACCGTCATCTACTTCTACGGTGGCGTCCCCTTCCTCAAGGGTGGATGGACGGAACTGAAATCGCGCCAACCGGGGATGATGCTGCTGATCGCCATGGCCATCACCGTGGCGTTCATCGCCTCCTGGATCACCACCCTGGGAATCGGGGGGTTCCACCTGGACTTCTGGTGGGAGCTGGCGCTGCTGGTGACCATCATGCTGCTGGGCCACTGGCTGGAGATGCGTGCCCTCGGCTCCGCCTCCTCTGCTCTGGACGCACTGGCTGCCCTCCTCCCGGATGAGGCAGAGAAGATGGAGGGCGACACCACCCGTACCGTGCCCGTCGCCGAGTTGGTGGTCGGGGATGTTGCACTGGTGCGGGCCGGGGCCCGGGTGCCGGCCGACGGGACCATCGTCGACGGCGCGGCCGAATTCGATGAGGCGATGATCACCGGGGAATCCCGACCCGTCCTGCGTCAGTCCGGGGACAAGGTGGTGGCCGGAACGGTGGCCACCGACAACACCGTCCGGGTGCGCGTCGAGGCCACCGGCGGGGACACCGCCCTGGCCGGGATCCAGCGCATGGTCGCCGACGCCCAGGAGTCCTCCTCCCGGGCCCAGGCCCTGGCAGACCGGGCCGCAGCGTGGCTGTTCTGGTTCGCGCTGGGCGCCGGCATCCTCACCGCCATCGTCTGGTCCGTGATCGGCAGCCCCGGTGACGCAGTGGTGCGTACCGTCACCGTGCTGGTCATCGCCTGCCCGCACGCCCTGGGACTGGCAATCCCCCTGGTCATCGCCATCTCCACCGAGCGGGCCGCGAAATCCGGGGTGCTGATCAAGGACCGGATGGCGCTTGAGCGGATGCGCACCATCGATGTGGTTCTCTTCGACAAGACCGGCACCTTGACCGAGGGCGCGCATGCCGTCACCGACATCGCCCCGGTGCCCGGGGTGTCGGCCGGGGAACTGCTGTCGCTGGCGGCCGCCGCGGAGGCCGACAGCGAACATCCCGTGGCCCGGGCGATTGTGGCCGCCGCTGCCGCCCATCCGGAGGCCGCCGGCCAACAGGTGCGCGGCACCGACTTCCGCGCCGCCTCCGGCCGGGGTGTGCGCGCCCGGGTGGAAGGTTCCGACATCATCGTCGGCGGACCGAACATGCTCCGCGAATTCGACCTGACCAACCCCGGGGTGATCGAGGAGCAGACCGATTCCTGGGCGCGCAGGGGAGCCGGTGTCCTCCACGTGGTGCGCGACGGCCAGATCATCGGTGCCGTGGCTGTCGAGGACAAGATCCGTCCCGAATCCCGCGCTGCTGTTCGCGCCCTGCAGGACCGCGGCATCAAGGTCGCGATGATCACCGGTGACGCGAGCCAGGTCGCCCAGGCGGTCGGTGAGGATCTGGGCATCGACGAGGTCTTCGCCGAGGTCCTGCCGCAGGACAAGGACACCCAGGTTACGGACCTGCAGTCTCGCGGACTGACGGTGGCCATGGTCGGCGACGGTGTCAACGATGCCCCGGCCCTGGCCCGGGCCGAGGTCGGCATCGCCATCGGAGCGGGCACTGATGTCGCCATGGAATCGGCCGGGGTGGTGCTGGCCGGTGATGACCCCAGGGCGGTGCTGTCGATGATCACCCTGTCCCGGGCCAGCTACCGCAAGATGGTCCAGAACCTGATCTGGGCCTCCGGCTACAACATCCTCGCCGTGCCGCTGGCCGCCGGTGTCCTCGCCCCCATCGGGTTCGTCCTCCCTCCCGCCGCGGCCGCGGTACTGATGTCCCTGTCGACGATCGTGGTCGCCCTCAACGCCCAGCTGCTGCGCCGGATCGACCTGGACCCGTCCCACCTGACCTAGCATCGGGGGCATGTCCACCAACCCTGTCCGTCCCAGCTGCGCCCGTCCCCACTCCTGCTCGCTGGATGTGCGCCTGACCGCCATGTCCCGCTCCCCGCTCACCCGGGACCTGGGTCCCGAGGAGCACCTGGACCTGGATGGACACCTCACCGCGTGGTCGTGGGCGGAGGGGGATCCGGTATTCCTCGCCGGCGAGGAGGTGGCGGGCAGTTATCTCGTGGTCTCCGGCCGGGTCCGCGTCACCCGGGACACCATCGACGGCAAGGAGATCACCGTGGACATTGCCGCCCCGGGTGATGTCATCGGCCCCCTGGACATTCGCGCCTCCGAGGCCGTCGACTCCGCCTGGGCGATGGAGACGACCTGCGCGCTGCACCTGCCCGCCGAGGCCCTGGCGGAGGTCGTCGAGAAGCACCCGAAGCTCGCCCTGGCGATCATCCGGATGCAGCAGGACCGGCTCTCCCAGTCCCGGGAACGCGATATCGCGCAGGCGACCAAAACCGTCGAGCAGCGGGTGGCCAAGGTGCTGCGCCGGCTCAACGGCAAACTCGGGCAGCTGCAGGCGGACGGTTCCAGCCTGCTGCAGGTCCGGCTGCGCCGCGATGACATCGCGGGCATGGCCGGCACGACGCTGGAGTCCGCATCCCGGGCCATGTCGAAGATGAAGAAGTCCGGGATCATCGACTCCGGCCGGGAATGGGTCGCCATCGCGGACCCAGACGCCCTCGACACGCTGATCGGGGAAGAATAACACCTGGTGAAGGCAGTTTTTCCGTTCTTTGATCCACGTCAAGGAACTCGGTGCGCGCTGACCTTAAAGTCAAAGGTGCAAGCAAGGAACACCGAGAAGATAAGGAATGATTGAGATGACCACCCCCACCCAGCTGAAGAACACCACCCTGCGCTCCGACGAGTTCAGCTGCCCGTCGTGTGTAGCCAAGATCGAGAACAAACTCGGTGGTCTGGACGGCGTGGAGTCCGCAGAGGTGAAGTTCTCCTCCGGCCGCATCCTGGTCGCCCACGATCCGCAGAAGGTCAGCGTGCGCGATCTTGTCGCCGCAGTCGCTGATGTCGGCTACACCGCCAAGCCCTCGGCGATCTGATCCTGACCGCACTCCCCGCCCGCCTCGTGCTGGCGGGGTTTCTGCACTTCAGGGCAGGTTTCGGCTATTTGATGCGCGTCAAGGAAGTTTCTCCCGAACAGCCATAACTTAAAAGATGACACCAGAATAAAACCACCGGAGAAAAGGAAACCACCATGAAGAACTGGAGAACCTGGGGCGTCGTCGCCGTCTCAGGCCTGCTGATAGTCCTGTCCTGGATCACCGGCTCAGACCTGCTGATGATCGCGGCCGCCGTGGTCGCGGGCTGGCAGATCGCCGTCTCCGCCGTCCAGGCACTACGCATCAAGATGATCTCGATTGACCTGCTGGTCATCGTCGCCGCCGTCGGCGCGCTGTTCATCAACAACTACTGGGAATCAGCCGCCGTGACCTTCCTCTTCGCCCTGGGTAAGGCCCTGGAGCGGGCGACGATGAACCGCACCCGCAAGGCACTGTCCGATCTTGTTGACTCCGCCCCGGAGACCGCCACCGTCCTACGCGACGGCCAGCCGGAGACCGTCGAGATCTGGGAACTGGTCCCGGGTGACACCGTCCTGGTCCGCAACGGCGAACAGGTGCCTGTTGACGGCCGCGTCATCACCGGCCGCGGCGGAGTCGACGAGGCCACCATCACCGGCGAATCCGTGCCCGCGGAGAAGGCCGAGGGCTCCGAGGTCTTCGCCGGCACCTGGCTGCGCAGCGGCGTGCTGCAGGTCGAGGCCGTGGGCATCGGTTCCGATTCCACCCTGGCCAAGATCATCCACCGCGTGGAGGACGCCCAGGACGACAAGGCCCGGACCCAGACCTTCCTGGAGAAGTTCTCCCGCTGGTACACCCCCGGCGTCATGGTCGCCGCCCTCGCGATCGGCCTGATCACCTGGAATGTGGAGCTCGCCCTGACCCTGCTGGTCATCGCCTGCCCCGGCGCCCTGGTGATCTCCATCCCGGTCTCCATCGTCGCCGGCATCGGCCGCGCCGCGAAGGATGGCGTCCTGATCAAGGGCGGTGAGTACCTGGAGACCTCCGCGAAGGTGGATACGGTGGTCGTCGATAAGACCGGCACCCTGACCCTGGGGCGCCCCGAGCTCACCGACGTCGAGGTCCTCGACCCCGCCTACACCCGCGCTGATGTACTGACCCTGGCGGCGCGTGCCGAGACCGCCTCCGAACACCCCCTGGCCGAGGCCATCATCCGCGGCGCCACCGACGAGGGCCTGGCCGTGGAGATGATCGACCACGCCGAACCCGTCACCGGCAAGGGCATCATCGCCACCGTCGACGGACACACCGTCGCCGTCGGCTCCGCCGACCTCCTCGACCACACCCCCGACAACACCCGTCTGCTCCAGCTCAACGAGCAGGGCCGGACCGCCATGTACGTCGGCATCGACGGCCGCGCCATCGGACTGGTCGCCGTCGCCGACACCATCCGTGACGACGCCCCCGCCGCCATCGCCGCGCTACATGCTCAAGGTGTGGAGGTTGTCATGGCCACCGGTGACGCCGAACGCGTCGCCCGCAATGTCGCCGCCGAACTTGGTCTGGATGAGGTGCACGCAGAGATGCTTCCCGAGGACAAGCTCACCCTGGTCAAGGAACTGCAGGCTAAGGGCCGCACCGTGGCCATGATCGGCGACGGCGTCAACGACACCCCCGCCCTGGCAACAGCCGACATCGGGGTGGCCATGGGTGCCGCCGGTTCCCCCGCTGCCATCGAGACCGCCGACATTGCGCTCATGGCTGACCGACTCCCCCGCCTGCCCTATGCGCTGGGTCTGGCCCAGCGCACGGTACGCACCATGCGGCTGAACATCATCATCGCCCTGGCCACCGTCGCCATCCTGTTCGCCGGTGTGCTGCTGGGCGGGGTGACCATGTCGATCGGCATGCTCGTCCACGAGGCCTCGGTACTGCTGGTCATCGCCATCGCCATGCTCCTGCTGCGCCCCACACTCCGGGAAGACCGGACTGCTGCAGTTGCCACGGAACCTGTGGAGGAAGCACTGACCCGATAAAAGAGGGCCTAGAAAGCCTGCCTCGCCGGTGGTCTGAGACCACCCCGGCGGGGTTTTTCCTCTGTTTAGTCTGCGCGCGGTACCCGGATCAGATCACCGGGGTGGATCAGGTTGGGGTTGGTGATCGAGGGATTCGCCGCTATCAGCCGGTGGTAGAGATTGCCGTTGCCGTAGTGCTGCTGCGCGATCCGCCACAAGGTCTCCCCGCTCTTCACCACGTGTTCGAGGTAGGTGGTGTAGCCGGGCACGATCCGCGCCCCCAGGATGACCGGGACCACGACGCGATCGCGGGGTTCGCCGTCCTTGGGCGAGGTGTGGAAGACCTCCACATAAGCCACGACATGGGTGAACGCGGCGCCGGAGACATCCACCGAGATCTGGAACTGGCCGTGGCCTCCAACACCGTCACCGGCCATGAAATGCCCGGTGACCTCGTCGTGTCCCTCAGTGATGACGTAGTTGTAGGTGGCTTCAAATGCGCCGCCGGCAACCCCTGCGATCTGGATGGTATTGCCGACGATGTCATAGGGCTGCGGCTGCTGGACATGAATGCTCATGGTTATTCCTCTCAGGACACTGCGTGGTCGAGGAAGGACCCGGTGCTGTGCTGAGGCACGGTGTCGCTCCCACCTCTCCCACAGCAACGGTGGGGACTATCAGTGGAGAAGCATCTGAGACCACCATCACACAGCACCGGATGCTGGTCAATACCTTTGAGGCTGCTCCCCTATTCCTCCCAGGGCGCGAGATCCCTGGGGTGGCGTGAGGTGTCGAGCTGGAAGCTGGGGACCTCGACGGGCTCGGCGACGCCGGTGCCGAGGAGGTAGGCGAGGTTGACGTCGTGGATCTTGAGCACGTCGCTGCGGGTGTCAATGAAGATGTCCGCGATGCGGGTGACGGAGTTATCCGGCAACATCTCGAATCTCGCACCCGGCTTGGAGAAAGCCCCGGCCTCGGTGGTCAGGTTGCCGTCAGCCTGGAAATTCATGAAGGCGATGTTGGCCATATCCTGCTTCCTGGCCTGTGGGTCGCGGGGCATCAGGGGCCAGGGCAGAGCCTTCTCGGAGTAGCAGACCAGTTGCACCCCGTTGAAGTTGGCGAAGTCGCAGGTGACCAGATCCTCCCCCATCATGAGGGAGTACTGTCGGCCCACTGACTTCTCGTGGTCCCAGGGCCTGTAGTTGGCGTTGCCGAAAGGCCGCGGTGCTCCGGCAGCCGGTGGCCCGGCGCGGTGGAGGTCCAGGCGGTGATTGTCGCTCACCTGGGGTGGAAGCTGTTCCTCGCCGTGGAGCTGGCCGTCCGCAAAGCTGTAGGTGACGGAGTGTTCCCGGTCGTTGCGGTAGGTGAGGGCGAGCTGGTGGGCGTCGACACGCTCCACGGAGGTGATGTCCTCGAACTGGAGGGGTGCGGGGTCGCGGATCAGGTTCTCGCCGTTGAAGAAGACGACGGTGTCGACGAAGTTGTTGCCGTTGCCGGGGTCGTGCGCGAGGTTGCCGTTGGGGCCTTCGAGGGTCACCCAGCTCAGTTCCGCGCAGGGGTTGAACTGGTTGTCTTTGACTGTGAAGTAGTAGGAGGTGTCGGGCTGGTCGGTGGGGACGATCTGGGAGCCGAGCCAGGCGCCGAGGGCGGTGGACATCAGATCCATGGTCTGGTTTTCACAGGTGACCGGTGGTTCGCTGATCTCGAAGGTGGTGGCGGGACCGGGATGCGGATCGGGCGTGCCGGTCTCGGTCTCCCCTGCTGCGCTGCTCGTGAGGGAGAGGATGGTCCCTCCGGAGCCGTTGGAGGAGCAGGAGGCCAGGCCCAGTGTGAGGACCGCAGCGAAGCCCACCGGCAACAGTCTGCGCAGTCTCATCGGGGGCTCCTTCAGCAGGTAGATGGCAATGCAACTTACTTCACACATCGTGCCCGGAGCTAAGTTTGTGAACACCTCAAAGCGTCCGATATTCAGATGTGACCGGATGGTAACTGAACCGTGATGTTGCGGGTACCAGATTGGCATCGGTGGCAGAAAAATGTGAGGCCGGACACCGGCGGGCGGATACGCTGCGACTTATGAAGCACTGGATCCGCATCCTCCCCGTTGCTGTCGCTGGTCTGGTGGCCCTGAGCGGCTGCACCTCCGACGAGCCTGTAGAGGAAACCCCCACCACCGTCACCACTGCCACAACGGCCACAACCACTGATACAGAGACCACGACCACGATCAGGGAGACACCCACCGGTGAGCCCTCCTATATCGGCATCCCCGGCAGCCGGTTCGTCGAGCTGATCGCGGATGTCCCCGAGACCGACCCGACCCCCTACGCTTCGGCGCTGATCTTCCCCGAGCAGCCCGGTCTGCAGTTCCAGGGGCCGGACGGCACCTACTGCGAGATGTATTCGGACGGCGAACCGGTGGCCATGTGCACCCACGACGGGGAGGGAGACATCAACGCGGTCTCCGTGCGCGAGGGCGAGCCGGCCACGACCCACCACGTCAACCGGATATTCGTCCCCGGTGAGCAGACCGTGGTGCTCGAGCCCGGTAACCGTCTCGTGGAGGGTCCGGTCAGCTGTGCTGTCGCGGAGGGTGAGGTGAAGGTGATGTGTGCCATCGACTTCTACAGCTTCGCCGTCAGCCGCGACGGGGTGGAGCTGAGCTGATCCGGCTCATTCCACCTTGGTCAGTTCGCTGACCAGGTGCTCCTGCAGGGGCTGGCGCACAGCCCCCATGTAGAAGCGTGCGATCAGGGAGGTGCGGTCACCGTTGAAGGTGTAACTGCGCATCGTCGTGTCCACCTTCTTCGCGCTGCCGGAGTTCACGATCGTGGACTCGGCGAAGTCCAGGACGAGGAAGTATTCCTCCTCGCGTGCATGTCCGGTCAGCAGTTCCGTCTGCCCCATCGGCTGAGCGAGGATGAACTCCAGTCGCCCCTCCCCCGTCGGGCGCAGAAAACCCAGCTCCGTGTGCATCGGACCGTCCGGTCCCATTGTCTTCTGCTCGTAGCGGAAGAAGGGCTTGCCGGGGATCGTCGAGAAGCTCAGGGTCTCCGTGAAGTGGAAGTCATCGATCGTGGGATAGAAGCCCCGGCCCTCACCTTTCCAGGTGCCGAGGAGAAATGCATAAGGCTGCAGATTCGGGTGGAGGTCCATGACCTCGATCGTAGGTGAGAAAAGTAACGAGGACCCGGCAAACGTTGGCCCTCGTGGCACCGGAGACGGTGCACAAATTCAGCGGCAACGGCCTTTGCTGGGACACCACGGCCCTGTGTCAGGAGGAGAGGTCCCGGGTGAGAGGGTATCCCGACCGGTCTGCCGCGGTGATGATCCGGTGAACTGCAGCCGGCACACCGAACGCCAGGCTGTCGGCGGGGATGTCCCGGGTGACGACACTTCCGGAACCGATCACGGCGTTGTCGCCGATGGTGACACCCGGGTTGATGGTCACGCCACCGCCGATCCACACATTGTCACCGATCACCACTTCTCGGGCGTAGCAGGCACCGGCGGCCCGCTCCGCCGGATCCAGCGCGTGATTAGAGGTGTAGATCGATACCCGCGGGCCGAGCAGGACGTTGTCCCCGATGGTTATACCGCCACCGTCGAGCATGATGCAGTCGAAGTTGGCGTAGAAATTATCGCCGATGATGATGTTGCAGCCGAACTCACAGCGAAATGTGGGCTCGAAGTGGACGTTGTCCCCGATCGATCCCAGGACTTTCGTCAGGAGGGCTTCCCGCTCGGCGGCGGAAACCCCGAAGCTGGCGTTGTAGGCGTCGGTCGCCCGTACCGCCTGCTCGCGGGCTGCCACCAGCTCAGCGGTGAGGTCGTTGTACATGGCGCCGGTGAGCATGTGGCTGCGCTGGTCCTCGAAGGTCATCGAGATCCTCCCCAGCGTCCTCAACCCAGGCTGATGAAGGCCTTCGCCTTCCACTCGTAGAGCTGTTCGGTGCCTTCCTCGGCCCACTGGGCGGCGAGCTCGGAGACGGTTCCGTCGGAGAGCACCGCGCCCAGGCACTCGCGGAGGCGTTCCTTGACCTCCGGGGTCTGCAGCTCGGTGACCTGCTCGGGGGTGATGCCCTCGGGCAGGTCCCCGCCGGCGAGGTGGGCGAGGGCGACGATGATCGCGCCCTGGTCCGCCTCGATATAACGGTTTCCCACCCCGGGCAGCAGTTCCTCCAGGTAGAGTTCACCGCTGCGGACGTCCTCGAGCACCTCGGCGGCGTCCTCATTATCGAATGGTCCGGTGTTCCAGTTCTGCATGGGGGACACCTTACCGTCGGCCGGAAGTCTGATGCTGAGAACGGGTTAATTTTCCCGCCCATAAGGAGATGTCATGCGTTTTCGTGCCACCCGCCCGCTGCTGGCCGCCACCGCCCTCATTCTGCTGCCTGGTCTGGTGGCGCCGGCACATGCGCTGACCTCATCGTTGTCCTCCGTGCCGCTCACCGTCCCGCTGCCCGGCCTGGAGAAGATCGTCCTGGTGGACATTCCCGGCCACGGGCCCTACCTGATCTCCCAGGAGGTCCAGGGCGGCGGGCTTGATCTGGCGGCCGCCAGCCAGGAGGACCTGCTCACCGCGGCGGTCTTCTCCGCCGACTACGAATCCAATACCGCGGCCCGGGAGGCAGCCATGCAGGCACTGGGCCCCGAGCGCCGCACACTGGTCACCGCCGCGCTCCAGGCGCTGCACTCAGACATCACGCCCGCATCCGCGGCCCCAGCTGACGCCCCGATCATTGTGCTGGGCAACGGGCTGAACACCGACGGCTCGGTACACCCCAACCTGGCCCACCGGCTCGAAGCCGCCCACGCGCTGGCCATCACCCGCCCCACCACGCCGATCGTTGTCTCTGGCGGGCTGACGCCGGACGGCCACATCGAGGCCCATGCCATGCGCGAGTGGCTGATCGCCAACGGAGTACCTGCCAGCCGAATCATCGTCGAGGACCGCGCGAACTCCACGGTCACCAACGCCCGCTATGCCCGCCAGCTGCTTCCCGGCGCGACATCCGTCATCGTCGTGACCTCCGAGAACCACCTGCGCCGTGCGGTGGTCGACTTCACGCTGGCCTTTGGTGCGGACGCGACGGTCGCGGGGGTGGGCACACCGACTGATCCGCCGGAGGGCATGCCCAGCAACATCTGGACCTACCGCGACGCGGTCAACTGGTTCCTGGGCTAGTGTTGCGCCGTTAATTCGTTCGTAGCTTTTTATGGGATGAATATGTGGCGCAACGAGAACCCCAGACCGGTTAGCTGGACCAACTAAGACAGCCGAGGAGATTCTCGAATCCATCGTCAGATATCTGAAACGAATTAGCGGCGCAGGACACCGGCAGCCATTAAATATCTCCCTGGTCTGCTGCGAATCCACCCAGGTCAATCTCTCCGCTGAGACGTACCTCGGGAGATATTGCGCTGGCCCGCCAGCTCCTTGTCGACACCAACGTCGTGTCCACCGAACAGAGTTCAGGTCCACAGTGGGATGGGGCCGGATTTTCCTTATGACCGCTTAACAGCACATGTACTGTTGTCGCCATGAATAACATCAGCTTCGGCATTGACATCGGCGGCTCAGGCATCAAGGGCGCACGCGTCAATCTCGACGACGGCGAGTTCGTCGGAGAGCAGGTCAAGATCGCGACGCCGAAACCGGCCACCCCGGACGCGGTGGCAGAGACCGTGGCCGAAATTCTCCGGCAGGAGAAGTGGGACGGGCCTGTGGGGATCACCCTGCCCTCGGTGGTCAAGGACCAGGTCGCACGGTCCGCAGCGAATATCGATCCCTCGTGGATCGGCACGAACGTCAACGAGCTGTTCCGCCGCCACCTCGGGGACCGGGAAATCAGCGTGCTCAATGACGCCGACGCCGCAGGCCTGGCGGAGGTCTCCTTCGGTGACCCGGCAGCCGCCACCGGTGCGGTCATCTTCCTCACTTTCGGCACCGGCATCGGTTCCGCCTTCCTCATCGATGCCCACCTGTTTCCCAACACGGAGATCGGCCACCTGCTCGTCGGTCGGAAGAAGGCCGAGCACCAGGCGTCCTCCGCGGTCAAGGATCGTGAGGAACTCAGCTTCAAGAAATGGTCGAAGCGGGTCTCGAAGGTCCTCGCCGAGTATGAGCGGTTATTCTCTCCGAGGCTGTTCATTGTCGGTGGCGGCATCTCCGGCGACCACGAGCGTTGGATTCCTCTTCTGACCGTCGAGACTCCGGTGATTCCGGCCAAGCTGCTCAACCGTGCGGGCATCGTGGGGGCCGCCATGGCCGTGACGACGCATCTGGCACCGTAGCCCCTCCCGGACACCCCTCAGATGGAGACCCACTCTCTGCTCCCGGCGGAGGAAAGGACGGCGTCGATAAGCCGGATTGAACGCAGGCCATCCTCGATGGTGGGCAGGCCGTCCGGCACGTCACCACTGACGGCGCGATAAGTGTCGTGGATGAAGGCGGTGAAGGCGTCGGTCCACCCCTGCGGATGCCCGGCGGGGACCTGGTTGAACCTGGCCTGCTCGGGTTGGGCGCCGGCCTCGCCGCGGTGGAGCAGGACGGATTCATTTTCCCGGCCCAGCCAGATGGTCTCCGGGTTCTCCTGGTCGAATACCGCGGAACCGGCGGTACCGTCAATCTCAAGCCAGAGCCGGTTCTTACGGCCCGCGGAGACCTGTGAGATCACGGTAGTGGCGGGGATATTCCTGGCGGTCTCAAAAGTGACCACCGCGATGTCCTCCGTGTGGACAGGTACATACTCTGCCTGCTGATTACCGGAGGAGACAGCGCCGCCAAACGATGCGGTGGAGTGTCGGGGGCGGGTGGGGTGAGTGATCGAGGTGATGGCAGACAACCGTAGAAACTTCTCCCCGGAGACAAATTCGGCCATGTCACACCAGTGGGTGCCGATATCGGCGAAGGCCCGCGAGGGACCGCCTTCCACCGGGTTGACCCGCCACGTAGCGGCGTCGGGAGAAAGCAGCCAGTCCTGCAGATATGAGCCATGGACCAGGGCGATATCGCCGAATTCACCGGCGATCCGACGGGCCCGGATCTCCCGGACCAGCGGGTGGTAACGGTAGACGTAAGGGACAGTGACCACCACGTCGTTTTTCGCGGCCAGATCAGCCAGCAGTTCGGCGTCCGCCAGGGTCGTGGCCACCGGTTTTTCCACCACAGTGTGAATGCCTGCCCGGATCAGGGCTTCAGTATAAAAGGCATGTGACTTATTCGGGGTGCACACATGCACCACATCCGGCCGCTCAGCGATCAGGGCCGCCAGATCCGCATACCCGGTGGGGATACGCCATTCCCGGGCGACCTGAGCGGAACGCTCGGGCCGGGAGCCCAATATTCCTGTGATCTCCGCGCCCAGACTGCGGGCAGCGCGAAGATGGGCTCCGGCGATCATTCCGGTGCCGATGAGAGCAATTCTGGGTTGAGCCGCCATGTGTTTCCCCTAAAATTTTCTGTCCGGTCTGTGGTCTACCGCATCAGGTGCCTGCAGGGAGTTAATCCTGGGCGATGGTCAGAGCCGACGTCATAGCTGCGTCCCAGGCGTCGTGCACGGCATGCCGCGATACGCCCGCGACGAGAAGCTCATCATCAGCCCGGCCCCGGATGAGGGCAACCGGTGCGATGCGACCCGCCTCTACCCTGGTACGGAGGCGTTCGATAAGCAGGTCGGCGGCACTCAAGGGGCCACTGAGCACGACTGTGCCCGGGTCAAAAACTGTCGCAGCATCCAGGACCGCCTGAGCCAGCAGATCCGTAGCGTAACGGGCCTCTCCATTGTCCGGGTCCTGGAGCGCGGCAAGTGCCAGATCAATGTCGATGGAGGAATGATCTGGGCTGCCGAAGCTCAAGGAAGAGAGCTCGGCGTGCAGGGTGGTGCCCTTCGGGGTGCGCAGAAAACTGATCTCACCGGCGGCACCATTGGCTCCCCGGATGACGCTGCCCTCGGCGACGAGGGCGCCGCCGACGCCGGCACCCAGGTAGACGTAGAGAAATGACCGTTCCGGTTCCTTGGCTGGATCGGTTGCCTCAGCCCGTGCCGCCCAGTTCACGTCATTGTCCACCCGGACCCTGGGGACATCCGCCAGCCCCAGGGCGGCTGTGATGTCGGGGACGACGCCGCCGAGGGGAGCTCCGGCCATGGGTTGAACCGCTCCGGTCCCGGGATTGACCGGGGCAGCAACAGAAATGGTGGCCGCCCGACAGGGGGTCGCCATGTGGGCTGCGGCCGCCGCCAGGTGTTCCCTCGCCCACGCGATCCCCTCCGAGAACGTCATATCCGTTTCGGAGCGTTCTTCCCAACGCAGGTCACCGCAGAAATCCAGGGCCCGAACCACGTTATGGCGCCGCTCCAGCACCACCGCGCTGACATGTCCGTGGTCAGGATTGGGCTGGTAGGTCATGGCGCGTCGACCCCGACCGCGGGGCGGGGTTTCACCTGCTTCAACAATGAGCCCAGCGGACTGCAGGCGGTTCGCGGAGTCCGAAATGGTGGGCTTGGAGATCCCGGTGATCCTGGCAATCTCTGCCCGGGTCCCGGTGCCATGGGAGAACAGGTACCCCAAAAATGTCTGGTCCGTCATCCCCATCAGGCTGCTGGGGACCGGTTGCGGGGAAAACAGGGGTGGCATTGCAGCAAGTGTAGTCATAAATGTCCTCCTATCAGCGACTTTAGAAAAAAGGGAGCACCCCCGGTCGGATGGCGCGGGCTTGTCTTTTGTGCCCTGCCCAAGCGAAGCCCTTTACATGTGATGGCACTCACGCTATCTTCTAGTAAATCAATTTAACCAAATGATTTGAGGAGCGAGGAGAAACCTCATGACCATCGCCAGCCCCCAGCACACCGCAACCCCCCTGCCCGACGATCTGCCCGCCGCCATCCGCGAGACCAAGGCGAAACTGCGCGCCCAGATCGGGGACGTGGACGCCGCCTTCCGCGAGGTGGAGGCCTTCATCGAAGAACGCGTGATCGAGATCGAGGAGCATAATGCCCGCGGCGAGTCGATCTGGCCCGAAATCAACTACGCGGACATCGAAGCCGGCAACATCTCCGAGGAGTTCAAGGAGAAGGTCCGCCGCTACGGTGTTCTCGTCGTGCGGGAGCACTTCCCGCGCGAGCAGGCCCTGGAATTCGACCGTGAGCTGGTCGACTACCTCGATGTCAATGACTTTGACTCCCAGTACCGTGGCCCCGGCGATGACTTCTTCGGTACCCTGGCCGCCTCCCGCCCGGAGATCTTCCCCATCTACTGGTCCAGGCCGCAGATGCAGGCGCGACAGTCCGAGCGCACCGCCAATGTCCAGGCCTTCCTCAACCACCGGTGGAAGTTCGAGTCCGAAGGCGTGCAGTGGTTCGACCCGGATCAGGACAGCATGTACCCGGACCGCATCCGCCGCCGCCCGCCGGGCACCAACTCCTCCGGACTGGGTGCCCACACCGACTCAGGCGCGGTGGAGCGCTGGCTGCTGCCCGCCTACCAGAAGGTCTTCCACAACATCTTCACCGGCAACTTCGCCGACTACGACCCCTGGGACGCGGCACACCGCACCGAGGTCAACGAGTATGAGGGTGGGTCCACCATGTGCTCGGCCTTCCGCACCTTCCAGGGCTGGACCGCCCTGTCCGATCAGCAGCGTGACCAGGGAGTGCTGGCCACCGTGCCGATCCCGGAGGCGATGGCCTACATCCTGCTGCGCGCCCTGCTCGACGATGTCGCCGACGATGACCTCTGTGGCGCTGCTCCCAGCCGGGTGCTCGCCGTCAACGAGAAGTGGCATCCGCTGCTCATGCGCGGACTGACCAATATCCCGGACCTGCAGGCCGGGGACAGCGTGTGGTGGCACGCCGACGTCGTCCACGCCGTCGATCCCGTCGAAGACCAGCAGGGCTGGGGCAACGTCATGTACATCCCGGCCGCCCCCATGTGTGACAAGAACCAGGCCTACTCCCGTGCGGTGGGCCAGCACTTCCTCCGGGGCACCTCCCCGGATGATTTTCCGGCCGAGGATTACGAGGTCGGGTGGAAAGACCGTTTCACCGCCGACGACCTCAATGACATCGGCCGACGCGGTCTAGGCCTGTAGTCCCCCAGATCGCGGAGATGGTCGCGGCCCGTCAGGCAATGGACGGGCCTGCCCATTTCATGTCCATAGGTAACTGAAAACCACCCCGTGCACGCCCTGCGGGGACGAGAAGAATTGATGCCCGTCATGACAGACACAACATATACCGCCGACGAGCGGGTGAACTCCCGGCTCATCGGCGTCGTGGCCACCGCAGCCCTCGGTGGCTTCCTGTTCGGCTTCGACAGCTCCATCATCAACGGCACGGTGGAAGCCATTCGCGAGCAGTTCTCCCTGAACACGGCGGTCCTGGGCTTCGTGGTCTCCGTTGCGCTGCTGGGTGCCGGCGTCGGCGCCTGGACCGCCGGAATCTGCGCCGACCGTATCGGCCGGGTGAAAACCATGGTCATCGCGGCAACCATTTTGTTCGTCTCCTCCGTCGGTGCGGGACTGGCCTTCGGTGTCATCGACCTGATCATCTGGCGCTTCCTCGGTGGTGTCGGAATTGGCTTCGCCTCGGTGATCGCCCCGGGATACATCGCGGAGGTCAGTCCGGCCAAGCACCGTGGCACCCTGGCCACCATGCAACAGCTGGCCCTGGTGACCGGTATCTTCATGGCACTGCTCACCAGCGCCGTGTTGGCCTGGGTGGCCGGCAGCGCCTCCTCAGAATTGTGGCTCGGGTTGCCCGCCTGGCGCTGGATGCTCATCTCCGCTGCCCTCCCCTCCCTGGTCTACGGCGTGTTGGCCGTCCGGTTGCCGGAATCGCCCAGGTTCCTGACTTCTCGAGGCCGGACAGCTGAGGCCCGTCAGGTGCTGCGTGAGGTGGTTGGCATGCGCACAGAGGCCAGCATCGACCGCGCAATTGACTCGATGCTCAGCACGGTCAAGCTGGAGAGCCGACAGAAGTTCAGTGACCTGCTCGGCGGCCGTTTCGGCCTGCTGCCACTGGTCTGGATCGGCATTCTTCTCTCTGTCTTCCAGCAGTTCGTGGGTATCAACGTCATCTTCTACTACTCCACCACGCTCTGGCAGGCCGTGGGTTTCCAGGAATCCGACTCCTTCATCATCTCGGTGATCACCGCGGTGACCAACATTGTCGCCACCATCATCGCGATCCTGTTGATCGACCGTGTCGGCCGACGACGACTTCTGCTGATCGGTTCCGCGATCATGACCGTCTCGCTGGGAACGATGGCCCTGGCCTTCGCCCAGGCAAACGTCATTGACGGTGCCCCGGTGCTACCGGGTTCCTGGGGTCCGATCGCCCTGGTGGCTGCCAACCTGTTCGTCATCGGCTTCGGAATGAGCTGGGGTCCGACGGTCTGGGTGCTGCTGGGGGAGATGTTCCCCAACCACATCCGCGCCTACGCCCTCGGCGTGGGAGGAGCAGCGCAGTGGCTGGCGAACTTCGTGGTCAGCGCAACCTTCCCCTCCTTGGCGGATGCCGGACTACAGCTGGCCTACGGCCTCTACGGCTTCTTCGCCCTGGCGTCCTTCGTCTTCGTGTTCTTCCTGGTCCCGGAGACCAACGGCAAACAGCTGGAGGCAATGGGTGAGGACTCCCCGGAGGAACCTGCCCCGCAGATCAAGAAACCGGTCATTCCCAGTGAGGTCAGCTCCCCCCAGACCTCGGTGCCTGACCCCGTATAACAGCCCTCCGCCCCATGCCTCAATGTCGGAAACCCTGCCAGGGTTTCCGACATTCGGGCTTTTGCACCATATTTAACTCGGCTCCGACCTCGACAAGCTACTCGACCAACACCGACCCGGCGACACCTCGCGGTGCGGGGACCCCGAACCCCGCCCTGTGGTCAGCTCCGCACTCCGAAACGTGAAGCGCCCCTAAACTGGCCATCATGACGACGCCCACCGACCACGACGCCTACATCGCCGCAGCCCCAGCCCGCACCCTCCCGGAGGCAGACAAGGTCATCGCCAGCTACGCCGCCTTCAGCAGGCAGTGCGGGCTGTACCTGCTCCCCGGCGCGACCGTGGACCACTCCGAGGAGATCGCGGCTGCCGACCTGAAGGCGACCAAGACGGGCATCACCTTCACGCCGCGCAAGCCGCTGCCCGATGAGCTGGTGGAGCGGTTGGTGCGGGCGTCGAGAAGCGAAGCCGGTGTCTGAGCAGTGCCCTGAGGGGGCGTATGACGGTAGTCACCAGGCTGCGGAAAACTGGGCTGGCCAACAGGGCCTCTTCCGGCTTAGAATGTAAACGTTTACAGTAAACGTTTACATTCCGTCGACGCCGACCGAGGTGAGCACATGGTCCCGGAGAAACCCCGGCCCACCCTGAAGGACATCGCCCTGCAGGCCGGAGTCTCCATCGCCACCGTCTCCCGGGCGCTCGCGGACAACCCGGCGGTGACGCAGCAGACCCGCGAGCGGATCCAGGCACTGGCCGCTGAGCTGGGTTATCTGCCCAATGCCCAGGCACGTGCCCTGCAGAGTTCCCGGACCAACACCATCGGCGTGGTCGTGCCCAGCCTGATCAACCACTACTTCGCCGCCATGGTCACCGCACTGCAGGACGCCGCCGAGGCCGTAGACATGGCGGTGATCATCACCAACAGCAACGAAAATCCCACGGTGCTGGCCTCCTCACTGGATTTCCTGGCCAGCCACGGGGTGGACGGCATCATCTGCGTCCCGGATGAAGGGTGCGCGGATCAACTCGAGGAACTGCACCGCCGGTCCCTGCCCCTGGTGCTGGTGGACCGCGAACTCCCCGCCAGCACCATCCCCACCGTCGTCTCCGACCCGGAACCCGGCATCAGGGAGGCCGTTGCCCTGCTGGCACGGCACAACGCACTGCCGGTCGGTTACCTCTCCGGGCCGACGGGCACCTCCACGGGACGCCACCGCCTGGACACCTTCCGGCAGGCCTGCGCCGAGGCCGGACTCCCCGAGCAACCTGTCTTTCTCGGCGGTTATGAACAACACCAGGGTTTCGAGGGCGCGAACCACCTCATCGGCCAGGGTGTGAAAACACTGTTCGCCGGGGATTCCATGATGACCATCGGTGTCCTCGAGGCCTGCCACCGGGCGGGCCTGCGCATCGGCGAGGACATCAGTGTGATCGGCTTCGACAGCCAACCACTGTTCGACCTGCAGCCCCGCCCACTGACCCTGATCGACCAGCAGGTGGAGATCATGGCCCACCGGGCCTTCGACGTACTCCACGAACTCATTGAGGGGAAGCAACCGCAGGACCGGTACCTGCGTATCCCCACCACCCTCATCGAACGCGAATCCATAAGGACCACATCATGACAGCCATCGCCGTGGTCGGTTCCATCAACGCCGACCTGACCACCCACGTCCACCGCCACCCCAGCCCCGGGGAAACCCTGTTGGGCAGCGGTGGTGACATCAGCGCCGGCGGCAAGGGAGCCAACCAGGCTGTGGCCGCGGCGCAGCTGGGCGCGGACGTGACCATGATCGGTGCCGTCGGCTCCGATTCCATGGCCGCGGCCGCCCTGGAACACCTGCGCACCTCCGGCGCGGACACCTCCGCCATCACCACCGTGGCCGGCCCCACCGGACTGGCGGTGATCACGGTCGCCGAGGACGGCGAGAACACCATCATCGTCGTCCCCGGCGCCAACGCCAACGTGGACGGGACTTACGTGGACACCCACGCGCAGACCGTGGCCGAGGCCGGGATCCTGCTGCTCCAGGGCGAGATTCCGGCTGACGGTTTCGACCGCGCGGTGGACCTCGCGAAAGGGCGGGTGGTGGTCAACCTCGCCCCGGTCGTCCCGGTCGGAATCAAGCAGCTGCTGCGCTCCGATCCCCTGCTGGTCAACGAGCACGAGGGCGCCCTCGTGCTGGACCTGCTCGGCGTGCCCTTCGCGGAGAGCGACCCCGCCACCCTGGTCAGCGCCCTGCTGGCCCAGGGTTTTGTCTCCGTGGTGATGACACTCGGTGCCGCCGGCGCCATCGTCGGCGATACGGAAGGCCTCACCGACATCCCCACCCCGCAGATCACGGCCGTGGACACGACGGGCAGTGGTGACGCCTTCGCGGGCGCGCTCGTCGCAAAGCTCGCTGCGGGCGCGACTCTGATTGAAGCGGCAGAATTCGCCGCCCGCGTCGGCGCTTTCGCCGCCACCCGGCCCGGCGCGCAGGCCTCCTACCCCACGCTCGCTGACACCCTCCCCGCCGTCCACAACTGAATCACACCCACCGAATCGAGAGGGACCATGTCCATAACCGTCGAGCCGAGAAGAGCCTCGGCTGCCACGATCGTCCCGTTGATGATCGCCCTGCTGGTCGCGGTGTTCGCCTTCCAGCTCAATGCCTCCATGCTCGCCCCCGCCCTGGCCACGATGGAGGTCGAGCTCAGCGCGACCCCGGCCCAGATCGGCATGACCCAGACCGCGTTCTTCACCGCGGCCGCCCTGTTCTCCCTGTTCCTGCCCCGCTGGGGTGACCTGATCGGTCGCCGCAAAGTGCTGATCGGCATGATGATCGTCACCGGCATCGGCTGTGTCGTCGCTGCGCTGGCCCCGAATGTTGCCGTCCTGTTCCTCGGCCGTCTGATCCAGGGTGCCGCCGGCCCGACGGTGCCCCTATGCCTGATCATCCTGCGCCAGCAGGTGCCCAATGAGAAGCAGTATGCCCTGCTGCTGGGTATCGTGACCTCCGTCAACGGTGGCATCGGCGGTGTGGATGCGATCGCCGGTGGTTGGCTGGCCGAGCACCTCGGTTTCCGCTCCATCTTCTGGGTCATGGCCGTGTTCTGTGCGGTCGCCATCGTCGCGCTGCCCCTCGGGGTGAGGGAATCCACCGCCGAGCAGACCCCGAAGATGGACTGGCTCGGTGTGCTGCCGCTGGCGGTGTCCATCGGCTCTCTGCTCATGGCCTTCAACGAGGCCGGGAAGCTTGTCGACGCCAACTGGATCCTCGTCGCCGTGCTGTTCGTGGTCGGCATCGCCGGCATCGTCGTCTTCTACAACATTGAGAAGCGCGTGAAACACCCGTTGGTCAGCGTGGAATACCTCGGCCAGCGCCGCACCTGGGCGCTGCTGCTGACCACCCTGCTGACCATGACGGGCGTGTTCGCCGTGATGAACGGTCTGCTGCCGAACCTGGCGCAGGACGACATCCACGGCGCGGGCATGTCCGCCGGTGTGGTGTCCTGGTGGACCCTGACCCCCTATGCCCTGGCCGGTCTGGTCTTCGGCCCGATCGCCGGTCTGCTGGCCGGAAAATTCGGCTACAAGATCGTCCTGCAGGTCGGCATCGCACTGACCATCGCCGGTGTCGCCGGAGCCACCCTCCTGGTGGGCAGCACCTCATCGCTGGCCTACCTGGGTATCTCCATCTTCGTCGGCATCACCTACGCCGGTATCGCCAACATCATGCTCAACGGCCTCGGCGTGGTGCTCTCCCCCGCCGACAACCAGGGCTACCTGCCGGGCATGAACGCCGGCGCCTTCAACCTCGGTGCCGGTATCTCGTTCGCCATCCTCTTCGCCGTGGCCACCAGCTTCGGCGACACCGGCGGCGGTTATGCCGCAGGCATGTGGGCGGGCGTGATCATCCTGGCCCTGGCCTTCCTGTGCTCCCTGCTCATCCCCCGTCCGGAATCCATCACGGATACGGTGGCGGCCAGGAACCTGGCGGACACCTCCACCCCCGTGACCAACTGACACCTCTGAATTATTAGGAGTTCCACTATGACCACCAAGATCATCCTCGACTGCGATCCCGGCCACGATGACGCCGTGGCCATGCTGCTGGCCGCCGGCAACCCGGAGATCGAACTGCTCGGCATCACCACCGTGGGTGGTAACCACACCCTGGACAAGGTCACCCATAACGCGCAGGTGGTGGCCACCATCGCCGGCATCGACGCACCCATCTACCCCGGTGTCACCCGCCCCCTGGTCCGCCCCGTCGAGGTGGCCGAGGACATCCACGGTGACACCGGCATGGAGATCCACAACTACGAGCTACCGGAGCCCACCGTCGCGGTGGAGGACACCCACGCCGTGGACTTCATCATCGACACCGTCATGAACAACGAGCCCGGCACCATCGCGCTCGTTCCGACCGGGCCGCTGACCAACATCGCCCTGGCCGTGCGCAAGGAACCGCGCATCGCCGAGCGCGTCAAGGAGGTCGTGCTCATGGGCGGCGGCTACCACGTGGGCAACTGGACCGCCGTGGCGGAATTCAACATCAAGATCGACCCGGAGGCCGCCCACATCGTGTTCAACGAGTCCTGGCCCCTGACCATGGTCGGCCTCGACCTGACCCACCAGGCACTGGCCACCCCGGAGGTCGAGGAGAAACTGACCGCACTGGGCACCGACGTCGCCGATTTCGTGGTCGCGCTTTTCGACGCCTTCCGCAAGAACTACAAGGACGCCCAGGGCTTCGATGACCCGCCGGTCCACGACCCCTGCGCGGTGGCCTACCTCATCGACCCCACCGTGTTCACCACCCGCAAAGCCCCGCTGGATGTGGAGCTGCACGGCACGCTGACCACGGGCATGACCGTGGCCGATTTCCGGGCCCCGGCTGCCGAGACCTGCACCACCCAGGTGGCCGTTGACCTGGACTTCGACAGGTTCTGGAACCTGGTGGTGGACGCGGTGAAGCGCATCGGTTAGCGCTGCCGTTTCCACCCATGCCGATCACCGTGATGACGATTCAGCCGTCCGGCTTCACCTGCTTTTTCGACCTGGCCACAGGCCCAGCAACAGGACCGCCAGCAGCAGGACAAGCAACCCGGCGTCGATAATAGACGAGCTAACCAACGCCGTAGGGGCATCCATGAGCGCATGGACGCCGATGACGATGAACAAATTAGCCGTGCGCACATACAGCAACGCCAACAGGATGCCCAGGACAGTCAACCGGATCAGCTCCAGCCCGATGTCCGTGGCCCCCATGCCTCCGGCGAGCGCACTGGGAATGTGGCGGATGGCGAACAGGAACTGTGAGATGAGCAGAGCTGCGACCCACGGACGGTGGACAGAGGCCGGCCACCGTTGACGCAGCCGGAGCAGCACCTGCGTGAACAGGAATCCGCGGTAGACCAGCTCCTCGTACAAGGCGTTACCGAACAACTGGCCGAGCAGTGTTCCGACGACCGCGGTGCTCCCCCACCCGGACCACTGCGCCGCCAGTTGCACACGGCCGTCGACAAGCAGGGCGCTTCCCACCTGGATCACCTGCACCAGGGCCCAGATTCCTGCCGTGACTGCGATGGCGAACGGGAGCTGCGCCCGGATGAGTCCGATGTCCCGGGCCCGCAGCCCGCCCAGCCGGAGGATGAGAATCCCCACCACCAGGAGGAGCGGCAGGGCATTGCCCAGCAGGCTCCGGTTGATCAGCCCCGCGGTGGCGTCGGTGACCGGGGTGAGTGCTCCGGTGCGGAGCAGCAGGATGATCAGCGAGACCAGGAGAAGGTCGAGGCCCACCACCGGCACGAGCATCCCAGGTGAGGCACTGCGTACCGCCGGAGCCTTGGTAAGGGGTATCTGGTGTCCAGCCATACTCCCATTATCAGTGTCCACGCAACGGAGGACGGGACTCCGCACATCAGGTTTCCTCCGTGTGGGAAGCATCATAACCAGGCCCTTCCGGGACTGTTTCCCCTTCAACTACCCGCGGGATGGCGCATACTGAAGGCGAGCGGTGTTCCCTCAAACCATTGAAGGACGCCCACCACAGCACGCCCCATTCTCAACCTCCGCAGTGTCAGCAAGGCGAGAGAAGCCAGCCATGAGCACTCAGCACCACCAAGACACCCTCGAACTGCCTATGACCTATCACCGGCATGTCACGGTGGACTTCAAGAAGGACCGGAAGTTCTTCCTCACGCTCCAGGCAGTGTTCCTGGTGGTGGTTCTTATTGCTGCAGCAGTGGCTCTGGTACTGGACCTACCGCTGGCTTCCGGGTGGAATCCCGGGGTCACGACCCTGGCCACTGTGCTCTCTTTAGTGGTGTACATGGCGGTCCATGAGGCCACGCACGGAATTTCCCTGCGGTTACTCACCGGCACCCAGCCGTCCTACTCGGTGAGGTTTCCTTTCCTTAGCACCAGCAGCTCTCTCTATCTCACCCGTCGCAGCCTTATCATCGCCGCCCTGGCGCCCTGCCTGATCTGGGGAACGGTACTGCTGGCCGCCCTGTTCCTGGTCCCCGCGGATGCCCGCCTCACGGTCTATATTCTTCTGGCCCTGAATTTCGCCGGTTCCGCGGGCGACTACCTGGAAGCCGCCCTGGCGCTGCGGCAACCACGCGAAGCGCTCCTCCAGGATGAGGGTGACCGCGTGCATGTATTCCTCCCCGGTTCGACGGAAAAGAGGTGAAGACCCCTCTCACCAGTCCCTGGGGTGAGACCTCTGGGCACACGCTTTCTCCACGCCCTTTCCGTGGCTTGAGCAGGACAAGTATTCCCGGTCCCGCGTACTTTCCTGTCCGACTATCCACCTGAGAAATCACCGATGAAGTGACCCCGGGAAATTGACCTCCTCTGCACCAGTCCGGGACTCCACGCAGTATTCACACCTTTAAGGAAGCATCATGGATGCCAATCCCACCTCTCGACAACCTGCCCGGATGAAACCACTGAACTGGGTTCTGCTGGTGGCAGGAGTACTCCTCACCGCCCTGGGACTGAGCCTGACCGTCGGCGCCGCAATAATCATGGGGGCCGATTCCGCCCAACAGGACGGGCAGTACCTCACCATGGACTCGCAGCGGTACCAGAGCACCGGCCACGCCATCACCACCCCCTCCCTGGTGCTGAATCCCAGAGACTCCGGGATGGCCGGCCTACCACCGCTGGAAGAGCTGGCCAGCCTCCAGGTCCGTGTGACGCCTGTGGTCGCTGAGCAGCCCATCTTCGTCGGCATCGCCGATGCCTTCGATGTCTCGGCCTACCTCGACGATGTTCCCCACGCCGCCCTCGGCGGGGTGAGCTGGACCCAGGAGGGGCAGCTGGCAGGCCAGTGGTCCTGGCAGTCCGACGCCCGAGGGGAACTGCAGGAAACCCCGGGCACCCGCCCCCCTGCTGCCCCTGCGGACCAGAACTTCTGGGTAGCCTCCGCCACCGGCACCGGAACCCAGAAGCTCACCTTTGACCTGCAGGAAGGCCAATGGACACTGGTGGTGATGAACGCTGACGGCACCCGCCCGGTGTGGATTGACCTGCAACCCGGGGTGCGCACGGAACTTCTTGGCCTGGTCAACCCCGGCATGCTGATCACCGGAGTGATGGGACTGCTCCTGGGCGTTCCGCTGCTGTTGCTGGGTACCGCCGGTCTGGGCCGCGACATTGACCAGGGAACACCGCGGCGCAGTACCAGGCCAGAAGCCGGGCTGGCCACCAACCCCGCAGGAGACGAACGTCCAGCCACCTACCCGCTTTCCTTCACCGGGCACCCGGATGAGCGGCTCTCCCGGGGGATGTGGCTGATCAAGTGGCTGCTGGCCATCCCCCACTATCTTGTCCTGGGCCTGCTGTGGTTCGCACTGGCGGTCACCACGATCGCCGCCGGGCTGACGATCCTGTTCACCGGCCGCTATCCCAGGTCCTGGTTCGCCTTCAGCGCCGGGGTACTGCGCTGGAACTGGCGGGTGGGTTTCTACGGCTACTCCGCCCTGGGCACCGACCAATATCCTCCCTTCACCCTCGCCTCCGCCGACTACCCCGCGGAGCTGGCGGTCGATTATCCCGACCGACTCTCCCGCGGTCTGGTGCTGGTGAAATGGTGGCTGCTGGCTATCCCCCACCTGCTGATCGTCGGCATTCTCACCGGCAGCGGCGGCGCCATCGGGATCGGGTCGATCCGGGACAACACCGGCTGGGGACTGTCCCTGCTGGGACTGCTGGTGTTCATCGCGGCGGTGGCGCTGCTGTTCACCGGACGGTATCTTCCCGGTCTCTTCAACCTGATCATCGGCCTCAACCGGTGGGTCTACCGCGTCTCCACCTACACGTTGCTGCTGCACGATGACTACCCCCCATTCCGCCTCGACCAGGGTCCAACCGACCCGACTCACCCACCCGTGCCCGCAGGATCCGAGACAGTATCCGGAACACCCACGCCTGAGTCCCCCGGCAGCACCGGCTGAGCCGAATCACCATGACCCCGCCCTGGTGCCCGGGAAGGACCCCCGATGACCTTGTCCCCTGAGACCAACCCTCACCGACGCCCCGGTACAGAGATCGAGGACGCTCCCTCCCCCGGAGGTGGTGCGCGATCTTTCCGGTCCCTGTCCGTTGTTCTGCTGGCACTGGCGGTGGGCATGGCCACCGTCTCCCTCATCGGTCCCATCGGCCTGGAATGGCTGCAGTACCGCACATCCCCGACGACGCTGAACCAACTGCTGGGAAGTGATACCGCAGCCCTGGTCTTCATCACCCCGCTGGCACTGGCCGCCGCGCTGCTGTGCGCCCGGGGGCATCGAGCAGGACCGGTGCTCGGCAATGGTATCAGTGTCTTTGCCCTGTATACCTACGCGCAGGTGATCATCGGCCAGGAGTACCTGCGGATACCGGGCAACGTCGAGTACTGGTTCCCGTTGCTGCTCACCGTCTTCATTCTGGCTGAGGCGACCCTGGCGTTGTCATGGCGGGCACTGCCCCCGGAGCTTCCCCGACCCACCCGGAGGATGGAGCGCGCTGCGGCGATCACCTTGTTGCTGGTGGCGGTCTTCCTCGTCTTCGGCCTCCACCTGCGGACACTGCTTATCGCGTGGCAGGATCCCGGGGCCCTCACCGAGTACACCTCCAGTCCCACCCCTTTTTGGCTGGTGAAACTCATGGACCTGGGCATCATCGTCCCGGCCGCGATTGCGACGGGCATCGGTCTGTTGTCTGGCGCCCGGTGGGCGCGGCGGGCGATGTACCCCCTGCTCACCGGATACACCTGTCTGGCGGTGTCGGTGGCGACCATGGCGGTGGTGATGAACCTCAACACCGATCCCGACGCCTCAGTGGCACTGGCCGCGGGCTTCCTCGGTTTCGCCCTGGCATTCGTTGCCCTGATGGTGGGCCTCTACCGACCCCTGTTTCGCCACTCCAGCCGTGGGCCGGATGATTCCTCTCCTGCCGAGTCCGGCCCGGTGCGGTCGGCGACCACCCCGGACCCCTTCAAGATCATCACTTCCACCCACCCACGGGGTGAGAACACGGAGGACGCCCCATGAGCTCGGCGCCGTCGCCCACAGGATTGACCGCTTCCGCTGCCTCCGACACCAGAGGGCCTGCCCGCGGCCTTGCACGCAACTGGACAAGCCTGGTCACCACACTTCTGACGATGGTGGCCGCCGGTCTACTGACCGGTGTGATACTTCCACGGGGACCCGTCACCACCGTCCAGTCGGTGACCATGCTCGTGATCTGCCTGGGGCTGGGCGGCCTGGTGGGAGTCCTCACGGCGAACCGGTGGATGATGCTGCTGGCCCCCGTGATCTTTATGACCGCTTTTGAACTGGCCCGGATTCCGGCGACGGGACCCACGGTCGACGGGGTGTATCTGGGCAGCGTCTACGGGATCATGGCGCTGCTGGTCGGACGAGGCGTGGATCTGATGGTGATGGGTCTGCCCCTGGCAGTCGGAGCCCTGTGGGGCGCTGCGGGAGGTCGCCGACGAACGGGCAAAGGTGCCCGTTCCCGGCTAAGAACCGGCCGGTATCTTCGTGCCCTGGGGGCAGTCCTGGTCACCGTGCCGGTGGTTGTCCTGGTCGCCGCGCTGCTGAGACCGGCAACCACGGAACCGATCACCGGACCCGACGGGGAAGTTCTCCCCCAGAGTGTGGCCGAACTCGTCACCCTTCAGGTGGGTGATCACGAGCAGTCCATGCTGCTGCGCGGGCATGACCGGGGCGCTCCGGTGCTGCTGTTTCTCGAGGGCGGGCCCGGCGGCACGGCGATCGGGGCGATGCGGGCCTCCGGGCAGCGGCTGGAGGAGGACTTCGTCCTGGCGGTCTGGGATCAACGCGGTACAGGAAAATCCCTGCCCGCCCTGGAACCGACGGAGACATTGACAGTGGAACAGATGATCTCCGACACCCTGGAGGTGACCGATTATCTGCGGGGACGTTTCGGACAGGAGCGTATTTACCTGGTGGGCAGCTCCTGGGGCTCCACTCTCGGGGTCCTGGCCACCCAACAGGCCCCGGACAAATATCACGCCTTCATCGGCACCGGGCAGATGGTCGACCAGCAGGAGACCGACCGGCGGATGTACGCCGAAACCCTGGACTGGGCGCAACGCACCGGCAACGAGGACTTTGTCGGGCGGCTGCGGGACAACGGCCCACCCCCGTACGCGGACATGCTGGCCTACCCGGACGCATTGTCCACCAATCCCGAGCACCGGGACTTCCCCCACGGTGAGGACTACAACCCGGCATCGGCCTACCCAGCCAGCCTGCTCGTCCCCGAGTACGCCCTCATCGAGCAGGTCCGGGCCATGGGCGGGATCATCGACACCTTCTCGGTGCTCTACCCCCAGCTGCAGGACATCAACTTCCGCAGAGATGTCCCCCGACTGGAGGTGCCGGTCTTTCTGGTGCTGGGCGAGTACGAGTCACCGGGGCGATCCGATCTGGCCGTAGAATGGTTTGGGCAGCTCGAGGCCCCCACCAAGGAACTGGTGGTCTTCCCTCAATCCGGGCACACCCCGCATCTGGACGAGCCCTCCCGATTCCATGAGTTCATGTCCGGAACCGTTCTCGCAGGATCCGATCCCTCACGCTGACGGGCTGCGGGTTGCCCCGCGCCGGATGGTCTCAAAGGCTGCTGCGGAGACCGCATTAACGGTCCAGTACGGCCACGGCAGGGCCGGAATCAGCCCCAGAACCCAGGCCTGTGCGCACAGCAGCGTCCCGGAGACCCGACGGCGGCGTAGAAGGTGATAGGCCACGGCCGCCTGGAACGCAGCGGCGGACAACACAACGGCGGGAGCTGCCGGCTCCAGTGCCCGCAGGACCGGCCGATAAGGCGGGAACCAGGAAGTCTCCCCCAGCCAGCGCAGGAAATCGGGGGCAGTGCGCACCGTGTACACGGTGTTCAATACCGCTGTGCCCGCGAAATACACCCCCACGGCCCGCACCGCCCCTGCCCATATTCGGGCCGGTTCGGGTGAGGGGGAACGTGGCCGGCGGTGCTGCTGCGAATGGGGGCCCATGGTCATCATTATTCCTCAGCCACAGGCTGAGGGGGAAGAACAAGCCGCAACTATCACACAACGCTCCCGCTCTCCCGCTCTCCCGCTCTCCCGAACCCCGACCCTGGGCCTCTCGGGTCTGGACAGGCAGCACACGGAGAAGACGTGGGAGGAAGCCCCTGCATACTCCCTCCGTCTGGTTGGAATGGGCGCGGATTGCGGGAAGATTCAGAAACGGAGGTCCCGGTGAAACCTCACCGCGATGAGAGGGCCGGACACGAGCAGAGTGAACCAGACAAGCGTAGTCGCTGGGATCTCAAACGTATCGCCGCGATCCATGCCCAGCACCACAGCGACCGCGGTCAGCGCTGCGCCCACCCCCATATCCACCCTGGTCATGCCCCATCATCCGGTGCCGTCATCCACTATGGTCAGGTGACATGCTCGGGGTCCGGGAGGAAATGAGATCAGTAATGGCTTCAGGGAATGGGACCACGGCCCGCGTATTCAGCTCTGCCGTGCAGGTTGCTACCGCACTCGGGGCGCTCGTCCTGATCGGCGTCATCCTCTGGATTGATGTCGCCACCACCATCTGGCAGGAGATGGTGATCCTCTCCGGCCTTGCCGCCGGACTGGTGACCTTCCTGCTCACCACGGTGTTTGTCAACCGTTTCCTCGCACGTCAGGTCGAGGCACGGTGGGCACCGGTCACCCACATGGCGTTGACCTCCCTGCTGCACCAGTTGGCCGATGAAGAATCCAGTGACCTCAGCCGCGGTGACATCTCACCCCGGACCCTTGAGATACCCACGGCGGCTGATGCCCACGGTCTGCGGCGGGAACTGGACAAGCTGCGCAGCCGGCTCCTCAAGGAACAGAATCACCTCACGGGGGTGCTGGGGACATGGTCGGGTTTCCTGACCTCCACCGGGGACAACGGGGATATCCTGCGTGCAGCCGCCCAACTGGCCCTGCAGCTTGACCACGTACGGGACCTGGCGCTCGAAGCTGAAGAACACCTTGTCTCCCCCGGCCTGTCCCAGGACGACCACCCGGGCTGGGCGGAGCTGGCCACCCAGATTGAATCCTGCAACCAGCACCACGCCGCCCTCATCAGCGCCCTGCAGACCAGAAAACGTGAACACACCGCAGAGTGGTTGCGGCGGGCACCACGAAGCGGGGCCGGCGCCTAAAACCAGGCCTGCGCCAGCAGCTCCAGGGAACGGTTGCGCACGGCCGGGTCGAAGGCGTAGGTGACGGTGATCAGCTCATCGGCACCCGTGCGCTCCTGGAACTCCGCCAGCTGCTGTTTCGCGGTCTCCGGGGAACCGACCGCCTGGACCCGCAGGCCATCCTGGCGCGGGATCGACTCCGGGTCCACCGGCGGCTGGATGGGGCGGGACTGTCCGCTGCGGATGTCCAGGAACATCTGCTCCACGGTGGTGAACTGCCGCTGCGCCTCCTCATCCGTCTCGGCGACCATGACGTTGATCCCCGCCATGACGTAGGGCTTGTCGATCTGCGCGGTGGGTGCCTCCGTACTGAAGGAATTCCGGTAGACCTCGATGGCGTCATCGATCTGGTCGGCCGCGAAATGCGAGGCCAGGGAAAAGGGCAGGCCCAGCTGCCCGGCTATCGACGCCCCATTCACCGTCGACCCCAGCACCCACACTGGCACCTTCATCCCGGTGGAGACCGCGGAGACGATCGGCATGCTGTGCGCGGTGCCCTCCTCCCCGAACCAGCCCTGCAGGTCGTAGATGTGCTGGGCGAAGGCCTGCGGCTCCGCCGAGGAACGGCTCAGTGCCCGGGCGGTCATCTGGTCGGTGCCCGGCGCGCGGCCCAGGCCGAGGTCGATGCGGTCGCCGTGGATGTTGGCCAGGGTGCCGTACTGCTCGGCGACCATGAGCGGGGCGTGGTTGGGCAGCATCACCCCACCCGAGCCCACGCGGATCTTCTCGGTGACGGTCGCCGCCTGCGAGATCAGCAGCGAGGTCGCACTCGAGGCGAGGTTCGCGGTGTTGTGGTGCTCGGCGAACCACAGGCGCTCATAGCCCAGCTGGTCGGCGAGGCGGGCGGAGTCCATGGAGGCTGCGATCGCATCAGCTGCGGTGGCGCCCTCGGAGATGGAGACCAGGTCAAGAATGCTCAACGGCACAGACAAAACAGAAAATCCTTAAGGTTGCTCAAGCGGATATACGTCCACCAGGCGCAACCGGACCAGCGCCGTTTTCATTCCCTAGGCCCCGGTTATGCCGCACCCCTGCGGTTCAGGCACTGCCCTCAGAAAGCCATCCCCGCGGGCTGGCCCACCTTGGCGAGAATCTCGTCCAGTGTGGCTTCCGCCCCCTTCTCGTGGAGTGATCGCAGTGCTGCTGCGTAGGGCTCAGCAAAGGCGGGCGTGTCCGCCAGATCGCCGAAGAGCTCCCGCTCGCGCAGGAATGCCAGGATGTCCTCATGATTGCGGGCGGCATTCTCCTGCAGGCGGCTGGCCAGGCGATCGACGACCCTAATCGTCTGACCCTGTTCATCCACGCCCTCGGCGTAGCGCGCCCAGGAGGCGACAATTGCGGCAGAGAGTGTGACGTCGCCGCCATCAGCGAGGTTCTCGCGCACGACCGGCAGCAGCCATTTCGGGATGCGGTCGCTGGACTCGGCACACAGTCGCGGCACGGTGTCCTTGACCGCGGCGTTGCCGAAGCGCTCGATCAGCCTGTGGCGATAGGCATCCAGATCCACACCCGGCAGGGGGCGCAGCGTCGGAGTGGCCTCTCGTTCCATGTAGGCCAGCAGGAAACGGCGGAAGCGCTCGTCAGCCATGACGTCGTGGACCATGCTGTGGCCTGCCAGGTGACCGAAGTAGCACAGGCCCTGATGGGAAGCGTTGAGCAGACGCAGCTTCATCAATTCGTAGGGCACCACGTCGTCGACAACCTCGACATCGACCTGCTCGAAGGCGGGGCGCCCGGCGACAAAGCGATCCTCGAGCACCCACTGGGTGAAGTCCTCGGCCACCACCGGCCAGGCATCGGTGTAACCGGTGGCGGCGATCTCGGCGCGGTCAGCATCGGTGGTCTCAGGCGTGATGCGGTCGACCATGGAGTTCGGGAAAGTGACCTCGCGGCGCATCCACTCTGCCAGGGCAGGGTCCACCGACTCGGCGAAGGCAAGGAAGTAACGCTCGGCCAGTTCGCCGTTGCCCTCGATATTGTCGCAGCTCATCACAGTGAAGGGTGCCGTGCCGGCGGTGCGGCGGGCCTGCAGGGCGGCGGTGATCAGACCGAAGAAGGTACGCAGCGACCCGTGGCGCCCGTCCCGGAGCTCGGCACGGTCGTGGGCGATGTGCCCGTTACCGTGGTCGAACTCGCCGGTGGCGGGATTGATGTTGTAGCCACCCTCGGTGACGGTGAGACTGACGATACGGATCCTGGCGTCGGCGAGCTCGGCCACGGCGGCCGCAGGATCATCGGGCGCGAAGACGTAGTCGATCATGCTACCGATGACGCGCTGTGTGACATTACCGTCGGCAGCCTTGGTACTCAGCGTGTACAGGTGGTCCTGGCTGGCAAGGGCGTCACGCATGCGGACATCACCCGGCATGACACCCATACCGATGATGCCCCAGTCGAGTGCCTCGCCGGACTGCATCAGGCGGTCCAGGTACATGGCCTGGTGGGCGCGGTGGAACCCGCCGACGCCGAAGTGGACGATACCCGGGGTGATACGAGAGCGGTCGTAGTCGGGGACGGCAACACCGGTGGCCACGTTGATGGCGCCGAGATTGGTGTTGTTGAGCTGGAGCGGGGACATGGTTTCTCTCCTTGAGGGGTAGGTCAGTTGCGGGGGGAATTGACGTCGGCCAGGTCGTCGATCCTGGCGTCACCGTCAATGGCCGGAACACCGTCGAAACCGGGCTGGGTGCCCTTGAGCTGCAGCGTCATCCAGCCGGACAGGAAGTAGAGGGCGACCATCACCAGAACCAGCCCGGTGGCGCCGATGAGCGGGTGCAGGACAGCCACGAGCAACGGTCCGACGGCGACAGCGCCACCGACACCCAGGTTGTAGGTGGCCATCGCGGCCCCGGGGTGTTTCGGATCGAGGGAGACCGCGAGCGCCGAGAGCGGAACGTAACCGGCCAGAGAGACACCGAAAAGGGTGCCGGCGACCAGGGTGATTGCGAAAGCCACCGCATCGGAGGCGCCCAGCCGCAGGGCGATGAGCGGGATGAAGTAGACCATCGCAAGGGTGACGGCGCAGGCGACGGCTCCGGCCCAGAACACGGTGCGTGCCCAGCCGAACTTGTCGCCGATCCTGCCGTAGAAAGGATTGAACGGTAGGTTCACGGCGTAGATGACGGTGGTCAGAATGAGGAACCAGCCCAGCTGCCAACCCAGGTCATCGGTGAAGAATGAGGGGAAGAACACCGCCATCGCGTACGTCGGGATGGAGTTGATGGTGCGGATGTAGGTGACGAAACGGGCGCGGCGGTCCTGTCGCAGCAGCCGGAATCCCTGCCCGAGGGTCTGGCTCACCGCCTCCGGATTGGAAACCAGCGGGAACCGGCCCCGGCGTTCCTTCACACCGAGCAGCGCAATCAGTGAGCCGGTGACCACCAGGCCGAGGGAAACCCACAGCGTCTGGTAGAAGGTCAGGTCGAAAAACTGCATGGACACGGTGGCGGTCAGGGCACCCAGGGTGGGCAGGCCGGCCGAGAAGGCCACATAGAACCAGCCGACACCGGTACCCAAGTGCTGGGCCGGGGCGGTGGCGGTGATCCACACGAGGAAGCCATAGGCAAAGAAGGGGTAGCCGAAACCCCGCAGACCATAGGTCAGGAAGATCAGCCAGGTCAGGTCGGTGGTCAGGGCGAGGCAGAGAAACGCCAGTTCAAAGACCACCCAGACGGCGGCGCCGAGCATCATCACCTTGCGTGGTCCCCACAGATCGGAGAGCGCGGCAGCGAAGAAGGCGGCAATGGCCACGGCGATGCCGTAGACGGTGATCAGGGTGCCGGCCAGCGAGACGCTGAAGCCATGCTCCGAGCTCAGGAAAGGTTCGAGGATGTTAGTCTCCACGCCGTCACCGATCATGAAGATGGTCAGACCGACGAAGCCGAGTATCAGGGGACGGGGGATGCCGAGCCTTCCGGCCAGACCACCGGTGCCGGGACGGGATGCCGTGGGTGGGGCGTCGACGGCGGAGCCGTTGGCGGAGGTCGTGTTCGATGCCATGGGTTAACTCCCTGTGGGCGGGGATGTATCCGTGGGCAGATGTGCACTGCCTCACGCTGACCACCTCAATCTAACTCCATAATGTTAGAAAAAAGCAATATTTAACATTTTAATGTTAGACGTGTGTGGTTTTTCCTGCAGCAACATGATAAATTCGCACCATGACCCGAGTAATCCCCGCCACCACCCAGGAGCGTCGGCGTGAACGCATCGTGGCCTTCGTCACCCGCCACGGCTCCGCCCGGGTGGAGCAGCTGGCGGAGCACTTCGATGTCAGCGCGATGACCATCCACCGTGACCTGGAGGCACTGGCCGCTGAACACCTGCTGGAGCGGATCCGGGGTGGCGCCCGCTCCGTCTCCCCCTCGATGAGCGAACTCGGGGTGGAACAGCGCCGTCAGCTCCATCGCGACATCAAGGAAGCGCTGTGCGCTGCAGCTCTCCGGCTGATCCCGGAGGGGGCGGTCGTCGCCATCGACGATTCCACCACGTTGGAACCCCTGGTGGAGGGACTCCCCGAGAGCAACCCCTCGGCCCTGATCACCCACTCACTGAAGGCGATGAGCGATCACCGCAACCGCGCCGGGATGACCGGCATCCGGATGATCGGCTGTGGGGGGCTTTACTTCCCCGAAACCGACTCGTTTCTCGGGGCGACCACCTCGGAACAGCTGAACCGCCTGTCTGCTGACATCTCGTTTGTGTCCACCACCGCCGTACGCGCCGTCTCCGGGGGAGGCGCCGCACTGTTCCACCCCGACATGGAGGCCGCGGACACGAAACGCGCACTCATCGGGATCGGGGCCACCCGCGTGCTCGTGCTCGACTCCAGCAAATTCGACGCTCCCGGCGTCTTCCTCGTCGCCTCCCTCGAAGAATTCGATCACATCGTCGTCGACTGGCGGGCCAGCCGAAACCAACGGGCACTGCTGGCACAGTCCCCGGCCCGCATCCACATTGTGGGCCCGGATGGCACCGGACACGATGACCGCCCCGACACCGCGACGGAAGAAAAGGAAGACCACCGATGACACTCGTACTGGGTATCGACAGCTCCACGCAATCCTGCAAGGCGATACTCGTCGACGCTGCAACCGGCGAGGTCATCGACCAGCAGCGCGCCTCCCACCCCACCGGCACCGAGGTCGACCCCGCCGCCTGGCTCACTGCCATGGACACCGCCACCGCCGGCCTGATCGAGCGTGCCGATGCTGTCTCCGTCGCCGGCCAGCAGCACGGGATGGTCGCCCTCGACGAGCATGGAGAGGTGGTCCGGCCCGCGCTGCTGTGGAACGACACCCGCTCGGCTGCTGCTGCCGAACAGCTCATCGAGGAACTCGGCGGCCCGGCAGCCTGCGTCGAGCTGACCGGGAGTCTGCACGTCGCCTCCATCACCGCCACGAAACTCCGGTGGCTGCGGGATCACGAACCGGAGAATGCCGCCCGCACCGCGAGCGTAATGCTTCCGCACGACTACCTCACCTGGCACCTGGGCGGCCGCCGGCGTAAGGCCACAGACCACGGCGACGCCTCCGGCACCGGCTATTACAGCACGCGGGAGCGCCGCTGGTTACCGGAACTCGCGGAACAGGCACTCGGCCACGCCGTCGAGCTCCCGGATCTGGCCGGACCGAATGAACAGGTCGGCACCCTGGCCGGGAATCCCGGGGGAGCGATCATCGCACCGGGCACTGGGGACAACATGGCCGCGGCCCTGGGCCTGGGACTGCAGCCCGGCGACGTCAGTGTGTCCATCGGCACCTCCGGTGTCGCCTCGGCAGTGGCATCGGACAGTGTGCACGATCCGGCGGGTCTGGTCACCGGCTTCGCCGATGCCACCGGTGCCTATCTGCCGTTGGCCTGCACACTCAACGGGGCACGCGTGCTGGAGCTGGGACGCCGCCTGCTCGGCGTGGAATGGGATGAGTTCGACGCCCTCGCGTTGGCCGGTGAGCCCGGCGCCGGTGGGCTTGTTCTCCAGCCCTACCTCGACGGCGAGCGCACCCCCAACCGTCCTAACTCCACCGGCGTCCTGGTCGGACTCACCAGCACCACCACCCGGGAGGACTTCGCGCGGGCCACTGTCGAGGGCCTGTTGTGCTCCCTGCGGGATGCTGTCGGTGCCGTCAATAATGCCACCGGTGTCGAGGCCAGGCGAGTGTTGTTGATCGGTGGAGGAGCGCAGTCGGAGGCGGTACGCACGATCGCACCGGAGATCTTCGGCGTCGACGTCGTGGTGCCAGACCCGGCCGAATACGTCGCTCTCGGAGCCGCCCGCCAGGCGGCCTGGGTGTTGTCCGGGGCGGAGCAGCCCCCGCAGTGGCCGGTTCCCGGCACCAGCGCGGTGACCCGGGAGCGTAACCAGGACGTTCTCGACCGCTACGCGAAGCTGCGGGAGGCTACTGCAGGTTGGTGAGAGGGGGTGGGGGCATGCGTACGAACGTGACCGCTGCGCGCATGATGAGTTTCGCCCCAGGGCAGTCGGGCCCCGTCAGGCGGCCGCGCGGCGCCGGATCTCCTCGACCAGTTCGTCGACCTGCGGGGCCAGGGCCTCGATCGGTCCGTTGTTGTCGATGAGCACGTCCGCGGCGGCGCGGCGGATGTCGTCGGGTACCTGGGCGCTGATCCGCCGGCGGACATCCGTCTCATCCAGGCCGCGCTTGTCTACGAGCCGGCGCACCCGCTCATCCACGTCCACATCGACGACCACGACCAGGTCCATCCCCCGGTCCAGCCCCTTGTCCACCAGCAGGGGCATATCGTAGACGATGGCCGCCTCCCCCGCCTCCTCTGCCGCCGCGAACCGCCGGGCCGTCTCCTCCGCGATGCGCGGGTGGGTGATGGAGTTGAGCAGGGCGGTGTGCTCGGCATCGACGAACGCCTTCGCCGCCAGGCCCGCCCGGTCCAGTGAACCGTCCGCCCGGATGATGTCCGGCCCGAAGGCCTCCGCCAGTTCCTGCAGGGCCGGCTGCCCCGGTTCGACGATGTCGCGGGCGATCTGGTCCGCGTCCACCACCGGGATGCCCCGGGCGAGAAGCAGTCCCGTCACTGTTGATTTTCCGCTGCCGATGCCACCCGTGAGTCCGACTTTGATCATGTCCTACATGGTAGCCCCGCACACAGCGCATTAGGATCAGGCGAATGCGACACATCAAGATGACTGCGCTTGCCGGCGCCCTGGCCTGCGGCCTGGCCCTGACCGCCTGCGGCACCGACAGCTCCCCCACCACCGAGACAACCGTCACCACCGAGGCCGACGGGTCGATCGCCATCCCGCTGAACGCCGACGGCACCGTCGACGAAACCCTCTTCTTCGAGCTGATGACCCGCGCGGAGGAGACCGTCACCTCGGAGGTATTCACCTCCCGCCTGGTCGACCCTGCCACCCGCGAACCCCTCGACGGGGACTCCGACACCTCCTACATCGACTACGAGGCCGAGCAGCTCCTGCGCATCGAGGTCATCGACGGTATGACCTACGAGACCTTCGAGACGGCCGAGGAGATGTGGACGCGTGTCGACGGCGGCACGTGGGAATCCGCCATGGAAGAGGTCACCGAAGAGGACCTCACCGAGGCGGAGGAAGAGGTGGATGCCGAGGAGTACTGGGAGGACCCGCTCACCTCCTCAGTCGAGATCATCGACCTCGACGCCCGGGTCTTCCGGATCAACCAGGAATACCGGGACGACGAGGACACCTACGCCGCGGAGATCACCCTCGACGACCAGATGCACGTCATCGAGTCGCTCATCGACTTCGGCGACGGCACCGCCTTCCTCCAGGAGACCACCTCGATCAACGAGCCGGTGGAGTTCCCCACCGACCTGCCGATCTAGACCGTCTCGGTCACCTTCGCGGTGGCGTCGAGGACCGGATCACCGACCGCGACCTCACCCGTGGCCGTCAGCGCCACGACGTCAGCGAGCTTGCGGTGGTTGGTCACCACCACCGGGGTGATGGCGCTGTAGCCGGCCGCCTCGATGGCGGCGCGGTCGAAACGCACCAGGGGCTGGCCGGCGGTGACCCGGTCGCCCTTGGCCACCAGCAGTTCAAAGCCCTCGCCCTCCATCTTCACGGTGTCGATGCCGATGTGCACCAGCAGCTGCACCCCGCTGTCGAGCTTCAGGCCCACGGCATGGCCGGTCGGGAAGGCCACCATCACCGAGCCATCGGCCGGGGCGACGACAGTGTCACCGGTGGGGTCGATGGCGATGCCCTTACCCACGGCACCCGCGGCGAAGGCCTCATCCGGCACCTCGTTGAGCGGGACGACGCGCCCGGCCAGCGGGGAACCGATCTGGAAGGTGTCGCCCGGGGCGACGACGCGCTCGGGGGAGCCGGTGGCGACGGCGGTGTCGGCGGCGTCAATACGCTCATCCTCCGCGCGGCTGGCCTCCTCCCGCTCCGCGGCGATCCGGGCCAGTGCCTCCGCCTTCTCCTCCTTGCCGCGGTAGTCGAGGAAGACGACCAGCAGCATGGACGTGAAGAACGCGACCGCCAGGCCGATGGCGTAACCGAAGATCGGGTCCATAGCCGGGATGGTCAGCAGCGAGGTGAACACGAAGGCGTAGGCGCGGACATCGAAGAAGCCCATCACCACACCACCGAGGAAACAACCCGGCAACAGGCGCAGATACGTCTTCTTGAAGCGCAGCAGCACACCGTAGAGCGAAGGCTCGGAGATGCCACCCAGCAGGCCGGCCATCATGCCACCCAGGGAGACCTGGCGCATCGACTTGTTGTGCTCCTTGATGGAGATGACCATCACGCCCGTGACCACACCGAAGCAGGCGAAGTTCCACGCGCCCATCGGCCCCTGGATGAAGTCGTAGCCCAGCGTCGCGATGTTCTGGATCATGATGGCGTTGAGCGGCCAGTGCAGACCCAGCGGCACGAGGAAGGGGTAGAGCATCGGGATGATAATCGCCAGGATGAACGGCGAGAACCCGTTGACCGTCTCCAGGAGGCTGGCGATGCCGTTACCCACGCCGATACCGAAGGGGCCGAGCAGGAAGGCTGTCGCCGGGATCATGATCAGCAGCGAGAAGAACGGCACGAAGACCATCTGCACCGCACTCGGGATCAGCTTCTTCAGGCCCTTCTCCACCCAGAACAGGCCGATCGCCGCGATCAACGGCGGGAATACCTGGCCCGAGTAGTCGTTGAGCACCATCGGCAGGCCGAAGACATTGACCGTGTCACCGGCCACACCCAACGCCAGGAACTCCGGTGTCAGCAGCGCCGCCGGGATGGCCGCACCCACCCACTCGTTCGCCCCCAGCTTCCGCGCGGCGGTCGCACCCACCATGATCGGCAGGAAGTAGAACACCGAACGCCACATCGCGTGCATGAACACGTAGGTGTCCGGCTGTTCCTCCATCGGCGCGCGGAAATCCTGCCAGCCGAAGGTGTCCGCCAGCACCAGCAGCGTGATGATCAGCGAGGCACCCAGGAGGGCCCACAGGATCGGGCGGAACGTGTCGGAGAGGAACTCGAAACCGTAGTCCACCCAGGAGTACTTGCCGCGCACCCCCTCGTACTCCTTCTTGGACTTGGACGAGGCGCCCTCCTCCCCGAGGTCACCCATCCCAGGTTCCTTGACCAGCTCGTTGTAGTACTCCGCCACGCCGCCACCCATCACCACCTGCATGCCGGTGGTGCCCTGCTTGACCACACCGAGCACAGCCGGATCGGACTCCAGCTTCTCGACGTCCACCTTGCCCTGGTCCCGCAACTGGAAACGCAGGCGGGTCGCGCAGTAGGTGAGGTTGGTGACGTTCTCCGCCCCGCCGATCTCACGGAGGATGTGTTGGGAGGTGGTTGTCGTCGACGCCATCTGTTCAGACCTTTCGTCGGTTCAGGTGTGACGGCGACAGGACTGCTCCCGGCACACCGTGAATCTGTGTCGTCCGGGCCGGAAGAACTCGCCCCGGTTATAACCGGTGACCGCGAAACCAGTCTCCTCGTGCAATTTCCTGCCGAGACCTCGTCCGTGGCACCTGAGCCGAAACAAGCTCGACTGACCTCAACCTTAGGCGCGAACCAGCCCGGACGGAAGAGTTTCTGAGATTCATGTCACTGTGTTGTGCGGGCTGGGCTACGGGCGGATACAGGACATAACCACCACCTCGTCCCGCGCAGGTCACCCGCCACCGACACCAGGTGCAACCATGCCCGGAATTCACCCGTCGGTGCTGGCCACCGCCACCTGGTCCTTCTGCAACGTGATGCCCGTGCGCACAGATCTGGGCGAACAGGCCACGGTCCTCGACGACCGGCTCCACCCGGCGGAGCAGACGAGAAAACCGCGGTGCGGGGGCTGATTCCCCACACCACGGTTTTTCGTTCCGCCCCATGCTCCCGGCTCTGCCTCTACCCTGCCACCACACCGAGCAGGGTGATCAGCAGGATGGTTCCGGCGAGAATGCCCACCAGGATCCAGATCGACCGGTTCCCGAAATTGGGTACGTTCATTCCGTGTCTGCGGACGAAAAGTTCATCGTCATCCGGGTCGTTGTAGTAGATGGGTCCCTCCCAGGGACTGTTGTCGTGGATTTCTGTCAGAAGACAGGAATTTATCTCTGCAACTCTTGTCTGGAATATTGAATTTCTGGTCAGAGTTGCAGAGATAAATCCTGCACGCCCCCTCTGAGCACCGACCCCACCGACCCCATCATGCAGAAAACCCCGCCCCCACCATGCGGCGGGGACGGGGTCAACTGTTACTGGAGCTAACTAACCTTTAGTTGCCGGCCAGCTTCTCGCGCAGAGCAGCGAGCTGCTCGTCGGAAGCCAGGGAACCACCGGTGGTCTCCGGAGCGGCCTCGGATGCCGGAGCTGCATCCTCGGACTCGGAGGAGTAGTTGGTGGCAGCCTGCTCGGCAGCCTGCTCGGCGGCGACACGGTGACGCTCGATCTGAGCGGTGTGCAGCTGGTGGCGACGGTCGGCCTCTGCGTAGCGGGCCTCCCATGCCTGGCGCTGCTCGTCGAACTCGGGCAGCCACTCGTTGGTCTCCGGGTCGAAGCCCTCGGGGAAGATGTAGTTGCCCTGCTCGTCGTAGGAGTCGGCCATGCCGTACTTGGACGGGTCGAACTCCTCGGTGTAGTCCTCGTCAGCCTGCTTGAGGGACAGGGAGATACGACGACGCTCGAGGTCGATGTCGATGACCTTGACCATGGCCTCCTGGCCGACGGTGACAACCTGGTCCGGGACCTCGACGTGGCGCTGTGCCAGCTCGGAGATGTGGACCAGGCCCTCGATGCCCTCCTCGACGCGGACGAAGGCGCCGAACGGGACGAGCTTGGTGACCTTGCCCGGGACGATCTGGCCCACAGCGTGGGTGCGGGCGAAGACGCGCCACGGGTCCTCCTGGGTCGCCTTCAGCGACAGGGAGACACGCTCGCGGTCGAGATCGACGTCGAGAACCTCGACGGTGACCTCGTCGCCGACGGTGACGACCTCAGACGGGTGGTCGATGTGCTTCCAGGACAGCTCGGAAACGTGAACCAGGCCGTCGACACCGCCGAGATCGACGAAGGCGCCGAAGTTGACGATGGAAGAGACAATGCCCTTGCGGACCTGGCCCTTCTGCAGCTGGTGCAGGAACTCGGAGCGGACCTCGGACTGGGTCTGCTCGAGCCATGCGCGGCGGGACAGGACCACGTTGTTGCGGTGCTTGTCCAGCTCGATGATCTTCGCCTCGAGCTCCTGGCCGATGTACGGGTCCAGGTCGCGGACGCGACGCATCTCGACGAGGGAGGCCGGCAGGAAGCCGCGGAGGCCGATGTCCAGGATGAGGCCGCCCTTGACGACCTCGATGACGGTACCGGTGACCGGCTCGTCCTTCTCCTGCAGCTCCTCGATCGCACCCCAGGCACGCTCGTACTGTGCGCGCTTCTTGGAGAGGATCAGACGACCCTCCTTGTCCTCCTTGGTGAGGACCAGTGCGTCGATCTGATCGCCGACCTCGACGACCTCGTCCGGGTCGACGTCGTGCTTGATGGACAGCTCACGGGACGGGATGACGCCCTCGGTCTTGTATCCGATGTCAAGCAGAACCTCGTCGCGGTCGACCTTGACGACGGTGCCCTCAACGATGTCGCCATCGTTGAAGTACTTGATGGTCGCATCGACGGCGGCGAGGAAGTCCTCAGCGGTGCCAATATCGTTGATGGCAACCTGAGGGGTAGTGGTGTTGGACATGTGTTGAGTTGCTCCGGGTTGGATAGGAGATAGAAAGTGGGCAGGAACGTGTCTCTCGGTATCCGCCGTTGTCCGGCGGGTCGATCTCACCCCGCAACTGCCCAGGCCCTCCTATTACAGCCCGTAGCACCGCAAAGCACAGACACGCGCCTAGAACCCTACCTTCTCACCCGCGGGGGAGCAACTACCACGGAAAAGGATTTCATGCGACTGACCTCACCCACCACACCTGACGCAGCAGCCTCGGCCAACCGTTCCTGGTGGGACCAGGATGCCGCCGATTACCACGCCCGCCACGACGCCTACCTCGAGGGTTTCCACTGGTCCCCGGAGATGCTCACCGAGGAGCAGGCGCGCCTGCTCGGTGATGTCCGCGGGTTGAATGTTCTCGAACTCGGCTGCGGCTCCGCCCCCTGTTCCGCGTGGCTGGCCCGCGACGGCGTCGGCTTCGTCACTGGTTTCGACATCTCCCGGGAGATGCTGGCGCATGCGGACGGCACCGTCCCCCTGGCCCAGGCCGATGTGCAGGCACTCCCCTACCGGGACGGTTCCTTCGACGTCGTCTTCTCCGCCTTCGGAGCGCTCCCCTTCGTCCCCGACGTGACGCCGGTGCTTGCCGACACCGCCCGCGTCCTGCGCCCCGCCGGCCGCCTGGTCTTCTCCGTCACCCACCCCATGCGCTGGATCTTCCCCGATGATCCGACGGAGTTCGAGGCGCAGATCAGCTATTTCGAGCGCGAGTACGTGGAGACGGACGAGGCCGGCACCGTCACCTACGCGGAGTTCCACCGCACCATCGGCGACTGGGTCCGCTCGCTGGTCGCCTCCGGTTTCCGGCTGCTCGACATCGTCGAACCGGAGTGGCCGGAGGCCTTGACCCGGACCTGGGGCCAGTGGTCACCCGAACGCGGCCGGATCTTCCCCGGCACCGCGATCTTCGTCGCGGAGCTGGCCTGAGCTCTCCATGACATGGAGCACCGGCGCGTCCCGGCTGACGTCAATGACCCCCGTCTCCCGGAAGCCCAGGTCCGAGTAATAGCCGACCAGGGTGTCCACGCATTCCAGGAGATAGGGCCCCGGGTAGGTGCGGTAGCCGTGCTCCACCAGCGCCCGGCCGCTGCCTGAGCCCTGGCGGGCGGGGCCGACGCCGAGCCACCGCAGGTAGGAGTATGTCCCCGGGTGGGTGGTGGCCCGCATGAGCCGTGCGGAGCGGCGTGCGATACGCATGCCCTCCACCGGGCCGGCATGCCGCAGCACCGCCCGGCCGAGGGCGAGCTGGTCGCGGAGGGAGGCCGACCAGCCCCGCCCGCTGCGCCACAGGCCGACCCCGGTGACCTCCCCGTCCGCGGTCAGGTGCAGCCAGGCGTCGCCGGCAGCGGCAGCCGCGCGCACCTCACCCCGGAAGTAGACCGGCAGCACCCGGGCCCGCAGCTCCGCATCGGCCGACAGTGCGCGGAACAGGGCCTCGCCGCGGAAGGCGTCGGCAAGCACCTCGGCCGCGGCGTCGATGTCCGCGGTCGTCGCAAGGCGGATCAGTGTGCCGCCTCATCCCAGTCGGCGCCGGCACCGGCGGAGACCTCCAGGGGCACGCGCAGGGTGATGGCGGAGTCCATCTCGCGTTCGAGGATGCCGCGGACCTGCTCGAGCTCCCCCGGCGCGATCTCGACGACGAGTTCGTCATGGACCTGCAGCAGTACCCGGGATTTCACCCCGGCGGCGCGCAGTTCGCGGTCGACGCGGATCATGGCCACCTTGATGATGTCGGCGGCCGTGCCCTGGATGGGGGCGTTGAGTGCGGCGCGTTCGGCGTTGTCGCGGGCGACGCGGTTGTCGGAGTTGAGTTCCGGCAGGTAGCGGCGGCGGCCGAAGAGGGTGGAGGTGTAGCCGTCCTTGCGGGCCTGGTCGACGACCTCAGCGAGGTAGCGCTGGACGCCGCCGAAGCGCTGGAAGTAGTTGTCCATGATGCCCTTGGCCTCCCCGGCGGGGATGTTGAGCTGCTGGGAGAGCCCGAAGGCGGACAGTCCGTAGACCAGGCCGTAGGACATGGCCTTGACGCGGCGTCGCAGTTCGGGGGTGACCTGGTCGATGGGGACCTCGAAGACGCGGGAGCCGACGTAGTTGTGCAGGTCCTCGCCCGCCTTGTACGCCTCGATCAGGCCGGGGTCCTGGGAGAGGTGCGCCATGACGCGCATCTCGATCTGCGAGTAGTCGGCCGTGAGCAGGCACTCGTAACCTTCACCGACGACGAAGGCGGAGCGGATCTTCCGGCCGGCGGGGGTTCGCACGGGGATGTTCTGCAGGTTCGGTTCTGTGGAGCTGAGACGTCCGGTGGAGGCGACGGTCTGGTTGAAGGTGGTGTGGATGCGGCCGTCGTGCTGGACGGTCTTGATCAGCCCCTCCAGGGTGGTCTTCATCTTCTGGTACTCGCGGTGCGCGAGCAGGTGGTCGAGGAAGGGGTGGGGGTGTTTGAGCGCGAGCTGCTCGATCTCCTTGGCGGCGGTGGACCAGCCGGTCTTGGTCTTCTTCGTCTTGGGCATCCCGAAGGTCTCGAAGAGGACGACCTGCAGCTGTTTGGGGCTCGACAGGTTGAGGGCGGGGTCGTCGGCAAGCTCGCGTGCGGCGGCCTCCTCCTCGGCGACCTGCTCCACGAAGCTCGCCAGCTGCTCCTCGAGCGTGGCGACGTCCACCGCGATACCCGTGGCCTCCATCCGGGCGAGGATGCCGGCGAGCGGGATCTCCATGTCGTGGTAGAGCTCGAAGGCCTGGATCTCCTGGAGCTGGCGGGTCAGTTCCTCCGCGAGCTCCAGGATGGCAGCGGCGGAGTCGACCAGCGAGGTGTCCCCGAGGAGGGAGAGCTGGTCCTCCGGTTCAGCGAGCTGGCGCTGCAGGTGACGCTGGTAGATGTCCTTGAGGTCGTAGGTGCGCTGGCCGGGGCGCAGCAGGTAGGCGGCGATGGCGGTGTCGTGGACGACGCCGCCCAGCTCCATGCTGCGCCCGGCGAACATGTGGAAGGCCGCCTTCGACTCGTGGAGATACTTCGGGGAGTCGGAGGCCAGCCACTCGGCCAGGGCCTTTTCGTCCGCGGGATCGAGTTCGGCGAGTTCGGCGCTGACGGCGTGCCGCTGCTTATCGACGATCGCCACCGCCGTCGCATCCCCCTGGTTCGGCGTGCCCACACCCTTCACATACAGGGCAAGCCCCTGGCCTTGACGTTCGGCGAGCCAGGTGGCGAGCGGGGTGTCGTCGACGGTGACGTCGGCAAGCTCGACACCGGCCTCGACGGTGCCCTCGGTGGGCACGGCGGCCAGGACGCGCTCGCGCAGGTTGGCGCCGAACTCGAGGTCGTCGAAACGCCTGGCCACCTCCGCGACATCCGCCGGCTTGAGCGTCAGCTGGTCCGGGCCGACCGGCAGCTCCATGTCGGTGAGCATGTGCGTGAGCCGGCGATTGAGACGGACCTGCTCCAGGCGCTCGCGGAAGTTCTCGCCGGCCTTGCCCTTGATCTCATCGGCGTGCTCGAGCAGGTTGTCCAGGGTGCCGTACTGCAGGATCCACTTGGTGGCGGTCTTCTCGCCCACGCCGGGGATGTTGGGCAGGTTATCGGACGGGTCGCCGCGCAGGGCGGCGAAATCCGGGTACTGCGCCGGGGTCAGCCCGTACTTCTCCTCGACAGCCGCCGGGGTGAAGCGGTGCAGGTTGGACACCCCGCGCATCGGGTACAGCACCGTGACGTTCTCATTGACCAGCTGGAGGTAATCCCGGTCGCCGGTGATGATCAGCGTCTCATAGCCCAGGGGCTCCGCGGCGGTGGCCAACGTGGCGAGGATATCGTCGGCCTCATAGTTCGCCTTGCTCAACGTCTGGATGCCGAGCGTGCCCAGAACCTCCTGCAGGATGTCCACCTGCCCCTTGAACTCCGGCGGCGAGGCCTCCCGCTGCGCCTTGTACTCGGGGAACATCTCCGTGCGGAAGGTCTTGCGCCCCACATCGAAGGCGACGGCCACATGCCCCGGCTTCTCCTCGGCGAGGATGTTCGCCAGCATCGACAGGAATCCGTACACCGCATTGGTGTGCTGACCACCCGTGGTGGAGAAGTTCTCGGCAGGCAGGGCATAGAAGGCACGGAAGGCCATTGAGTGCCCGTCAATGAGCAGAAGGCGGTTGTTCTCGGTCGTCTCAGTCACGCTGTCCAAGTGTAGCCAGGCCCATTGCACCACCGGCAGGCCCGTGCACTAAGCTCTTCCCTTGTTGCCCCCGTAGCCCAATTGGCAGAGGCAACGGATTCAAAACCCGTGCAGTGTGGGTTCGAGTCCCACCGGGGGCACTCTGTGCGAGATCCCGCGCCACCACTCATGTGGTGGCGCGGGATTTTCGCGTCTCCGGCTTGGTCGGGACCTATCCCACGCCACATCCCGGGGTCTTGGAGGAAATCGATTCCGACAAGACTCTTTTTCGTGACCTCTGACACATGCCGAAGCGTTAATATGAATGCTATGAAGAAGTTCACGCGCACCCTCACAGTCCTCGCCTCCAGCGCCGCCCTGACCTTCTCCGGAATGGGCGTTGCCTCCGCACAGTCCAGCGTCAGCGATCTGGAGAGGCTCTCCTCCTGGATCGGTGAACCCGACCGTCCTGACCACAATGCCCACGCGGAGCGCGAGCTTCGCGACGCCGCCGCCGACTGGGCACGGCGCACCACCGGCAACCACCGTGACAGCCTCAACAACCACGCCCGGGACGCTCACCTGCCCAGAGATAACGAATGGCGCTGGTCAAGCGTTGACGGCACCCAGATCCACACCTCCAACTGGAACCATGTCCACTACCGCTTCTACAAGGTGGAACGGAACAAGTACCGCAACATGGTCCGGGACTTCAACAACTCCGGTCGCCTGGACGAATTCCGGAACGGTAAGTACGGTGTCCATGCCCGGACCCACGGCGACCACGTCTACGTGACCGTCGCCTTCCAGCGCTGACCCCATCCACCCCAGCCCCCGCCACCCCGGTGGGGGTTTCACCTTTGCCGAAAAGGCCCAGACAACGAGCCGATGCAGTCATCCAGCGTCGACGGTCCCGACCCCCTGGACCGGCTAGCCCGAGCACCAGCGCGCGGAACGCGGTCAGGGGGCCGAACCTCCCCGTCGATGGCACCCACCACCGCCTTTATCAGGTAGAGGTGAAGAAGTACCGGAACATGGTCAACGACTTCCGCAACGGCGTCCCCAACTTCCAGCCAGCCCCTCCCCTGAGGGGCTTCCCCTTTTCTCAGCCTCCCGGCGACCGCAGCCCCCTGAGAAGATTGCAACACCGGCAAAGTTAGAGCGGCAGCAGCAATCAACCATGAGCGACATGGCCGAAACTACAGACATATAGGCCCAGACAGTGCAAATGATTGCCCCACCCAATAAAGAATGGTCGCCACGCCAGGCCCTGGGCAAAACTTGCGAACCCCCACTCCCGACCAGGCTCAGCATCCATCTATGTGAAAGTCGGAAAAACTACCGCTGACCTCAGCAAATGCAACGTATAACGATCCAGCAATGTGATCTGTGGCACTTAATTTCTGGGTTAAGGTCAAATCATGCACAAGATCACACGTACCCTCACAGTCATCGGCTCCGCCGTCGCACTAACTCTTGCCGGCACCGGAGTCGCGTCCGCAACCTCATACCCCGCCCCAGGCGGCATCGGAGACATCTCGTCCCACCTCTTCCCAGGTGGCATCCCCGGCGCCCCTGTCAACGCAGAACAGGAACTCCACAGGGCAGCTGAAGGCTATGCCCAAAGAAGCACTGGCAAGAATGTCGCCCTTCGCAACACAGAGGCGCGCACTACCAACATCACCGGCACTTGGTCGGATGTGGCCAGCGGTGTTGAGCGAATCATCAGAACTACCGGACACCCCCACTGGGACGAACACGTGTTCTTCCGGGTGAACCGGAATAACCACGGCCCCCTCATCGCCTGGCTCAACAATAATTCCCGATGGAACCACGACAAGGAATACGGAGTCCACGTCCACAGCGATGCCACTTACTACTACGTCAACATCGCTTTCTTCCACTGACCCCCACCCACCCCATAACCCCCACCATCCGGTGGGGGTTCCACCCCGTCCGGGCTCAGAAGCTCAGGCCGTAACCTTGTGCATAAGTGTTGCCGTCCCGGTCGCGGTAGGGGTAGTCCTCGCCACAGTATTTGCCGGGGACGTCACGGGGTGAGTTCTCGATGGCCGTCACGTCAGCGGGCAGGCTCATCGGCAGGCGGCCGGCCGGGCCGCCGTCCTCCCCGGACAGGGAGCGCAGCAGGTGGTCGGGGTGGATCTCGAAGGTGCCGATGACGGCGGCCGCATCAGGCTCGATCTCACCAAGTAGCCAGGGATTGGTGAAGTTGACCACCAGGAGGGTGGGCGCGGTCTGCTCGATCTCCCGGACGCGGTCCACGTCGACGCCGTTGGCGCGCGGGTCGACGGACAGGGCGACGCCTGCGCGGTCGTCCTCGAAAAGCGCGATCTCGGGGCGGGCCCAGACCAGGGCGATGTCGGCCTCGGCAGGGTCGTCGACAATCTCGGCACCCGCCCACACGCGCCCGATGGAGTCGACGAGCTTGATCTGCACGTCGTCGGTGAGGGTGCGGCCGGTGACAAACGGGTACACCTTGACGGCCCGGGCCAGGTCGAGGGGCAGCAGCCCGTCGGAACGTAGGAGGGTGACGGACTGGCGCTGGGCCTTCTCCCCCAGCGCGGCGACCTCCGCGCCGCCGATGATCGCGGCGGCGCCCTCAACATCGACGTAGGGGTTCTCGAAAAGCCCCAGCGCGAAGATCTCGGTGAGCAGCCGGGTACAGGCCTGGTTGAGGTCGGCGTCGCTGAGCAACCCCTGCTCGATGGCCCTGATCAGCTCAGAGGGGTCGGACATGTCGGAGAAGACGTCCGTGCCGGCCTTGACGGCCGCGGCGAAGCGCTCGGGCTTGGTCAGGTCCTCGACGCCCCAGACCATGGCGTCGATGACGCCGGAATCGGAGTTGACGTAACCGCGGTGGCCCATGCGGCGGCGCAGCAGCTGCTCCAGGAAGACCGCGTTGTAGGCGAAGGCGACCTCCGCGAACTGAGTGGTGGGCCCGGCCCAGAACTGTTCGTCAAGCTGGATGGCGGAGGTGTTCACCGGCTTGGCGTAGTACGGCATGATCGAGCTGGCACCAGTCACGCACGCCGCCTGGAAGGGCGGCAGGTGGTATTTCTCCAGGGCATCCTCGGTGGGGTACTCATTGGTCTGGCCCCACTCGAAATGGGGGTCGTGGCCGTCGAGACGCACGCCACCACCCGGGAAGTGCTTGATGGTGGTGGCCACCGACGTCGCGGACAGTTCCCGGCCCTGCATGCCGCGCACGATGTTGCCGATGTAGGCCGTGACCAGCTCGACATCCTCACCGAAAGTGCCGTTGAAACGCGACCAGCGCGGCTCGGAGGCGACGTCAGCCATATAACCGTAGAGCTTGTGCAGTCCCCCGGCACGCCACTCCCTGGCGATCTCCGCTCCGAAAGTCTCCATGAGGTCCGCATCGCCGAGGGCGGCGAGGCCGAGTTCGTGGGGCCACTCGGAGAACACACCGGCGGATTCGTTGACGCCGACCAGGGCGACCAGGGCGACGTGGTTGCGCGGGTTGGAGGCGAAGACCACCGGGATGCCCAGGCGGGAGTTCTCCGCGACCTCCTGGACGGTGTTGGTCCAGGTGGCCAGGTCCGCGGGTTCGAGGTTGTCGCGGCAGATGAGGAAGCGCTGGTGGCGGAGGTTGATGGCGTTGTCCGTGGCGGAGGTCACCAGCACCGGTTCCGGGTAGGGCTGGGAGGTGATGGGGTTGGCGTCGCGCCAGACATCCTTGTGGTTGAGGACACGCCCCTCCTCGGCATGGGGCAGGAACGGAGAGTAGCCGGGGTGGTGGGAGCCGATGATCATCAGGCCCGCCTTCTCCGCCGGGGTCATGCGCTGGACGAGGTCGGCGGCGCGTTCCCCGGGCCTGAGCCGCCAGTCCTCGTAGGGGTTGAGTTCCCCGTCGCCGTTGAGGTCACGGAACTCAAGGTCGTCCCGGGTGATCAGGCGGCCGGTCCGGCTGCCCAGGGTCGGCTGAATGGGCATGGTGGCAGTCATGGACCCAGCGTATCGGCGCGCACCTCAGACTTCCCCCTCCCGGTAGGATTCAGCCGTATGCGCCGCACACTGATTTCCCTGACCACCGCAGCCGCCCTCGCCCTGGGTTTCACACCCGCTGCGCAGGCCGGCCCGTCCTCCCTGCTCCCTCCCGAGGTGAACTCGAAGGTGCAGGAGGTTCCGGCTGAGCTGCGTCTGGGGTCCACCGGCGCGGAGATGCTCTCCTCGAACCCGTCCCCGGAACAGCAGCGCGAGGCCGCCATCCTGCTGGGCCGGGACTGGCTCATCGGCATCGTGGGCGTCGTGGTGATCGGCGGTATCGTCCAGGCTGTCTCAGCGCATGTGCGCTAGTCCCGTACACTGAAGGGCTGAAATTTCGAGCCCTCTGACCATGGAAGGCGTGCGCCGAGAAGCCATGACCACCCCCCATCATTATCCAGCCAAGACTCCGCGCACCCCGCTGCACGTCGTGGCCAACCTCATCCGCGGCGCCCTCATCGGCATGGCCGAGCTCGTGCCGGGTATCTCCGGCGGCACCGTCGCGCTGATCATCGGTGTCTACGAGCGTGCGCTCAACACCGGCAATCAGCTCCTGCGCCGCCAGTTCTCCCAGGTGGACTGGTGGTTCCTCATCGCCGTGGGCGTGGGCATGGTCACGGCCGTGTTCTCCATGTCGACGGTGCTGGTCACCTTCGTCGAGGGCTACCCCGAGGTGGCCCGCGGCCTGTTCCTCGGAATGGTCGCCGTGTCCATCCTCGTGCCGGTGGGCATGATGGACCCGCAGGATCTGCGCCGCCGCCTGCCGGTGGCCGTCCCGTTGTTCATCGTGGGCGCGGTGCTGGCCTTCCTGGGCACCAGCTTCACCTCTGCCCCGCAGGAGGACCCCTCCCTGGTGATCGTCTTCCTGGCCGCGGCCGTCGCCGTATGTGCCCTGGCCATGCCGGGCCTGTCGGGTTCCTTCCTGCTGCTGGCCTTCGGCCTGTACAACCCGATCATGGCCTCCCTGTCCGACCGGGACTGGGCTGTCATCCTCACGTTCATGGCCGGCGCCCTCGTCGGTATCGCCCTGTTCATCCGCGGCCTGACCTGGGTGCTGGAGCACCACCGCACCCTGACCCTGGCATTGATGTCCGGCCTCATGCTCGGTTCCCTGCGCGCCCTGTGGCCCTGGCAGTCCGAGGACGCGGAGCTGCTGGCACCGGGTGAGAACGTGTGGACGGTCGTCGGCGTGACCGTCATCGGGGCGGTCATCGTCGCCGCCTTCATCATCGCCGACCGCATCGCCACCACCTCCCGGGCCCGCGAGTCCACGGTCGTCGAGGAGTCCGTGCCGGCATGAGCAGACGCCGGTGGAGTGCTCTCGCGGTGATCGCGGCGGCGTCGATGAGCCTGAGCGCGTGCGTGACCAACGTCGAGGAGGTCCACCCCGAGGGCTGGACCCCCATCATCCCGGAAGCCGTGCCCGAGATCGCCGCGATGGTGCCCGAATCCGTGGCCGCCGACGGCGTGCTCAGCGGTGGCACCAACCCGCCCTTCGCACCCTTTGAACTCAAGGACTCCGACGGCGCGATCGTCGGCATGGAGATGGACCTGGTGCGTGCCACCGCCGCGGTGATGGGCCTGGAGTTCCGCCCCGTCGAGCAGGACTTCGCCCTGATCATCCCCGCCGTGCAGGCCGGCACCCTCGACGTGGGCACCTCCGGATTCACCGACAACGAGGAACGCCGCCGTTCGGTTGACTTCATCAACTTCCTCTACGCCGGCATCCAGTGGGCCCAGCCCACCGGCACCGACGTCGACCCGGAGAACGCCTGCGGTTTAACCGTCGCGGTGCAGCGCACCACCGTCTCCGAGACCGACGACGTCCGGCCGAAGGCGCAGGCCTGCGAGGAGGCGGGCAAGGAGCCCATCACCATCCTGTCCTACGATACCTCCGACAACGCCGCGCTCTCCGCGCTGCTCGGGCGTGCCGACGCCCTGTCCGCCGACTCCCCTGTCACCGCCTGGGCGGTCGCCCGCTCCGACGAGGGGCTTGAGCTGACCGGCGACATGTTCGCCGCCGCCCCCTACGGCTGGGCCGTACCCAAGGATTCCGAACTGGGCCCGGCGATGGCCACCGCCCTGCAGCACCTGATCGACACCGGCGACTACCAGCGCATCCTCGCCCAGTGGGGCGTGGAGACCGGCCTGGTGGAGCAGGCCATGATCAACGAGAAGGAGATTGACGCGTGAGCACCCCCGCCCCCATCCAGGCGAAACCCCTGCGCCATCCCGGCCGCTGGATCCTGGCCGCCATCGTCCTGGGCCTGACCGCCTGGTTCGTCATCGGCGCCCTGAACAACGAGGCCTACGGCTGGGAGATCTACCGGGCCTATCTCTTCGACACCCGCATCGCCACCGCCGCGCTGCACACCCTGGCGCTGACCGTCCTGGCCATGATCCTCGGCGTGGTGCTCGGCGCCACCCTCGCTGTCATGCGGATGTCCCCCAACCCGGTGCTGCGCGGCGTGGCCTGGGCCTACCTGTGGGTCTTCCGCGGTACCCCCGTCTACGTGCAGCTGGTCTTCTGGGGCCTGCTCGGCTCCCTCTACCAGTCCATCAACGTCGGCTTCACCGAGATCGAACTCGAACCGCTGCTGCGCAACGCCTTCCTCCTGGCAGTGCTGGGCCTGGGGCTCAACGAGGCCGCCTACATGGCCGAGATCGTCCGCTCCGGCATCTCCTCTGTGCCCGAGGGCCAGATGGAGGCCTCCAAGGCACTGGGCATGAGCTGGTCGCTGACCATGCGGCGTACCGTCCTGCCGCAGGCGATGCGCATCATCATCCCGCCGACCGGCAACGAACTGATCTCCATGCTCAAGACCACCTCCCTGGTGGTGGCCATCCCCTACACCCTCGAACTCTACGGCCGGTCCATGGACATCGCCGCCGCACTGTTCGACCCGGTGCCCATGCTGCTGGTCGCCGCCACCTGGTACCTGGCCGTGACCTCACTGCTCATGGTCGGCCAGTACTACCTGGAGAAGCACTTCGAGAAGGGCGCGCGCCGGGAACTGACCGCCCGCCAGCTCGCCGCCCTCGCCGACGCCGAGGGCACCATCCCCGGCAACGTCACCGTGAAGGAGACCCCGTGACCGACCTGATGATCGACGCCCAGCAGGTGTGCAAGTCCTTCGGCCAGCTGGAGGTGCTCAAAGGCATCGACCTGCAGGTGCCCACGGGCACGGTGACCTGCCTCATCGGCCCCTCCGGTTCCGGAAAGTCCACCTTCCTGCGGTGTGTCAACCACCTGGAGAAGGTCACCGCCGGCCGCCTCTACGTCGACGGCGAGCTCATCGGCTACCGGGAGCGCAACGGCGTGCTCCACGAGATCTCCGAGAAGGAGGCCGCCCGCCAGCGCGCTGACATCGGCATGGTCTTCCAGCAGTTCAACCTCTTCCCCCACCGCACGGTCCTGGAGAACATCATCGAGGCACCGATCCACGTCAAGGGCCACTCCGCGGCTGCAGCGAAGAAGCGTGCCCTGGAGCTGCTCGAGCAGGTCGGCCTGGCTCACAAGGCCGGCGCCTACCCCGTACAGCTCTCCGGCGGCCAGCAGCAGCGCGTGGCCATCGCCCGCGCCGTGGCCATGGAACCCAAGCTCATGCTCTTCGACGAACCCACCTCCGCGCTCGACCCGGAACTGGTCGGCGAGGTGCTGCGTGTCATGCGCCAGCTCGCCGAGGACGGCATGACCATGATGGTGGTCACCCACGAGATGGGCTTCGCCCGCGAGGTCGCCGACACCGTCGTGTTCATGGACGGCGGCAAGGTCATCGAGGCCGGCTCCCCGGAGCAGGTCCTGGACAACCCGCAGGAGGGCCGCACCCGCGCCTTCCTGTCCTCGCTGTTCTGATTCAGAATCCCCGCGGGTCGAAGATGTTGCGGTGGCCCACGAAATCGAAGATGAAGCGCACGGCCGATTCCCGGTAGTTGAGGAACCGGCCCGTGCGCACCAGGTGGAGCACCTCATCGAGGTCCGCCCACCGCACCTGCTCGACCTCCTCGTTCGGCACGGCCAGCTGTGCCAGATCCACGTCCCGGTGCAGCAGGTAGAAATCGTCGAAGCCGTACTCGAAGTTGAAGGTGAAGCTCGGGCGGGCACCCGCCAGGTCAATGTCCAGGCCCAGTTCCTCGCGCACCTCCCGCATCGCGCCCTGCCGGCTGTTCTCCCCGGCGTGCACGCTGCCGCCGACAGTGAAGTCCCACAGCCCGGGCCAGTCCTTCTTGTTCAGCGTCCGCTTCTGGATGAGCATCTGCCCCGCCCCGTTGAACAGGCACACGTGCACCACCACGTGCAGCTGCCCGTCCACCAGGCCGTCCTGACGCACCCCGGTACGTCCCGTGGGCAGGCGGTCGGCGTCGAAGAGGTCCCACAGTTCGATCACGGCAGCCACTCCCCGGCGATGTGCCCGCGGTAGCCGTTGGCGCGCAGCTGCGCCACCCACTGCTCCAGCGGCAGCTCCCCGGTCCCCGGCGCCCCCCGCCCCGGGAGATCGGCGACCTGCACATGCTCGGGCACCACCCCCTCGAGCTCCACGGCGTCGTTGACGGCGAGGTGGTAGAGGTCGAGCAGGAGGCCACCGTGGTTGAGGAGCGGGGCGGCGTCGATAAGCGTCTTGACAGGATAATCCGGCGCACCGGAGATGGGCTCGATCATGGCCACTCCCCCGAAGCGCTTATCGACGTCCCCCGCCACCGCCGCGAAGCGCTCCACCTGCCGCGCCGTCAGCTGCGCCCCGCCGCGGCCGACGAGCAGGTTGAACCGTGGCACCCCGGTCAGCTGGTGGAAGCGCTCGACCGCATCGAGGTGCGCGGCCGGCATGTCGCGCTCATGCAGGATACCGCGGTCCCCGGCGGCCAAATCACCGCCGAACATGTTCAGCGCCACCAGGTTCAACCCGCGGCTGCGCAGCTCCCCCACCACGGCGTCGATCTCCGCGTCCGTGGGATCCGGGACGGGGAAAGGCCACCACAGTTCCACGTCGGTGGTCGTGGCGGCCTCCAACCCCTCGGTGAGGCTGGCACGGCCGATGGAGCAGTTCATCGCGGTGATCATGGCCCCACTCTACGATGAAGCCATGGACAAGATGGACAGGAAAGTTGCCGTGGTCACCGGCGCGGGCGGCGGCCTCGGCCGGACCTTCGCCACCGCACTCGCCGCCGAGGGCTGGGCCGTCGCGCTGCTGGGGCGCACCCACCGCACCCTCGAGGAGACCGCCGCGGGGCTTGCCGACGCGCTGGTCGTCCCCTGCGACATCTCCGACGAAGCCAGCGTGGCAGCCGCCTTCCAGGAGATCACCGGCCACTACGGGCGCCTCGACCTGCTGGTCAACAACGCCGGAATACCCGGCCCCACCGGCGAGATCCACACCATCTCCCCTGCCGAGTGGCGCGCCACCCTCGACACCAACATCACCGGTACCTTCCTGTGCACCCGGCAGGCCTTCGCGTGGATGGCCGCCAACGGGGGCGGACGCATCATCAACAACGGTTCCATCGCCGCCCACTCCCCGCGCGCCGGGGTGGGTGCCTACGCTGCCTCGAAGGCGGCGGTGGCCAGCCTGACGGTCTCGACATCCCTGGACGGTCGCCCCTACGGCATCACGGCGACCGAGCTGGACATCGGGAACGTGCGCACCGCGCTGCTGGGTTCCTTCACCGGTGCCGAGCCGATGTTCGACGCCGCCGAGGCTGCCCGTCTGCTCGTCGCGGTGGCCGCGATGCCGGCAGATGTGAGCGTGGACCAGGTGACCGTGACGGCTGCGGGCATGCCCTACCTGGGCCGGGGATAGCTGCAGGGCAGCAGGTCCGAACCCCCGAACCCCCGCCCGCAGCCAACGTACGACGACCGCGTCCACTTCCCACCCCGTCCGCCAGCCACCGGATGACCGGTACCCCGGGGGCTCCCGCAGCAGGGACTTAGATACCGAGCGGCTCACCACCAGTGGCGAGATGTTGCCCCCAGTTCTCCACATGAGGATTCTGCCGCAACAGGGCACGGCGTTGACGCTCCGTCAGACCACCCCACACACCGAACTCCTCCCGCCTATCCAACGCTTCGGCCCGGCACTGCTCCAGGACCGGGCAGGGTCGGCAGATCGCCACCGCTTTTCGCTGTTGTGCACCGCGCACGAAAAGCGCCTCGGGATCCTCCTGGCGGCACCGGGCGTTGAGGATCCAGTCCTCCCTTTCATCAAGAGATCCCTTGTTTTCCGGACGCGCGGGAGCATCCCATACGGGGGAACTGGGCCTACGTGTGCGGTGAAGGGACGTGGTCATCTGACTCTCCTCTACGGGATTGAACCCGGGACTGCTTGCTCAATTCTGCTGATTGCCTGCCATAAAATTAGTAAACAACTGTGAATGTGTCGAGGGTCCCTCCCCCCGCGCGACGCCCCCGCCGCTTGCCACATCAAGCAGCCGGGGAGGATCACACCCAAGGTGTCCCACTAATTTTCGACGCTGAAGAAAGGGCGGCGGCAACGCAAAGTTCAGCTGACGGGGCAGTTGGCGGAGAATGATTACCCTGCCATCTTCAAGCAATCACCCCCTGAGGTGCGGCAGCCCTGTCGCCACGGGCAAGCCGTCAGGGCCGCGGGGAAACGATGCCCCCACCCCCTGACCCCATCCGATCCGGTTACGATCCATCCAGTTCTCGACGCCGGGCAGGACAGTGTCAGCAGGCCCGCACGGCCAATAGGCAAGCAGGAGAGCCCTTCCGGGTTGGCAACCCTGCGGGATGGAGAAGCCATCGCCCGGAGCTGCACCTCGCGCTGACCAGACACCCTCCGAACCCCTCGGGGGCGACGTTTTCATAACAATTAGTGAATATAAACAATTACCTGACGCGGAATGCGTTAGCATTTTTTTATGTTTACCAGTGGGGGAAACGTTCCCCTTGTTGCGCTCGCAGAAGGTTCAGACCGGGCCGTGTATGTGGATGAGGTGACAGACAGGGCCACGGCCCGTCAGTTACTCGACCGGGTGCTCACCGTGGCTGATCTCATCGGTCTCCCGGAGGTGCATGTCTGGGCTGCAGCCGAGGCCCTTCCTTATCTTGCAGTGGCTGCGGGTGGGGTCAAGGACCTTCCCGAGGGCTTCCAGTTACGTGAGACCTCCGAGTGGCCCGCCCACATAGTGGAGGGGGGTCTGACGTGGTTGTCATGCGACCTGCCGGGGGACCTGGCGGCAATGGGATAAGTCTTGGCCTGCCGAAGAAGATCCAGGTGTTCACCGCCGTAGGTGCTGTTGCCACCCTGGCGGGGTGCGCAGCGATGGACCAGACCACCGCTCTGCAGGTGACAGTGAGCGGATACTCAGACCAGGTCGACAGGCAGGGGGCAGGGCAGGAAAGCTGCTCGTATTTCGACGGCTGGCTCAGCACTGGTGACGAGGTTGCCCTTCGCGATTCCAACGGGAAGACACTGGGGGTATCGCAACTGAGAGCCGACGAGCACGTGTCGAACAACCCCCCGGGGCCGGGTGAGGTCACGGTGATGTGCTCCTGGGAAGCGAGCTTCGAGGATGTTCCGATCCATTACTTTGCCCCTACCCTGCGGGTTGGTGAGTTCGGCGAGGTGTCACTCTCACGGGACAGCGTGACACAGGGCAACGTCCGTCTTCGCCCGCGTAGTGCGATGGGCGTGCTGGCCGGAGACGACGTGCTTTTCGAGGTCCGCTAAAGCCCTCCCCGTTACTTTGATGGTGTCCCCATAATGGGGATGGGGGCCGCCGGCCGGCGGTGGGTGTTTCCTACTGGCTCATCGTGACGTGCTCCCGCATGTTGCGGGTGCCGGTGTCGACCCAGATGGTGTTGTGCGCGATCCGGTCCATGCTCGCATCGGCATGCACCCCGGACCCGAGCCTCTGATGCCAGCCCCTCTTCGCATACTGGGTGCACAACACCGACAAGACACCAGTCCTGGCCAAGGCAATTGCCGAGTGGGAGGCGGAGGGAATCTGCCCGCCGACAGTGGAACACCGGCAGGTGAAATACCTTGGGCCGGGCAACGTGCCCGAAGGCGATCACGGACGGCGGAAACGGATCCCGGGGCCGAAGGAAGCGATCAAAAACCGGATTTCCGCCTACCGGACGTTGACAGGAATGGAAGCGATGCATTCATTACGGACAGGCCAGGGCACCATGTTCACCAACGGCCACCCGGCCCCAGACGCTGGGATCTTCAACCGGATATTCAAGGCAGCTTAAGCATCCCCGAGCACAGACAACTGATGCCCCGAGATTGAACTCTTCGACCCTGGCTCAACTTTGCAGCAGCACCGATTCACGTAACTTTCGCCAATTTCGTGACCCGGGACACATTACTGGGTAGCCTCTTGGATGTCAGGCACATCACGATCCCCAGGAGAGAACCGTCATGACCGCTGCCACCGACCAGTACACCGCCGCCGTCGTCGAGAAGTTCGGCCCCGAACTGGCCATCAGACAAATTGATCTGCCCGAACCCGGCAGGAACCAGGCCCTGGTAAAACTACACGCCAGCGGAATCTGCCATACCGACCTCCATGCAGCCGAGGGAGACTGGCCGGTCAAGCCGTCGCCGCCCTTCGTACCCGGCCACGAGGGTGTGGGCGAGGTTGTCAAGCTCGGACCGGGCGAGCACTCCGTTGCAGTTGGCGATATTGTGGGCAACGCCTGGCTGTGGTCGGCCTGCGGGAAATGCGAGTACTGTCGCACCGGCCGGGAGACCCTGTGCAACGAAGCCGAGTATGGCGGGTACACGGTCAACGGTTCTTTCGGTGAATACATGCTCGTGGACACCCGCTACTGTGCGCTCATCCCGGAGGGTGTTGACCCGGTCGAGGTCGCGCCCATCCTCTGCGCTGGTTTGACCGTCTACAAGGGTCTGAAGATGTCCGACACCAAGCCAGGGCAGTTCATGGTCATCTCCGGTGTCGGTGGCCTCGGGCACATTGCCGTGCAGTATGCCGTGGCCATGGGTATGCGCGTGATCGCCGTCGATATCGCCGAGGATAAGCTGGAACTGGCCCGCAAGAACGGGGCCGAGTTCACCGTCAACGCGACCGAGACTGATCCGGTGGCCGCGGTAAACGAGTACACCAATGGCGGAGCCCACGGGGTGGAGGTCACCGCGGTGCACCCGGACGCCTTCGGTCAGGCGATCGGTATGACGCGCAAGGGCGGCACAATTGTCTTCATCGGTCTACCGCCGGGGGATTTCCCGGCTCCGATCTTCGACATCGTGTTCAAGGGCCTGACCATCCGTGGTTCGCTGGTGGGCACCCGCCAGGACATGATCGAGGCGCTCGACTTCTATGCCAGGGGCAACATCCGTCCAACGGTCCGGGAGTGCGCCCTGGAAGATGTCAACGAGGTCTTTGAGGACCTGCGCCGGGGCCGGGTCGAAGGCCGGGTGTCGATCAGATACTGAAGCAGTTTCCCGCTCTCGCATCCTGGCGCATCGCCGCCAGGATCGCTCCTTCCACCACCTCTCCCTGAAAGCGTGTCGCTCCCCTCTTCAACTCAGGCATTCATCCCGAGAACGGCGGACAACCTGCTCAAGCTGTGCCGCCACCACAACCCCAAGACCAGCGGGTCCCTCCGCTGGGTGCAGACCTTCGTGCAGCGCCGCAACGCCCGCAACGAACGGGCCCGGGATGAGCTGTCAGATCAGACCCGAGACACCCCGGACCAGGGCGGTGACGCCACCGGCGGTGGCCAGGACGAGGGCGATGTTGCGTGCCCGTGGTCTGCTGACCTTCTCGCTGAGCCGGACTCCGATCCACAGGCCGAGGGCCATGCCGAGGAGGCCGACCGGCCAGATCAGCCAGTTGGTGTCGGTCAGTGAGCCCGCGCCGGAGAGGATCTTGGTGATGAACGACAGCGCGCCGGCCACCATGAAGATCGGCTGCAGGGTGGCGGCGAAGGACTGCTGTGGCCAGCGGGAGGCCTGCGCGTAGACGGTGATCGCCGGCCCGGCGATGCCGGCGAGGGTGTTCATGAAACCACCCGCGATGCCGGCCACGACAGCTGGGGCGGTGCCCTCGGCACGCGGGATGAAACTCTTTCCGAAGGTGGTCACCGCAAGGGCGATGAGCAGCAGCGCGCCGACAAGCGCCTGGAGGAGGGAGCCGGAGACCTCGCGCACCAGCAGGGCCGCGGGGACGGAGCCGACGATGAGCACCGAGCCGATGATGGCGAATTTGCGCCAGTCGACGTATTCGCGGACGGTGACCGTCGTGGCAGCCGCATTGAAGAAGGCCAGCACGTTGACCACGAGGATGCCCTCGACAGGCCCCATGATCACGGCGAGCACGGGGCCGGCGATGAGACCGAGCCCCATGCCGGAGATGCGCTGCATGGCGGAGCCCACCGCGACAATGAGGAAAATGAGGAGAAGTTCGGGAATCACCCGAACAGACTACCCGCGGGCGTCGCGGTACTTCGCCTCGACCGCCTCGACGACGGCGTCGGGAAGCAGGCCGCTCACGTCGCCGCCGTACTTGGCCACCTCCTTGAGCAGCGAGGAGGAGATGTAGCCGTATTTCTCGTCGGTGAGCAGGAAAAAGGTGTCCACGCCGGTCAACCGGCGGTTCATCTGCGCCATGGGCAGTTCATACTCGTAGTCCAGTGCGGTGCGCAGGCCCTTGACCAGGGCGGAGATCCCGTGCTTGGTGGTGTATTCCACAAGCAGGCCACCCCACCAGTCGACGCGGATGTTGGGGACGTCGCGGGTCACCTCGCGGATCAGCTCCATGCGTTCATCGATGGTGAACAGGCCTGTCCGCTTGTTCGGGTTGCCGGTGACCAGGACGGTGACTTCCTCGAAGTGGGCGGCAGCCCGACGGAAGATGTCCAGGTGACCCATGGTCACCGGATCGAATGAACCGGGGCAGACTGCTCTCACTGGGGGTCCTCTCGGTGGTAGACGGCCATGTCCATGCGTGCCATGCCGTAGGTGCGTTTCTTCAGCTTCTGGGTGGTGGGCGCATAACCCTCCGGCCAGTCGGTCTCGGGCGAGGAGCTGTGGCGCTCGACGACGACGGCGGCGCCGTCGACAAGCGCGGGGGCGAGGGCCTCGAGCATCTCGCGGACGGATTCGTCGGCGAGTTCATAGGGCGGATCGGCGAGCACCATGTCGAAGTAGTCGCGCGGAGCGTTCGCCAGGTAGGTCGACGCCTTCATCTCCTCGATCCGCACGGCCGGGTGCTTGACCACACCCGCGTTGTGCCGGATGATCTCCACCGCCGCGCGGTTGTTCTCCACGAGCACGACTTCCGCCGCACCCCGCGAGGCAGCCTCGAGGCCGAGGGCCCCGGAGCCGGCGAAAAGGTCGAGGACGCGTGCGTCGGTGAAGCCGAAACGCACCTGCAGGGAGGAGAACAGGCCCTCCCGGGCCCGGTCGGAGGTGGGGCGGGTGCCGGCGGGCGGGACCTTGATCCTCCGCCCGCGGGCCTCCCCGGAGATGATGCGGGTCATTGGTTGACCTCCAGCAGCAGCTGGCCGCCGAGAACATCGGAGAAGTCCTCCCGGGCCAGCCTGCCGACGGTGCCGGGGCCGGGGGCGAGCACCGGGGCCTCGAGCTTGACGGCCTCGACGGTGGCCAGGGCGTCACCGGTGGCGACGGTGTCACCGGCTGCGACGTGGTAGCGCACGATGCCGGCGAAAGGGGCACAGATATCCATGCCCTATACCCTAGCTTTTCTCCAGGAACTCCCGGTCAGTGCGGTCGATCTCCAGGACGACGCGCTGGGCGAGCAGCGGATGCCGGGCCACCAGCTCCGTGGCGTCGTGGGTGGCGCGTTCGATGAGGGCGTAGTCCTCGATGAGGTTGAGCAGCTTGACGGTGCGCGCTGTACCCGACTGGCTGGTGCCCAGCACATCACCCTCCTGGCGGTGGATGAGGTCGAGTTCGGCCAGCTGGAAGCCGTCGGTGGTGGCGGCCACGCCGGCAATCCGGCCGTCGTTGTCGTGGCGGGTGTGGAAGATGCACGTCGAGGCGTGCCCGCCACGGCCCACCCGGCCGCGGAGCTGGTGCAGCTGGGAGACACCGAAGTTCTCGGCCTCGCGGATGAGCATGACGGTGGCGTTGGGTACGTCGACGCCGACCTCGATGACGGTGGTGGCCACGAGGATCTGGATCTCCCCGGCGGCGAAGCGACCCATGATGTGGTCCTTGTCCTCGCTGCTCATCCGGCCGTGGAGGTAACCGACGGTGAAGTGGCGGAAGGGGCCGTGGCCGAGGAGCTCATAGACCTCGTGGACCCCGCCCTCGCCGTCGATACGCGGGCACACTACGTAGGCCTGCCGGCCGGCCTCCACCTCCCGGCCGATGCGGTTGATGGCCCACCGCACGCCGTCCGGCTTCGACTCGGGGATGACATAAGAGGTGATGGGTTTGCGGCCCCCGGGCAGCTCCCGCAGGGTGGAGACCTCCAGGTCGCCGAAAACGGTCATGGCGATAGTGCGTGGGATGGGGGTGGCCGTCATCACCAGCAGGTGCGGGGTCTGCCCCTCCCTCCCCTTCGCGCGCAGGCGGGCGCGCTGCTCCACACCGAAGCGGTGCTGCTCATCGACGACGACGAGGCCGAGGTCGAAGAACTCGACGGTGTCCTCGATGATCGCGTGGGTGCCCACCACGATGTCCGCCTGCCCGGAGACGATGTCGAGCAGTGCCTGGCGTTTGACGGCGACCGGCATGGAACCGGTCAGCGGCACCACCGAGACCGGCACCCCGGCGTCGGCGAGCAGGGCCGTGAGCGTGCGGGCATGCTGGACGGCGAGCACTTCGGTGGGGGCGAGCATGGCGCACTGGCGGCCCGCGTCAACGGCCTGGAGCATCGCCACCAGGGAGACGACCGTCTTTCCGGAGCCGACCTCGCCCTGCAGCAGCCGGCTCATCGGCTCACCCTGGCTGAGGTCCCCGGCGATCTCGCCGATGACGGTGCGCTGCCCCGCGGTCAGTTCATAGGGCAGGTCCCCGAGCAGGCGGGCACGGTGACCCTCCTCCACCGGGGTGAGTACGGGTGCATGGCGACGCAGCGTCTCCAGCCGGCGCAGCGCCATGACCAGACCGAGGGTGAGCGCCTCGTTGTATTTCAGCCGCTCCAGGTGCGGTTCCGGGCCCTCGGGGCCGGGGAAGTGGATGCCGCGGACAGCCTCGTCGAAGCTGACCAGACCGGCGGGCACCTCCCCGAGCGGTTCCGGTACCGGGGGCAGGGTGGTCAGGATGTGGCGGATGGCGGCCATGATCCGCCAGGAGGCCACCCGGCCGGTCGCCGGGTAGATGGGCACGTGGTCGAGATCGCGCAGCAGCTCATCGGGATCGCCGTACAGGGAGAGCGTCTTCAGGGAAGCGCTGCCGGCGGCCTTCTCCCCCGGCCGCGGCAGGATGAGGAAATCAGGGTGCTGCAGTTGCGGCTCACCCCGGTAGAACTTGAGTTTTCCGGCGAACATCGCCTTCGATCCCTCGCGCAGGACCCGGGCCACGTAGTGGGAGTTGAAGAAGGAGGCGGTGAATACGGTGCGGCCGTCGGTGATGGCCACGCGGATCACACCCTTGCCGTCGCGGGTGTTGAAGTGCCGCACGCCCATGACCTCACCGACGCAGGTGATCATGTCGCCCTCCTGGGCGTCCTCCGCGAGCACGCCGGAACCGTGGCGGGACCAGGCGCGCGGAGTGTGTTCGAGCAGGTCCTGGCACGTGACGTAGCCGAAGGCCTTGGTCAGGGCCGTGGCCTCCTTCTTCGGGAGGACATCGGCCAGCAGCCGGTCATCGGTCCAGCCCAGCACGGCTACTCGACCCCGATCTCCAGCAGGTGCCCCAGCCCGTCGGCGGGGTAGGCCATGACGTCGACGTGCAGGGCGGCATCGATCTTATCGACGTCCACCTCCGTCCCCGTCAGCAGGATCACGTGCTCGCCGCCCTCGGCCAGCAGCTCCCGGCAGGCGGCCTCTGCGGCTGCCTCCACGGTGGTGCGGACGTCCGCCGGCGTGAGGATCGCGGTGCGCATCGAGGCTGCGGCCTCGGACATGGTGTAGGCCGCAACCCCGGCCGGTGCCTGCGGGTCATGCACGCTCAATGCCGCGATACCGGAGACCAGCCTTCCGGTGGGCACGATGGTGAAGGACTGGTCAAGGGCGTGGGTGGCCCGTTCCACGGAGACCAGCTGGCGGCGGTCCAGCAGCCCGTTGGGCAGGAGGATCAGCTCCTCCGCGCTGGAGTTGCGCACCTCGGAGAGGATCCCGGAGACGACGTCCTCCCCCGGTGCCACCACCACCGCCCCGGCCTGCCGGTAGAGGTCTGCGACGGAGCCCGGCGGGGTGACCGCGACGATGACCCGGCGCGGGGTGGCCACCTGCGGGGCGTCGGGAAGCACCTCGATCCGCAGGTCGGAGACTTCCCCGGTGGCGTAGGCCGTCTCGATGACGCGGCCGGGTTCGCGGGAGTGGATGTGGACGCGGGCGCTGGTTTCGTCGATACGGGCGAGCACCAGGCTGTTGCCCAGGCCGGCCAGGGAGTCCTCGAGGGTGTCGAGGTCGCCGAGGAAGAAGAACATGACCTCGAGTTCGGCGGTGGGGCCGGTGGTGGTGCCGGTGGGGATGGCGGTGCTGGCGGCGGTGCCGCGGATCTCGGCGAGGAGTGCCTCCAACAGCACGAGGAAGCCCGCTCCCCCGGCGTCGACGACCCCGGCCTCGCGGAGCACGTCGAGTTGGGAGGGGGTGTTGGCCAAGGCGGTGCGGGCAGCGTCGACGGCCGCGGGGACGACCTCCTGCAGCTGCTCACCGGCGGCCTCCGCGGCGACGGCCGCTGCACGCAGCACGGTGATGACGGTGCCCTCGACCGGTTCGGCGATGGCGCGGTCGACCAGCTGCACCGCGAGTGTGAGGGCGCGGGCGATGCAGGCACCGTCGACACGTCCGTGGTCGGCGGAATCGGCGATGGCGCGCAGCACCTGGCTGAGCACGAGGCCGGAGTTGCCGCGCGCACCCCGCACGCTGCCGATGGCCAGGGCGCGGGCGACCTCCCCCACGCCCGGTTCCCCGGCCAGCCGTTCCGCCTCGGCCAGGGCCGCCTCCATGGTGTGGGCCATGTTGGAGCCGGTGTCCGCGTCCGGGACGGGAAAGACGTTGAGGGCGTTGATCTCCGCGCGGCGGGCGGACAGCTCTGCGACGGCCCGGGCCGCCCAGTCGTGGAGTCGGCTGCCGTCTAGCTCTCGCGGATAGGACATAACGCCGTAGTTTACAGCTGCCAGTCCACGGGTTCGGCTCCGACAGACTCCAGGAGCTCATTCGCCCGCGAAAAGGGGCGGGAGCCGAAGAAACCACGGGAGGCGGACAGCGGGGAGGGGTGCGGGGATTCGATGCGCGGGGTGTCGCCGAGGAAACGGCCGGTGGTCTGGGCGTCGCGGCCCCAGAGGATGGCCACCAGTGGTTGCTCCCGTTGTGCCAGGGCACGGATGGCGGCCTCGGTGACCTCTTCCCAGCCCCGGCCCCGGTGGGAACCGGCCTGGCCGGGGCGTACGGTGAGCACCCGGTTGAGCAGCAGCACCCCCTGCCGTGACCAGGGGCTCAGGTCGCCGTCAGTGGGTGCGGGTACACCGAGGTCGCCGGAGAGTTCGCGGAAGATGTTGGCCAGGCTGCGTGGCAGGGGGCGTACCCCGGGGCGGGTGGAGAAGCTCAGCCCCATGGCATGCCCCGGCGTGGGGTAGGGGTCCTGGCCGACGATGAGCACCTTGACCTGGTCGAAGGGGTCCTGGAAGGCGCGGAGGATGTCGTCGCCGGGTGGCAGGTAGGCGGGTTCGCTGCGCAGGAAGTCACCCAGGGCGTGGATGCGCTCCTCGACCGGTTCCAGTGCGGGCAGCCAGGACTTGTGGACGGGCAGCATCAGAAGCTCACCCAGCCCTGGCCGTAGCGGGGTTCCTCACCGTCGATGGTGACGCGTTCGCCGCGCACCACCCGGCCGATGGCGCGGAAACCGGAGGGCGGGTCGCCCGCGGTGGTGGCCAGCAGGGTGTGGTCCTCCCCGCCGGAGAGCACCCATTTCCAGGGGTCGGCCTCCAGCAGGTCGGCGGCCTCCATGATCAGGGGTGCGGGGCAGATGTCCGCGGAGTGCAGGTCGATGCCCACCCCCGAGCGGGAGGCGATGGTGTTCAGGTCCACGATCAGTCCGTCCGAGTTGTCGGTCATGGCGGTCGCCCCGGTGGCACGGGCGATGACGCCGCGGCCCGGGTCGAGGCGGGGGGCGCAGTGGGCGTCGATGAGCGGGGTGAATTTCTCCGGCACATGTTCCCGCCCGTAGCGCTCGAGCAGGGCCAGGCCGGCCGCGGACCAGCCGATGCGGCCGTGTGCGACGACCCGCTGGCCGGGGCGTGCGCGGTCGAGGGTCAGTTCCGGGCGGGAACCACCCAGGGAGCCGATGGCGGTGACGGAGAGCACCAGGTGGTCGCCCTCGGTGAGGTCCCCGCCGACGAGTTCCGCGGAGTACTCCCCCACCCGCTGGTGGATGCCGGTGGCCACCCCGCGTACCCAGTCCACCGGGGTGTGGCGGGGGGCGGAGACCGCCAGGAGCGCGGCGATGGGGCGTGCGCCCATCGCCTCGATATCCGCGAAATTCTGCACGATCGACTTCTGGCCGATCTCCTCCGGCGTGGACCAGCCGACCTTGAAGTGACGGCCCTCCACCAGCATGTCCGTGGTGGCCACTGCCCGGGAGTTCGGGGAGGCGTGGCTGAGCACCGCGGCGTCGTCGCCGTTGCGTGAGGATGGCGCCGCCTCAATGATCGCCTTGATCGTGCCGTGTTCACCGACCTCCCCGAGCGTCGGGCCGGAATAGTGGGCGGGGAAGATGGTCACGCCAACCCTTTCGATAGACTCGCAGCCTATGAGCTCCGCTGCTTCCTCCCAACCTAGTCGTTCCGGCAAGACCGCCGTCTACCTGTCCCTGGTTCTGGCGGTGGCCCTGGTCATCGGTGTTGTCCTCGGGGCCAAAGTCGTTTTCGACCGGGCAGCCAAGCAGCCCGTGGTCATGAGTGAACTGCCCGCCCCGCTGGCGGATTCCCGGGAGTGCGCCGACTTCATCGCCGGTCTACCGGAGGAACTGGTCGGGCATGACCGGGCCGAGATCGTCGAACCCGTGCCCGCCGGCGCCGCGGCCTGGACCTCCAGCTCCGTGGAGCGGGTGACCCTGCGCTGCGGCGTCGACCTGCCCTTCCAGTACACCGACTACGCCCCCACCGAGACCATCGAGGGGGTCGAGTGGCTGCGGATCACCGACGCCACCCCGGGTTCCACCCTGTCCTCCTGGTACACCGTCGACCGGGAGCAGGTCGTGGCGGTCACCGCTGACGAGGAGTCCCTGGGGCGTGCCGGCAACCCGGTCGCCGACCTCGCCGAGAACGTCTCCGCCCTGCCGGCCGCCGAACACGAGCCCTACCCCGCCCCGCTCTCCCAGCTGGCTGCTGCGGAGAACACCGGTGACCGCTGCGTGGCTCTCATGGCCGCTCTGCCGGAGACCATCGCGGAGGACTACGGGCGTATCGACGTCGCCGAGCCCCGCACCGCCGCGTGGACCGCCCCGGGTCTCGAGCCCGTCGTCCTGCGCTGCGGTGTCGCCCCGCCGGAGAACTACCGTCCGGGTCTGCAGCTCAACCAGGTCAACGACATCGTCTGGTTCGAGGACACCACCCTGGCCAACGGCACCACGTCCTCGACCTGGTTCGCCCTCGGCCGCGACATCGACATCGCCGTCAGCGTCCCTCAGGCGACGGGCAACGCCGCCGTCGTGGAGCTGGGCGAGATCATCGCCGCGGAGACTGACACGCAGTAGTGACGAGGACGTCGAGAAGCTCCTCGTAGGGCACGCCTGAGGCGGCGAACATCTGCGGGTACATCGAGATCGGCGTGAAACCCGGCATGGTGTTGATCTCGTTGAGCACCGGGCCCTCCTCCGTGAGGAAGAAGTCGACGCGTGCCAGACCCTGGCAGTTCAGCGCCCGGAAGGTCTCGATCGCCATCTCCCGGAGCCGGTTGTTGGTCTCCTCGCCGAAAGGTGCCGGGATGGTCGGGGTGACCACGTCGTCGAGGTATTTCGTCTCGAAGCCGTAGAAACCCTCATCCGAGTCGTTGGTGTTGTTCAGCTTCGCCGGCACGGAGGCCACCAGCGTGCCGTCCGGGTACTCGAGGACACCGACCTCGACCTCGGCTCCGACCAGCTCGGCCTCGATGATGACCTTGGTGTCGGATTCCCGCGCCAGCGCCACGGCCGCCGGCAGCTGCGACCAGTCGCTCACCTTCGACACCCCGATGGAGGAACCGCCGCGGGCGGGTTTGACGAAGACGGGCAGGCCCAGCATGTGGCGCTGCTTCTCGTCCAGATCATCCTGTCCCTCGCGCAGGATCACCTCAGCGGTGATGGGCAGGCCCTCTGCCGCGGCGAGCTTCTTCGTGAACTCCTTGTCCATGCCGCAGGCCGAGGACAGCACACCCGTGCCCACATACGGCACACACGCCATCTCGAGCATGCCCTGGATGGTGCCGTCCTCACCGAAGGGGCCGTGCAGGACCGGGAAGACGACGTCGAGGCGGGCGTGCTCCGTGCCGGCGGTGAGGTTGCGCACCAGGCCGCGTTCGGCCGGGTTGAAGGAGAGCGAGAGCTCCACACCGGGCACCACGGAGGGCAGCTGCCCCTCCTTGATCATCAGCGCCGTGGGATCGGCCTCACCCACCGTCCACATCCCCTCACGGGTGATGCCGATCGGCACGACCTCGTATCTGGACGGGTCGAGGTGCGACATCACCGCACCCGCGGACACGCACGACACTGAATGCTCGCTGCTGCGGCCGCCGTAGATGACACCGACCGTGATGCGCTGTGGTTGTTCCATGACGGATCAGCCTACCGGGTTGTACTCCGCCTTCTTGGAGCGACCCATCAGTGCCGCGATCATGTCGCGGACGTCCAGGCCGCGGTGACACACGGCGTAGACGGCCTGGGTGATGGGCATCTCCACCTTGTTGGCCCCGGCCAGCTGGTGGATCGAATTCGAGGAGATCACGCCCTCGGCGACCTGACCGTGGGTGGCCTTCATCGCCTCCTCCAGCGTGCCGCCCTCACCGAGGCGGACACCGAAGGAACGGTTGCGCGAGAGCGGGGAGGTGCAGGTGGCCACCAGGTCACCCAGGCCGGCCAACCCCGCGAAGGTGCGCTGATCGGCGCCGAGTTCCTCGCCCAGACGGGAGATCTCGGCAAGTCCCCGGGTGACGATGGTGGCCAGGGTGTTCTCGCCGAAACCCAGGCCGGCGGCCACACCGCAGGCCAGGGCGATGACGTTCTTGCAGGCGCCACCCAGTTCCACGCCGACGACATCGGTGTTGGTGTAAGGGCGCAGGTAGGGGGTGGCCACCGCTGTCTGCACCAGCTTGGCCCGTTCCTCATCCGCGCAGGCGATGACGGTGGCGGCGGGCTGCTCCAGGGCGATCTCGCGGGCGAGGTTCGGCCCGGAGAGCACCGCGATGCGGTCGGTCTCCGCCCCGGTGATCTCGGCGATGACCTGACTCATCCGCAGATGGGTGTCGGTCTCGATGCCCTTCGAGATGCTCACCAACGTGGAATCCGCCGGCAGCAGCGGGGTCCAGGCCTTGAGGTTGTCGCGCATCGTCTGGCTGGGGACGGCGAAGATGACGATGTCCGCGTCCGCGAGAGCCAGGACGGCGTCATCGGTCGCGGTCACAGCTTCGGGCAGCCGGATGTCCGGCAGGTAGTCCGGGTTGGCGCGGGTACGCTGGATCTGTTCCGCCAGTTCCGTGCGGCGGGCCCAGAGGGAGACGGTGCTGCCGCCGTCGGCGAAGACCTTGCCCAGGGTGGTGCCCCATGAACCTGCCCCCATGATCGCGACCTTGACCACTCGCTGCTCCCTACATTCTCTAGACGTCCGTTGGAAACCAGCTTAAAGGATGCGTTGGTCCTGCGAATCGGGCGGAGGTGGGTGAAAATGGTGGGAACCGTATCCGAGACCGACCGAGGAGAGTCATGGCGAAGAATCCGCTGCCCCACGAGGTGGACAAGGACCAGGGGCCGGAACTGCTGGTCAATGGTCGACACCAGGTGATTCCGGCGGATCCGGCGAAGGAGTTCAAACGCGCGATGCTCGCTGCCGGAGCCGTGCTGTGGCGCGGGGACATCACGGACCTGGACACCGTGGAGGTGGCCGTCATCCATCGCCCCGCCTACGACGACTGGTCCCTGGCGAAGGGGAAGGTCGACCCGGGAGAATCGCTGCCCACCACCGCCGCCCGGGAGATCCTGGAGGAGACCGGCTTCGAGATCGGCCTGGGCAAACTCCTGGGCAAGGTGACCTACCCCGTGCTCGACCGCATGAAGGTCGTCTACTACTGGACGGGTGAGGTCCTCAGCGGGGAGTTCACCCCCAACGCAGAGGTCGACGAGCTGCGCTGGCTGCCGCTGGCCCAGGCCCGGGAGCTGCTCAGCTACGAGGTGGACCGGCACGTGCTGGACAAGGCGGAGAAACGTTTCCGTCTGCCCGCCACCTCCCGGGTGCTCTACGTGCGTCACGCCCGGGCCCACAGTCGGCGCAACTGGGAGGGCGATGACAACCTGCGCCCCCTGGACAAGAAGGGCCGGCGCCAGGCGGAGATGCTCGTGCCCATGCTCCTGCCCTATAAACCCACCGCTGTCTATTCCGCCGAGCCGGACCGCTGCCAGGCGACGGCGGCCCCCCTGGCTGATGAACTCAACGTCGAGGTCACCGTGGATCCGTTGTTCGGGGACGAGGCGTGGACCGCCAACCAGGTGGCCTGCCAGCGGCGTTTCACCGAGCTGATCGAGGCCGGTGGCACCTCCGTCGTGGTCTCCCAGGGCGAGTCCGTCCCCCACATGATCGCCTGGCTGAGCGCGAACGGGCGGTTGCCGCTGGATGAGATCGAGGCGAAGAAGGGTTCGGTGTGGGTGCTGTCCTTCAACGGGGGCCAGCTGACGGGGGCGGATTATCTGGCCAGCCCTCTTCCTGCGAAATAGAGTGGTGGCTATGCCTGAGGATACTGAGATCACAGCCCGCCGCGACACGGTCGGCACCTGGACCGTGAGCAACGCCTTCGGCGCGGAGCTGCGCATCGGCGCCCCCGGTGAGGAGGGGGCCTTCTCCCCCGGTGAGTTGCTGCAAGCGGCGCTGGCCGCCTGCTCGGTGCTCTCCGCCGATGTCCAGCTCGCCCACCATCTGGGTGCGGATTATGAGGCCACCGCCACCGTCGAGGGGGTCGACGATGAGGAGGAGGGGCGGGTCGCTGAACTGCGGGCCACCATCTCCCCGGACATGTCGGCGCTGGACCCGGCGGAGCAGGAGAAGCTCATCACCCGTGCCGAGCGGGTCATCGAGCGGTTGTGCGCCATCAAACGCAGCCTCAACCACGGGGTCGAGGCCACCGCCGAGGTCCGCCTCTCATGAAGCCACGGAAAACGCCCCCGACCGGTTGAGCGGTCGGGAGCGTCAGTCGGCTGTTTAGGCCTCCGCGGTGATCGTCGGCTTGAAGGTCGGGCGCTTCGCCTCGTAGGCGGTGATGTCGGCCTCCTTGCGCAGGGTCAGGCCGATGTCGTCCAGGCCCTCCATGAGGCGCCAGCGGGTGTAGTCGTCGACGGAGAACTGGTAGGTGTTCTCCCCGGCGGTGACGGTGCGGGACTCCAGGTCGACGGTGATCTCCAGGCCCGGCTCGGCCTCCAGCTGCTTCCACAGCAGCTCGATGTCGGCCTCCTCCATCTGGGCGGCGAGCAGGCCGGCCTTGCCGGAGTTGCCGCGGAAGATGTCGGCGAAGCGCGGGGAGAGCACGACGCGGAAGCCGTAGTCCATGAGCGCCCAGACGGCGTGCTCACGGGAGGAGCCGGTGCCGAAGTCGGGGCCGGCGACGAGCACGGAACCCTTGTCGTAGGGCTCCTGGTTGAGGATGAAGTCCTCGTCCTTGCGCCAGCCGGCGAACAGGCCGTCTTCGAAGCCGGTGCGGGTGACACGCTTGAGGTAGACGGCGGGGATGATCTGGTCGGTGTCGACGTTGGAGCGGGTCAGCGGCACGCCGACGCCGGTGTGGGTGGTGAACTTCTCCATGGTTTTTCTCCTTAGAGGTCGGCGGGGCTGGCCAGGTGGCCGAGGACGGCGGTGGCGGCGGCCACCGGCGGGGAAACCAGGTGGGTGCGGCCACCAGGGCCCTGGCGGCCCTCGAAGTTGCGGTTGGAGGTCGAGGCGGAACGTTCGCCCGGCTGGAGCTGGTCGGGGTTCATGCCCAGGCACATGGAGCAGCCGGCGGTGCGCCACTCGGCGCCGAAGTCCGTGAAGACCTTATCCAGGCCCTCCTCCTCGGCCTGCTGCTTGACCATCGTCGAACTCGGCACGACGAGCATGCGGGTGTTCGCGGCGATGGTGCGGCCCTTGACCACCTCAGCGGCCTCGCGCAGGTCCTCGATCCGCGCGTTGGTGCACGAACCCAGGAAGACGGTGTCGATGGTGATCTCACGCAGGGGGGTGCCCGGGGTCAGGTCCATGTAGGTCAGGGCCTTCTCCGCGGCGGCCTTGTCGGCCTCGTTGGTGAAGTCCTCCGGGTCCGGCACGTCCGCGCCCAGGGGCAGGCCCTGGCCGGGGTTGGTGCCCCAGGTGACGAACGGGGTCAGGGCGGAGCCGTCGATCTCGACGACGGTGTCGAATTCGGCACCCTCGTCGGTGGGCAGGGTCTTCCAGTACTCGACCGCGGCGTCCCAGTCGGCACCCTTCGGCGCGAACTCGCGGCCCTGGACGTACTCGAAGGTCTTCTCGTCCGGAGCGACCATGCCGGCACGCGCGCCGGCCTCGATGGACATGTTGCAGATGGTCATCCGCGCCTCCATCGAGAGGTTGCGGATGGCCTCGCCGCGGTACTCGATGATGTGTCCCTGGCCGCCGCCGGTGCCGATCTTGGCGATGATCGCCAGGATGAGGTCCTTGGCGGTCACCCCCTCCTGCAGCGTTCCTGTGACCTCGATGGCCATGGTCTTGAAGGGTTTGAGGGAGAGCGTCTGGGTGGCCATGACGTGCTCGACCTCGGAGGTGCCGATGCCCATGGCGATGGAACCGAAGGCGCCGTGGGTGGAGGTGTGGGAGTCGCCGCAGACAATGGTCATGCCCGGCTGGGTGGCGCCCAGCTGCGGGCCGACGGTGTGGACGATGCCCTGGTTGATGTCACCCATCGGGTGCAGGCGGATGCCGAATTCCGCGCAGTTCTTGCGCAGGGTCTCCACCTGGATGCGCGAGGTCGCCTCCTTGATCTCCAGCAGGGAGCCGGAGACGATGCCCTCGGTGGGTACGTTGTGGTCCTCGGTGGCCAGGTGCAGGTCGGGGCGGCGGAGCTTCCGGCCGGCCATACGCAGTCCGTCAAAGGCCTGCGGGGAGGTCACCTCGTGGAGGAGCTGCAGGTCGATGTAGATAAGATCGGGCTCCCCGTTCTCGCCCTTGGCGACGATGTGGTCGTTCCACACCTTCTCGGCCAGCGTCAGCTTCTCGGCCATGGATGTCCACCTTTCCCTCAGAGAAATCTCACAACATGAGATGTTAGTATCGCGGTATGGGACAGTATAGCGCAGTTTCCGGGATCAAGGTTCTCGACCGCTCCGTGGCGATCATGACGGCCGTGGCCCCGCATCCGCTCTCACTCACCGAGCTCTGCGAGACCACCGGCCTGCCACGTGCCACCGCGCACCGCCTGGCCACTGCTCTGGAGATCCACGGCATTCTCGCCCGCGGGGAGGACGGCCGCTGGAAGACCGGGCCCGTCCTGACCACCCTGGGCACCGGCGGCAAGGACCAGCTCATCGCCGCCGCCACCCCGGTGATGACCCGCCTCGTGGACACCACCGGCGAATCCGTGCAGCTCTACCAGCTCACCGGCACCTCACGCACCTGCGTCGCCGCGAAGGAGCCGCCCGTCGGCCTGCAGAACACCGTCCCCGTCGGCGCCCAGCTGCCCCTGACCTCCGGTTCGGCAGCCAAGGTCTTCCTCACCTTCGGTTCCAAGGAACTGCGGGAGTCCCTGCTTGCCGACGCCCGCTTCTCCCCCACCGACCTCGACGAGGTCCGGGCCCGCGGCTGGAGCGAATCCGTCTCCGAGCGCGAGGTCGGCTTGGCCTCCCTCTCCGCCCCGGTGTTCACGCCCGCCGGCCAGTTCATCGCCGTGCTCTCCGTCTCCGGGCCGGCCGAACGCCTGCGTCCCCACCCCGGTGAGAAGTGGGGCGCGGAACTCGCGGCCGCCGCCCGCCACCTCTCGGGCACACTCTAGATGTCGATGTCGTCGAGGGTGCCCGCCGGCCAGACCACGTTCTTCGCCAGCGGGATCTGGTGCGAGGCACTCTCCAGGATGTGCATGAAGTAGCCCGCGGTGTTGGGGATGGCGATGACGTCCCCGGCACGCACACCCTGCGGGAAGCGGATGCGCCGACGCAGGATGAGCTCGTCCTCGATGCAGTAGGCACCGACGAGATAGGCCTCGACCTCCTCCCCGCCGGTGTGTTCCGTGAGGTGGATGGGGTCGACGAGGTAGTCGTCGGAGGTGGTGCGGCACTGGGTGCGGTTCATCGCCAGTCCGACCAGCGGCACACCGTCGCTGCGGGTCTTCACGAAGGCCACCTCCGCCAGGATCAGGCCGCAGCCGTCGAGCAGGCTGCGCCCCGGTTCGAGGTGCAGGCGCAGGCCCCGGTCAACCAGCCCCTCCGCGATCCCCTCGGCGAGCACCTCCCGCAGCCACGCCCCGCGTACCGGTGCCTGGTGGAAGGGGTAGACGTTGGCCAGCGGATCGGACTTCCAGGTGAAGGGGGTGGCGTAGCCGTCAAGCACCGCCCGGCGCGCCTGCTGGTAGTCCTCCCACTGCTGCCCGTCATCCAGGTAGCTCATGGGCACACCGCCGCCCAGGTCGATGAAGGAGGGGTCGTGCCCGGCGGTGCGGAGGGTGTCGATAAGCGAGAAACACTCGCGCAATGCGGTGGCGCGGTCGGTCGCCGAGTAACCGTGGAGGTGGACGTGGAGGCCGACGATGTCCACCCCTGCGACCGGGCCGGCGAGGTGCACAGCCCAGTCGCGGGAGCGCTCCCCGAAACGTGTCGGCGGCAGCAGCCCGGGATCGGGGGCGACCCGGGGGGCGACATGCGCCCGGCGGCCGGCGGTGAGCGCCGAGATGCGCTCGAGTTCGGCGCGGGAATCGGCGGAGATGGTCACCTGGTTGGCGATCGCCAGCTCAAGCAGGCGGTCCGGTTTGATCGCCGCCGAGAGGATGATGCGCTCCCCCGGCACCCCGCGGGCCAGCACCTGGGCGAGTTCGTTTTCGCTGGCGACGTCCACGCCGTGCCCGGCATCGCGGACCGCGTCGACGAAGGCCAGCGCCTTGTTGGCCTTGCGGGCGAAGAAGATGCGGGTGTCCACCCCGCAGTCCGCGCCGGCGGCCACCAGCTCCTGAATGTTGCCGGGCATCGGCCCCGGATCCAGAACATTGACGGGGCTGCCGAATTCAGCCAGCAGCTCCCGGCAGGCCGGCAGATCGGAGGTCAGTTCCTGCGCCCAGGGGTCCAGCCGCGCGGTCAACGGCGGGATACCGTGTGCCTGCTGCGGCCCGGGGATGACCCGGCGCGCCCAGCGCGGGATGACGTCGTGGAGGGTGCGCGAGAGGGTGTCGTTGCCGAGCACCACGTCCTCGGTCATCCGCCCCACGGCGGCGAGGGTGTGCTGTCCCACCACGGTGCCGTCCGGTTCGACGTCGAGACCCCGGGTGCCGGGGCGGATACGCGCCAGCCCCTGCTCCACCAGCCGGGCGCACAGCGTGCCGGGCACGACCCCGGGCGGTGGGATGACGGCGTCGATGACCACCGTCGCGCCCAGTTCGCGGGCGAGCCCGTCGAGGGGTTCGCTCCCGCGGTGCAGGTGGGAGATGTCCACCCGCCCGGCGTCGATGAGCTCCTGCAGATGATCCGCGCTCTCCGGGGGCGGGCCGAAGGCGATGCGTTCCATACGGCGGGCCAGTTCACCGAAACCTTCGAGGCTGTCGCGCCCGGCGTAGGAGGCCCGTTCCACGATCGCCGGGTAGAGGTCGCGCCAGGCGATGCCGGCGGCCCAGTCGTCGTCGGTGCTGCCGGTGCGTGCCAGCAGCTGCGCGGCGGTGTCCTTGAGGACCGCCAGCAGCCCGGGCATGTCCGCCACCTGGCGGATGTGTTCCTGCCCGGCGTCGATGATGTCGCGGACCTGCTCCGCATCCACCTCCGGTTTGACCGTCATGAGCTGGCCTGTGCGGGTGACGGGGATGAAGACCTCCGGGGAGCAAGCCCGGATGATGTCGATGAAGGTCAGGGCGGCCCCGCGGACCAGCACCCGGTCCTGTGGTCCGATGCGGGCGAGATTGCCCACCGGATAGGGCGATTCGATCAGCCGCACGCCCCCCGGCAGCTGCCCGCGGGACAGTGCACCCGGCCAGTCGGCGGCGTGGCCGGTGGCCAGCAGGACTTCGTCGGCAAGCAACCCCGCGACCAGCCAGCGCTCGCCCTGCGGCTCGATCCGCTCCACATGGATGTCGTGCCGGGTGAAACGGCAACGCGGGGGCAGGTGCTCCCCGAGCGCCGCCCAGGAATCCCGCAGGAACTCCCCCACCAGGCGCCGCGGCGGGAAGGGGTCGTCGTGCACCCCCCGCCAGTCATCAAAACTGCCCAGCTGCGTGCGGACCACCGAGGAACGCACATTGATCAGCCATTCCTCCGGCTGCCCTGGATCATAGGCCGGGCAGCGGCCGTCATCGAAGACGTGCAGATCCACCGCTGCGCCCCGTTCGCGGGCGAGCCCGAGCAGTTCCTCCGCCGCCCACAGGCCCCGCGGCCCGCCACCGATGACCGCAACCGTGATCACAGGTTCGCCTCCACCCAGTCGTCGTTGTAGATCGTGTCCAGGTAGCGCGTCCCGTTGTCATGCAGGATGAGCACCACCTCGCTGCCCGGCGCCAACTCCGGCAGGAGCTTCTCGACGCCCGCCGCCACCGCCCCGCCAGAGGCCCCCGGAAGGATGGCCTCCAGCTTCGCCAGCCGGCGGGCGCCGGCCACCGAATCGCGGTCGCTGATGCGCAGCACCTGGTGTGGTTTCACCGAGTTGGCGAGCTCCGGGACCATGCCCGCCCCGAAACCGGGCAGATGCCTCGGGCCGGGAGCGCCCTCAAAGAGCACCGAACCTTCCGCGTCAACTGCCGTGACCTGCGTGTGCAGGCCCTGTGCGTTGATATGCCGCAGACAACCACCCACCGTGCCGGTGGTGCTCACCGCCACCACGAGATGGTCCGGGGCGTGCCCCAGCTGCTGGAGGATCTCCGTCATCGTGCCCTCGGCATGGGCGCGGAAGGCCTCCGGGTTGGAGTACTGGTCCAGGCACTGCGCGCCGTCAATCTCCCTGAGCAGCTCCCCCACCCGGGTGCGCCGGGCGGTGAGCCAGTCCCCCGTGGCGGGGTCCGGCTCCGTGATCTCGTGGACGACCGCGCCCAGGGCCTGCATATGGGCGATCGTGGAGCGGTTGGTCCGGGGATCCACGACGCAGTGGAAGGTCCAGCCACCGAGGACGGCCTCCTGGGCGAGCGCCACACCCAGGTTCCCGGAACTGGATTCGACCACCACATCCCCCGGCCGCAGGGTGCTGGCGACGACCATGGCGTGGGCGGTCCGGTCCTTGGCGCTGCCGCCGGGGTTGAAGCTCTCGAGCTTCGCCCAGACAGTGACGTCATGACCGGCGGTGAACCGGTCGAGTCGCACCAGCGGGGTATTACCGATGGTATCGGCGAGAGTGACGCCGTACGAGACATGCATGCGGGAAATATTACGCGAAATCGTTCTCACAGGCCGTGGAAGAGCTCCACCTGGCGGGCAAGTTCCCGGTTGAGTGCCAGGCCCGGCATCCGCTGCTCCACAACCCGGTTGATCTGCGCGTACCACCACTGCTGCTGTTGCCTGCCTGAGTTGAAGCGCTCCCACAGTGCCTCCCCCAGGGTGGCATGGTCATCGAGGATGGACAGTAGGTTGTGCAGCTTGTCGGCGCACGCGATGAGCACGGACTCCACCGGGGCGTGGTGTTCCAGATGATCCAGGTAGGCGTCGGCCCGGTCCTGCCAGTCCGGCAGGGTGTCATCTTTGGTCAGACCGAGCACGATGCCGGTGACCCGGTCACCGAACTCCGCCCGCATGCGTGCCTCCGGATAGTTCTCCGGCACGTCCTCCAGGGTGTCGTGGAAGAGCGCGGCGATGAGGATGTCCTCGTCATCAGTCACCTGGGAGACCAGGTGCATCACCGCGTACAGGTGCGCGATGTACGGGATGCCTGAACCCTTGCGCACCTGGTCGCGGTGGTTGAGGGCCGCTGTGTTCATCGCGTGCATGAGTCGGTGGCTGAGCATCAGTACGGGGTCTTGTCCGCTTTATCCATCCACTCGCCGAAGACCTCGCGCGCACGTTCATCCGGGACGTGTTCGAAGGGGATGAGACGTTCCCCGATCGGCTTGTCCAGCTCCCGGTAGATGAGGGAATCATCGAAGTCGATGTCGGCGGCGTCCTCCCGGGTGTTGGCGAACCAGACCTTCCCCAGCCGCGCCCAGTAGATCGCGCCGAAACACATCGGGCAGGGTTCGCAGCTGGCGTAGAGCTCACAGTCGGACAGATCAAAACGGTCGAGTTTTTCCGTGGCGCGGCGGATGGCCACCATCTCGGCGTGGTTGGTCGGGTCGTTGGTGAGCAGCACACGGTTGGTGCCCTCGGCGATGATCTCACCGTCGCGCACCACCACCGCCCCGAAGGGGCCGCCCTCGTTGGCCCGCATGCCCTCCCGGGACAGCTCGATTGCTCGTGTCAGGAATTCCTGGTTCATGATTCCACCCTATTGACTGAAGGCCGTGTGGTAGCTGACCTCGCCTGTCGGCGGCGGGGTCTCCGTGAACGGCAGGGCGAGGAAGTACTCCGCTGGCACGCCCGGATAAACCAGTCCCGTGACCTGCCGGAAACCGAAGCGGGTGTAGAACTCCGGTTCGCCGAGCAGCACCGCCCCCGCCGCACCGGCCCCGCGCAAGGTGTCCAGGACATGTTCCATGAGCAGGCTGCCGATTCCCCTGCCCTGCCGGTCGGGGCGCACCGCCACCGGCCCGATGCCGTACCAGCCGGCGGTTGTACCACCGATGCTCACCGGGGAGGCGGCAACATGTCCTGTCACTTCCCCGTCCTGTTCCGCGACAAGGGAGACGGTGAGTGCCCCGACATCCCGCAGGGCGTCCACAATGGCCGGCTCCGATCCGTCGGAATGCTCCACGCCGGCGAAGGCCTGCGTGACGACATCACGCACCACCTCAACGTCCCCGGTGGTCTCTGGTCGGATGTGCAGCTGGTTCATGACACCCCAGCCTACGTACGTTCAGGCCCGTCCCACATGGAACTCCAGTTGCGCGCGCACCCACGGGAAGTCCAGGCGTTCCTGCTCGATCCGTAGGCAGCGCTCCCGGGCGCGTTCATGAAGGAAGTCCAGCGCCCGTCTCTCCCCCGGGGTGAGATACGCGGTGTCCTCCGGCTGTGCGATGGCCCCCTCGACGGCCAGATCCTCATGATGGATGATCGTGTCCAGATCCATCAGCACCGTCCGCATGGCCGGCAGCACCGCGCGGGTCCTGCTGACCATGTCGAATCCGTGGGAGTCCAGGTCGCCCCAGTAGTGGACGTTCTTCTCCGCCAGCCACCCCAGCCCGGTCACCAGCGAAGCCGCCTGGTACCCACCGCCGAACATGGCCCAGGTTCCCTTGAGCGGTGGCAGGGCCAGAAAAGTCTGGTGATTCTCCACGATGATGATGTTGTCCACCACCACCTGACGGACGGCCAACTCCGCCACCGGGCACAGCACATGGAGGAAATCCCCCACCCGCAGGGCCGGGTCCAGGGTGCGCATCTCCACCATGACGGGTTTTTCCCGGAGACCCTGCAGTAGGCGGACGGCATCGACCGCCTTGCGGTGGTCTCCGATCCATTTCGTGTCTACCCCAGGGATGGGCAGTTGGCGGAGGAATTGGCCCTCAGTGTCATTCTCCCGCAGCCAGCAGATGACGTCGATGTACTGGCTGACCTCCCGGTCACTCCACTGCTCCCATAACTGCGGCTGCGCGGCGAGCGGGGCTCGAACCTCATCCCCCAGGGCGTCGACAAGCAGATCCAGCACCGCAACCATGCGCGCCCATTCCTCAGCGCATCCGGCGGCCGCCGCAACAGCAGCCGGGGTGTCGAGCACCACCCTGGCCGGCACGTCGTAGGTGCCCAGATAGCCGAGGCGCTTGCGGACGGTCGCCACCTTCCCGGGGTGGCCGGCCCAGTGCGCCAACCACGCGCCCACTGCCCGGCCACCGTCGGCGGCGACGTCCCTGGCGGTCGGCGGCTGCAGACTGATGGTGCGCGGGGTGAACTCACCCAGCAACCACGTCCGGTGGTTGCGCCGGTAGAAGGTCTCCGCCTGGGCCTGCACATCCTCCCGGTACTTCACAGTTCCTCGTGCTCCCGGGCCTCTTCAATGGTCAGCTGGCTGTACAGGGAGTATTTCCGGTCGGGGCATTCCACCAGCAGCACGCCGCCGATATAACTCTGGACGGTCTGCAGGAGTTTCTCCGGCGTGGCCATGATCATGTGGAAACCGAATTCGGTGAAGGCATCCAGGGCGGCCCGGGTGAAGGTGGCGTCGGCACGGTCGAAGGCCTCGTCGAGGATGATGGTGCCGAACTTCGGGTAGGTGGAGCCCTCGTGCCGGATCACCGAGTTGCGCGACAGGATCTCCGACAGGCCCATGCCGCACAGCCGGTACTTCAGTGCGGCGGCCAGACAGAACGATGACAGCTTCTGCGCCTGACCACCGGACAGGCCACGGGAGGACTCGTACACGTTTCCCCGTGTCCCGTCGTGCTTGATTTCCACCCCCTGGAAACGCACATGCTGGCGCGTGTCGATGCGCAGGTCACGCAGTCGTGGAGGATTGGTGTCCGAGATCGTCAGCTCCTGGATGACCTCCCGCATCTGCCGGAAGCGGTCCTCGCTCATCGCCAGGTCCCCGGGGATCAGCGAACCCTCGATCGTGTTCCGGAGCTTGTCGATGAACTCCGAGGCGGCCCTCGGCCGGTCCTCCTTCACCTCAATCTGCAGATGCGCACCGGGATAGAACTCCACCTCATTGAGGGTCTGGTTGATGTCCGCGATGGAGTTCCGTGTGGTGGACGTCGCGCTGCGGATGTCGCTGTAGAGCTGGGAGAGGGGCTGGATGGTGTCGTCGTGGAGCTTCTGGTGGAACCTGTCCTCATATTTGGGGAGGTTCTCGGCCTCCAGATTGTCCAGCTCATCCAGGAAATCGCGGGCCCATTCCGCATCCGCCCTCAGGTCACTGCGGCGGTGCGGCCATTCCTCGAGGTACCTGCCCATCGCGTTGGTGATCGCGTTGTTGAGGGAGGACTCCGTTTTCTGCAGATCGCCGATCTCCTGCATGAGGTGGGTGCTGACCTGACGGTGCACGGCCTCGACGTTGTCCGCGGTAATCGACTCCGCAAACGGCTCACACCGCTTCCGCAGCTTGGCACGCACCACCTCATCGACGTCCGGTTGCGCCCCCACCTCCAGGACCACGACCTCCAGCTGCTCATTGAGGTCGTCGACCCTGGCCTCAGCGATGTAGATGTCCCTGCTCAGTTTCTCCAGAACCGTCACCTCCCCCTCCAGCTTCTTCTTTTCGTTCCGCAGCTGCGCACGCAACTGTTCCCGCTGCGTGTCCTTGCTCTCCAGCTGGTCCAGGTGGTCCTGTGCACGGTGGAGCTCCAGGTTGCGGCCGGGGACGTCGATGTCGGTGAAAACGGTGGTCTCCAGGAGGCGCTCCGCGAGGGTGCGCCCGTTCCCGTAGTCAGCGATCTGCTTCTTCAGCTCGGCTTCGTGAGCCTGGAGGGCTGTCAGCTCCTCGCGCAGTTCACCGGCCTGCCTGCTCAGGAGTTCGATCTTGAACTCGACGTTCCCGGACAGCACCCATCGGCTGCTGTCCCTGATGTTGAAACGGTCGTCCTTGACGTGCGTGGCCCCGTCCTTGATCTGCCCTTCCGCCGTCACCGCCCGGCGCGCCCCACGGAACTGGTCCATCATGTCGGCGCACAGGTGATCGAAACGGGAGGCCAGGCGGTACTCCAGCCACGCCCGGAAGCGTGATTCCTTGACCTCGATCTTGCCTGCCAGGGAATTGGGCGTGCCCGGTACCTTGGCGCTGAATTCCTCGTCCTTGCCGATCCTGATGTACTGCAGTCGGGTTTTCAGGTGCTCGCTGTTCACGAACCGGGACACCTGCCCGTAGTGCTCCTCGGGTACCAGCATGTCCCGGGCGAAGCTGAACAGGGTGCGTTCCGCGGCCGGTTGCCAACGCTGCTTCTCCTCCTCCCGGACGGCGATCAGGTCGGCGACGAAGGGGAGCTCATGGGCGGGAATGCCGGTCGCCTCGCAGATCTTCGCCTTGGCGAGCAGTTTGTCATGGTCCATGCTGGAGCGGTTCTTCTTCACCGCCTGCAGTTCCGCGCTCACCTGCTGCTGTTTCAGGCGGGTGCCCTTCAGATCGGTGGAGACCTGGATCCACCGTTCATTCGCCAGCTCATGGGACGCCGTGAATTCGCCGAGCTTCTCATCGAGCGCAGAACGCAGCTCAAGGAACTCCGGTTCTGTGGCCGGCAGCTGCCTGCCGAGCACGGCGGCACGGTCCGTGAAGTCCCGGGCATTGTCCGCCACCGTGCGGAGCCGGTCCTTCAGGTTCGCCACATCAGCTTTCGCTGTCCGGATGGCGTCATTCTCATTGCCCTCCAGTGCCCTTTCCAGGCCGGTGACGGTGGAGCGGGCCCTGTCGACGGTCTCCTGCTGCACCCTCTTCTTCTGGTCCTGCGTGCGCAACGACTGTTCCAGGACCTCGATCTCCTCCTCGAGGTACTCCTCCTTCGCATCCGACATGAACCGGGGCAGCGCATCGGTCTCCTCCCGGACCTCTGCGATGTCCCGGCGGACCTCGCGGCGCCGGTTGTCCGCCTCACGGATCGGGCTGAGGCATTCGATCTGGCGGCGCGCGTTGAGGACAGCCTGGTAGGCGGTCTCCAGCTCGGTGAAGTTATCCACCGCGGTCTTGGCGGCACGGAAGGTGTCGGGTTCGCTCAGCATGAACTCCCGGATCATCGAGTTCAGGTCACCCAGATTCTTGGTGGACTGGGCCTGGTGCAGCAGCTCCCAGGCACCCAGGTCAGCGACCCCGACCCGGTTGCTGAAGTCGATGAGGAACTGCTTCTGGCGGTGCTCCACGCAGTAGGCCTGTGTATACGCCCTCTTGACCGCGCCGACGTCGAGACCATTTTTGGCGAGCGTCTCGAAATCCTCGATGTCGACTTCTCCGGGCAAGGTGATGAACAGTTTTTTGATGTCCGCGTCAGCGTGCGCGGAGGCGCGCAGGAACATCAGGTAGACCGCGGTGACGGTCTGGCCGAGCCCGTCCCGGTAGGTCAGGGAGATACCCGACCAGGTGGCACCTGTACGGGGGAAGGACTGGGTGATCTCGTTGAATTCCGCGCTCTCCTCATTGGCCCAGGCACCACGGCAGTAGGAGACCAGGTTTCGTCCGCCGGCGTTGTCCTTGTCGGCCGCCGCGTTGAATCTGCGCTTCCGGGGTTCCACCAGCACCGCTGACACCGCGTCGATGAGCGTGGACTTGCCGGAGCCCGAGGGGCCGTAGATCAGGAAGCCGTCCTCCGCGAGGTCGAAACGGGTGACGCCGTCGAACGTGCCCCAGTTGCACACCTGCAGGGTCGCCAGCCGGAACTGTCCGGGGATTGTTCTACTCATCGTCATTCTCCATCGATTCCTCCACCGTGGTGGTCTCCACGTCCATCATCTGTTCCAGTCTCTCGGTGTAGCTGTGGTGTACCGCCGCTATCTCCTCGGCAGAGAAGATGCTGGCCAGCACCGGGGACACCTCCCAGCGCCCGGGTGTGGGGGTCCTCTTCAACACGCCGTGGTCAGTCAACACACTCCAGGCACTGTCGAAAGTGGTGCGCTGTTTCGCCCGGTCGGTGCCCGTGTCCGGCTGATACGGCAGGGTCTCCTCGAAGATGTGGTTGGCGTCCACGATGGTGCGCTCCCCGCTGACGGCGTGCGCCAGTTTCTTGCGGAGATTCAGCACCACCGCGGTCTGCATGTGGGTGAGGGGCCGGCGCCGGAACAGTGACGGTGCGCCCTCCGGCAGCGGATCCCAGTCGCGGAGGTAGGCGATCTCCCCCACCTCGTCGATGACGAGCTTGACCAGCAGGTTGTCCAGGAACGCACTGAGGGTGCCCGCTGACCGCACTATTTCGAGGTACTTGTCCTTGTCCTGGGCACCAGAGATGAAGGGGCCCCGCAGGAGTCCCCGTACCGCCAGCCGTTGTTCGAGGGTGAAGTCCCCCAGGTCCCCGGGGACGGAGTCCGTCCCGTCGAGGGCAGGTCGGTCATGTTCCCCGGTGTTGTCCGCGACATCCGTGCCGGACGTGAGGTCGTGGTCGTCGAAGGAGCCGAAGAAATCAGGCATGGGTGTTGTCTTTCATGGTTGGCTGGTGATCCCACAGCTGGGCCGTGGTCGGGACCTGTTCGCGGAACTCGTAGGCGGTGTAGCGGGCCTGCAGCAGCTTCCCCTCCGGTGAGGTCCACCGCAGGAATTCGGTGCCCTCTGTGCGGGTGCCGCGGTCCCGGGCGAGCTGGATCAGTCCCACGACGCTGGCTAGGCCCTGGGTGGCCGGCCGGGCCTCGAGTACCTCCGCGACGGTGGGTTGCTTTCCTTCCGCGATGAGGTCGTTGATGGCCAGGTGCAGTTCACCCCAGTCCACTTCCGTGTCGCGCAGGCGGGCCCGGAGCTCCTGCGGATCAAGATCACCCGGCTGGTGGACCGGCACGTCGGTGTCAATGCGGAAGTCAGCGGGATCATGCAGTGCCCACGACGCCACAGTGCTGAACTTTCCGCGGGTCAACCTGAGTTCCATGTCCAGGCTCTGGCGTGGCTTACCGCCGTTCCTGGTGAACTGCAGCGCGGCCAGTTCCGCGTCCTTGATGGAAGTGAGCAGACCCTTGTGCGCCTCGTTCTCCCGGGACTGCACGAAGCGACGCAGGGAGCGGGACAGCCTGGTCTTGGCCTCCTGTACCGCACCGGCCGAAGAACGCAGCGTGGTCATCAGTCCGCGCAGCAGAGCCTGCTCCTCCCCGTCCAGGCTGAGGATGAAATCACGCTTCAACACCTCGGAGTGTGTCGCCTCAAATCTCGCGGATTCCTGGTGGTCGAGCAGCAGACGGTAGAAACCGTTGAAGGCCTGACCGGACTCGGACTGGTCGATGAGGTCTAGGCCGGTGAAGATCTCCTCGAGGACTTCGGCACCACGGCGGTCATCGGTCAGGATCTGCTCGCGGAGTTTCAGGTCTTCGCGCTCGATCTCCGACTGCACCCGGGCGAAGTCAGTGGGCAGGTCCCGGATCAGGGAGATGACCTCCCGGGCCTGTTCGATGGCCTCGCCGGTGTCCACAGTGCGCACACCGTCGACCCGGATGGTGTCGATGCGCCGTTGCAGCTCATCGCGTTGCCGCTCCAGGCGCTCGATGGCGCGGTCCTCATCGGGGTCAGTGTCGGCCTCCAGCGCGCTCAGACTGTTGAACACGTTGCTCAGCCGGGAACGCGTGACGGCACGTTTAGGGGTGTGGAGTTGCTCCACGAAGTCCTGGGCCAGATGGGCTCCGGGTGACAGCTCATACAGTTCTTCCGGAGCGTTCTGCGGGGCCCGGCGGGTGAGAAAACCGCTGCGGACCCACTCCTCGATATAGGCCTCGATGCTGAGTTTGAGCTCAAGCCCGGTCTGTTCCCGTACCTCCGGCAGAATCCTGGCCGTGGCGGCGATGAGGTCGGAGCCCGGGACCTGGCGGTTATCACCCCGGAACACGGCGGATAAGACAGTGAGGATAGCCGGGGCATTCTTGGCACGCAGGAGTGCCCAGGCCGGCTCGTTGGCTGCAAGGTCGCTGAAGATCAGGGCATGGGCAATCGTCCGCTCCGCACTCATGGGCTAAAGGATAACGCCCGCCTCCGACACGGCTGTCCGCCACCCGCCACTTAATCGAACAGACTCTCGACTTGGGTCTGGGACCGCAGAAACAGAAGAGGCCAGGTCATTGACCTGGCCTCTTCTGCACTTGTACCCCGTACGGGATTTGAACCCGTGTTACCGCCGTGAGAGGGCGGCGTCCTAGGCCGCTAGACGAACGGGGCATGTTCGCTTTTCAGCGCGGCGTCCCTTGCGGACTCCATCACTGTAAACGGTGCGGGTGCTGGTGCACAAATCAGCAGGTAAAAACGTTTTTTAACATGGTGCCAACCATGCGGAAACCCACCACACTCGGTGGTGGGTTTCTACTTCTGCCGAACCGTGGACGGTGGTACTTCCACCACTTCCGACGTCGGTGCGGAGGTTTCGTCGATCCGGGGTGATGATCCCGTCATGATCGCGTCCGCTGCAGTTCTGAGGAACTAGTTGTCGGGGGTTGGCCTGTCCTTGCCGTGGGGCTCGGGTGACGTCTGACGCTTCATATCGCTCCCTTTAGCTCCTGTACTTCGCGCATTTCTTGCGCTCTGGAAGTTCTGGATTATGGCTATGCCGCTTATGGGAGGACGCCTGCGCCGCGTCCGGAGATATGGTTAGTTCCACTTACTGCCATATGCTCTCCTTCCGGTAGTTCCATCCGGAGATTCTCGTTACCTTCTGCCTGGTACCGGGGGTCTGAGGTGTGATCCTCTCCGCTTAACTGCAGCATATGCCAGGGGGTTCATGAGTTGAAAGCCTATGCGCTTTTCCGTTGGCGAAAGTTACCCCCGACACATTATTTGCCGAGGTGTGATCCACGCACCATCGGTAAGTGCGGGGGTGAAATGCAAAAAATAAAAAAGACTCCCGAACTCGAATGAGTCCGGGAGTCCTGTTGTACCCCGTACGGGATTTGAACCCGTGTTACCGCCGTGAGAGGGCGGCGTCCTAGGCCGCTAGACGAACGGGGCTTAGCGACATATTCCTTACGCTTGCAGCATGAACTGCAGCTGGCCTACCAGGACTCGAACCTAGAATGACGGTACCAGAAACCGTTGTGTTGCCAATTACACCATAGGCCAATTCGGAGGGATCTCCTGTTACACCGCAGACCTGATGGAGCTTTCCACCCCGTGCCGCTCTGTGCAACGTGGATAACTATAACCAGAAGCGTGCGACAGTGACAAATCGCCAGCTTAAACATGGTTTATGGCCATCCATATGGGCCAGGAGCCCCCACCCCCTCCCGTACCGGGCATATCGACCACGATTTCTCACTGGCCCAGACCTGTCTATCGAGTTGCGATAGACTTCTATCGAAACTCGATCGAAAGGCTCGTCCCTGTGTCCACAAAAATCACCGTCCTGCTGCGCGGGATCCTCATCCTCGGGCTGCTGACCTGCCTCGCTGCGCAGATCTTCATCCCCACCGGACTCTTCCTGGGTGATGCCACCGCCCCCGTGCCCGCCAAGATCACCCTGAGCATCGCCGTGGTGCTGGGTCTGGTCTGCATCCAGGTCGCCATAGTCGCCGTCTGGCGGCTCGTCTCACTGGTCAGACAGAACACCGTTTTCTCCCCCGCTTCCTTCCGCTGGGTCGACACCGTCATCGTTGCCATCATCACAGCGTCGGTCTTCGTCCTGCTCGCCGGTTACGTCGTTGCCGAGGTCGACGACGCCCCCGGACTCATTCTCGTGACGGGTGTCCTCGCCCTGCTGATTGCGGGCGTGGGACTGGTCGTCTACGTCCAACGGATGCTGCTGGTGCAGGCTACAGGCTTCTCCGCTGAGCTTGAGGCGGTCATCTGATGTCCATCATCGTCGACATCGACGTCATGCTCGCCCGCCGGAAGATGGGCGTGGGTGAGCTCGCCGAGAAGGTCGGCATCACCCCCGCCAACCTCTCGGTGCTCAAGAACGGACGCGCCCGGGCCGTCCGTTTCACCACGCTGGCAGCACTGTGCGAAGTGCTCGACTGCCAGCCCGGAGATCTCCTGCGCTACTCCCCCGGGTCCCCCGACTCCCCTGCCTAGGCCGTCGGGGCGGCCTCGAAGGGGGTGACTGCGCGGGCGGCACGCAGACGCGCGAGCGTCGATTCGCGGCCCAGCAGCTCCATCGACTCGAACAACGGCGGGGAGACCTGCTCACCGGAGATCGCCACGCGCAGCGCGCCGTAGGCGGTGCGCGGCTTGAGCTCCAGATCCTCGATGAGCGCCTTGGTCAGGGCCCCTTCGATGTCCGGAGTGGTCCACTCGTCCACGGCCTCCAGAGCGGCGATGCCGGCATCCAACGGCTCGATCGCGGCCTCCTTGAGGTTGCGCTTCGCCGCCCGCTCGTTCAGCTCCAGGTCCTCATCGGCGGTGACCAGGAACTTCAGCAGACCGTAGGCCTCGGAGAGGGTCTTGATCCGGGTCTGGGTAAGATCTGCCACCACCTGGAACTTGTCCGCTGGGTAGTCCTGCGGGAAGTCGGTGAACTCGCTCAGGTGCGCGCGCAGACGCTCCTCGAATTCGCCCGCGGGCAGCAGGCGGATGTGGTCGGCGTTGATGGCCTCGAGCTTCTTCTGGTCGAAACGGGCCGGGTTGCCCAGCACATCGGTGATGTCGAAGTTGGCCACCATCTCCTCCACGGAGAAGATGTCGCGGTCACCGGACAGGGACCAGCCCAGCAGCGCCAGGTAGTTGAGCATGCCCTCCGGGATGATGCCGTTCTCCCGGTGGTGGAAGAGGTTGGACTGCGGGTCACGCTTGGACAGCTTCTTGTTGCCCTCGCCCATGACGAAGGGCAGGTGGCCGAACTGCGGGGTGAAGTCGGTGACGCCGATGCGCTTGAGCGCCTCGTAGAGGGCCAGCTGACGCGGGGTGGAGGAGAGCAGGTCCTCACCGCGCAGGACGTGGGTGATGCGCATGAGCGCGTCATCGACGGGGTTGACCAGGGTGTACAGCGGGGCGCCGTTGGAGCGCGCCACCACGAAGTCAGGCTGGGTGGCGGCCTTGAACTCGACCTCGCCGCGGACCAGGTCGTTCCACTTCCAGTCCTGCTCCGGCATGCGCAGGCGCCACACCGGCTGACGTCCCTCAGCCTGGAAGGCGGCGACCTCCTCCTCCGTCAGGGTGCGGTCGTAGTTGTCATAGCCCAGCTTGGGGTCGCGACCGGCGGCCTTGTGGCGCTCCTCGACCTCCTCGGCGGTGGAGTAGGCCGGGTAGACCTCACCGGCGTCGATGAGCCTGCGCAGGATGTCCGCGTAGATGTCCATGCGCTGCGACTGGCGGTACGGCTCGTGCGGGCCGCCCTTCTCCACACCCTCGTCCCAGTCCAGGCCGAGCCAGTTCATGGCGTCGAGGAGCGCCGAGTAGGAGTCCTCGGAATCGCGGGCGGCATCGGTGTCCTCGATACGGAACACCATGGTGCCCTGGTGGCGGCGGGCATAGGCCCAGTTGAACAGTGCGGTGCGCACCAGGCCCACGTGCGGGGTGCCGGTGGGCGAGGGGCAGAATCGAACACGAACGTCAGTCATGTCCGTCATGTTACTGCTCAGCGATTCTGGCGTGCGAGGAAGTCCCGTGCCACGGCCGGGGCATGCCCGGGCCAGGGGTGGCCTGCGGACGGGGAGACCACCAGTTCAGTCTGCGCCCGGCAGTTGGTCCACGACCGGTGGGTGCGGCCACCGGCACCCGGCAGGTGGATCGGGGTCAGCTGGCAGCCGTTGCGGGTGCCCCAGCGCTGGAACATCTCGTCCACGGAGAGGAAGGGCGCGCCGTGGCGCACTCCCCCGCCGTAGACCGCGACATCATCGTTGGTCGAGTGGATGAGCATGACAGGGACGTTGCCGCCCCCGCAGCCCTGGTCGGCAGCCGTGTAGAACATGCCCGACACGCTCACCGCGCCGGCGAGCAGCTCCGGGGCACGGCACGCCAGGTTGAGGGCGAAGGCCCCGCCGTTGGAGTGGCCGATGGCGTAGATCCGGCCCCGGTTGACCGGGTGCTGGGCGGCGATGGCGTCGACGATGCCGCGGGCATAGGAGACGTCGGCGTCCATGGTTGTCTGCGAGTAGGGGGCACCTGCCCAGGCGTTGCCCACACCGCGGGCGTAAGCGATGATCGCGCCCGAGTTGGCACGCAGCCCGAGGGTCCGGGAGACCTCCTCCGCGCTGGCCCCCAGACCGCCGAAGACGAGCAGGACCGGGTGGGCGATGGCCGGGTTGTAGTTGGGTGGAAGCGAGACGAGCACGTCCCGGCCGCCCACCGCCAGGGGGAAGGTCGCGTCCCTGCCGGAGGAGCCCCCCGACAGCGCGAACCCCCCGGGCAGGGAGGACTGCGCCGCCGCCGGGACGGGGGCGAGGGCCCCCAGGGAGAGGATGAGGGCGAGCATCGCCCCGAGGACACGGCGGATGGTCTTGGTCTGGCTCACAGAAACCAACAATAACAACATTCGTCCCCATCATCCGGGGCTTTTATCCGACCGAGACTCAAGCCAGGGTGGTGGATGACGGTACCCCGGCCACGCACTAGACTGGCTCGACATGTGTGCCCACCGACCTGTCACCGCGCCGGACTTCCTCCTGTCCAGGGCGCACGGCTCGGTACGCACCCAGGGGTCGGTGGAGACGTTCACCGACCCCTGGGCCGCGATTGAGGCACTGCGTTCCGGGCGGGTGCCCATCGTCGTCGGCGCACTGCCCTTCGACCGTTCTGCCCCCGCCGCCCTCACCGTCCCGGAACACGTGATCCGGGAGGACGGGCCGCTGGAACCCCACGCCTACTACCGCCAGGGCGAGGGGTCGGTGCTCCATGCCCGGATCTGCGGGGTGGACCCCGAGCCCGAGGAGCACCTGCGCCGGGTGGAGGCGGCCGTGAGCACCATCCGCGCCTCCAAGCTGAAGAAGGTGGTGCTGGCGCGCGCCGTCGACATCGCCTTCGACCCGCCGGTGGACCCGCTGCTGGTCGCAGCCCGGCTCATCGACAACTCCTACAACCGCGACGGCTTCATCGCTGACCTCAGCCCCGCGGGGCGTCCGGGCGACATGATCGTCGGCTCCTCCCCCGAGGTGCTGGTCCAGCGTCAGGGCTCGACTGTGACGGCCTACCCCCTGGCGGGCTCGGCGCCGCGCCAGGCTGATGCGGCGGCTGACGCGGCCGTCGGCAAGCGGCTGGCGCAGTCCGCCAAGGACCTCGAGGAGCACCAGTACGTCGTCGAGCACCTGCGGGAGAAGCTCGGCCCCTTCTGCTCCCGGCTGGACATCCCCGCCCGCCCGGAACTGGCCCGGACCAACGAGATGTGGCACCTGGCGACCCCGATCGTGGGCACCCTGCGCGACCCGGCTGTCAACGCCCTGGAGCTGGCCGTGCACACGCACCCCACCCCGGCGATCTGCGGCACCCCCACCGACGCCGCCGAGGCCCTCATCGAGACGGCCGAGACCGACCGTCGTTTCTACTCCGGGGCCGTCGGCTGGTGCGACGCCTCCGGTGACGGCGAATACATGGTGGCCATCCGCTGCGCCGAGGTCTCCGGTGACGGCACCACCGCCCGCGCCTGGGCCGGCGGGGGCATCGTCGCGGATTCCGACCCCGGGGAGGAGCTCGAGGAGACCACCGCGAAGCTGCGCACCATCCTGCGTTCGCTCGGGCTCTAGTGCACCCGCCCCGCGGGTGACATCCGTCCGGGACGCTTCCCGGCCCAGTCATGGTCGACCCGCAGCAGGGTGGTCTCAGCCGTGCTCACCGGTGCCGGGAAATAGCAGGCGCAGCCCAGATCGAAGGTCCCCTCCTCCGCCGTAGGCAGGAAATCAGTCAGGAGAGCGGACACAAATTCAATCTGCCTGTCGACGCCCCGCTGCCCCGCCAGCTCCCGCGCCCGTTCCACGGCCCGGTGACCTCCCGGAGCAGGGCTGCGTTCGGGTTGCCGGACCACTGACGGCCACCCGCTTAAAACTCGTCGAAATCCGCGTGGTGGCCGTCGTGGTGGTGCAGTCTTAAGCGCGCTCCACCGGGTTGCGGAGGGATCCCAGGCCCTCGATCTCAACCTCGATGACATCACCCGGGTTCATGGCCTCGGTACCGGCCGGGGAGCCGGTGCAGATGACGTCGCCCGGCAGCAGGGTCATGGAGGCGGTGATGAATTCGATGATCTCACCCATCTTCATGATCATCTGGTTGGAGTTGGAGTCCTGCTTGGTCGCGGTGACGCCGTCCTGGGTCAGGTGGGCGCGGATCGACAGGTTGTCCAGGTCGAAGGAGTCGATGTCGGTCTCGATCCAGGGGCCCAGCGGACAGAAGGTGTCGATGCCCTTGGCACGGGCCCACTGGCCGTCCGCGAACTGCAGGTCACGGGAGGAGACGTCGTTGACGATGGTGAAACCCCGGACAACAGACTTCCAGTCTGCAGCCTTGACCTTCTTGGCCACCTGGCCGATGACCACGGCGAGTTCACCCTCGAACTCGACCTTGGTGGCGAACTCCGGGATCCGGATGGGGGCATCCGGGCCGACGACGGAGGTCGGGGGCTTGAGGAACAGGGTCGGCGGCAGGTGCTCGGCGGACTCCTTGAAGACCTCGGCGACGTGGTCGGCGTAGTTGCGGCCGATGGCGACGACCTTGCTCGGCAGCGTCGGGGCGAGCAGTCTCACATCCGTCAGCGGCCACTCCCGGCCGGTGTACTCCGGCTCGGTGTAGGGAGTGTCCTTGATCTCCTTGGCGACGAGATTCTCCTCGCCTTCACCATCGACGACAACAAAACTGAAACCCTCAGGGTGGGCAATTCTTCCAAAGCGCATGGCGGTTACTCTACCGTGTCCGGGCCCACGCTCAGACCATCACGTCCTTCAGAGTTGATACAGGTAGCTGTGCTTGGTGTGCCAGGTACTGCTCCGCGCATGCCAGCGCATCGGTCAGGGCGTTGTGGTTGCGGTAGGCCGGGAGCCCGTAGCGTGCCCGGACCCGGGCCAGCCGGAGGTCCTCCCCCCGGGGATAGGTGCCCATCCTCTCCATGTGGCGGCGTTCGATGGCGAAGGTGTCCACCATCGGCACCTGCAGCGTCGCATGGAACAACCGTTGGCAGGCCACGGAGAGGAAACCCTCCTCCATCGGCACGAAGTGGCCCAGCATCGCCCGCCCCTGCAGCGCTGCCAGCAGCTGCCCGAGAGCCTCGGCGGGATCGATGCCCGCCGCAATCTCATCGTCGGTGAGCTGGTGGATCGTCGCCGAAGGGCCGACGGTGAATCCCTCGGAGCCGCGCAGGATGACGTAACCGGCCCCCGACAGGTCGATCCGCGTGCCGTTGACCGGCACCCAGCCGATGGAGACCAGCTGGTGTTTCCGCGCGTCCATGCCGGTGGCCTCCACGTCCACCGCCAGGAGGGGCAGTTCGGTGAGCGGGGTGTTCTCGGCGGGTGCAGGGACGGCGTAGAATTCCTTGAGCGGGCCGGTGGCCTTCTGCGGCCGCGGGGAACGGAAGGGCCACATCATATGTTCCTCACGAGGTACTTCGAGGCCAGTGCGTTCTGCATGTCCTTGATGATCTGGAAGCTGTCGCGCAGGTGCTCCCGGTCCATCCTGCCCAGTTTGTTGGGGTCGATGTTGTAGTCCGGGGTCGCCTTCTCCCGCAGCTGGATCGCCTGGTGCCGCAGGGTGATCGCGGTGAGGTAGTCGAAGGCGTCGACAAGATCCTGTGCCCCGCGCTCGGAGACCCCGCCCGCGGCAGCCGAGTCGAGGAGCCGGCGGCGCGTGCCCAGGGCAGTCACACCGCTGGACAGGGCGAACAACCGCGCCATCTGGACGATGCCGGCTGTGCCACCCTTCTTCACGTTGAGGGTGTTGGCGTATTCGCCGGAACGGTCGACGACCAGACCGCGGAAGAAACCCAGGGGTGGTTCGCGGCGGGCCGCCAGCGCCGCCAGGTGGGCGTGCATGCGCCGTGCCCCCCGGGCCCGGCTGACGGCACGGTTGTGGACCTCATCCCCCAGCCCGATCTCCCCCCAGATGCCGCGGAAGTCGAAGAAGGTCTGGGCGTGCAGGAGAGCATCCGGTTCCGGGGCGGTGACCCACAGGTGGAAGGTGTCCGACCACTGGGAGACCGTCATCCGCCACTGCGGGTTCGAGGCCATCATGTCCCCCGGGCACAGCACCTGGCCCGCGGTGTCCAGGCCCTGGCAGACGTATTCGCTGAGCTCGGCGAAGTACTCGCCGTGTGCGGCCTCATCGTAGTCATCGGAGAGCACCATCGCGTTGTCCTGGTCGGAGGCCAGGCCCATCTCCCGGCGCCCCTGGGAACCGAGGACCACGAAGGTGTAGGGCACCGGCGGCGGGCCGAGGCGTTCCTCCCCCAGTTTGAGCAGCCGGCGGGCCAGGGCATCGGCGGCGATGGTCATGATGCCGGAGGTCTCCTCGGCGGAGGCGCCGCGTTCGATGAAGCGGACCGCCACCTCCGAGGACTGGGAGTAGGCGTTGCGCAGTTCCTCGGGCGAGTTCCGGCGGGAGAGGTCGGCGGTGAGGTAGATCGGGTCGTGGCGCAGCAGGCGCATGACGTCGGCGGTGGTGACGATGCCGGTGAGCTTCCCCTCGTCCACGATCGGGATGTGGTGGATGCGCATCTCCGCCATGATGATCATCGCCTCGAAGGCGAGGGTCTCGGAACTGACGGTCCGCGGGTTCGGGGTCATGATCTCCGAGACCGGACGCATGATGTCCAGCCCCTGGGCCACCACCCTGCCCCGCAGGTCCCGGTCAGTGAGGATGCCCACCAGGGAGCCGTTGTCCGTGATCAGCACGGAGGAGACCCGGTGGTGCTCCATCAGCTGGGCCGCGCGCTGGATGGTGGCGGCGGGCACCATGGACACCGGGTCGGCGATCTTGAATTCCCCCAGCCGGGTGCGCAGCACATCCGAGGACTGGTCGCCGCGCAGCTCCGCGGCGGCCGCCCGGATCCGGCGGGACTGGGAGGAGTAGAAGCGCAGGATGTCGGGGTTGCGTTCCGCCAGGGCCTGGAACTCCGCCTTGGGCAGCAGCAGGATGAGGCTGTCCTCCACCGCGACCATCGTGTAGCGGGAACCCTCGTCACCGACGAGCGTGGAATAGCCGAAGCTGCGGCCGGCGTCACGACGGTCGAGGAGGATGCCCTCATCGTCCAGCACATCGACCGCCCCGGAGCGGATGATGTGGAGATGGTCGTTGGGCGCGCCGTAGCGGATGATGTGCTGGCCGCGGCGCACGTACTCCATGGTCATGCGCGCGGGGAGCTGATCCAGTTCGGCGGCGGGCAGGCGTGTGAAGGGCTCGATGTCCGCGATGAAGTCGCGGACCTCCTCTAGTTCGACCGTCATGGTCTCAAGCCTAGGACGCCGGGCCCCTCCGCGGGCGGAAACTACTGGTAGGAGATGAACCAGGGGCGCGGCTCAATGTCGTAGGTCTGCTCCGGGGTGAAGGTGGGGTTGTCCTCGTCGATGAAGTTCTTCCACGCCATGAACCAGTTGTCATCCAGGCCCTGGCGGACGGCGTCCCAGGTGGCGAACTTCTCGTCCGGCACCCCGTGGCCGTCGGCGTGGAGGATGAAGGCCAGCTCCGGATGGTCGGTGTTGATCTGCTCGCGGTCGCGCAGCATCTGCATCTGGAACTGGTGGACGATCAGGCCCTTCTGGGGCAGGTTGTTCTCGCGCACCAGCTGGGCGAGCCAGTCGGCGACCTCGTTGATCTCAGCGGCCTCGGCGTGGCCGACCCGCTGGAGGGGCTGCTCGCCCGGCTGGAGATTCCACTCCGGGTCGAGCGCCAGGCCGACGTTGGGCCGCTTGAGCAGTTCCTCGTAGACCTTGGCCTGCTCGAGGAAACTGGCCTGGCCGGGCTGGAGGTCGAGGAAGGCGTAGCCGCCGGCCTCGGTGATGGCGTCGATGTAGCCGGTGAATTCGGCCGGGTCGCCGACGTTGGTGTACTTGCCGTCCGCGCCCGGGGAAGCGGAGGCGACGGTGACGATGATCTCGAAGGCCGGGACGACCGGCTGCTCCTCAAGCGCCTGGTAGTGCTGGATGTGGTCCTGCACCCGTGCCACGGCCTCGGCCGGGGGTTGTTCGCCCATCACTCCGAGGTCGCCGCCCCAGGGGTGGCCGTAGAAGGCGATCATGCGCCGGCCCGGGAAGACGAGTCCGCCGCCGCCGGGCAGTTCACCGTTGGCGGCGAGGTCGACGGCGCGGTCGAAACGTTCCTGGCTGCCGAACTGCTCGCCCAGGGCCAGGACGTCCTGCTCGGTGACCAGGGCCATGGACTCACTGGTCAGACGGGGGTCGGGGTGGTCGAGGACGGTCAGCTCCGCCCCGGCGGCCCGTGCTGTGGCCGCGGCGGCCACCGAGGTCTCCGGGCTCACCAGTACCGGGGGCATGACGTATTCGGGTTCCACGGTGTCGACGCCTTCGACACCCTGCAGCTGCGCGGGGTCGAGGGCGGCGATCTCCGCGACGGTGACCGGCTCCGCATTCTCTCCGGCAGGCGCGGCGATGACCTCGGGGCCCTCCGGAATCGGGCCGGTCTCCCCCACCGCGATGACGCGGGTGGGTTCGAGACGGTCAAGGCCGGCGGCGTCGGCAAGCAGCGGTGCGCCCGTGGCGACGGCGATCTCCACCGCGCGGCGCTGCTCGGCGGGTGCGGGGCCCGCGAGGACGACGACGTCGGCGGTGTCGAAGATGCGGTCCGCGGTGTCCGCGTCCGCGACCACCTCCGAGGAGTCCAGCGGAAGCCGGGGTGAGTGGTCGGCTGTGGAGTTGCCCTCCGTTGCGGTGGTGCACCCCGCTGCCATCGCCATAGTGGTGGTCATGGCCAGCGCAGCCGCCAGTCGCCTCATTCTTCTGCCCCTCAAGGTGGTCGTGGTCTCAGATGGTCGCGTTCACCCTACTTCAGGGCGGCGGCGATGCGGTCTCCGACATCCGTGGTGCGTACCGGACCCTCGCGCTTGGCGACGTCCTCGGCCACCGCCGCCTCAATCCGCGCGGCGTTCTCCTCGTCCCCGAGGTGGCGCAGCAGCATGGCGGCGGACAGGATCGCGGCGGTCGGGTCCGCGATGCCCTGGCCGGCGATGTCCGGTGCGGAGCCGTGGACCGGCTCGAACATGGAGGGGTTGGTGCCGGTGGCGTCGATGTTGCCGGAAGCGGCCAGGCCGATGCCGCCGGAGACCGCACCCGCCTCATCGGTGATGATGTCGCCGAAGAGGTTGTCGGTGACGATGACATCGAAACGTGAGGGATCGGTGACCAGGTAGATGGTGGCGGCGTCGATGTGGTTGTAGTCGACGGTGACCTCCGGGTACTCGGTGGCGACCTCGTCGACGGTGCGCTGCCACAGCCCGCCGCCGTGCACGAGCACGTTGGTCTTGTGAACCAGGGTGAGGTGCTTACGGCGTGACTGGGCCAGCTCGAAGGCGTAGCGGATGACCCGCTCGGCGCCATAGCGGGTGTTCACGGAGGTCTCGTTGGCCACCTCGTGCGGGGTGCCCACGCGGATGGCGCCACCGTTGCCGGTGTAGGCGCCCTCGGTGCCTTCCCGGACGACGACGAAGTCAATGTTGCCCGGGTTGCGCAGCGGGGACTCCACGCCCTCGTAGAGCTTGGAGGGGCGCAGGTTGACGTGGTGGTCGAGTGCGAAGCGCATCTTCAGCAGCAGGCCACGCTCGAGGACCCCGGGCGGGACGTCACCGGGGGCGCCGATGGCACCCAGGAGGATGGCGTCGTGCCCGCGCAGCGAGGCCAGGTCCGCGTCGGTGAGCAGTTCGCCGTTACGCAGGTAACGGCGGGCGCCCAGGTCGTAGTCTGTGGTCTCGATGTCGTCGCGGATGACGCGGAGGACCTTGAGGGCCTCGTCCGTGACCTCCGGGCCGATACCGTCGCCGCCGATGACTGCAAGTTTCATTCTGTGGGATTCCTTTCTCACCTGCTAGAACTACAGGGGAATCCTACCAGGCAGAACCTACGATTCGTCGGCGACCCAGTCATGGATGCGGCCCCGCTGGTACAGCAGCGGACGGGCATCGTCCTCGGTGCCGCAGTCGGCCACCGAGACGGTGAGGATGGTGTGGTCCCCACCGGGGAAGGCGTTGACGATCTCACCGGCGAACCAGGCCGCGGCACCTTCAATGAGCGCCACCTCCCGGTTACGGCGGACGATGTCCACCCCGGCGAAGCGGTCGATGCCGCGGGTGGAGAACTGCCGGGCGAGACCGCCCTGCCCCTCCGCGAGCACCGAGATACCCACCGGCGCCCCGACCGTGAGATACGGCAGCGACGTGGAGCCGTTGTCGACGCTGAGGACGACCATCGCGGGCTCCAGCGATAACGAGGAGAAGGCACTGACGGTCAGGCCGACGTCCTCACCCCCGGAGCGGGTGGTCACGATGGTGACCCCGGAAGGGAAGGTACCCACAGCGGCGCGCAACTGGTCTCCTGACACGGTGAGATCTGCCAACGTCATCTTCTAGTTCTCCTCCTGGGCCCGGGCGCGGCCCAGCTCCCACCTGAGCTGGGTCTCCGACGGGGACTGTACCGGGATGAAGGCGGCCTCACGGAAACGGCGTGAGGCCGGGGAGGACTGCGCATAACCGGCACCGCCGGCGACACGGACCTCCAGGGCGGTGGCATCGACGGCCGCTTCCGCCGCGGCGAGACGCAACTCGAGCAGCTGCACGCGCTCCACCTCCTCACCGTTGTCGAGCGCCGATGAGATGGCCTCCTGCTCGGCGATCAGCTCACTGATCCGGTCGCGGACCTGCGACACATCCCCGGTGAGCACCTCGTTGATGCCGGCCAGGCGGGTGGCGGCGGCGCTGATCGCGGCGTCGGCCACACCGAGGCACTCGGAGGTCTGGAGAATCATGAAGGTCGGGCGCACCGCGCCGATGAACTCCTCGAAGCTGCGCGAGAGGATCTGCGCCTCCGGTACGAAGACATCCTCCAGCGAGATCCACGCAGAGGCCGTCGCATTGAGGCCCAGCAGGGCGAACGGTGAACCCAGGGTCACGCCCTCCGCATCACCGTCGAAGGCGAGCAGGAGGCGCTCGCCTTCCGGGGTGCGGGCGGCGGTGACGATCAGGGCGTCGTCAGCCAGGTTGGAGGCCCAGGCCAGACGGCCGTTGAGACGGAAACCGCCCTCGACCGGGGTGGCGGCAAGATCGATGGTGCCGGCACCGGCGGCCTCCTTGAAGGCGGGGGCCATACCGGTCACACCCGGGCGCCGGCCGGTCTCGAGGACCGGGAGGAGGTCATGGGCATAACCGGTGTCCGCGGTGCGCAGGTAGGTGATCACCATGGTGTGCGCCCAGATACTGAAAGCCACCGAGAGGTCCTCGGCCGCGATCCGGCGCAGCTGGCGGGCGGTGTCACGCAGGCTGTCGCGGATGAACAGCTGCTGCCCACCCAGCAGCTCCAGGCCGTAACGGGCCGGGATCTCGTTCTTGTCGACGGCCTTGGCGTTCTCCGCGATCTTCTCCAGGATTGCTGAACCCATGCAGATCAGACCAGCTCGGAGGTGAGGTTGGCCGGACGGGTGTAGGTGTTGACCACCGGGGACCACTTGATGGCGTCGTCATGGATCTTCTGCAGGGTCTCGCGGTCGGCGTCACCCTCGATCTCGACCCTGACGCGGACATCGGAGACGCCCGGACGCTTGTCCTCGGCCAGATCCCCCACACCCCAGGTCGGGGAGACGTCGATGTCGGACTCGATGTCGATGTCGATCTTGGTCAGAGTGACACCGCGGTGGGTGGCGATGGCCTGGATGCCGACGGAGATGCAGGCAGCGAGGCCGGCCTGGGCGATCTCGGTCGGGTTCGGGGCGGTGTCATCACCCAGCAGGGCCGGCGGCTCGGAGACCAGGACCGGCTCCAGGTTGCGGACCTGGGTGTAGTTGCGGAACTTGCCGTCAGCCTCCGTGTGGGTACGGATCTTCTTGTGTCCACCCTCGGGGTTGTCGATGTTCTTCTGCGCGAGCTCGGCGAGCTTCCCGGCGTCGATCGGCTCAAGCGGATGACCCGGCTGGTGGTTCGGGGTGAGGCTGGACATGGCTGTCTCCTTCGAGAAATAGCTTCTGGGACCGTTGGGAATATTAATCCACACGGTTCAGATTAACCATACCGTGTGGTCTACTTGGAGGGCCCGGATGGCCCACCTCCCCTGGTGAGCTGCTCCGATCATGAATAAATTAATGAATAAAAAAGGACCCCCACCGCAGATTGCGGCAGGGGTCGACAGAACGGTCGTTCTAGTTGTCCAGGTCGAGCTGGACGGCGGAGGAGGCGCCGAGAGACTCGGCGATCTTCTTCTCCAGGGCGGTGGGGACCTCGGCGTCGACACGCAGCACGAGGATCGCGCCGTCACCCTTGGCCGCCTGGGTCAGCGCGGCGGCCTCGATGTTGATGCCGGCCTCACCCAGCTGGGAGCCGACCTTGCCCAGGGCGCCCGGGGCATCGGTGTACTCGAGGAAGAGGTTGCGGCCCTCGGCACGCATGTCCAGGCCACGGTTGTCGATGCGGACGATCTTCTCCACGCGGTCCAGGCCGGTGAGGGCGCCGACCACGGTACGGGAGGAGCCGTCGGCGCCGATGACCTTGACATCGACCGCGGAACGGTGGGTGGCGGACTCGGTGGCGGTCTCGACCTTGTAGTCCAGGTCACGGGCCTGAGCGATGGTCGGGGCGTTGACGAAGGTGACCGGCTCGTCGGTGGTGGCGGAGAACAGGCCACGGACAGCCGACAGGCCCAGCACGGAGACGTCGTCCTCGGTGGACAGCTCACCGCGGGCGGTGACCTCCACGTCAACCGGTGCGGAGTCGAGGAGCTGGCCGGCCAGCAGACCCAGCTTGCGGGTCAGGTCCAGCCACAGGGCGACCTCCTCGCCGACGCGGCCGCCGGAGACGTTGACGGCATCCGGGACGAACTCGCCGGCCAGGGCCTTGAGCACGGAGGCGGCGACATCGGTGCCGGCGCGGTCCTGGGCCTCGGCGGTGGAGGCGCCCAGGTGCGGGGTGACGACGACCTGCGGCAGCTCGAAGAGCGGGGAGTCGGTGCACGGCTCGGTGGAGAAGACATCGAAGCCGGCACCCCAGATGTGGCCCGACTTGATGGCGTCAGCCAGTGCCTGCTCATCGACCAGGCCGCCGCGGGCAGCGTTGATGATGATCTGGCCCTTCTTGGACTTGGCCAGCAGCTCGGCATTGAACATGCCGGCCGTCTCCTTGGTCTTGGGCAGGTGGATGGTGATGATGTCGGCGCGGGCGACCAGCTCATCCAGCTCGACGAGTTCGACACCCAGCTGGGCCGCCCGGGTCGGGTTCGCGTAGGGGTCGTAGGCGATGATCTCGGTCTCGAAGGCCGACAGACGCTGGGCGAAGAGCTGGCCGATGTGGCCGAAACCGACGACACCGATGGTCTTGCCGAAGATCTCCACACCCTTGAACTGGGAGCGCTTCCACTCGCCCTCACGCAGGGTGGCGTCGGCGGCGGGGATCTGACGGACGGTGGCCATGAGCAGGGCCACGGCGTGCTCGCAGGCGGAGTGGATGTTCGAGGTCGGGGCGTTGACGACCATGACACCGCGCTCGGTGGCGGCATCGATGTCGACGTTGTCCAGTCCGACGCCGGCACGGCCGACGATCTTCAGGTTCGGGGCGGCCTCGAGGACCTCGCGGGTGACGGTGGTGGCGGAACGCACCAGCAGAGCGTCAGCCTCCGGGACGGCGGCGAGCAGCTCCGGGGTGTTCGGGCCGTCGACCCAGCGCACCTCCACAGCGTCTCCGAGCGCGTCTACGGTGGACGGTGCCAGTTTGTCGGCGATAAGGACGACGGGCTTGCTCACGGGTGTTTACTCCTGCTTCGTTAATGAGGGCATGGAACGTAGAACACTTTAGTCGGTTGACTTTGACCCCGGGCCACGACCTGCCCGTATATGAGACAGGCCACTTCAAGAACGCACCCCCACCCACCCGCTGAAAGCATTGGGACCCTCGTCCCCGCCGCTGTAATCCAGGTCGTTGACGTCCCTGACCGCGGGTTTACCCATGGCGTACTCCACCATCCCCAGGAAACGGGCGCGCCGATCCCGCAGGAAGCCGTGGAAATCAGACTGGTGCAGCAGATCCGGGTTGAGCTCATGGGTGGCCAGGACGGTGTCGAAGTCGGCGTCGTCGAGAAGCGACTTCGTCTGCACCCGGGTGAGGTACTGCGTCGGCGAGTAGCCGTCGATGACCACCTCGGTGCGCTTACCCATGGGAGTGCGGTTGAGCACGCTGTCGGCCACCACGTCCTCGATGCCGTTCTCCCGGCACCATTCCGCCGGGAACACACGGTGGAAACCGGGGTGCAGGTCGGGGAAGGTCCAGCGGTCGAAGGGCTGGGCGGAACGCCAGTCGCGGGCTCCCCTGCCCATGAGCAGTGCGTAGATCCCCTGGTAGACGCCGGAATTCTCCCGCACCGAGAAGAAGCGCGACTCGGAGAAGGAAGCGTCGCGGATGGTCTTGGGCACCTCGGCGGAGGGGTCGCGGACCCAGGCGGTGACCTGGTCGACGTCACGGGCGGAGCGGTTGATCACCGCCGCCGATCCGTAGAGCTCGCCGAGGATGCCGCACCAGAACCACTGGTTGAGCCGGTCCCACGCCTTCGCCGAGGCCAGCGCTCTGGGTGTCTCCGCCAACCGGGCGAAGATGACGGCCAACGGGATGAGCTGGGCGGTGTAGGGCACCTGCTCAATGGTGAGCATGCAGCGCTGGGCGAGGAATTCGGCGGTCTCCCGGAAGGTGACGCGCAGTTCCGCCCGGGCGGCCAGGTAATCCTCGAGGGTGAGGTCGAGGATGTCCTCACGGTGGCCCGCCGCGTGCCCCTGCCTGGAGGTCACCAGCAGGGAGACGGCCGTGAGGAAATCAGTACGCCCGATCTGGTCCAGGGCCGGATAACGGCGCAGGACACGGCGGGTCTCCTCCCAGTCCTCCGCCATGGAGAACTCCGGTTCCTGCGTGGCGAAGACCGCGGTGAGCAGCTCGAACACGTCCATCTGCAGGCCGGCGGAATTGGCCTGCGCGAAGATGGACCCGATGCCGGTCTGGGCGGTCTCCCGGGCCAGCCGGATCATGGGGATGTCGTAGGCCGCCAGGGGCTTGACGATGCGGTCATAGAAACGCTTGACGTCCTCCCGGGACCCGGTGTCCCGGGCGGCGACATCGAAGAGCAGATCGGTGCCGGCCTCCCACAGCAACGACGACACGGGGATGCAGCCGTGCTCGACGGCTGCCTCACGGCTGGTGATGCCACCCGGGATGTCGGGGCCGAAATGGGATCTGACCTGGCCGTCCTCATCCACCGAGAAGACCGCGTCATCGGGCATGACCTGAGCCTCGACCGCCCGGGAGACGTCCACGTAGAAGGTGCGGCGGATGCGTTTGGAGCGGAAGTCGACGGTGTCCACCGAACCGTCCCCGCGCAGGCAGTGGTAGAGGGTGGTCAGGCGCTGCTGGCCGTCAAGAAGCAGCAGGCCGGGCGCGGAGGTGGCGGCGGGGGCGCCGGAGATCGGCCGCGGCCGGAAGCGCATGGGCGCGTTGCGGGTGTCCAGCGAGAGCAGCGAACCGACCGGGTAGCCGCGCAGGACGGTGACAATGAGCGAGCGGATCCGGTCGACATCCCACGCGTAGGCGCGCTGGAAATCAGGCAGCTGCAGCTCGCCGCGGTCGATGCGGGCAAACAGGTCAGGCAGGTCGTAGCTCGGCGTGGTGAAACCCATGGCGTCGAGTCTATCCCCGGGCGTGGGGCACCGCTGGCGGGCGAGTCGACACGTTCACATACCGAGCGGTACAGTAGCCTGATCCTGAACAAGACCACACTGTCTACCTACATCGAACCGGAGGTTATACGTGGCGATGTTGAACCGGCGCACATTCCTCGGCGCCGCCGCCCTGGGCACGCTGGGGGTTCTCGGTGGACGGGCCGCTTCCGCCGGCATGGGTCCCGCACCGTCCGACAGCATCACCATCGGCTACGTGCCGATCGCGTGTTCCTCCCCGCTGCTCGCCGCGGACGCGATGGACGCTTTCCGACGCCGTGGACTCGACATCACGCTCCGCCGTTTCGCCGGCTGGGCCGACCTGTGGTCCGCCTACCTGACCGGCCAGCTGCACGTCACGCACATGCTCTCCCCCATGACCGTCACCCCCATGGCGCGGCCGACCAATCTCGCCTACACGATGAACACCAACGGTCAGGCGATCACCGTCGCCTCCCGACTCCACAGTGAGGTCTCCGGCCTGCAGGATCTGCGCGGCCGCGTCATCGGCATCCCCTTCGAGTACTCCATCCACTCGCTCCTGCTCCGCGACGCCCTCGTCGCCCACGGTGTCGACCCCGTGGCCGACCTGGAGCTGCGCCTGCTGCGCCCGGCTGACATGGTCGCCCAGCTCGAGGTCGGCGGCATTGACGGATTCATCGGCCCCGAGCCCTTCAACCAGCGCGCACTGGCCACCGGCTCCGGCCGCGTCCTGCACATGACCAAGGAGTTCTGGGACCGCCACCCCTGCTGTGCCCTCGCCATCGGCGAGGACTGGCAGGACGCGCACCCGGCACAGGCCAGCGCCATCACCGACGCCCTGGCCGAGGCCTCCGCCTTCCTCAACGCCCCCGGCAACCACGCCGAGGCAGCCAGCATCCTCTCGCACGAGCGCTACCTCAACCAGCCGGCGGAACTCATCGAGCCGGTCTTCGAGGGCGCCTACCGCAACTGGGCCGGTGAGGACATCGTCGACCCCGAGCGCATCCACTTCGGCGATGCGACCGACCCCGCCGCCACCGCCTGGATGCGTGAGCAGCTGACCCGTTGGGAGCTTGCATGAGTCCCCGCGTGCGTGCGGGCGCACTCGGCCTGGCCCTGTTCGTCCTCAGCGTCGGCGCCTGGCAGCTGGCGGTCGTCTCCGGCACCCTCTCCAGTCTCGCCCCCACCCCGGCAGGGGTCTGGCAGCGCGGCGTGGAGATCCTCTCCGACCCCTTCTACCGCGACGGCCCGGGCAGCGTCGGCATCTTCTGGCATCTGATGACCAGCCTCCAACGTGTGCTCATCGGTTTCCTGCTGGCCGCACTGATCGCCATTCCGCTGGGCTTCCTGCTGGGGCGGGTGCAGATCCTGCGCTGGGCCGTGGACCCCCTGGTGCAGATCCTGCGCCCGGTCTCCCCGCTGGCCTGGCTACCCATCGGCCTGGCCCTGCTCCACGACGCCGAGCGCACCGCCGTCTTCGTCATCGTGCTCTCCGCCCTGTGGCCGATCCTGATCAACACCATCGACGCGGTCATGCACATCCACCCGACATACCTCAAACTCACACAGACCCTGGGCACCCCGTTGTGGCTGGCCGTCACCCGCGTGTGGCTGCCCGCGACGCTGCCCGGGATCATCACCGGCCTGCGCCTGTCGCTGTCGACCTCCTGGCTGGTCATCATCGCCGCGGAGATGCTCGTCGGTGGCCAGGGCATCGGTTTCTTCGTGTGGAACATGTGGAACCGCCTCGACATCGACGCCATCGTCGTCGCCATCGTCCTCATCGGCCTGACCGGCCTCATCCTTGACCACCTCGTCGCAGCACTGCAGAAGACGGTCCGTTATGACTAGCACCATCGCCCTCGGGGAGATCACCCGTTCCTACGGCCCGACCCGTATCATCGCCCCGACCTCCATCGGCATCGCCCCCGGCCAGTTTGTCTCCCTGCTCGGCCCCTCCGGTTGCGGCAAGTCAACGATCCTGTCGATGATCGCCGGCCTCGACCACCCGTCCACCGGCGAGGTCACCGTCAACGGCCGCAGCGCCGTCGTCTTCCAGGACCACGCCCTGCTGCCGTGGCTCAGTGCCCGGGGCAACATCGAGTTCGGCCTGCGTTCCGTCCGCCCCTCCCTGACCCCGCTGGAGCGCCGCACCATCGCCGACCGCCACCTGGATCTGGTGGGGCTGGGCCACGCCGCCGACCGCCGCCCCGCCCGCCTCTCCGGAGGCATGCAGCAGCGCGTCGGCATCGCCCGGGCCTTCGCCGTCGAGCCTGAGATCCTGCTTCTCGACGAACCGTTCGGGGCCCTCGACGCCCTCACCCGCCGGGAGCTGCAGCTGCAGCTGCTCCAACTGTGGGAGGCGGACCGCCGCACCGTCGTCATGGTCACCCACGACGTTGACGAGGCGATCCTGCTCTCCGACCGCATCCTCGTGATGTCCCCGTCCCCCGACGCCACGGTCATCGCGGACATCGCCGTGGATCTCCCCCGCCCCCGTAGCAACGTCGACCCCGACCCCGCGCTGCGCCGTGAGCTGCTGGGACTGCTGCACCCTTAGTACGGATCCATAATCTCTGTAGCATGGTTTCACCGCGACGCACCGCGGCAATGGTAAAAGGTGGCTGAATACTCGTCCACCCGGGCGAGCTGGCTACTCCGGAGATTATCCGAGGAGAAAAACCATGTTCGTGCACACCCAGAAACTGCAGTACCCGTCCAAGCCCGAGAAACCCGACGCAGTCTACGCCCGCAAACTGCAGGAGGTCATCGGCGGCCAGTACGGCGAGATCACCGTGGCCATGCAGTACAGCTTCCAGGCGTGGAACGCCCACATCCCCGGCAAATACCGCGACCTGCTGTTCTCCACCGCCGCCGAGGAGTTCGGCCACATCGAGATGCTGGCCACCATGGTGGCCCAGCTGCTGGAGAAAGCACCCCTGGGCATCACCGAGAAGGCCATCCAGGACGACCCGGCGGTCGCCGCCATCATCGGTGGCACCGATCTTCAGCAGGCGATCGTCTCAGGCGCCGGCGCCCGCCCCGTCGACAGCATGGGTAACCCGTGGACCGGTGCCTACATCACCGCCAGCGGGAATCTGCTCGCTGATATGACCTCCAACATCAACGCCGAGATGCAGGGCCGCCTTCAGGTGGCCCGGCTCTACCACATGACCGACGACCGGGGCGTCAAGGACCTGCTGGGCTTCCTGCTGGCACGCGACACCATGCACCAGAACCAGTGGCTGGCCGCCGCCCGCGAGCTGCAGGCCGAAGGCAACGAGAACATCCCCGTGCCGAGCAACTTCCCCCAGGGCAAGGAGCACGAGGAGTTTTCCTACCAGGCCATCAACTTCTCTGATGGCACGCACATGGCGGATGGTTCCTGGGCCTCCGGGAAGGCACCGGACGGACTGGGCAAGTTCACCTACGTGGACACCCCACCCGAGGGTGTGCCCATGGCCCCGCCGACCCACCCCGATGCCCGCTTCTACGGCACCACCGAGCAGCCCAACATGGTGGAGAAGATCGCAGGCAAGGTCCAGGAGAAGTTCAACAAGGAGTAACCCCACTCCCCTCACCGGGGCACCGGGACTACGTGGTTCCGGTGCCCCGGACACCCGTATCCACACCCCTTTTTCAGAGAAACGACCACAGAAGATGACCACCATCGACACCCTCTCCACCACTACCCCGACTGCGCGGGGCGTGGCCAGCCAAGCTCTGCTCGAGCTTGTGGCGCACGAACCGGACTCCGTGGATGCCGATGTTAACCGTGTCGCGGCAGCCGTCGACCAGATGCTGGCGGAGTGCGGGGATGTCCTCCAGGATGATGATCTGCAGCTGACCCTGTTCCTGCTCTATCTGCTGCACTACGGCCCCACGCCCTTCGTGGTCGGTGACTGGGAATGGCATCCGGGGTTGCTGGCGGTCCGTGCCCGGATCGAGGCGGAGTTCGAGAACGCGCTGCGGGCAGCCGTCTGCCTCCCTGAGGTCATGCCGACCACCGGCGCGGAGGTCACCGAGACATTGTTCGCCTTGACCGACGAAGTAGCCAAACCCGAGTTGGCGATGTGGGCCGGACGCCACGCCACGCAGGTGCAGCTGCAGGAATTTCTCATCCTGCGCAGCATCTACACCCTGCGGGAGGCAGACCCCCACTCCTGGGCCATCCCCCGGTTGCGTGGCCGCGCAAAAGCCGCCCTGGTGGAGATCCAGGCCGACGAATACGGGGGCGGGCGCCCGGAGCGTGTGCACGCGGAGATCTTCGCCCGCACCCTGCGGGCCATGGGCTTAAGTGACACGCCCGACGCCTACCTTGATCTGGTTCCGGCGATCACCCTGACGGCGGTGAACACCATGAGCTTCTTCGGGCTGCACCGCCGGTTACGGGGGGCGGTGGTGGGCCATCTGGCCGCCTTCGAGATGACCTCCTCCCTGCCGAACAAGCACTACGGGAATGCTTTCCGACGCCTCGGCCACGGACCGGAGGTCACCTGGTACTACGACGAACACGTCGAGGCGGATGCGGTGCACGAGCAGATCGCCGCCCGGGATCTCGCCGGCTCGCTGGCCGAGGACGAACCGGAGCTGGCCGGCGACATCATCTTCGGCGCCTGTGCCAGCCTGCACCTGGATGAGCTCGTCGGCGCCCACCTCAAGGCGGCCTGGACCAGTGGCCGCTCCGCGCTACGGGAGACACCGTGACCCTGGCGCTGGACTATGTCCTCCCCCTGAAGTGGGCGGATGGCAAGGGCCTGGCGGAGCTCGCGGACTATCTGGGAGAAATCGTGCGGTATGCCCGCGTCACCGTCGTGGACGGTTCTTCCCCCGCGGCCCGGGCCCGTCACCAGGCCGCATTCGCCGAGGAGGTCACCGTCATCGCCGCGAATCCGGCCCTGGCGCTCAACGGCAAGGTCGCCGGCATCCTGACCGCCCTGCCGACCCTGGAACAACCGAAGGTCATCATCGCCGATGATGATGTGCGCCACACCAGGGACACCCTGGCGCGGATCTGCGCGGCGCTCGATGATGTCGATATTGTCCGCCCCCAGAACTATTTCGTCACCGCCGATGGGTCCCCACTGCCCTGGCACGCCCGGTGGGACACCGCCCGCAGCCTGATCAACCGTGCCTTCGGCTCCGACTACCCGGGCACCCTCGGGGTCCGGCTGGAGTACCTGGCTGGTGGTTACGACGGTGACCTGCTCTTTGAGAACCTCGAGCTGATCCGCACCGTCCGCGCCCGAGGGGGCCGGGAGTTGACCGCCGATGAACTGTTCGTGGCCCGTCGTCCGCCCACCACAGCAGCCTTTTTCCGCCAGCGCGTCCGGCAGGCCTATGACAGCTTCGCCCAACCCGCCCGCCTGACCGCCGAACTCGTGGTCCTGCCCACCGTCCTCGTTCTTCTGCTGCGGCGCCCTGTGTGGTTGCTGTACGGGCTGGTCGGGACGGTCCTGGTCGCTGAAACCGGTCGGCGTCGCAGGGGTGGGCACGACGTCTTTCCTCGTACCGCCGCTTTCTGGGCCCCGGTGTGGGTGCTGGAGCGCGGGCTGTGCATCTGGCTGGCCCTGCTGGAACGGGCCCGTGGCGGGGTCCGCTACCACAATGCCCGACTGCTGACCGCCGCCAATTCCCTACGCACCCTGACATCCCGGAACGAAACAGGAGCCTGAACCATGCCCGAGAACAACGCACCCGTCACCATCACCGTCTGCCCGGACGGGCCCCTGCTGGTGCGCGGGGATGTCGCCATCGCCGCGGCACCCGGGGAACAACCCCAGCGCCCCGACCGCCAGGTCATCGCCCTGTGTCGCTGTGGTGCCTCCGGTATCAAACCCCTGTGCGACGGTACCCACAAGCTCACCAAGTTTCGTGCCCGATGACACCCCTGATCCCGGGGAATACGATGGATTCCGGCGACAACACCACCCCGTGCTGATACCGTCCTTTTTAGTGGGCTGAGTCACAATCCAGGAATCAGTGCCTCGCTCCCGCACAACCACGGAACTGACACCGCTCCCTGAAAGGACCCACCATGGACCCCATGACCATCATCGAGGACCTCAGCAGCGACCGCGCCAACATGCTGGCTGATATCACCGGCATCCCCCGCGAGTGGGCACTGCCCGCCACCATCGCACTGTCCGCCGCCAGCGTCCTCCTGCGCTTCGCCCTCTCCTCCTGACACGACAAAACCGCCCGGACCCTCCATCTTGGAAGGGCCGGGCGGTTCTCACCGTCCGCGGGACTTAGGCGGTGGCGGTCAGCGGGTTCTTGACCCAGCTCATGAGGTGGGGTGGGAATCCTGGCCTGCGGGTTCACGCTCTTGCAGGTCAGGGCTGTGCGGCAGGAATGGCCAGAACGCTTAAAATGGCGGGAATGGGGGCTGTTGCGGGATTTCTGCGGGATTTCCCCTGCCCCCTGTGCCCGTCATCTTCTTCTACGATCGGCGGGAAAATTGACCCCAGCCAGTCCCGTCCTGAATGACCAGCGCATCTACCCACAGTCGAAGAGCTCTCTGGAGAGGCAGGGAAGAAAGTAAGACAATATTGCGCCCGTGGAGGGAGCCAGCTAGAAGAGTGGACTAACGCCGATTCTTCCCATCATGAGAGTAGAGCCTGTTGTAATCGGGTTCGATCCAGACCACCTCGAAAGTGTCACCGATCCTAATGCCCACCTGGGCAAGCCGATCGAAATGTCGAAGGACGATCAACTTTTGATCAGCCTCCATCCAATGAGGCAGTTGCGGAAGAATACTTTTCGCGGGGAGAGACTCGGAGCCCAAATTGTGCTTTCCGGCCGTTCTAACCTCGTCCCAAGTCATACAGCCACGCTTTGCCCACTTCTCAAGGAAGGCATGGGCCTTGTCGTGGGTAAGCTCGGACACTCCCCAACCCTTTTCAAGGAGTCGGAAACCGAGCCGTACACAGCCGGGATCTTCAGGGGACCCACTCGGCTTGATATCCGGCTTATCTGCAGGCGGAGTTCCCCGACGCTTCTTTTTTCCCATTTCCCGTGTCAGTGGGTCCCGAAGAACGCTTTGAGGGCTGCGTCCGTAATCTCGACGTTGCGTCCCGGGTGGAAGGCATCAACCCAGGGAGCTTCGCCATGAGTCTTCTCTCGAAGCGCCCATGCCGAGTAGACACCGTACTCCCGCCAGACCTTCACGAGCTCGTCCTGGACATCGGAGTAGTCATCCCAGTCGAAGTTCTCGGGAACGAACTCGTCGGGATCTATCGGGTTCCGACCCCACTTCTTAGCCTCGTGATAGACCTCTGCCACCACAGGGCCATGCTGCCACGCCTGGATTGGCTCGAAAAACAGCTTCCGCCCGGTGGCACCAATGTGCTCTCCCTGGGCGTAATAGAGCAATTTCTGGAGCTTCAGGTTGGAGAGATCTGCATCCAGCTCCTCGGCCCAAGCAACAAACCAATGAGCGATTTGGAGGGCATTGTGAACGACGGGCGCCATGATGTCTCCTTCCGTGAAGTTCCTAAGCGTTTCAGTGATCGGGAGCCACGATACCCGGGCTGCCCTGTTTTTCCATGATCCCACCCCCAGCTGTGTCATCTTCGTTACACCCCTCCCCCTGAACTGACAGCCTAGCGGACTATTCGGAGTCTGTAAGATTCGCCTCGGGAACCTTTCGACCGGCCGCGCAGTCTAATAGGGCATGATCTTCCTCGACGACTCCCGCGGAAATTGGATCGTGGCCAAAGACCGCCGCGAACTCCTCGACGCCCTCCTCGCCCGACTCCCCCACCAGCCCGACAACGAAGCACTGACCTACATCGCCGCCGGCTGCCTCGGCTGCATCCCCACCGACATCATCATCACCGAAGAATAGAGAAGAGGTCAGGAGCTTCAGGCTCCTGACCTCTTCGGATAACAGCTACGGGTCCTGCCCGTACCTTTCATGATTTATCATAGCAAAACTCTCGCCCTTCGGTGCACTACCGTATGATTCAAAAGTCCCCAGTTTCACGTATGACGGAAGTACCCAGATGCCAGCTGCCCAATGGCCAAGACTGGAAGCTAGTCTCAGTGTCCCTCGGCTCACCCCTTATCTAGCGGATGCCTCTAACAACCGGGCGCTGGCACTAGATCTATACCGATGGAACCTCGAGATATCCACCGCATTCCTGGAAATTCTTGGCCCCACTGAGGTGGCCGTCCGCAACGCCATCGACACACAGTTGCGGGCTTGGAACGCTACACGGCCGAAAGTTGGCGGCAGTTTTCATTCTGAAGAATGGATTACCGACTCAGCTTCTCAACTTAGCGTGTTAGGCAATACTCGAAAGAAGGCATACGACCAAGCCGTCAGGTCAAGGGATCTTCGTCCTGAGGATCACCCCCGTAAGGATGACCCCATCAACCATGACGACATTCTCGCCCAGCTTTCTTTCGGCACGTGGCCTCGGCTGCTGCCGAGTAGCCAGCCGGGTAGCCGAAAAAAGCAATTGCTGTGGAATCACGCCTTGGTGCACGCTTTCCCCTACGCGGCAGGCGCCAGCGTAAATAGAGTTCTGGATACACCGGCCGAGCAACTTGTCTATCAGCGTCTTCAGCGTTTAGTTGTATTGAGGAACCGAGCTTCTCATATGGAACAGCTTCTCGAAATGAATGTTCATGCACGGGCCAACGATGCATACCAGCTCCTGGGCTACATCAGTCCGACGATGAGCTCCTGGGTGAAGTCTTTTTCTCGTGTATCAGAAGTGAATTCACGGCGACCCGTCCCCTGGCGACGGCCACGCTAACCGGGGGCACTTCACCAGAGCCCTCAGCCAGCAAAGACCCGGCCCGGAAACGAAGAAAGCGCCCCCTGACCTCCCGAAAGGGGGAAGTCAGGGGGCGTGCCCATGTAATAGGGGTGAGGGAGTCAGAGGTCGTCGCGCACTCGGCCTGGGATCTTCTCTTTCAGGTCCGGGTGCAGGTGCCCGACCAGGCGGATGAAGGACAGAGCATCGGGGTATTTCTCCTGGGCGATGATCTGCAGCTCAGCAAGCCGCCTCGCGAGGCCGTCCACGACGGGCTGCAGGTTCGCCTTGTGCTCGACCTCTCGGATGACCGGCTCCGCTTCCTTGTCTTGATGGTCGGAGCCTTTCTTCGCCCTGGCGGTCAGCCACGCGACGAGGACGGTGCCGGCGGTGGTGACCGCGACGGCGAGGACGCCCCAGGCGTCGGTGATGTCAGCTGGTGGCTCCATCGGCAGCTCCCTCCCGAACGCGTATTTCGCCTCGCTTCCCGCGCCAGATTGACCAAATGACGATGGCCGCGATCGCCAGATACATAACGCCTCTCTGCGCGAACTGAGCTGGGGGACTAAACAAGAACAACAGGCCCCACATGGCGATCAGACCGGTGCTCGCGGCAAGCGTCATCCTGCCGAAACGGGTGGCGTGCCACCGAGAAGCGACCAGGAGGGTGCTCCCCACCCCGATCCACATGGCGGCGTCCACCCAGATCGGGAAGAAGCGATCCACAGGGTGAAAGAGGACCACCGAGCCGAGGTCGAAATAAGACACACCCCGCACGATCATCGCCACCCCCAGAATCCACATCACCCCCGCGTCCGTCATCAAGATGCACCGCAGCCTCTCCAAGGGCGGGCGCAGGCGGGCCGGCAGGCGCTCGATGGGCATGGGCCTACTCCCTGTCGAAATAAGGGAGGCCAGACGACAGGCCGGGAACTACCGGCCTCGGGGTGGCCGGCGTGGGGGCGGGTGCCTCCGCGAACCGTTCCTGCATGACCTTCCGCTCCGCCACCTCCGTCAACTGGGCCACGACATGCGGGGTCACCGGAGTCTTGGTCCGGGCCTGCATGACAACCTCCGCTGCACCGATGACCAGGGCGAGGATCACGGAAGCCCACCAGGGAATGTCGAAGTTCACAAACACCAGCAGGTTCGCCAGTTGGAGGATAACCTGCGCCGCGGAAGTGTACGAGTTGTAACGCTTCTTCCACGTGTCGGTCTTTGCGATAGCCTCCGCCCCAGCATCCTTAATGCGGACGACGAGCGGGTCTTGGGTAATGTCCTGCCAATGCAGGGGCTTAGTCGTCATTCGGGGTGTCCTTCCGGGTCAGGGTGGCTCTAATCTTGTCGGCGGTGCCCGCCAGGGTCGTGACAATCCACGGCATGATGTCCCGGTGCATGTTCTCCACCTTGCGGTCCAACTGCAAGACCATGCCGACGAGGGTGCCCCGCCACTCCGACTGGACACCGTTCTCGTCGCGGACCAGGGACTGGAATTCGTGGGTGAGTTCGTGGTGCACCCTGCGGGTCTTGTCGAGCAGTTCACGCTGCTCATCATCAGTAAGTGCCATGAATGGGTCCTCGTCTTTCGTAGTGGAGTTGAAGAGTCGTGCAAGGTCCTGTTCGGTGCCCTCGAAAGCGTTGGCGTCGATCTTCCAACCGGCGACCTGTGCCTTCTCGGTGAACTGGAAAACCGCCACGTCCAGCCCGCCGTAGCCCTGCCAACCGGCACGGTCACGACGGGAGTAGATGACGCTGGCGTACCCCTCGGTGGCGGCACCGTAGTTGCTGGTCCACAGCGGCGGCAGGCCCACCAGGTTGGGGCGGCCGGCGTGATCTTTCCAGTACCACTTCGGGATGTAGGTCAAGATGACCTTGTAACCGAGCTTTTCGATCTCGTCCCGAATTTGCTTCCAGTGCGCCACGCTGGAACCGGAGTTGTTCTCGATGTCCAGGGCCACTGGGACGCTGGTGTCACCCTGCAGCTGATCGTGGAGCGCCTGGGCGTGCTCCCGACCGTTCTTCTCATGCCGCACGTAGACATAGGCTGCAACGTGCATGTCCGTGCCCTGCGCGTCCTTGAGGTGGGACCGGAAAATCGGGTCTTTCCACGTGCCCTCGGTAGCCTTGATGAGGCAGAAGCGGAAACCCTCGTCGGCGATCCGCTTGCAGGAAATTCCGTTCTGGTGGTTAGACAAATCAACCCCGAACAGGGTCGTGGCCTGCGACGTTTCCGATTTCACGCTCGGAGATGGGGGGGCGGTTTCACCGGGGTGGGGCCTGCCTTGAAGCCACACCTCGGGATCAATCCGTTTCCCGCCGTAGCCGTACTCCCACACGGTCAGGTGGAGGTGTGGTCCGGTGGACTGCCCATTACTACCGACGTAGCCGATGAGCTGACCCGCGTTCACCCAGTCCCCAACTTTCAGGCCGGTGGCGTAGGCGTTCCACATGTGTCCATATTCAGTGCAGCCGCCCCCTTCGGATGCGGGGTGGTCGATGACGATCCACTGCCCGTAGCCGGAGGCAGGGCCGATGTGGGTGACGGTGCCACCCGCACAGGCGTAGAACGGTGTGCCATCTGGCGCACCGAAGTCCAGGCCGCTGTGGTGAACCCCCCACCGCGGGCCGAAGCCGGATGTGAGGGTGTAGGTCCCCTTTTTCAGGGGCCATTGTCGTGACATATATCCTCCTTCTGGCAATAAGAAAACCCCAGACCGGCTGGCGGTCAGGGGTATCTTTTCGGTGAGCTATCAGCTCAGGTAATGCGAATATTCTTCGGGGAAGTCGGAGACAGCAACGTCGGCGTGGACAGCCAGCTCCATCGTTTGATTAAGTGGGAGATTACTTCGGCGCGAGTTGCAGGACTGGCAGACTGGGGCAAGGTTCCAGGGCTCATCTGGCCCTCCCAGGGATCGGGGGATCAGGTGGTCGTTGTTCATCCTGGTTTCTTCATCGAAGTCGCATCCGCATATCCAGCAGTTCTGGATTCCCCTCTCCTTGTAGATCGTGTCGAGGGGGTGTTTCTTGATGCCCCATGTCCGGGCAGCGGTAAGTGCTAGGTGATGTAGGCACTGCACTTTCCCATCGACGGCAGGTTCGGCACATCCCAGGCCCCCACCGAAAACGCACCTTCCCTCATCCTTCGCTCGGGCATACTGAGCCCGGTTGTACTGGCGTTTATGTTCCCGGATTTCATCCTGGTTGATCTTGTAGAGTTCCCGGTTTCGTTCGCGTTCACGGGCCACGAAGTCGGGATTCGACCGCCTCTCGCGCTGTCCTTCCCGGAGACAAGCACGGCAGACTCGCTGAATCGGCGTCTCCCGGGTGTTTTCCTGATCCCACGGGTGTCCTTTCGGGCAATGCGTAGCAGCTCTCCGGCGGGCGTAATAGTCGGCAAAGTTCTTGAGAGGATCAGAGTCTCCCCTGGCTACGCTTTCAGCGGGGGTCACCGCTTCCAGATGGGCGGGGTTCACGCAAGGCCGATTCTTGCATGTGGGGTTGATAACGTACCCCTCAGGAATTTTCCCATTAAACGCTTCATAACTGGCGCGTCCTGCGCGAACCGTTTTGCGAGCTACCTTCATAGTCCCGTAGCCGTCTTTGTCCCGTCCCAGCTGCCATTCCCAGCAACCTGTTTCCGTGACAATGGTGGATTCCTTGATCCTCTGCCCAACAGGCTTGGCGGGCACCGGAGGTTTTGCGCCTTTTACTTTCCGGTGGTGACCGGTCTTGAAAGTGGACTTAGTGAATCCTCCACAGCCGCAGGCACAGGGGTTCATCTTGATCGGGGTAGACTGCATGGCAGCCTCCTACTCACCTAGGGGGTAGGCCCGATGCCGGTGTTACCAGCACCCCATCGGGCCGTCTTATTTTCCCCATCTTACCAGGTCAGGCGATATTACGTGAGTTAAGCGCGTCTGCCATCGCGGTCAGGTGCGTCCGACTTCGTAGATCTTGGTGATCTCAGCCGGGGTGAGGGCACGCCCGAAGAAGGCAACGTTGGACAGGCCGCCGTCGAAGGTGTCTTCGCCGAGGATGTCTGACCCGAGGACGAGGTTCGACCCTCCCTTGGTGCCGGGGTTGTAGCCTAGGCTGACCTCTCCGGTGGTGGTGCCGTTGCGCCACATTTGTGCCCAGACTTGTGAGGATGATCGTCGGCGGAAGCGGAACACCCAGTGCTCCCACATGCCCGTGGAGATGGATGTGTAGGGCTTGTGATAGTGCCCACCGGCCCCGTTGGAGTAGGTCGCCATGGTCATCCCATCACGGTCCGCCCACGCGTAGTAGACGCCTGAGCTGTGGGATGATCCCCATTCCCAGACGCTGCCGCCGTCGGCGTGGGAGAGCTTGGCCCACATGGAGAGGGTGAAATCGTCGTAGGCCCCCGGTGTCATGTGGGTGGTCGTGCCGGTGGCGGAGTAGCCGAATTCGACGTGGCCGGGGAGGAGTCGTGCAGTGCTGCCGAGGGCCAGGGAGTGCTCGGTATATTCGGAGGCGAGTGTGCCCTGAAGTCGGTAGTAGCGCACCGGCCCCAGGGCCTTGATGGGGTCCGCGTTGAAGATGGTGCGCCACGCCCCGTTGTCCCATACGCGGGCTTCCCCCACCGGGGTGAGGGCACCGTCGTCTCGGGCTACCCGCATGTCGCCCCACGTTTTCCCGTCAATCTGGACCGGCATTATTCCGCCCGCCAGTAGATAACACCCGGGGTGCCCGACGTGGGCCAGTCCCCGGTGACCTCCACATGCGCGGGGGCTGCGCCGATGTCCTGCGGGGTGTGGTTGTGGTTGGTGGGTGCTGCGCCGACATCACCGGGTCCGAGGACGATGGTGCCGGTTTGGCCGTTGACGGATTGGACGGGGATGTCGGGGGACGTGGCGAGCTCCACCCACGACTCGAACGTGGACGCGGGGCCGTCGCCGAGCATGTAGGAGCCTTTGTCGTCGCCGGTGGTGATGATCGCGACATCACCCTCCTGCGCGGTGAGTGCCAGCATCTCGGCCCGACTCGTCACCGACATCGGTTTCGTGAGCGCGATGGCGGGAATCTGGCTGGTGGGGACTTCCCCGTTCACCAGGTCGGCTTTCCCATCCAGCTCAGCGGTGACATCCGGGGAGAGCTTCCCCCTCGTGACGTTGCCGTCAGCGATCCGGGACGTGGTCACCGCCGCCTCGGAAAGACGGCTGTAGGTCACGGCTCCAGGGGCGATCTTCTGCTGGGTGACCGCCTCATCCTCCAGACCGCTGGTGCCATGCGTGTGCCCGGTGTCGGCTTTCCCTGCGAGGGCTGCGGGCATTCCCTCCACGGTGTCCCGCACAGCCGGTGCCAGCTGGGGCAGTCCCACGGCATCATTCGGCACGGCACCCGAATCCCGAATGTCGCGCACCTCCTGGGCCAGCTCGCGCATCTCCCCCAGGGGCTTCACGAGACGCTCCTCGGTCAGTTCCCAAAGTTCGGTTGTCAGTGGGTGTGTCATATCGTCCTCCTCAGATGGATTGAGCCTGACATGGCGCGTTGTGCGGTCAGGGGCATGAGTGAACCCCCGGACCAGGTGTGGTGCGGGGGCTGTTGGTCGAGGGTCAGGCGTCGTCAGCCTGCGCCGCCTCATGCTCGTGGGCGACAGTGTGGATCTCATCAGCGAGGACCTGGGGGTCACCACCGAGCTCGCAGCGACGCTCGCAGATCTCCCGCACACGCTGCGGGCCAGCTTCCAGCTCATGCCGACGGCTGAGCTCATCAGAGATCGCTCGGTAGCGGCTCCGGAGATCCTCATCGGACAGGGCAGTCAGATCGGGATTGGACATTGGGATGTTCCTTTCTATACAGGGGTACCGGGGAGAACAATGGGCCACGCGGATGAACACCGCCAGCTGATCGACCCGTAGTGCCGACCAGTACTGGTCGGGAGATGCTGCATAGTCATCTCACCGGTGACGGAGATGTCGAAATAGTTGACCGCTGGCCGGTTATCTCGGTCGAGCAGGGGAACACTGAACAGCGCTTTGTCAGTCCGGAAGCCGGACGGCACGGTCAACACCCGCCGCGTGCCGTTATCGCCCCCGGGCCGATACGCGGTGAAATTCATCGTCACATTGTTTTCTTCCCGGATCGCGTCAATCTGAAAGAGGATCTCTCCCCACTCCGTAGGGACAGTCGGACTGTGTAGCCTGCGCCAGCCGGTTGTGCCTGACATAACACTCCACCCGCCGGTCCCAGTGCCGGCGGTCTTGATCCAGCGGATCGCACCGTTGGTGGCGAAGACATCGGTGTAGATACTGCCTACGGGGGCAGCCACCACTCCAGTGGGGAATCCCTCACCAAAGAGCGTCAGAGGCTTGCTGATCGGGGTGAGCTTCACAACCCACCCCCAACGGTTAGGCAGGTAAGCCGGGGTAGGTATCGGGGTGAGGCATCGGTGAGGTCGTTTCCCACGGGATCGTCACACCGTAGCTGAGGGAAGGCCCCGACAGATCGAATCCCGTTGGGATCCCAGAGATATAGATGGTGGAGGATCCGATTCGAGCTGAGGCGGCATAAGGGGATCTCGGCAGGGTGATCCCTACGATCGGATACGGGGCTCCCCCCACCCGAAAACCATTGGGAATCAGAATCTGCGGAGTCCCCGAGGTGGTTATCGCCCCGCGGATCGTCATCGTGATCCGCTCGCGAATCCTCCGGATGTAGATCCCGCCGATCTCGGTCAGTGAGGGGGCGATCCCGCTCGGCAGCTCTCCGAAGGTCACCTCCCCCTTCTCGTTCCACAGAGTCAGGGCCCGTAACCCCGTGTTCTCCGGGATGGTCTCGATCCTGATGAGTTTCATTGCACCCACCCCGCCAGACGGCGAACCGCCTCAAGAATTTTGCTAAAGAAGCGGGGGGGGCTTCCTGCGTCCTCCACAGCAGATGCCCACCCAAAAAACCACTGCCAGAGCACGCCAGCTGATTGAAATTCCGTGTGACTCGTTTCGGCACACCATCCTGATCAAAATAACCCAAGCGGCCATAGTTCCCGATCAGGGTAGGACGGAAGCCGAGCGGAATGTTCAGAAAGGGATCGCCAGTTTTCGCTGTTCCATCCAACGCAATATCCGGGACATGCAGAGACACCACATCGTCAGTGCGAATTAGCGTCATTGTTCGATTGGATTTCCACCCATTCATTAAGTCTGCCTCGGTGAGATTATGCTGCCACTGGCCTCTTGCCACCCCGAAGATCTTCGTCAGTTTCATGATGCCTCGACTTTCCAGCGCTGCCCGTCGGACAGTCGCTCGATCAGGTCCCCGACCTGAGCGTCAGGGAAATTAGCCAGGGTGGGATCACCCGTGCCCGAATGGATCAGGATGCGGGAGGTGCGGGTGGGGAGCGGCACCCCCAGGCTGATCACCGGGGCCTCCGCCGGGCCAGTGACCTCCACGGTGGGAGCAGACCCCGCCGGCAGTGTCGTCGCTGTGCCAGCCGTCAGGGCCGGGGTGATGCCGTCCTGGGCGGGTGGGATGACCACGACGGTGCCGTCTGACATGGTGAGCTGGATCGACCGGTCCGGCTGGACTTCCTGCGCCTCGACGGTGGCCACCGGCCCCTCATCACCTGGTGGGCCCGTGAGCGGTGCGGACTGTTTGCCGAGGATCGTGAGGCGGTCCCCGTCCCACGCGGTGGACTCCGTGGCGGTGACGACGTCGTCCCGCGCCTGCTCAGCGGTTTCCGCGGCGGCCTCGGCGCGCTCCATGTTCTCCGTCTGGTCCACCACGAAATGCGCCGCAGCGATCGTCGCCGCTGACATCTCGGACACATCCGACCGGGCACCAGCCACCCATACTCGATCATCGGCTACCGCCTGACGATCATCGCCGGTCTGCTCAGCATCCTGCTCAGCCGACATCGCCGCCAAATGCGCCGCCAGAGCATCAGCACCAGTGGTGGCAGCGTGCCCCGCGGACTCATCCCGAAAACCCTCAGCCTCACCACGCGCCTCTTCAGCCCGGCGCGCTGCTGATTCTGTGCGGGAGACGAATCCGGGTGTCCATTCGAATTGGGTGTTGATGAGGGTGGCGAGTTCGGCCGGTTCTTCTTCGGGGGGCGGTTCGGGGAGGATGAGGTCCCATGCTTGTCCGTGGAGTTCTCCACCTTCGAGCTCGACTCGGATGGGACCGGGGTCCATGTCGGGTGAGTTGAATTCGCCGTTTTGGGTGGTGGGCATGGGGATTCGGTCGCGGAGTTCGAGGATGACCGTGCTGTTGGGGCCGGGTCGGGTGAGTCGGGAGAAGATGACCACGAAGTGTCCTGGTCCGCCCCAGGGTTGGCCTCCGATGGAGGTGAGTTTTCCAGTAAGGATCGTCATGGCTGTGACCTCGCTTTCTAGAGGACTTCTGTCAGGTTGATGACGCCGTCTCGGATGCGTCGGCGTGGGCCAGACGAGGCGTTGGACCAGACCCAGAATGTGATGGTGTCGCCCTCGTTGAGGTGGACGTTGGATCGGGTCATGGACTGGCGAGCGTAGGACTCACCGAAAAGCGTCAGTGGGCCCAGGTTGGTGGAGGTGAATTCGTAGCGGTCGATGCCGTTGACGGAGACCAGCATTTCGTAGGCGCTGCCTCGGTCGGCCTGGTCCCACCCAATCCGCCAGTAGAGGTCCCAGGTGATGTCGACGGCGGTTGTGAATTCGTAAATCCAGGTGTAGTTCACCGAGCTGACAGCTTGGTTCGGGATGACGTGCTCGATGTTTCTGTGCGTCGTGCCGATGACGATTTGCATGAGCCGGTCATGCTTCTGGACCTGCAGCTCCAGTGCGTCATGGAGGGCGCGGTTTTCCGCGATCTGGGCGCTCTGGAAAGCGTCGATGTCTTCTTGGGTGCGGCTATGCACCGTCATGTCAAGCATGTTGAGCGGTGTAGTCAGACCGGGGGAATCGACAACGACGCGGGCCTCCCGCGTGCCCGGTTTCACTCGGATGATGAACTCGTATCTTTCCCACTGCGAGTTCACTGGCTCGAGCAAGACCGTGCTTTGTGGAAACCACAGGTTTTCGAGGGGTCGGTGCTGGCGCCACTCTGCGATGACGTCCTCACCTTTCTCATCGACCAGGCGTATGTGAGCGATTCCGGGCTGTTTGGCCCACACTCCAATTTTCCAGTCGAGCGCATCCGACAGTGTGAGGTAGGCGTCAGGGATGTTCGCTGACCCGCTTAATGTGTAGCCGGTCCACGTGGTGCCAGACCACGTCGCGGTTCCCGACTGCGGTAGATCGGTGTCATCTCGGGTTGCTCCACCTGTCCAGTAGGGGCGCCCCTCGCCGTCAACGGGCACGAGGTTCGGTGGTGGGTCGGCCAGGCGGATCGCGTCTTCCGCGGTTCCCTGTGCATGCGTCGCCGTGGCCTGCACCGCACCCACCTGCTGTCGGCGCTCGCGGCGTTCAGCGGCGATATCACGCTCAATACTGCGGTTGGACTGCAGGCGGCCGGCCTCGTCGCGGATGAGCTGCCCACCGACGTGCACCCGGTGGGTGATGACCCCCAGGTTGGACATGTCGTCGATGGCGGTGACGGGCAGGTCCAGGAGTCGGCCCCAAAGTCGAACGGGGACGACGTCACCGATCTCGAAGTCGACCCCGGGCTTGAGGCGGCCGAGGCCCTTGTCGGTGATGTCCCGCTGGAAAAGTGTTTCACCGGCGACACGGGCGGAAACCTCGTCAATGGTTTGCTCGACGGTGGAGGTGCCGACCTCTGCGTCGATCTGGACATCAGCACGGACGAACCTGCGGCCAAAAGGCGGGACTTCCTCATCGCGCAGCTGGTGGACGTAGCCGAGCTCATGATCGGGGTCGAGTTCCGGCGGGGTGAAGCCCTCCGGCCAGCGGACATCCCACGCACCGTAGACGTGGCTGGCGACGTGCCGTAGGACCGTCATCTCACCGCCGTCGGCGACCAGTGCTGGCAGGCTCATCATTGACCTCCCTGCTCGATCCGAACGACCCCGATGGGGTGGGTCCATGTCGTCAGCGCGGTGCCGGATTTGTCCGGCAGTCGGGTGAGGACCGGGTCGTCACCGGGCCACCACAGGTCGATGGTGATGTTCACCCCGGCGAGCTGGGCGGGTGGGGCGATGGTCTCCCAGACCATGCCGTCGGTCACGCGGATGTGCGCCAGCGGTGACTCGCGGCCCGTCGGCGCCATGTCGACGACCATGTGCGGGGTGTCCTCCCATCCGCACTGGTAGTTGACGGCGTCGAAGCTGTCTTGCACGAGAGTGCGGATCGTCTCCTCCGCCGGTCCGGACATGGTGTACCCGTCGGCCACCAGGGACATCTCCATCGCGGACAGCAGGCGAGGAGTCTCGTACGCCCCTGATGCATCGCCCTCGAAAAGGGTGACGTTGGGGATCCATGTTTGCGGTACCGACGGACACGGCCAGGTGACGAGATTCCCGATGAGATCAGTGCCCTGCACTCGAAGAGTGTTCGGTGAAGTAGCGTCGCCGACGGCGGTGGGGAAGCTGGTGACGTAGGCATGACGGCGGCCGGGTTTAGCGACGACGACCATGTCGACGATGTTGTTCTTGACGACCAGGCGGCCCTCCTCGTCGAAAACACCGAGACCGTCGGCGATCATCAGATCTACGACGGGGTGAACTGGGGCCCACTTTCCACCCGTCACCTTCATCTCCATGCTCAGAGAAGCTTCAGCGAGGCGGGCCTGGCCAGCGGTCATGGACTGCGCGGTCGGCATGTCGATGAGCGGCCGACCGTGCCCGTCACACAGGCCGACCCACTGACCACGGTCGGCGATGGTCTGCTCGACGTGGGCCTGCCACGAAGTCCAGTCAGTCACAGGATCACCTCCACGGGTCGTAATGTCCGAGATCCCAGGCGAGTTCAGCACCATCAGGGAGTCCGTAGGTGCGCTCCTCCCCTACCGGCACGCCTTCACCGAAGACAGCACCGCGGATGAGGCGCCAGAGGGGATCGTCGAGCCGATCGCGCTCATCGACCACGGCCGCGGACTCGTCAGGGTTGAGCATGATGATCCGCGGCTCATCGGTGGGCGGGAGAGTGAAGATGGCACCGGAAGGCAGGGTGACGTTCCCTCCGGCGCCCTGCCACCAGATTTTCGGCCATACGAAGGTGTCGCCCGAATTGGTCACTGGGACTGAAGATCCGGCCTGGGACCGGGCCTCAAGCCACGCCTCCACGCCTTCCCGACTGGACACCGGAACATGGGCTCGCATCACCGGCACCTCACCCGGATTCATGCGAGGCCCGGGCGGCACGGCAGACGCCCGGCACGGCAGACGCAGAGCGACGTTGTTCCGCTTCAGGTGCAGCACACCCTCCGCATGCCGAGACCAGTCACGCCGGAACTCCCGCCACCGTTTATCGGCGGGAACACCGGCATGATCCCGGATCGTGCACCGAAGAGTGCCCGTCACCTGCTGGCCTGGTCCACCGGTGAAACCGTCCTCCATCGACCCCTCCTCGACGAAAAGGCCAATGGCGTCACGACTCATCAGCGGCCACACCCGACCCGACGGGCCCTGATACGTCAGCTCGTACACGGGCTGTCTCCTTCCTATCGTAGGGCAGCCATGACCTCAAGGGCCGTGGGCTGGCCGGACTCCTCGACCCGCTGGACACGCAGATCAAGGTCGTCATATTCGTCGTTGAGTTGCTCGATGAGCTCAGCGACCTGCTCAGCGGTCAGCCCCTCGCCGGTGATGTTGATCGTCACCGGCTTGCCACGGGAAATGGCCCGGGCATTGTCGGCGGAGAAATCCGCCAGGGCCTCAAGAGCTGCCCGGACCTCGGCGTTCTCCTCACGCCACGCGTCAGCCCGGTACTGCTCCGAATCAGCGGCGGCCTGCAGTGCGGCGATCTGCTCCCGCAGTGCCTGCAGCTCCGTCTCGTACTCGAGGGAGGCCCTCGTGTCGTCGATGGAGTTCTGCAGTTCCTTCATCGCGTTTTCCCACGAGGAGACCGAGTCCTCGAACTCAAACATCTCCTGGGCTCGCTGCGCGTCACCGAGCCAGGATCCGGCGATGATGGCGTCACCGGCGGCTTCCCGGCCGGCGGCGTACTGAGCGGCGGCCATGTTGATGATGCGTTCCATGTCAGCGATCTCAGCTTGGCTGAGGTTCGCGTACTGGGACTGCAGGAGCTGGTCGATCTGCCGCTGGTTCGCGGCGATCGCGGCGTCATAGCCCTGCTGCTCCTGAGACCAGGGATTATCGAAGATCCCGAAGATCTTCCCGTCCCCATCCCAGTCGAACAGGCCGCCCAGGAATCCACGCCCACGGGAACCGAGGCTGTCCTTCTCACCCTGCAGGCGGGCAGTTTCGGCTGACAGGCGGGCGATCTCCTGGAAGGTCATCGCCTCACCGGTGTTCATGCCGAACTGGGTTCCCGACATGCGTGCCAGCTTCTCGGACTGCGCGGCCAGGTTCTCCTGGGTCCGCATCAGCGCAATACTGGCCTTATGCTGCTCCCACGTCGCCGTGAGAGTCGCCAGGGCCGCCTGACGCTGGTTCATCTCTGCCAGCAGCTTCGCCGCGTTGACCTCGTGCTGCAGCGCCAGGATCTCCGGGGTGATCGTGGCGACGTCACGCACCAGTTCCTCGATGCCGATCTTCTGCATCCACCGATAGCGGTCGTAGGCCAGCGACAGGTCCTCGAAGTCCCACATCGCCGCCCGGTTCACACGGTCACGCTCGGCCTGCAGCGCTGCCTCAGCCTCAGCCACCGACCGGACACCCTCAAGCTGAGCGCGCACCTGGTCGGCCTGCGCGGTCCGCAGGTTCCAGGTGGCGTGCATGAGGGAAATCTGGTCGTTAATCAGCTGCTGCTGCAGCGCACCGACAGTTTGCCGCTGGTCGTCGACCATCTGGTTCCACGCGGCGATCGACGAGAGCGTCTCGTGCCAGAGTTTCGCCTGCGCGGTCCGCATCCCGCTGACCCAGTTCTGCAGGTCCTCGAGGATGCCCCAAATCTCCCGGGCGACATCCAGCGCGGACTGCAGCGCCGTGAGCGCCACCCCCAGCGAGATACCGGCCGGCAGCGCGGTGGCCGCCAAGCCCGCGAGGGCGGCGGACACCTCAGGCACAGCCCCACCAATGGCGGTGGCAGCCTGCCCAATCTGAGGAATCAGACCACCGACGGTGTCCGGCAGGATGATGTGATCCAGTGCCTTGACCGACTCCTGTCGGGCAGTCAGCAGATCAGTCTCAGCCTTCGTCACCTTGTCGGTGGCCTTCGCGATCTCCTCGTCACGCTTCGCGGCGTCCTTGTCAGCGTCGGCGGCGACGTCCTCACGAACCCGACGCAGCTTCTCTTCCGCATCGGCGACCTTCTCCGCGGCGGCAGCCTGCTTATCGCCTTCTGCCTCCGCAGCCTTAGTCTTCGCCTCCTGGACAGCCTTCTCCGCGTCTGCGAGCTTCCGGGCATTCTGCACGGACATATCGCCCGAGGAGTTCATGATCTCCTCGAGTTCCTTCTGCGCATCGGCCAGGGCATGCTCGCGGTCGACGATGCCCTGCAGCCGGTCGGCGTGCGACGCCCGAGCCTCGATGATCTGCGCCTCGGCAGCCATGATGGTCTTCATGGAGTCGGAGTAGGCCAGCACATCCATGTCGAGGACACGATTGGCCACGGCCCGGGCGGTGATCCCTTCCACAGTGGCGTGGTCGGAGATCTTGCCGAGCTGGACGACCATGGCCTCGAGCTGCGGGGTGAGCTCGTCGACCATGCGTCGCAGTTCCGGGTGGAGGTCTGCGACGGCGTTGATCAGGGACCGGATGTCGCTCCACTGCTCAGCGTTGAAAACCGGTTCCGGGGATCCGGAGGCGTTGAACGCTAGGCCACCATGAGGCAGCCAGCCACCGGTGTCGTAGAGACCCAGCTTGGATGGCAGGACGCCACCCTGGGCGTACCAGCCGTTCTGCTCCCAGAACGCCTTCGCCGCGCTCGGGGAGCCATAGCGGTCCTTCATGTATCGGGCGCCGGCATCAGCCTGCACCGCCGGATCCGGGTTACGGTCCGGCAGGTACGCACCCAACGTGTTGCCACCCATGGGGTTGAACTGGAACAGGCCGAACGCCCCCGAGGACGGGTTGACGGCCGTCGGGTTCCAGGTGGACTCGCGCTGGACGATCCACTTCGCGGCGTCCCAATCGGCACCGGTAAAACCGTGCCGTGCGAAGACCTGCTCGACCTGATCAACCACGGGGCCGGTGATGTCGGAAACATCGACGGACCCAGAATCAGAGCCCCCACCCCGGCCGAACAGGCCAGCGAGGTAGCCCCAGGCGGTGTCCCGCAGGTGATCGAAGATCTTTTCCGGGATCTCGGCGAATGAGGAATCTCCCCACTCCCCCATCTTCCCGTTGATCAGGCCGGAGACCGGAGAGACCATCGTCTCCCAGATCCCACGGGCCCGGTCGGCGATCCAGTTGAACACCGCAGCACCGAGGCCACCACCGTTGTTGCCACCTTCGAAGACGCCACCACCGAACTGCATGGTCGGGGCTTGTGTCATGGCCCAGTGGACGTGGTTGTCGTGGCGGCCGGCCTGGGCGGTCTTGTAGATGCCGGAATCCATCGCTCCGGCCGGGCCACCCTCGTAGATGTTGCTCGCCCACCCGGGAGCCGCGTAAATCAGCTGCGCGCTTCCGGGGTAGGTCTGGGCGATGTCGTGGGCCAGGGCCAGCTGCATCGGAGTGTTGCCGAAGCCGTTGGACCAGTCCGTGGCATGCCCGGTGCCGTGGTATCCGGAATGTCCCGGGCGGGTGGCGGACGTCAGGGAGATGTTCGGGTACTTCGCCTTGACGATGTCCCGCATGGCGTGCTGCACCGCGGTGGTGATCAAAACACCACCGAGGGCGAACCTGCCCAGATCCCATACCCCACCGTTGGCGAAGGCATGGGAATGGCCGACGCGCATCTGATCCGGATCGAGCTGGCCGGTCATAGCCGCCCGGTTCATGCGGTCGACGGCGGCCGGACCACCGACAGCCTGGGTCCACTCCGGACGCATGATCGCCTCACCGCCCGACAGGTGGATTCGGCCACCCGTCGGCGAGACGAAGGTGTGGATATCCGCCCCCGGGGACCATCCCGGCAGGACGCCACCCTGGGCGTACTTGCCGAGTTCACCGAGTGAGACCGGGTCCTTCGTGTCGATCCCTGGCAGGAACTCGGCGATCTTGTTCCAGGCGGCGAGGATGCCATGGTTCCACACGGTTTCCAGTACGAAGCGTGCGGGTTTGGCTGCGGCTGCCCGCAGTCCGTCCCAGATTCGGCCGATTCCGTCGACCGCGGCCTGGAACCAGCCCTGGACGGTGTCGAGCCCGACGCCGAGGGGTGCGAAGACGTTCTGGTCGATCCAGGTCCACACCCGGTGGAGGGCAGCGCTGAGCGCCGACCACCGGTCGGAGAGGAACGATATTGCGGCCTCAAAAGCGGGCTGCAGGGCCTCCAGCACGGCGGACCAGGCGTCGAACACGCCGGCCTTGATCCATTCCCAGACGGCGACGAAGGTGTCCCTCGTCCACTCCCAGGCTGAGACCATGGCGCCGGTGGCCATCTCCCAGTTCGCCCGGACCCGCTCGGTGTACCATTCCCAGGCGTCGAACACCGAGGTCCGGATGATCTCCCAGGCGGCGGTCATGGCGAGCGAGAGGAGTTCCCACTTCTCGGAGATCCAGTCCAGCACGGGCTGGACATATTCGAGCCAGAGAGCCATGACGGCTTCCTGGAACTCGGCAATCTTCATCCGGATCCCGAAGACCGCCGTCGCGATGAGCAGCTGCAGAACATCCCACTGATGAGAGATGGCCTCGAGGGCGGGCCGGATGTAATTCTCGTACATGGCCAGCGCGGCGACCGACATGATGTCCCACACCGGCTTGATGACCTTCTCCCAGCCGATCCTGACGGACTCGGACAGAGCATGCCACAGCAGCATCAGCGGAGTTAAGACGACGGTGCCGATGATGGCGATGGCGTACTGACCGACGGTGATGATGCCGTTCCAGACCGTCGAAATGACCTCACCGGCCTTGATGAAGCCCTCGCGGATGGTGAACAGCCAGTCGACCAGCTTCGAGTCCTCGCCCAGACCAAACGGCGCGGAGGTGTAATCACCCCGGAAGAGGATGTCGATGATGCCCTGGATCGTCTCCGGAATGCTGGTCAGGATGTCGCGAAACTTGAGGAACCCGGCAATGAGCGGGTTATCCTCCTCGAGGCCGAAAGCCTCGCGGAACTGGGCGGTGAAATCACCCTGGGCGAGGGCGGTAATGCCTTCCCAGGCGGTGGAAAACCAACCGGTGAAGGCAGACCACTTCTCGGACACCCAGTCGATACCCTCACCGATCTTGGTGGTGAAGGACTCCCACAACTTCTGCCCGGTCTCGGTTTTCGTGAAGAAATAGACCAATCCTGCGGTGAGGGCGGTGATGGCTATCACACCAAGCATGATCGGGTTGACTGCCATGACTGCGTTGAACGCAGCCTGGATACCGGTGGCGATTTTCGTGGCTGTCTGCCAGCCCTTGATCGCGGCCGTCCACAGCATCCACGCGGACGCTGCCACACCGATGCTCACCGCCAGGGGCTCGATCCAGTCCCGGTTCTCCTTGCCCCACGCGACGAGCTCGCGTCCATTCTTGACCAGCTCGCCAATCTTTCCGGCGATATCGTCGATCGAGGACTCAAGCCAGGGACCGAGATTCGCGGCGAAATCCTCGAGGTACGGGCCGAGTTTCTCCGACCACTGCTCGATGAGCGGCCCGAGGTGCTCGCCGAGCTTATCGACGGCACCCCCGATGGCCGCGAAGATGGCCGGGGAGTTCTCGTAGATCGGAGACATGAGCTGGGCACCGAGACGCCCGAGAGCGGCCTGCATGTTGGCCGCTGAGCCGGAGAAGGTCTCACCCATGAGCTGGGCAGACCCGCCAACCATGCCCTCCATGACCTCGGAGAAGTCCTCGAAACCGACCTTGCCCTCGGTCACCATCTTCCGGGCTTCCTCAGCTGTGACACCGTAGTGTTTCTGCAGCTCAGGGAGCAGGCCGATTCCCCGGTCCATGAGCTGGTTCATCTCGGTGGTCTGCAGCTTCTGGCCGGTGGCGACCTTGGTCCAGATGGATCCCATTTCGTTGAAGTCAGATCCGGTGATCGCCGCGGTATCGCCGACCAGGGTCAGGATCCGCTGCAGGTCCTCGCCCTGCTCAATACCGGCGCCGGCGAAGGTGGCCGCCATGGAGGCAGCCTCACCGAAGCCGAAAGCGGTGCCGGTCACCGAAGCCATGGCGTCGTCCATGATCCCGGCGACGCCCTCAGCCGAGTGTCCGAGGCCGGACAGCATGGTCTCGGCCTGCTCAATGGACTGCAGGCGGCCGAATCCCTTGGAGAAGGCGGTGCCGATGCCCTCGGTGACGGTGGAACCGATCTGCGCGCCGACGCCCAGGAGGGCGCCCTTGCCGATGGTGCCCAGCCCGTCGAGGATCTTGCTTCCGAGACCACCGGACTTCTCTGCTGTCTCATGCATCGAGGTGCTGGTCTTGTCGAGTTCGGACCGGAAATCGCGCATGAGGTCCTCGGCCTTTTTGACCGAGTCGTTCGTGCCGTCCTGGGCCTTCTCGAAGCGCTTTTCTGCGGCGACGAGGTTGTCGGATGCGTCGGCGTGCTCGTCGCGGGCCTTCTTCGCCTTTCGCTCGGCGTCCTCGAGATCGCCGGCGGCCTTGATGGAAGCGGCCTTCGCCTTCGCGATGGCCATCTCACGCCGCTCGACGGTCTCCGAGCCCTGCAACCGGGAGGTGGTGACCTTCTCCTCCGCAGCAGCGAGCTGCTCGGTGGTGGCCTTCCCGGACTCCTTGAGCTTGAGGAGGGCGTCCTGCGCTGCGCGCTGCTTCGATGCAGCGTCGAGAACTGCCCGCTCGTGGGCCTTTTCAGCGATGGTGACGGCCTTCGTGGCGGCCTCGTTGCGCAGCTTCTGCGCCTCGACGGTCTTGTCCGCTGCGGCGACCGTCTTCGCGGCCTCGGCCTCTGCCTTCGACCGGCGCCCGATGTCGGAGATCAGGGTGTCGGTGGCCTTCTTCGAGGACTCCGTCAGGGACTTCTCCATGGCCGCACCGGCCTGCTTCGAGGCCTGCTCCATGGGGGCCAGCATCTGCTTGTCAAGCAGCTGCTTGAAGTTTCTGAGCGATGGCACCACGGGCATCGCCGCAAATCCTAGGATTGTTATAATGATCACCCTTTTCATAGGAAAAGGCGATCACCGACCGCCAGGGCTAGAACAACGTCAGGGCCCCCGCAATCGGAGGGGCAATCCTGTCGCGCTTTCGGAAATTGCAGATGAGGCAACTCGGTTGCAGGTTGTGCCGGTTATTGGTTCCTCCCCAGACGAGGGGAATGATGTGGTCGATGCTCAGTGCGCGAGGATCGGGATACTTCAAAGAGAGGTCAATGGGCTCTTGACAGATGCCGCAGGTGGCCTCGCCTCGCGCTAATATCTCGTCCCGGAACCAGTCGTGGTCGCGGACTTTCTTCACGCGGCATTCGCCGCACACTTTCTTGTTCGACCTCTGGTAGCGGTCGGCATACGACCGTTCCACCAGCGATCCACAGAAAGCGCACTTGAAATCAATTTCAGGCAGCGATCCGTGGTAGCGCACCCGGGAAACGTGTCGACTGCAGAAGCCCTTATCGTCAGCTATTTCGGGGCATCCCGGCGCGTCGCAGGCGGGTTTGCATTGGTTTCCGCAGTAGACGACGCGTCCGTCCAGATACGCTGGCAGGTTCTGCCCGCAGCCTCGGCAGGTCCGGTGTGGGCTACCTGTGGCCTTGAACCGCTTCCAGTGCGACTTGCAGTAGCCGCGAGCCACCGCTGCGGAACCGCATTCGGGCAGGGAGCAGATGGGCCTGCATTCGTCGCTGCAGTAGTGGGCAATCGACCCCTGGTCATCTTTGAACCCAGTGAAGGGAACCACCCCACCGCAGTTGCGGCAGAACACGTCTGTCGTTCCGGTGCGGTTTTTGCGGCTGGCGTGCGAGTTGCAGAGGCCGTTCCGGCGCATTGGCTCGGTGCAGCCAGTCACTTTGCAGGTCCAGCAGGTATTGCACATCCGTCTCTTACTTGGATGTCCGAACGGCAGGTCAGTGCCGCATTTTTCGCAGGGGCGGTAGGGGCTGCCCGTGTTTTTGACTCGTGCGTAGTGTCGTCTGCACCACCCACGGCAATGCGCTGCGTAAGGGCATCCGTTGATGGAACATGTAGAGTTGGCCGTAGCCATGAGCTCATCCCTTCCAAGGATTATGAGTTTCTGGTCAGGCCCCCGGAAGTGGTGGATCACAACCGGGGGCTGACTTGTCGGTGGGGACTATCTAAAGTTGTTGCGGTGGCGACGCCACTTCTTTTCGCGTGCTGCGATGCGTGCCCTCTTCGCCGCGGCCTCCCGCCGCTTGCGGGCGTCTTCCCGCCTCGTTCGGATCGGATGGACCTGCCCCGACCACGCCGAGAAGATGTCGGACAGGAGGATCTGGTCGGTGGTGATGGGGTCCCGGTCGAGGACGGCGGACCAGAAACGGGAGCTCGTGCGGTCGAGGTTGAGGTCGACGATCTGCAGGACGACGCGCAGCGTCATCTGCGATGGCCCGTACCCGGGTCGGTAGAAGTCCCGGTAGTCCAGCCCGAGAGCGCGGAAGTCCGCCTCGACCAGGTCTTCGTGGCGGCGGATGAGCGGGAGAAGGCTTAGTCTTCCCCCACCCCGATCGCCTCGTTGTAGGCCGGCATGACCTTCTCGAGAGCGTCACGGGAGGTCATGCCCGCGGCGATGAGCTTGCGGTACTGCACCTCACCCAGCAGGGCGCGCAGTGCCGGCAGGATCTTCTCGTTCTGGTAGTGCTCCATCACCTCTGCGGAGGCGTCCATGAGGTCGGCCGGGGCCTCGAGCTTGAATTCCTTGCCCCGGACCGTGACCTTGAATTCGACGGTCTCGATGCCTTCGACTTCCGCCTCGATTGGGGGGCGCTCGTCGCCGGTGAGCACTTTGACTTCGTCCTTGGCCATGATGATGTCCTTTCATCAGAAAAGGCGCTCACCGGGTGGTGGGCGCCGAAAAGTGTGGATGTCCTTCTCTTCCGCAAGAGTGCGGGGGCGGGTACAGGGAGGAAGGACATCGGAAAAGTCCCTGCACCCGCCGGCGGGTTGTTAGGCGCCCGGCTCGGTGGAGCTCGGGGTCAGGATGGTGTCTTCTGCGGCGATCTCCTCGCCCTCAGCACCACCAAGCTGGATGGCGGTGCCAGCGGCGACGTCACCGGTGATGGTGGCGTCCTCGACGAAGATCTTGGGATCAAGTTCCACAACGTCACCTCCCTCGACCTTGAAGAAACGCTCTTCGAGAACGTCCTTGTCGGGGCCGATCTCGTAGCCGATGTTCACGGTGCGGCCGGCGGCCTCACGGCCTCGTCCCTGCTCCGGGATGGTGATGTGTGCCTTGTATCGGGACACTTCGATGGAGACGACGCCGTTCTCGCGCTTGCGGACCACGGCGACGTGGGCGCGGGCGGCCCGCGGGGTGTGGCGCTTGATGACAACACCGTTGACGACGACGTTGTCGGGCCACGCGAGGTGACGGGTGACGGCGTTCTCTTCGAGGATGTCGACGGTGGAGGAAACGGCGCCCGGGGTGAAGCTGCGGGCGACGACGCCGAAGCCCATGCCGTTGACGGTGGACTCGTCGAGGGCGCGGGTCAGGCCGACGGTGCCGTCGTCGGTCTGGATGCCGAGGGTGTGCCACTCGGCGCCCATCAGGCCCATGAGGCCGATCTTGGGCTCGTCCTCGAAGCTGACGAAGACCTCCGAGTCCTCGAGTGCCGAGACCCATTCAGGATTACGCTTCAGTGCCATGTGATTTCACCTTTCTGTGAGTCGCGACGCGGTAGACGCAGGACGCGAAGGAGCCGCCGACCAGGGAGTCCGGTCCGGCGGTGAGGCGTGTAGCGGGGGAAATGGAAAACCCCAGGAAGCCTTGTCCTGGGGTGGTGAGATAGCCGTCGATGTGGGTCATCATCCGGCGGGCCCGTGGTAGATCCGGCGCCCGGGCGGTGACCCGGACCAGTTCGGTGTCGTTGCCGGGGACGGACCGTTGGGGCCCGTCCGGGGCGACAACGACGATGGGGGTTTTCCGCCGGTTCCATCCATCGGGCAGTTCGGCCGCGATCATGTCGCCGTGGCCGGGGAGTGCTTTTCGGAGTCGGTCTCGCACCAGCTGGGGTGCGTCTTTCTGCAGCCACAGCATCCGCATCACTCGATTTCGTAGCGGCGGATGTCGAGGCCTGCTTCGGAGGCTGCCCGGGTGACCACGCCGTCCTTGGCCTGCCGTGCCAGACCGGAGGGGTGGGTGATGGTCACCATGGTCACGGGACGTCCGGACTCGTTGATGAAGCTGGTGACCTTGACGGGGACATCGTCGGGGAGTTTGGCGCGGAGGTTGGCGGCCACTTCCTCACCGGCCCGCTCGATGTCATCGGCGACGTGCGCCTGCAGGAGAGGCATCACGACCTTCGGGTCGAGGACGATCTTCGGTTTCTCGGCCACTCCTATGCCTCCCTTCGTTCGACGATGAACAGGGTTTTCGGCCGGTGCCGGCGCAAGACCGGGCGGCGGCCGACGGAGTAGTCGAAGGGCGCGTACTGCACCGTGTACTCCTCCCCGCGGACGCGGACGATGTCGCCGACCTGCAGGACAGTGCCGGCCGGGGCAAGCACCCGCAGACGGTCGGTGTTGCCGTCGGGAACGTCTTCGCCCTGGACCTTGGACTGCCCGTCAATGTCGACGACACAGCCCGGGATCTCCCGGTGATCCGGGGTGAAGACGAGGTGTCCGTCGCGGTCTTTCGACTCACGGCCGAGGACGTTGATGGTTTCGCTCATCGCAACCTCCGTTCCGGCCAGCGCGGCGGCGGGGGGAACGTCGCCCGGGACCGGCCGAGACCGAGCTTCCGGCGCATGCCCTCCGTCAGCCGCGGCCCGGCGAAATCCACCAGGCCGACATCAGCGAAGGTCACCGAGTCGGACTGCGGACCGGTGGTGGATGAAGCTGACCTGACGTTGATGTTGTCGCCAACGATGACGGATGTGGCGACCATCTCCCGTACGACACGGATGACGGTTCTGCCCAGGCGCGGGATGTCCGCGATCTCGGCGTCGAGGTCACGGTCTTCCTCGTCGAATTCGTCCCGGATCAGCTCCTCCGCGTCGCCGAGGAAGAGGCGGACCCGGTTGTTGTCGTGGGTGGACAGCGGCAGGACTGATTCCGGTAGCCGGTCTGTCACGTCTTTGACTTCAACCAGCATGGCGCCACCCCCTTTCCGTTAGGCCCAGTAGGCCTTGAGCTCGTCGAGCTTCATGTTCTTGGGGTCCTTGCCCATGGCGCGGTGGTAGGCCTGCCAGGTGGCGAGGTTGTCGACCTTGCGGGGCTTCTTCGGGGCGTCGCCCTCGTCAGCCTCGTCCACGTCGGTGGCCTTCGCGTCCTGCTCATCCGCGTCGGTCACCTCGGGGGTCGGGGTGGCGTCGGCGGAGTCCTCATCAGCGCCACTGTCCTGCTCATCCGCGTCGTCCACCTTGGGGGCGGTCTTGTCGACCGGGGCGGCGGCGCCCAGACGGATGAGACGCTCGGCGGTCTGCTCGTCGACATCGACGACGTCACCGGCCCGGTGCATCTTCCGGGGGCTCTGGCGCCAGAAGCGCTTGAGTGCGATCTTGGGCATTAGGCCACCCCCGTCAGCTTGACGATCGCCTTCGGGTTGTCGATGGCGATGGCACGCTTGCGGACGATGTCGGAGCGCCACGACATGGTGCGGCCACCGATGGTCGGGTCACCGCCGGCCTCGGGGAGGAGGTCGGTGACGGTCAGCGGCAGCTGCTCGGAGATGAAGCCGGTGGTGCCGCGCTCGAAGACGTAGACCTCGCCGGGGAGGATGAGCTTCGACTTGGCGACCTGCAGCTGGCCGGCGATCTGGGTGGTGGTCAGGCCCTTGAACACGGGGTTTTCGGAGGCCATGTTGCCGATGTAGAACTTCTGGATCTGCTCGGACAGCAGCATCTGGGTCATCGTCAGCGGATGCATCAGGATGGTGTCCGGGTCGTAGTCGTAGCGCAGGTTCGGGTCGGTGTCATCGGTGGCGCCCTGGACGGTGTTGATGGCGTCGATGATGTCCTGGATGACGTTGCCACCCTCAGCCCACGGGGTGTCAGCCTGCAGCTCCGGGACGTTCGCCCGGGTGAAGGCGGTGCGGATGGTGTTGACGCTGTGGAGGCGGATCTTGCGGACAAGGTCCTGCATGGAGCGGTTAACCGCGTCGATGCGGTTTTCGTTGCGCTGCTCCCAGGACACGCGGAAGCCGCGGCCGGTCTTGATGGAGTAGGCCACGCGGCGGGCTTCCTCATCGATATCCGGGGCGTCCACCGGGATCTCGCCGAACTCGGCGATCTCCTCGATGTTGTCGTCCCCGTAGTCCTCAGCCTGGGCTTCCTGGAAGGCGACAACGCCCTGGTTCGGGGGGCCCTGACGGAAGAAGAGTCCCTCGTGGTCGAGGTTCTCGATCTGCTGCTTGAGGCGGGACGGGATGAGGGTCGGGTCCTTCATCATCTCGTCGAGGGTCGGCGCGGGAGCGAGCTCGTCATACGCCGAAGTAATTACGGTCATTGCTGTTCCTCGTTTCAGGTCAGGCCGGGAAAACCGGGGTCAGGAGGGTGACGGACACTCGTCCGCGGTAGCCGGGTCGGGTGGCGAAGCCGACGAGGACGGTGCCGGTCGCGGAGACCTTGCCGTCGGCGGCGGCGTAGAGCGGGGCGCCCTGCTCGATGGCGGTGGCGTCGCCGGACACCTCGACCGGGGTGGTCTCCGGGCTCATGCGTACGGCGACGCGGGCAGCCTTGACGGTGTCGATGCCGGGGTGGTCCTCGGGGTCTGCGTAGCCGTTCTCGGCGATGGCGCCGTGGACGGGGCCAGCGGCGGTGGCGTGCTTGACGCCCTCAGCGGTGACCTCGACGAGACGGAACTTGGACACGTCTTCGGCGACGTCGTAGGTGATGGGGCCGGTCTTGAAGGAAGGGGTGGACATCAGTGCCTCCTAGTACTTGTCGGTGAAAATTTCGTGGGCGTCGAGCAGTGCGTGCGTTTCCTGCTTCGCTGCAACGGGGTCCTTGTGCTTCTCGCGGTGCTCGTCGGATCCGCCCCGGCCCTTGGGCTGCAGTGGGATGGATCCGGAGGCGAGTTTGAGCAGCGAGGCCTTCGTGGCGGCGAAGTCCTCTGTGGCCTTCTCCACCCATGCGTCGCGCTGCCAGCCGAGGAGTCGGCCGGCCTTGATGCCCTCGTTTTCGATGAGGGTGGCGGCGCGCTCGTGCTTGTCTTCCTCGGCGGCCTTGTCGCCGCGGCCTGCGCGCTCGAGAAGGTCTTCGTAGACGGCCTTGTCGATGAGGACGGTGCCGTCGTCTTCGGAGGCCGGCGGGGTGGTCTCCTCGGAGTCGTCACCGTCCTCGTTCTTCTCCTGGTCACCGGCTTCGGCGGCGCGGGCGGCCGCGAGGTCGGCTTCTGCCTCCTCGACGCTCTTCTCCGCCGGCGGGGTGGTGCCCTCCGGGGTCTTCTCGTCCTGCTCCTCGAGGACTTCCTTGAGGGCGGCCTTGATCTGGTCGTCGGTGGGGTTGTCGTCCGTCATGCCGAGCATGCGGGCGAGCTCCTTGGTCAGGCCCATGTCGGGTTCCTTCCTTGCCTTCGTGGCGATCGCGGGGGTGGGTGCTGCTGCTCGGCCGCGGTGTTTGAACGTGGCCATGACAAGCCCGCGGCTGAAGGCACTGATTGCCTCGTCTGCGGTCTCGTCGACGTCGTCGGTGTCGAGGCGGTGGGCCAGTCCGACGGCCACCGCTTCCTCGGCGGTGAACCAGGACTCGTCCTGCATCGCCTTCCGCCACTCCTCAGCCGGTGTTCCGGCTCGTCGGGCGTAGATCTTTGCGAGGGAGTCAGAGGTGCGGTCGAGGTCGGCGGCAAGCTTGGCCATGTCTTCGGCGCTGCCGGCGCCCCAGCTCCATGCGTCGTGAATCATCTGCTGGGAGCCCTCGCACATGACGACCTCGTCGGCGCCGCCGGCGATGATCACCGAAGCGGCGGATGCGGCGAGACCGTCGACGTAGGCGATGACCTTCGCGGGGTGCCGCTTGAGGGCGTTCATGATGGTGATGCCGTCGAAAACGTCGCCACCTGGGGAATTCACCCTCAGGTGGAGCTCTTCGACGTCGAGATTCTCGATCTCGTCAGCGAACGACTTCGCATCGACGCTGTCGCCCCAGAAGCTGGGGCCAATCTCGTCGTAGATGCGGACCTCGCCTTTTCGGTCAGCCAGCGACTTGACCGAGAACTTCCGGTTCTTCATTGGCCCCTCCTCTCTGTGGGTGGCCCCGTGGGCCGGTGCCCTGCAACGTGGGCAGGAGCGCGTGGATGATCTGGCGGGACAGCTCAGGTGTGGCGTCGGCGGCCTGTAGTCGGCGGATGACGTCCGTCAGGACGGCGGGGGTCACGCTCGCCTGCGAGCGGGCTTCCTCCCACTTCTCGGGTGGCAGTGCCGGCGGCAGTTCGTAGATGCGGCGGATGTGGGAGTCGGTGGCCGGGTCCGCGAAGATCAGGCCGGCGTTCTTGAGGGTCGCCAGGTCGTTCGCGCTCAGGGAGCGGCGGGCCTCGATGCGGTCGAAGGCGATCACCGGGAAAGGTCCGTGCTCGTCGCCGGTGAGGTTGTAGACCATCTTGCGGACGAGGTACTGGTTCGCCGTGTCGGCGATCTCCTGGGCCCGGTCGTTAAGGGCCTGGAAGAACAGGTCCATCTGCACCTCGGCCAGTGCGTAGGACCCTCCCCCACCGTCCAAGTTGAGGGCGTGTGCCAGGGCGGTGCGGGCGATCTGGGCGTCGTGGTAGGCGATGGCCTGCCGTGGGGATGCCAGCTGCCCCTTGACCCCCTCGATGGAGAAGGACTCGTCCATGTCGATGACGACGCCACCGCTGTCACCGGTGCGGACCTCCGAGACAACGCGCTCGGCGTCGGAGCGTTCCTGGGAGCTGGGCTCGGAGCGGGTTTTCATCACCGCCACGCCCATGCCGTTGCGGTCGAGGACGATCTGCTCGAGACGGAGGAACTCGTCCTTGAGGCGCCAGTGTTTGTAGGCGGCGCGCAGCATGGACTCGCCGATCCAGTCATCGTGATCGTCATCAGCCCGGTAGACCAGCAGGTCCTGCACGGGGATCTTCGCCGGCTTCTGCCGGCCGCCGATGTGCTTCTGGGTGATCGCCTCGAGTCCGCCATCTTCGGCGACGTCGATCTTCATGATCGTGTCGGGGTGGCGGGGGGCGATCTTTCGCAGGTGGGTCAGCCCGTCTTCGGTCTCTGAGGCGTCGTCCCAGACCAGTTCGAAGTAGGCGTGGCCGTAGATCAACTGCCACCGGAGGGCGCGCTTGAGGTGGTGCGACCAGGACACCTTGCGGGGGTTCTTCGCGATCGGGGCGGAGAGCTCCTCCCCCTTCACCGGGAGGTTGAGGTCTTCGGCGATCTTGCGGACCACCTCAGGGTCGGCCCCGTTGGCCTCGAGCCGCCAGGGGGTGCGGGTGATCGGCTGGGTGACAGCCAGGAGAACCGACTTGGTCTGGGAGTCCTCGCGGGCCATCTTGGAGTAGATGCGGATGGACTGCGGCCAGCGCAAGTCCCAGTTGTCTTCCCGGGCCGGGGAATAGACCCGTTCACCGGCTGGGCGGGCGTAGCCCTTTTCACGAGCCATGGACACCTCCTAGAACTGCATCTGCCGGACAGCGGCCCGGGGATTCGGGATCGAGACGGGCGCGGTGGGTGGCGGACGGTGGGGGGTGGCGATGGTTTCTTCGACGCCGCGAGCGCCCCACAGGGCGTAGGTGAGGGAGGTGAGCTGGCAGATGATGCCGTGCTGTTTGACCCACCGGACACCTCCTTCCGCGTCGGCCTTGAGTTCGGCGTGTTCGAAGGCTTCGTCGATGAGGCCGTCGGTGTCGACGAATTTGACGGTTCCGTCCTTCTCGCCTTGGAGGAATTCACCGGTGGCGGCCTTGACGTCGCCGAAGGACATCCAGGTGATGACGATTCCTTGGCGGTCGAGGGCATCGCCGATGGCTTTCGCGGGGTTGCGGGGGTCAACGATGATCTGCTCGGGGTCGACTTTGTCGCACAACTGCAGGATGGCTCCGACGACGTCGGCGGTGACCAGGGCGCCGTGGTAGCCGACCATGCCTTCGGTGTCGCCGGTGTTCTTGTTGCGGCCGGCCAGGGAAACGGAGCACATGGCGCGGCCGGGGTCGGCGTCGATGACGACGGTCAGGCCGACGAGGTCGCGGATGCGCATCTTGTCGATGACCATGGTCTCGACCTGGTCGACGTCGAGGACGCGGATGAACTCTTCCTCGGCGCCGTCGCGGGGGTACCAGTTGCCCTGGGCGAGGGTTTCGACGAGGAAGGCTTCGAGGAGGGCTTCGGAGTTCTGGGCGGCTCGGGCGTCGGCTTCGATGTCGACAAGCTGGGCTCCTGGGCCGGAGGACACCATGGAGGGGTTGCACTTTGCCCAGGTGGATTGGGCGAAGGGGTCATCGTCCTCGTCGGGTGACCACTCCATGAACAGCATGCGGGGGGCTTTGTCGATGGCGGCCCACCGTTTCGCGGAGAACACGGCACCGTGGGCGTGTTCTTCCATGTTGACCGGGGAGGAGATGTAGATGGTCTGGGCGTTTTCCTGGGCTCGGGTGAGCTTGGACAGGGAGGCGTAGGTTTCCTTCGGAAGGTCGAAGCACTCGTCGAGGATGAGCAGCTCGACGGACAGGCCTCGGCCGGTCTTCTTCGTCCGGGTGCGGAAGTAGACGATCGCCCCGTTCGGGAAGGTGATGTTCTCCTTGCCGTTGGTCTTGCCCATGTGGGGCACACCGGGGGTTTTCTCGTCGTCTTCCCACCAGTACATGAGGTCGTCGTTGTCCTCGATGACTTCCCAGAGTCGTTTCTGGGCGTCGACGGCGGTGTCCATGAAGTGGGCGGAGTGGAAGATTTCCTTTTCGCCGAATAGGTAGATGCCGGCGAGTTCGCGGGCGACGAGGACTTCACCCTTGCCGTTCTGTCGGGCGACGACGAAGAGTGCTTCGCGGGCGGCCCACAGGTTTTTCTCGTCGGTGATGCACAGGCAGCGCAGGGCCTCTTCCTGCCAGGGGTAGAGGGTCAGTCCGCACCATCGGGCGAATTCGACGGCCTTGTCGCCGCGAGCCCGGTCGCCGTCAGGGATGAGGGACAGGCGTGGCTCCTGCACTCCGAGGAGCGTCATCGCTGATCACCTCCCGTTCTGGTCAGGTCACTGCTTTGAAGCCCCCGAACTTCTCACGTCGTGGTTTCGCGTCGGCTTTTTTCGCGCCGAACAGGTCGGGGCGGTCTTTGACCCAGCCACGGAGTTCCGCGGAGGCGCGTTTCTCGATGAGGAGGGCGGGATGCTCGACGGGCATGCCTTTGCCGTCGTCGATGATCAGGCCTTCGCGTTCGATCTGTTCGCGGGCATCTTTGGCGCGGAGGGTCAGGCCGGCGACGATGGCCATGGCCTCGAGGTCGAAGGGGTTGAGCTGCCGACCGTCGGCCAGGCGGTGGATTTCCTTCTCGAGACGGGTGGATTGGTCATCGAAGTGCACATCCATCACCTCCCTTCAGGGCGGTTGAGCTTGCCCATGGTGATCATGTTCCGGTTGCGGTGGACGGCGGGCATGGCGATGACCTCGTGGTCGGGGTCGATCGTGCGCAGGGTGGGCATGATCCGGCCGTAGGAACCGGAGGCGGGGGCCTCGGAGAACAAGGCGCCGACGACGTCGGTGAACATGGCGACCTTCGCGGGGTCGCTGGTCATCTCGAAGTGCTCGAGGCGGATGTTCTTGTTCAGGTTCATCGAGGAGGTGATGACCAGGTCCCAGTCGTCGTTGCAGATGAGGACGAACTTGGTGTGGGTGCGGACCGTGATGATCGCGTCGCGGCCGAAGATCTTGGCGATGTCATCGGCCGCGGCCTGGCCTTTCATCTGCCGTCCGGAGTCCATGATGAACCGGATGCGGCGGATGAGGCCGGCGTCGCGGAAGTTCTTCAACGCCTCGATGTCGTAGTTGCCCGATGACCAGGTCGCGACGGTGACGTCGGCGGGCCCGGTGACATCGAGGGCGGCTTGGATGAGGTCGAGGAGGGAGAACTGGCCATAGGTCAGGCCCGAGACGTAGGTGTCCTGGTCGAGACCGGCGATGGACTGGGCAGCGATGCCGGCCCGGGAGAATCTGGCCTGCGATTTTCCCTTCCGCGGCAGGACGGCGGCCGGCTTGATGGTCGCGATGCCGGCGAAGAGGTCGGCGAGATGCTTCTTCTGCGCGTCGGTGAAGGTGAAGCCGTAGTTCGGGGCCAGGGCCAGGAGCGCGGCGGTGAGGCCAGTGTGGTCGGCGCCGGTGTTGGGCATGCCCTCGCCTCCTTCCCGGTTCCTGCAGCTCAGAAGCCGCTTCCTGCTACTGGATCAGCGCCCGAATAAGGCGACGAGAACGCCCTGAACGACATCAGCCTTGCCCCGGCGCCTGCCCGGCGCGTGGCGGCTTTCCTGTGCGGGCAGAGAGACGTCTGAGGTCGGGGAGAGAGAGGGCCTGAGTTGGGAGACCGTGTAGCAGACAGGGCCCCAACCCGGCCAGGATTATCGGCGGGGCCTATCAGTCGGCGGTGCGCGCCGGGCAGCGGACAGCGAGCGCCGCTCAGTCGAGATCGAGGTCGGAGAAGTCGAATCCCACGCCGGATGACGTCGAGCCGGCAGCGGTTGACGCGCCGGGTGTCGTGGGCTCGGCGGATAGCGGCTCCGATGGGTGCGCGCCGGTGATGGCTGGGCGTCGGTGGTCGTTGTCCCCTGCTCCGCGCTGCTTATTGCACGATTCGTGAACAAGTCGGTTGGGGAGGATCTTCGTGCCGGCGTCGCGGATCGGCGGATCATGGTCGGCAGATAGTCGGTTGCCGTCCCAATTCTTCCGCGGATCTCGGTACATCGGGAGGCCGCACCACCAGCACGGGGCGCCGTCCCGGTTGCGTCGGATCAACTGCTCACGGCGCTGCTGGTAGTCCCACCCGTAGCCACGCTCAGTCGTCGTCGGCCTCCGGGCGCCCTTCGCCTTCAGTCCGGTGTGCTCGGCGGCCACGCCGAAGTGGGCGGCGATCTCGTCGGCGACGTACACCGACCGGTGCTTCCCCGCGCTGCAGCCGACCCACACCGACGATGGTCGCTCGCGCTCGATGCGCTCGACCGCCTCCGCGATGAACTCCCCCATGGCCGGCTGCTTGCCGAACCACTCACGCACGCGCCGGGACGTGCCATCCGGCACCCGAAGGGCCGGGACGTCGTAGGGGTTGGGCAGGTGGCGGGCGTCGAGGACCAGGCCTCGGGTCCGTGTCTTGCCCCAGGCGAAGGACCTGACCTTCAGGGTGGGTGTCTCGTACCAGAGGGCAGCGACCTTGAGGAGGTCGGCGGGACGTTCGGCTTTGCAGCGGGCCATGACCACCGACTTGCCCGGGTCGATGACGTGAATGCGAGCGCCGTGCTGCTGGTAGCGCTGTAGGTTCTTCTCCGTGGGTTTCGAGTCGATGATCCACACGTCATGCTCAGCTGAATGCTTCAGGGCCGCGTCGATTGCGGCGTTGCGGGCGGTACGCGCCACGCCGAGGACATGACCGGCGTGCTCATGGTTGCCGACAGGTTGGCCGGCCAGGAGGTTCGCCAGGTGATCCAGGTCCACCCGGATGTCACCAGGGCGGGCATGCTCAGCAACGAAGGAGGTCTTCCCGCCCGCGGGCGGGCCCGTGACGATGTGCAGTGCCACATCCTCACCTCCCCGTTAGAACCTCGGCACGTTCTCCGTGTCCAGCTCAATCGGCGGCGGTAGCTTCCCCTGCGCCGCGTAGAAGAAGCGTTCAAGCACCTTCTCCCCCGCCCCCAACAGTGTGAGCGCGAGCGCTGCCCATTGCCCCTCGTCCAGGCGCACATCGCCGACGATCACGAAGTCGTTGTACCGTCGGCCGCGAGTCCGGTAAGGGTGCCGCGGAGTGACCACATCACGCCAGTCGAGCCCGTGCTCCCGGGCATAGGCTTCCCCCTCGTACACGTTGGGGGCGAGGATCATGACCTCACTCATCGGCGGCCTCCTCATCGTGTAGGGCGTTGACGATCTCCTGGACCAGCAGGCCGAGGGTGTGGACGAACACCTCTTCGTCATCGGCGTCACTGTCCCGGGTGGGCACCGGCAGACCACGGCGATGGAAGATACCGATGATGGCGTGCGCTGCTTCGTGGACGATGACGGTCAGGCTGGGGTCGTGGGGGAAGTAGATCGCCCCGTCGTCCTCAGCGTCCTGGTCGTAGGTGAAGCTGCCGGCATACGCATCATCGGGGCACTCATGCCCGTCGGCGCGCATCGCGGCGAGCGGGTCAGCATGGAAGCCGACGAGGAGGCTGGCCGGGAGGACGATGTCATCCTCAAGGATCCCGATACGGTACGTGCGATCTTCCATGACCCACTCCCCTTCCCTGCTATTCAGTTGTCGACGCCCACCTCGCGGGCGGGCGGCAAGAGTGTGTGAGGCGCAGCGCGCCGGGCCGTGGTCAGGAGTCACAGCCCATCAGGTGGGTTGCTTGCGGGGGCAGTCTGCCGATCCCCCTACGCCTTCGCTGGTCATGGAGGCCTCGAACCTCCACCATCCCGGTTAACAGCTGGGTGCTCTGCCGATTGAGCTAATGACCAATGGCCGGAAGTTTCACGTCATTCCAGCAGCAGACGACAACGCGCCCCGATCCCTCACAGATCAAGGCGCGTGGAGTACGGCCCAGCACGTGGCGGGCCGGCAAGGGGGTTGTGCGCAGCGTCGAGTAACTATCGTCAGGCCCTCACAGCCCGACTCCTGCCCGCTTGGCCCCGGATCCCCATGAAGTGGAAGGGCACGACGCACAGAGATGACGAAACCCCTCGACCCATCATGTGATGAGGAGGGGTGTGCCGTCGTCGTCGAGTATACCCAACTTTGTTGCAGTCGCCCATTCGCGCCGGTCACCTCCTCGGAACACCCGGCGCGCTGGTGTTCGGTCAGGTGGGGTTGGTGGTGTTCAGGCGGTAGTTACTTTCCCTGGCTTCTGTTCGCGGGTTGGGGATGTCCTGGGTGTTGGTTGAGGAGGTCTGCGGATGCCTCTCTCAGTCGGTGCAGGAGGGGCTCCAAGTCCTGGCTCTCGCTGGAAAAGAGGCCGCGTAATCCTGGGAAGAGGTGTTTGTCGCCGTAAGTGGTGGCGTCCTGGAGCGCTTGCCTGATTTCATTGCTCACCGAACGAAGACCTTCGTCTACAACGCTTGAGTCCATGACTTCCCAGGCTTCGAGCATCTTCCGGCGTCCAACTTGAGCCAAGTTTCCGGTGCGCTCCCAAAGGTGGTCTTCGAGCTCCCAGGATCGGTCTTCGAAGGCATCGATATTTTTTTCTTTTGCATCTCTGAGATCCTCAAGGAATGGTGCCTGATTTTGGAGGGCAATACTTTGTTGTTCTCGCACAGCGTGGAGAAAATTCTTGACGGCTGCCCTCTGGCCCTCAATGTGCTCTCGCGCTCGCTGCTCGTCGAGGCGTACGTCTTCCCGGTGGCTTTCTTCAGCCTTGAGAATCCGCTCATGCCTCCGGTCACCAGCCTTGCTCCAGAGTTGAATCAGGCCGGCTATAGCGGAAGCAAGGATGGCTGCTAGGGCGGGAAGCCCCTGGGAGACGACGGAGGCCCAGTCTGCTTCGTTTGGATTCATGGGGATTGAGTCTATGAGGCGGGCCGTTGCCTCTCGGGATGAGCTGGCATGGGTGTAAATGCCGGGGGTGTGTTTTTGGGCGCAGGGATAGGGTCAATTTTGTCGGTATCAGAGCTGTTTTCACATGTCAGGAGTGTTTGTTTGATGTTCGAATCTAAGATCGACTGCCCGGTGGCGATCGCTGATGAGCTTGGAAGCTCGAAGCAGGAGGGCGAAGCTCTCGCGGCGGCCTGGGCTTTGGATCGAGCGAAGCAGGGAGACCGGCTGACCATGTGGGTTCCGTTGAAGAGCACCATCAACAACAACCGCATCTTGTCTTATCTTGAATCGCAGTCGATCGTGAGCGTGACCACAGGACGAGGCGGGAATTCACTTCGAGCTTCCGGGCCAGTGCTTGCCTTCTACGTCCACCGTGAGGACCTGAGCAGGTTCAACAACGTGCAGGGCATGACAGCTCTGAGCGTGGTCACCTCAATGCACACACTGAACGTGTGGGGTGAAGAGCTCGGAGCTGAGGTTCTTTTCCGCAAGCAGAACTCTGAGTTTCCCAGCTCGGTGGCCCCGATCAGTGATGCCGCTCGGGAGGAGCTCGAGCGAGTGACAAGTCGGAACAACACGAACAATCACCTGTCTTCCCGCTACGAGAAGAAAGTGACAGTAGAAGCTCTCATGCGACTGCGAGACCAGGGCGCGCTTCCGGAGCCCGGGGCAGCTATCGAATGGGCAGCAGCCCACGGGTGGCGCAACGACAACCCCAAGATCCTCGGCGAATGGGTCGAGAAGATCGCGGACGGCAGGACCTTGAGACACTAATACCTGACCATTTCGGCGGGTGGCTGGGAAGATACCAGTTACTCAAAGGCCCCGAGACCAAAGAGGCACGAGGACCGAGCGAGTGCTCAAGTTAGTCTTCGATGGAAACGGCTAGCACAGGTCTCAGGCGTGTGGGAGCCTATCTGCTCCCCTCGGCGTCATTAATGTTGATGCTGGCGTCCTCGCCCTCCGGGAGAGATAACTCTAAGAGACGTGCAGGGGGCGCTAACAACAACGGCCCCTCAGACACCCCGATAGGATCCCCCCGTGCCACTCGCCTTCCCCCACGACGACGATGATGACAACCCGATCTGGAAGCGTGAGCCCCTGGTGGACGCCTTCAACTGGGACGACATCCTGAGGCCCAACCGCGACCTCTACAAATCCCCCATGTTCGCCGACCTCGCGGCCACCCTCACCCAGAACTATCGATCATGGGAAGGCGGCCTGAACCCCAGCGACCTCCAACGATGGAAAAATCCCATGTCCCCCCTCATCGACCAACTCAAAGACATGGGTGGAACCAGCATGTCCCGGCACCTCGCCGACATGTGGCCGTCCATCGCCGCGACGTTGCCCAGCAATATGTTCGCGGACATCGCGGCTCAAACACCCCTCCGGGCCGCGATTATGGACGTCGTGGCCCCCAGCCACCAGCAGATCGCCGCTAGCTGGAAGATCGACGAACTCAATAAGATCATCCAGCAGAACCTCACTATTCCTGACCCGGTGATGGAGACATTCAAACGGCGGTGGGGTCTATTCCAGCCGCACGACTACCCCATGGCCCTGCAACTGGCGATGACATCCCCCAAGGTCCGGGAAGTTGCCGAGTCTTTCGTTGAGGAAAACGCCGAGAACGTTGATGAACTGGCCATCCGCGTGACTGGTAAAGGCCAGGTGAAGGTTAGCGAGCTGTCGAAGACTCAGCGGTTAACCTTGTATAAGGAAGCCGTGAATATGTTGGCACAGACGGCGGTCACGAGTTTCACGGCGGGGCACCCTGTTTCCATTGCTTCGCAGGTCACCCTTTCGATTGTGATGTTCATTTTCGCAATCGTGGAGATCGAGATGCAGATCCGTGAGGAGCGGAACCAGGCCGAAGCGGAGGGTAACGAAATTCCTGAGACTGAGTAGTGCCAGGGGTGGGTGTCGGAAGCTCGAGAACCCTGTTTCACATTCTCCAGCCCTTAGCTCTGAGACGACCCGAATTTCAGTCGGGGATCGGAAGTAAAAGCGTAGTGACAGTCGACCACTCGTTGTGCAGCATTGCGGAAACGTCTGGGGTCCCCGGCGCGATGGGGCTCAAGCGAGGCGGCGGCGTAGATGACGATGACGGTAGCTGCTAGGGAAAATTCATAGGTCCGCAGATGGTTTTCCCAGGGCCGATGATCCGCTAGGACTGCTATTTGCATCTGAGTCATCAGGTTCGAGTGAACGTAGTCATTGAGCTGTGAATAGAAAGATCCGCCGTCAACTGGGTCAAGGTAGGTGGCGGCTAGGTTTTCATAACTTCCCGGGATCTTGTGTTCTTTTGTGTATCCCTTTTGGCCAAGGACTTGTTTGAGTTTGATCATCTCTTGAAGGAGGGGGGCTTGAGGGTGTTCAGGTTTTGCTGCCTTGTCATCTCGCAAGGATTTTTCCATCAGGTTAACGGCGCGGGTTACACGCCCGAGAGGGTCTTCCGGCTCGCATAGATAGGCTACTACCGCGGAGGTTTCCACTACGGTTCTAGCTAGAATTGCTGGGGATAAAGGTGCCATCACCCCCGCTGTCAGTATCTGGCCGATGGCATGTAGGGCGCCACCAGCTGATTGAGCAGTCAGGGTAGTTAGGTCATCGGGGAGTTTGGCAATTTCGTGCCGAGCTGTGTTCGGTTCTGTTGCCCCTAGCTGCTCATTGATAGCTGCTTGGGTAGCGTCAGGAAGGGACCGCGGGGTGCGAGCTAGTTCGTTTACGCTATTGGCGAGTTCGATGCAGAGATGCCCGAAGGGTTCTAGTGGGTAATCCTCATAAACGAAGTCCATCTACTTAGTATGCGACAGCAGGCATTCAGGTGACGCCCCCGGCTCGATTCCCGACCACTATCAGATCTTCGTACTACGCAGGATTACAGGGAATCGAGGGGGACGATCACGTCACATTCCTAGTCACTCATCGTTTCCCACCTCCTTCTCAAGCAGACGGCGCATGAACTTCGTGCGCCAGGGCCACCAGGACATGACTCTCGCTTCTGCCTTCGCCCATGCCTGCTCGACGATGACGCGGGCCTCTTCCCTGCTCATTTCGCTACTCATCGACATCACCGTGCACGTCGTAGTCGTCCTCTTCGTCGACCGGCGGCCGGCAGTCCTCGCAAAACATCTTGTCGTCGGTTACGGACCAGTCGCTATCCCACATCATGTCGACTACGCATCCGGGAGTTCCGAAGGCGGTGTATTCCCCGTAGTCATCTTCGATACGTCCACAGCCGTCGCACTTGGCCTGGTAGTAGGTCACTTCATGAATTGCCATCGGGTTCTCCGTTCAAGATGCGGGCGAGCTGGGAGCCGTTGTGCTTCCCCAGCGTGACGACTTCCGGGAACTGGTCGTCATCGTCGTGCAGGTCGGCCTCGTAGGTGTTGTGGTCGCGCAGCACTTCAAGTTCTCGTTGAATGCGCAGGAGTTCGGCGGCCAGGGCAGGCGCCACCGACAGGCCGACCAGCCGCGCCGGGACGTTGACGGATGACCACCCTTCGACGCCTTCCACACGGATCACGGGGAAGGACACGTCACGCTGGTCAGGGTCATCGTCAAAGGCGGGGGAAGTCTCCACGCCGGGAGTGAGGGCGACGCCCTCCCACTCGGCGAGCATGGCTTCAAGCTCAGCGGTGGTGAACTGGCGCAGCTTGTCAGGGTCAATATGGTCAGTCATCAGGGTTCTCCTTGTCCTGGTCGTAGGGGTCCTCCCCCACGAGTCGACGAATAATGTCCCCCAGCCGATAAGCCCGATGACCATCCCGACGAGTCTTCGTTGACACATGACCCCGGGCCGCCCATGACCGGATCGTGGCCTCCGGACACTCCAACCCCTTCGCCGTGAGGTTCCGCTGGATGGAGTCCGCGGTGAGGTAGGGGTCTTCGTTGGCGACCTGGCCGGCGTCCTTTGGTGCCAGCCGACGGTCGAGGGTGCGAACCTGATCGCGCATGAGGTCCGCGAGGTCATCCGCGGCGGGGAAGTCAGTGGCGATGTAGTGGGAGTGCCACTTGATCCACTCACACAGCTTCCGGCCCTGGTGGTGGAGGATGGTCTGCGGGGCGACGTAGTTCGCCGCATCGCGACACATCTCAAAGAGCATGCCGGTGTGGTGGGCGTCCAGCGAGATCATGAGCCAGTTCCCCGGGGTGCGCGGCCCGGGTCGGGGACGCATGACCCGTTCCGTCTGCGGCGCCTGCGCGAACTTCGCAGCATCGAGAGCCTCATAGAGGCCATGGAGAGTATCTGCGAGTTCGCGGAGCTCCTGTTCATCTGCCACCGGTATGCCTCCTAGGGAAATACGAACGGGCCACCCGATGTACTGGGTGGCCCGTGGGATTGATGTTGTGGGTCAAGGTGCGCGGCGGTGGTTGATACTTCATCGACCGTTGCCGGTTCCCGGCACGCTGGCGGGTGTCGTGGAGTTGGTCGTGGAAGGCGGTGATGGCTTCCCGGTAGGTGTCGGCCCACTCGCGGACGACGCGCCCGAATTCCTGGAGGGCTTCCTGCAGGGTGGTGAGTTGCTTGTCGGTGAAGATCGGGTGGTTCCGGTCGGTCACTCGTCCTTCTTCTCCTTCAGTGACTGGGTGATGATGACCCGCCGGCGGTCGATTTCTCTGATGACGTAATCCCGGGCATCCTCGGCCCCGGTGGGGTTGTTGCCCGCGGCAGATCCGAGGATGAGGGCGATGACGGATACTGCGGCGGACATGACCACCGGGTCGCTGGCGAGGGTGTCGATTCTGGCGAGGTCGCCGGCATCATCAAGGTGCAGGGTGATGGTGTTCAGGGACGGGCTCAAGGGGTTCCTTTCAGGAGGTGGATCAGATCATCGACGGTGAGGGTGACCCACTGAGAGCCCGGCGCGGCGGTCCCGTGACGCTTGTGGACGATGACGCCGGTGTGGGCGCCGTAGTTGGCGGCCGCGGTGTGGGCTTCACGCATCCAGCCGGACAGGGCGATCTTCGAGGTGTTTTTGCACTCCACGGCGAGCAGGCGGCCATGGGAGTCCCTCACGTTGGCGATATCGCCCCGGTCGAGAGCCCCGTGTTTCGGCATGCGGTCGATCGCCGGGTTTCCGAGCTCGGCCTGCATGTGGTTGGCTATGGACCGTTCGAATGAGGTGCCGGCCTGTTTTGCCGACCTGCGAGACCGCTTACGAGGGACAGTCACAGCGGCCCACCCCTTCCGAGACGCTTCACGGCTTCCTGCCACTCCTTGATCACATTCCGCTCCCGATCCAGCACTTCATCAAAAAGGCCGCGGCCTTCGCTCTGCAGCTCCTCCCGAATGATCTGATCCAGCTCAGACCGGAGCGCCTGATGTTCCTTCCACGCGGTCTTGTGGAGTTCGTACTTGAGGTCGATGTCGTAGCGCTGGAAGTCGCTAGACTGGTCGAAAATCACGAAGACGGCAACGATCGTGCCGACGACGGCTAGAGCCGCAAGGATGCCCGCTACGGGACCTGCGGGGCCGGGTCCAACGAGCCCCAGAACAATCATCGGAATGACAATCGCCGCCCCCACCATCGTGATGATGGCGGTGACGGCGAGGATCACGTTGCGTTTCGCCCGCTCACGTCTCAGACGCAGACGATAAATCTCAGGTGGGTCAATATCGATCATGGTGAGGCTCTCCTTCCAGCTTCCAGTCGGATACCCACCGAGTTTCGGGCGGGTGGAACCCCGGACGGGTAGCCCGCTGTGCCTGCTGCTTTTCCAGCCGCAGGACCAAGGTGTCGCCGGTCGGTGTGATCACCCTCATCTGCACAGTCACTCCAGGTCCTCCTGCCGAATGATCCCGTCATGGACCAGGCCAGCGATCAGCAGATCATTTCCGGTCCACTTCTCGACGGTGCGCAGACCTTCGACCAGGCGGGCTATCTGATCTTCGAGATTGTCCAGCTGCTCACCGCGCTGATCGTTAGAGGCTCGGAGTTCGCCGATCTTCTCCTTATCGCCCATCGTGGGGAGCATCCCAGCGAAGTTGCCCAGCCGAGGGCGCATCCGGACCCTGTTCTCCAAGTTGAGCTTCTGGACAATGGCCTGCAATTCGTCCGCGGTGTAGCTCTCCTCCGCGACGGAAACGTTCACCACCACCCCTTGAGCTTGAGGCCGGTAGTCACGGGCGAAATCGGCCGCTGACACCGGCCACACCCGGCCATCCGCACCCTTGACAACCCAGTTGCCCGGAGTCAACGATGCCGAGGAGGACAGCACCAGCACATCCCCATAAGGCGCCCAAGATCCCGGCGCGAAGGCAGCCACCTCATCGAGGTTGTTCCCGTCCCAGCGGATCGCCTCCACCGGGGACAGCTTGATGCACTTCTCCGGCCCGCTCATGTTTTCACTCATCGTCTTCTCCTTCCGGGTGTCGGCCGTTGACACGACACTCGCGACACCGCTTGTATTTTTTCGTTCCAGCTGGTCCCCAGACGTTGTCGCCCAGGGCATGATTCACCTGATCCAGCGCCAGGATCATCCGATCCGTGACCACCACCAGACAGGCGGAGCACTGCACCGCGATGACCAGATCCCCGCGGTGATCCCGGGCCTGACCGACAATGTTCGCCGTCAATCCCGGGAGCGTCGGGAACTCCTTCTCGTGGATCTCCGTCATCCTGCGTTCGCCGACGTAGCCGACGACTTCGGTCAGCTCAGCCATGGACCTCGCCCCCAACTCCGGTGATCGGGTCGCTGGCCTCGTAGACATGCCACACGAACGGCGGATCCACGACTGACGCCAGCCAGTGACTCGGGTAGGCATCCGGGATCGGGTTGCCCGTCCCGACGACGAGGAACCGGCGGATGATCTTCGGGGCGTCCGGGTAGACCTCGGCCCACAAGTGCATCGACCGCATCACGAGCGACTCCGGCCTAGCGGGTTGGACGAACGGCAGGACCCGAGCATTCCGCGGCATCTCCACCTCCACGACGTCGGTGACGGGAATCGTGAACTTCCAGATGGCCTTGACGTCACTCACGCACCCTCCTCGACCAGGTCCGCGATGACCCGCAGTCCGTCCGCAGACAGCGCACCCGGCATGATCGCCGATGGCCTGAAACCCTTCACCCCGTCGACATCCACAATCCGACCGGCCTCCACCTCGCCAGGCCGGGCCGGATTCGACATCATCACCACCCGATCACCGCGACGTTCCTCCACCGTGAAGGTGGTTCCCCTGCTCGTAGTCCTGCTCATGGAATTCCTTTCTTCAATGACTAATTCAGGTTGTTGCCCCGGCGGCGAACACGATCGCCACCAACGACACCCATACGAGGGCGTCCGTCCACACACTCCGGCTGCAGCCCACCCGGTAGTCGATGCGCGAGGCCAGGACGAGTGCCCCGGCACTGATCTACAGCAGGTGATCCCACACCAGCCACGCGCCTGCCGCGACGTTTAAGCTCACCGTCGACGCCTGCCCGACAGGTAATCCCCGATCAGATCGAGCACCAGGAGGGTGATCACGATGACGACGGCCAGCAAAACCGTGGTGAACGCGCCGTGCTCCATCGCAGACAGGGCGATCACCATCGCAATCAGGAACCGGATCTGATTCGACATCACGCTCATGCCGCACCCCGGATTGCGTCCAAGCTGGACCGAACCAGTCGAGCAGACGCGTGGATGTCCGCGATGACCCGATGCGCCGGCAGGCCCTCCGGAACGTCCACCGTCACGCCGGCGGCGAGCTCCGCTGCCAGCCGCACCGACGACGCGTCAACCGACCGGTAGTGGAAAGCATCAAGAAGCGCCGGCATCTCCTTCGCCAGGAACGTCCGATCCAACGTCACCGACGACCCCAACATGGGAAGACCCCGGGGAATGTCGTTCTCAGCCATCCACGCCAGAGCCTTCTGGGCCACCGCACCCGGCGCGAACAGTTCAGCTGGCGCGTATGGGATCAGTTCGAAGATTTCGTCGAATAGGCCGTTCTCGGCGTGCATCTTCTCGACAACCTGGTCAATTGGTCCGGCGGCGAGGTGGCCCAGGGCCGCGGGCGACATCACCAGGCTCGACCACTGACAGATCGGGGTCAGGTCCTCCGTGAATGCCACCATGCCCACCTCGAGAAGGCCAGCCGGCGGGGCGCCGTGGGGGTCAAGACCGGTGGTCTCACAGTCGAAACCGAGCAGAGCGGGGGTCATGGGGTGTCCTTCCGATGAGGGTTCGGGTATTCCTGAGGAGTTCTCGACAGGTCGAGGGCCCTCAAGGGTGTCCGTGCGACCTGGTCGAGCTGGGTGGTGAACCTGCCGGCGTTGTGTGCGTACCGGCGGCCGCACTCGCACGTGAACCGGTACTTCGACTGCCGGGCATGCTGGTGCGGTTCCCGGCGGGCCGACCACACACTGGCGCGCAGCTTCCACCTGTCCCCCAGATACGAGAAAGCCCCGAGTTTTCGCTCGGGGTGACTGCCGTTGCCGGTGCAGATGATCGTGATATCAGGCCTCATCGAGGATCCTTTCCAGTGAGGATGAGCTGCAGATGCACTCCAAGGTCAGCAACCAGTTCGGCGGCCGTCCCGTGGCCAGCCAGACGCAGCAACTCCTCTCGGTCGTTGATCAACTCGATGACGCCGGAGACACCCCGCATCAGGCGGATCAGGTCGGCGACAGCATGCGGCGCGGAGGCGATGAACTCGGCGGTCTCCCGATCCAACGGTCCGAACCGACTGTTCAGGGTCCCTACGTCACTCTGCCCGTGCTCCTGGGGTCCGATCTCGAACCACGGTGGGGCGTCCTCGTTCGGGATTCTGCACAGCAGTTCCTCCCACTCTCGTGCGCTCTTCACTGCGTCTCACCCTCCTCCTTCGTGGCCTTCACCACTGGCTTCTGTGCGTGGATACTCACGATGTGGTCGGGGTTCATGATGAACTCCCCACCGTCGGACATGCCGATGGACAGGTTCCCACCGGTGCGTTTCGCATGCAGGAAGGCCCCTTCGAGATCCTCTTCCGTGGGGAAATCCACCATCGTGCCGTCGGTCAGCTTGATGCGGTAGTTCATCAGCCGGCGCTGCGCGACCTTGACGTGGTTCTTCTCATTGGTCATGGGATGTACCTCCTGCGGTCAGCCTCGGCACCGTCGGCCGGGAGATGGGTGTTCCACTCGGCTTTGCACGCCGAGCAGAACCAGACACGGTGCTCCCTCACGAAAGTGAGCAGATCGCCGTCCTTCGAGCATGTCGGCATGAAAATCGCATGCGGGAAAAGACTCACGACTCCCCCTCGCTGGTGGACATCAGATCATCGAGCTTGGCGATCATGGCATCGAGCAGTGAGCCACTCTGCTCGTAGCACCCTGCGAAAAACGGGTGTCGGGCGATCGTGCACCAGGAGGACATCTGCTGCCGCGTCGACTCGTCCTTTTCTTTGGGACCATAGGCAGGACGCAGATCGAGCTGAGTTCCGGTCAGCGGCGTGAGATTTGCACGAGGCGTCCAGAAAAGCACCCCGTCACCAGCCATACACAGGATCATCCCCGAGTCTTCGGCATCCTCAGCGAGGTAGATCATGCGGACCACTTCATCACTCCCGCTGGCATGCGCGCAGAGCCCAGCGTGCTGAGCATCGATCCACTCGATGTCAGCCATCGTGGGGGTAAGGAAGTCATGTTCGAGGTCGTCCAGGATCTCGCCGGCGTAGTTCTCACCGGGGAACTTGGCGAGGCCTTCACGCCAGTCCTTGATGAACTCGCGCAGTTGATTCTTCGTGATGGTCTCGTCGTTGCTGTTGCTCATCAGTCGTGTCCTTTCATGCGTCGCTGCAGCTGGGTGATGACCTGCTTGCCCAGCGTCGTGTAGACCAGGGGGCCGACACGACCGAGACGGCCATCGACCTTCGTCATGCCCCGCTCAGCCATGTACGCGATGATCGCGGCCGGAGCCTCGGCCGGCGGGCGTCCGGTCACCATGAATCGGCGGACCCCGTTAGGCATCCGGCGGATCAGATCATTCGCGGTGGGCTCCTTCGCTTTCGCCTTCTTGATGGCCTCCACGTCTGGGTCTTCAATCTCGACACGTGGCTCAGTTTGCGGGTACAGGACAATCACAGGGTTTCCTCCATGCGTTTTCGGTAAGCGGGGTGCCGACTTTTCGAGGACTTGATCAGCAGCCCCTCGAGGCGCCGGTTTTCCTGATGCGAGTAGTGGAGAGCGAAAGCCATGCCGATCAGGGCGATGGTCAGAATGATTTCCACGGTGATGTTCCCTTCCTGCTTGTGGGGTTTATTGACGGGCGATTGCGGACCATCTCCTCGAGGAGATCCATATGGTGGTCGCAGAACGTGAAGCCGTGGCCCCAGTGATGTCGATGCCCGGGACGGTCGCACTTGCCGTGGACGCACCTCAGCCGCAGTTTCTTCTCACCTGGCCGGGTGGTCATGCCCCACCAGCCGACGAGCACAGCTCGACATGCGGGCGGTACAGGCGCCACTTCTTCACTCGGGCGGTTTCCAACTCAACGCCGGACAGTCGTTTCACCGACCGGCTGGCGACATAGAGGTAGCTGCCCTCCTCGGAGGGCTCCGGCTCAACGGGTACCCAACGGTCCGTTCGGCTCTGGACGGTCAGCGCCCATTTGAAGGCGGAACCGCACTTCTTGCACTCAGTCATCGGGGGCATTCCTTTCATGAAGATCGATCAACCCGGCGCGCCTGATGTGGTGGGGCCGGGCTGGTGGGGTGGGTTAGAGGTCGAAGAGGGCGAACTGGGGGTCCACGGTGGTTTCGACGGTCGTCGGGTCCTCAGGCGCCGGGATCGTCGGCGTGTCGCGGGGTGGTGGGTCGCGCTGCTCGAGAATTGGGGCTGGTGTGCCGTCCCACGGGTCGTAGCTGGTGGAGCGATAGCCCTGGCCGAGGTCGTGGACCTGGATGTGTGGGGACTCTTCGGCGGTGAGCTCGAGGATCACCACGTTGGTGTTGAGGAACACGGCGCGCTCGGTCTGGCCGCGCCAGTCAATGTGGGCGACGATCCATGCGTAGCCGTAGGAATCCTTCTCCTGCCAGATGTCGAGGAGGGTCACCCAGCGGGGGATGGTGTTGCTGGGGCCACGGTTCGGTCTGGTCCAGATCTTCCGGCCCACGAACTTCCCCAGCCACCACACCTCCACCGACGCCCAGTACTCAGGGCATGGGCAGTCGGCCGGCGGCCCACCGCACACCCCGCACCGGTCAGAACGGAGGTTGTTCGTCATCGGCGGGCCCTTGGGCGGGTGGTGCGGAGTTCCACGGGTCGTTCCGCGGCGTTGAAGGCTGTGCTTGACCGAAACCACCAGAATGGTTCTGCGGGGCGGCCTGGCCCCCTCCTGGGCCGTTCTGGCGAACATTCCTCGTCACGTGAGCCTGCGCAAACTTCAACGACGGGCCCACCTCCTCGACCTCGACCTCGTAAACGGTGCGCTGTTCGCCGTCCTTCGTCTGATAGGACCGCTGCTTGAGATAGCCGTTGACGATGACCCTCATGCCTTTCGACAAGCTCTCGGCGACGTTCTCAGCAGCGTCGCGCCAGATCCTGCACGTCAGGAAAAGCGCCTCACCATCAACCCAGCCGTTTGAATTCTTGTCCCGCACCCGCGGGGTGCTCGCCACACGGAAGTTCGCGACGGCCAAGCCCTGCGGTGTGAACCTGAGCTCCGGATCAGCCACGACATTGCCGACCACGGTGATCGAGGTGTCGCCTATCGCCATGTCGCCCCCTCCTCCGCCTGAGAAAGTTCTGACCGGAGCCGACAAAGCTTCGCAGATTCCCGATCTTTCACACGCTGCACCACACGATCATGAACTGGATATGGCCACCGGACCTCCGTGTAGGCAACGGTCATCTGTTGGGCGAGGACCAGGGCTTCCAGCCACATCCCTCGAATGCGGCCAAATAACTTCTTCACCATGAAATTTCCTTTCATCAATCATTTCTCCAGGACGGTTTGAACGTCCTGCGGTGTTCTGCCAGGTGGGCCTGCCGGGCGGCGTACATCTCGCGGTGCTTCGGGTTGTTCAACCGACCAGCCGTGACGAGACGGGCGTTGCACGGGATCCGCTTCAACTGGTTGCCCCTCGTGCACGGGTCACCGACGATCGCCCCACAGCCCCTGTTCATGCCGGTCTCCGTGGCCACGTCCGCACACGGAAGATCAATCGCACCCCACTGCCTGTGGGCGGCAGTGATCGCGTAGCCGGTATCACCCGGCGAGTCCTCGTCGAACGACGGCGCCGGCGTCAGCTCCCTGATCTCCTCACCCTTCCTCGCCTCCCGGCGCGCCGTCTTGGCGGCGTCGATGACGGCGGCGAGTTTCATCTTCGGCGGTTCAGACGCGGTCGAGTACAGGCGGGTGACGCCCTCGCAGAGCCACTCGTAATCGACTTTTGAGGCTCGGATGACCTCGGCCCAGCGGCGGAGAAGATCCCGGTCCGGTCGTGGGGCGGTGGAGTCATGGGCCGAGACCCGGGCGAGGATGTCAGCGGCGACGCTGGCCGGGTTGTTCGGATCGACCTGCGGGGGCTGCTGCTGCACCGGGGGGTGTGCCCCGTAGGCGGGGATGGGGTGGTTCACTGGTCACCTCCTGAGGCGAATTCGTGGGCGATCTCAGCTCCGAGATCGCGGTATTGGTCAGCCTTCGACGGATGCTGGACGGTCGGCTGCGGTGTGGGGCCCTGGCCGAACATCGCGGACTTCTGGGAAGTCGGCAGGCGGTCCACGGCGGTGCGCATCCAGTTCCGCCATGTCGCGTCCCAGTCCTTCTTCACCCCGCGGGGACCGGAGGCGGCAGTGAAGTGGTCGACGAACTTCTGATGCTCGTAGTCCATGAACGCCGGCTGCATACCGGGGAACGTCCGTCGGACGGTCCGGATGGCTTGTTCTGAGGGAAAGAAGTTCTCCGGGATCCGGGTGCCCCGGGTCGAAGTCTTCGATGACCCGCTCTCCTCCGACTTTCCGGCGGGTCCCCCTTGGGGGACTACAGGGGGTTTTTCTACTTCAGATGGATGTACTTCAGGTGGATATACTTCGTGTACCTTTTCGGCTACCCGGGGGGTGTCCGTTTGGCCACCCGGGGGGGTTCCCTTTTGGCTACCCACCCCACCCCTTTTTGGCGGTTGGGTGTTGGGGTCGTCCCACCCCTCCGGCGGACTCAGATTGATCGTGTCGTAGAGGATGTATCCATTCGATGTCTGCCGAGAATGGGCCTCATCCTTCACCCGGGAAATCGATCCATCATCACCCAGCCACCGAGGGAACGTGGCGACCAGGCCGAGACGCCGCAACTCTTTCAGAGCGGTGTCGACCGGCTTCGTCGTCTTCGCCCCCATCGTCGCGGCAATCGTCTCCCGACCGGGGAACACAGTGTTCGATGAGCCGTTGGTGTAGGTCTTCAAGATCGAGTAGACCAGGAAAGCGTTCGCATTCTTGATCTCCCGGACAAGGTCATTCGGCACCTGGATGAAGAACCGGCTACTGCGGTCGATGACATCGCGGGTGCTCATGGGCCCTCCTTTCCTATGAAGTTGCCCTGCCTGGTGAGCAGGACGACAAGACCCCGGCGCGTCACGGGGACGTCGACGGGGTCATGGGTTGATTTCACGAGCCAGCCGGCTGTGTAGGAGTCGGCTGGGTTCATGTGGATATGTCGGTGGCAGGCAGCGCAGACAGCGAGACCGTTTTCCACGGTGTGTTCCCCACCCTGAGATCTGAGTTTCCGGTGGTGCCACTCCTCTGCCCTGGTGGTGCACAGGGGGTCGGCCATGACTTCGCATTGTTGGCCTGCCCGGCGGAAGACTTCGTTGTAGGACTCCTTCGGGATCTTCTTGCTGACCGACCGCTTCCCCTTCTTCGTGGGGGTGCGTTTCATCGGGGTGCGTTTCATCGGCGTCTTCCGCTGCAGGGGTGTCCGCTTCACGAAAACCCCCTGCCGGCCATCGGGAACGCGGCCCGCAGTGACGCGGACTGAGTCTGCAGGGCCCGCAGATGCTGCTCAAGCTGGCGGGCGATGTCGCGGGCATAGGTCAGCGAGACCTCCGCGATGTCCCGCTCCTCCCGGGCTGGATCAGTGTCCAACCTTGCCTGCAATTCGCACTCCTTCAAGCTCATACCCTTACTGCGGTGCTCGAAGAAGGCGCGGGCGTACTCGCTGCGCAAATTCCGCTCAGCTTCCCGCGCTGCCTCGTGACGCCTCTTGATGATCAGCGGGGCTTTCTCAAGCCGTTCGACAACCTCCCGGATGCGTTTCTCGATCTCTTCCGGGGTCAGCGGCACATCGCCGAGGATGACCTTCCCGTTGAAGAATGAGTCGGATTCACTGCTCACCCTCATCACTCCTCACGGTCGGTGGTGCGCAGCGGCATCTTGTGCACCTGGATCTCGACGTCCTCACCGTTGAGGTGAGCCTGCAGAGCGTCGACGGCGACGTGGGAACGGCTATGGGCGCAGCTGAGGACGTGATTCATCTCGTCGATGATGTCCAGCATCTTCCCGAATGATTCGTCGAGCCCATCGAGCCGGGCGGCCAGTTCCCGGTTCTCGACGACCACGTGCCACACCCCGTAGAGAGCGAGGAGGATCATCGGGACCCAGACGACGCCGATGATGATGTCGAGGCTCATCCGATCACCGTCTTCCACGCCAGGGCGCCGAGGCCAGCGAGGAGAATGACCCACAGGGCGGTACCGAGACCGAGGACAGCAATGAGAAGACCCCCGAGCCATTTCCTGCGCCGGGGGTCGTGGAACTTGTTCTGATCTGGGGTCATGCAGTTTTCCTTTCCACCAGCCAGCGCTCAATCGTGCGCGGCTGGACTTTAAATGACTCGGCGAGCCGGACGATGCACGCCTGGTGTGACTTGCCGTATGAACGGAAGAAGTCGTACTCCTCGACGACCGCGGCAAGATGCCGGGGCCGGTAGTCCCCGCCCAGGGTGGAGGCGTCGATAAGCCGCGCTCGGCGGCCGTTGATCACACCCCACGCCCAGCGCATTTCGTGGCGCATGGCGTGCCGGTGGATCGTCATCGCGGTCACCCCCAGGCGGGCGGCGGCCTCGGCGGCGGTGATCCACTCGACGTCACTGGCCGGCGACACCTGGGGCCTGGCCTTCAACGTCGCGAGGTCCACCAGCCGGGCCCGCTGATTGTTGAGCGAACCCCAGCGCCAGCGCAGTTCGTCGTCTTCACACATGCGGTGGATCGTCGTCTCGCTCAATCCGGCGGACACCGCAGCGTCGGCGACACTCACCCACTGGGCATCCGGAACCACGGCCGCGGTCATCGGTACTCCTCCTGGATGATCCGGAGGGCAACTACACCGTCTTCTGTCAGTTGGATCGACGTGTAGTCGTCGTGGGTGATCCACCCGCGGTTCTCCAGCGACGCGATGGTCTGCTTGTTCACCTTCTTGCCCGCGGCAACCCGGAGCATGGCGTCGCGGGAGTGAGTGCCGGCATGCGTCACCTGGGCGTGGACGTGGCGTTCTTGGTCTGTCACAGCAGGTCTCTTTCTTGGTTGATCTGGTCCTCGAGTTTGAGGAGGGTTTCTTGGATGTCGGGGAAGTGATCGCCGTATTTCGCCCGCCACTCGAGCATTTCCTTCTCGAGGGTGATGACGGCGATCTTCCGGGTGTCCTTCGGCAGTGCCGTGGCTGAGCGGGTGTAGGGATAGCCCAGCCGGGTGATGTCGGCGTCGTACTGGGCGGGGTGTCCGTGGGTCACAGCCAGCCCCCTTCACGTAGGAGGGCGAAGATCTCGGTGAGGGGCATGGTCAGGCCGAGCAGCGCACCGAGCAGGTAGTGGATCGTGGTGCCCACGCCTTCCGGAGATTCCGGGTTGGTCAGTACGTCGACGGCCCGGGCGATGAGCTCAAGCTCAGTCATGCTGCACCTTCTTCAAGCAGTCGGTCGATGTGGGCTTTGGAGAATTTCGTGACGTTGCCGGTGCGGATTGGCCGTAGGTCGCTGGCTTTTCCCTCGCGGATGTGCTGGTACAAGGTGGATTTTGAGTAGCCGAGTAGGGCGGCCACTTCGGGTACTGAGTACGTCTTGGGTTCGGGTAGGGTCGTCATTGTTGATTCCTTTCGGGGATGACGAAGGCCCGTACCTGTTCCAGCAGGTACGGGCCTAAATTCTTTGTTGATGGGCCAAAGCCCGGCGCGCTCAGTGCACGTGGACGACGGCCGGGTGGTCCTCGTCGGCCTGGGTGATGGCCGTGGCGTAGTCGGGGAAGTACCGGAAGCCTCCGAGTTCCATCTCGTGGGCCCATCCGCGGAAGACGTTGACAGTTTGCATCTCGACGTCGCGGGTTTCGTTGGCCTTCTTCTCTCGCCATCGGGCCCAGGCGAGGAAGTCCTCGCCGGTGGCTGCGCGGAGGGTGACGCGGATTTCCTGCTTCCGCATCTTGCCTTCCTCGTCGGGGACTTCGACGGTGTAGGCGATGGGGCGGTCGGCGTACTCGAACCAGTCGATCGGCATCTGTCCTGTCTTGGCCATTTTCCGGGCCATGTTCGTGACACCGCGGGTGGCCTCGCCCTCACGTCGGCGGACGATTTCGGAGACGTACAAGCGGCGCAGTTCGTCGTCCGAGATGTGACTGGAGTCGATGTCGTCGACTACATCATTCAGCCACGGGGCGCCGGGTGAGTAGCGCTGGATCTTGGCTCGGTGCCGGTCAAGTTGATCGTCGACGTGCTCAAGGAAGTCGTTGGTCATCAGTTCTTTATTTCGGGCCACGTGATTTCTCCTTCGATGGTGATGAATCGTTTCCGCTCGGCGGGGTCGAGAAGGTCCAGGACCTCGCCCCGGTGGGGGTGGTCGCGCATGCCCCAGGCCTGGCCGTAACCGACGAGGAAACCCTTGAGGCGGTTCGCGTCGCGCTGGATGGCGTCGCGGTGTTCCTGCTGGCGGCGTTCCTCTTCCTGCCGGCGGACTTCCTCCGCCGCACGCGCTTCACGGTTGTATTCCTGGTAAGCAGCGAACGCGGCGCGCCTCGTCTCGAACACCCCGTCTGGCTTCGAGGACAGCCACTCAGCAGCAGCTGCATGCTGATCGAAGTACTCGGTCGCGTACTGCTCGCGATCTTCCTCCTGCCGGGCCTGCTCCACCTTGAGACGCTCCGCGTTCTCGATACGCTCCTTCTCCCGGCGCGCTTCCTCGTAGACAGCGTTGAGAGTGGTTTCCCCATCGCGGACGGCTCGGAGGTGAGGCGGGCCCAAAGCATCAAGGACTGTTCCGGCTTGCCTAATTGCGTCCTTCCAAGTGTTAGTACGGGATTCCGTATTAACTGGCACAGAATTCCGTTTCCATTGTCCATTGATGCGCTTCTCATACCCGAGAATTAACGCGACCGACGCTGCCGCGATCTGCACCGTCATCGACTCACGGCGACCTGTCGTGTTCACCCCGATGACGAACTCCTTGAAATCGTCATCGTCACCCTCGCGGGTCTCGAAGATCGGGTCGACCCCGGCGCGGCGGCATGCCTCGAGGCGGTTCCGACCGTCGAGGACCAGGCCGTCCGGGGTGAGAACGATCGGGTGAATCAGGCCGACGGTGCCGATGGACTCGGTGAGTTCGGCGAGTTCCTCTTCCGAGGCCATCGGGAACTCGTCTGCGTAGGGGTGGTTACCTACGATTGATGGCGTGGTCAAATGGACTCCTTCCATGACTAAGCCCCGGCGCGACTGGTACTCGCGTCGGGGCTGTTTCTGTTCGGGTGGTTTGGTAGGGGTGTGGGGCAGCGTGCGACGTCGATGCGACGCGCTACAACCCTCATCGGCGAAGGGTGCCGGTCGTGGGGAGAGCTTCACCGACTCTCATGACCTCGGTGTGAACCACACACCCCTGAGTGCCCGACGAGGTGTCGAACCTCGATCCCCGACTGGCGGCGGGGACGCACCTGCTCGGGCCGTCTTGCTAGACCTCCGGGTCAACCTCCGGCTCCGGGACGATCGGGGTGGCCGGCTCCAGCGGGGTCGCCGGGATGGTGGTGGTCGGCTCGGGCTCCGGGGTGACATCCGGGGCGGAGGAACCCAGGACCAGGTCACCGAAGGCGCCGAGGATGTTCTTGATGAAGGCCCAGACGCCGTCGCCGAAGATCTCGGTGTTGGAGGAAGTAGCGGTGACGAAGTCGTGGATGGAATCCAGCATGGTGGATGAACCTTTCAGGTTGGGATGAGCGCACTCGGATCGGTGCGCAGTGCCCCGTCTCGACCTTGACGTCGAGTGTCCGCATGGAGCGGGGCGCCGCTGAGGGTCAGTCCTCGTAATCGGGGATGGTGTCGAGCAAGGTGCAGCACGCTGGGCTGTCGCATGCTTCATGGATGCTGGGGTACGGACACGTGGTGCCGTCGAAGTGCATGGCCATGGTTTTCCTTTCAGGATTGAAGACGTCCATCAGCTGGGGTGCCACACGGTCACGAGATCCGACAGAACGTTGCGTACAGCCTGCTCACCAGTCGGATCAGAGTGCGTGAGCACCGTGTACGAGTCCGGGGTGGCGGCCCACACTTCATGAAGGCGACGATGCTCAGCCTCAACGCGAGACTGGATGGTCGATGCCATGATCTTCCGCTTCTTCAGAGACAGCGGTACACCGTGCTCTGAACACCAGGCGGAAATGGCCGAATAGATCTCATGGATCTGCACGACAAAAACTCCTTGTGCGTGTGACACCCCAGCTGATCGAACACCGGGGAGGGTTGAGGCGTGATGGCCTCGAGGGGATGGATGGGTGGGAAGGTGTCGCCGATCTAGGTCAATCACGGGTTTCCCTGAACTTTTTCACCTTGGCGATCAGCGCCTGGGAGACCTGGGAGCCGCGTCGGACTGGCCGGCCAGACGGGTGGTTCAGCTTCTCCATCCACTGCTCGCCGGAGTGGCTGCGGTGGTGGTTCACCCGGTAGCTCCGTCGGTTATGCACGACCTCGTAGACGTCCATGTCGCTGTCGAGGTAATTCTTCGTTTCAACGAAACGAATGTCGGCGATCTTCATGAGGGAAATCCTTCGTGTGAGGTGAGGGGGTGAAGGGTTTAGGCGGCTGGCTGCTCGTAGTGGATGATCCCGCTGACCGGCGCGCCTGCCGCTTCGAGGAGTCGGATTGCGGTGGCGAAGCTCGGGCTTTCTCCGCGGCGGATCCGGGAGATCGTTCCTGCCGTGACCTTGAGCTTTGCGGCCAGCTTCTCGTCGGAAGTGACACCCAGACGCTCGCGGGCCCGGTCAATAACTTCGGGGCGGAGTCCGTAGTGACCACTCATGTTGCACCTCGCTTTCACTTAGTGGCTCATTGTTGGCTGCCAACTCAGTATGCGCCACTGAACAAAAGTTGTCAACCTTTACTGAACACCACCCACCTTTTCGCAGCTCATGGCGGCTGAACCAATTTGCGCCACGAGCACGTATGGCGCATAATGGTTCACATGAGCAACCACAAACAATGGTTCATCGAAACCACCGGGAACTCCTCCGGACGCGCAGCCGCCGAACTCGCAGACATCCCCCCGGCCACCCTCAACCGACAGCTGTCCAAAGGCGAACTCACCGCCGAGTTCGTCATCGCCATCGCCCGCGCCTACCACCACTCCCCCGTCACTGCGCTCGTCTCCACCGGATTCATCACCATGGCCGAGGTCGACGGAACCTCTCTCGGCGATGCACTCCGCTTTGCCTCTGACCAGGAACTCGTCCGGGAGCTCGCGCACCGCATCGACAATGAACCAGCCCACTGGGAAGGAACCTTCGACGACGTCGTCGATCGCTCGGCAAACCCCACCCTGCACGCCGTCCCTTCCGACGACGATGTCGAAGCAGCCCTTCAAGAAGCCAATGACGGCCTAGCCGTAGCCCAGGAGCGCACCGACGAACTCACGGAACCCGACGCCCCCTAGGAGGAGGGGTGCTTGCCCTCGAAAACCTCGCCGCAACCCTCGGGGTGACCATCATGGACACCCCGAGACTGCGGCCCGACGTCAACGCCGTCTACCTGCACCACAGGCGGATCATTCTGTTGCGCTACGACCTCGACCCCTACACCCGACGGTGTGCCCTCGCGCACGAGCTGGGGCATGCTTACCACGGCGACCAAATACCGGGAGACCCCCGGATCGAGCGCCGCGCAGACGAATTCGCTGCGCGCATCCTCATCACCCCTGAGGACTACGCGGCAGCAGAAGCCCTGCATCACTCTGTAGGAGCCATCGCCCACGAGCTAGAAGTCACTCCCCATCTCGTCGAGGTGTGGCAAGACCTCCACGAAAGGACACAATCCCCATGACCACCTTCACCCGGCGCGCTGACGCGCCTGTCGACGACATCCTCACAGCGGTCGAAGGGGCCGCGAAAGCGAAATTCCGTAAAGCCACCGTGACCCGTTCCGGTTCTACCGTGACCGTTGAAACGAAAGTCCTCTGGCAGACGCAAACGACCACCTTCACTGTGAAGGGCACCGTCCTCGAGGCAATGGGCAACAACGCCGAGGCCGATGGCCGCGCCGTCAAGATCATCAACGAGATCGACCATCTCCTCGACGACCAGGGGTGGAGCGCAGCCATCGAGAAGCTCAACACCACAAGCGTGAAAAACCGGAGCATCAGAGACCAAGTCCTCACTGTCCTCCACGCCGACGAGCGGGTCGTGGCCGCAACGCAGGGCCTTGAGCTGAAGAAAACATGCATCGTCGTCGCCACCCAGAAGCGCATCATGCTTCTCGAGAAGGGCACCTTCGGGTTCAGCTCTGGCAGCCGAACTATCGCTCTCGACAAGATCTCATCGATCACCGCTTCGAAGGGGATGGTGTTCGGAGCGATCGAGATCACCACGTCGAACGAGGAGATCAAGGTCGAGAAGGTCGTTGGTGACGAGGTCGATGCGTTCGTGTCAGCTGTGCGACATGCGCTCGACAACCCCACCGCCGAGGCAGCCCCGGCAGCAGACACCGAGCCGAGCGGCCTGGACCAGCTGGCGAAGCTCGCCGAGCTGCACGCCGCCGGCGTCCTCACCGATGACGAATTCACGGCCGCGAAGGCCAAGGCCCTCGGCCTCTAATCCTCCTCACTGAAAGCACCCTCACCCCATGAAGAAGACCATTTCCATCCTCACCACCGGTGCCCTGGCCCTCACCCTCGCGGCGACCCCCGCAGCGACCGCGGCCAGCTCTATGCCGGCCGGCTCCAGCGCCCCCTCCCCTGCGTTCACCATCGAAGAGCAGGTCAAAAGCAACTACTCGGGAGTGCTCGCCCTGCAGGGTTACCAGCTCACTCGCGAGGCGGACAAGCTCGCCGAGGAGTACGCGGCGGCCGGCGGGGCAGACCGGGCCCAGCTCGGCCATGACATCAACCAGGCCGGCGGGGTGGTCATGATGGACATCTACCCCACCCGTGATGCAGTCGAGAGAACCGCAGACATGAACCTGGATCACCGTCGATTCAGCCGCGAGGCAGCCGGCGTGGCCATCAAGAATGGCGGCAACGCTATGCAGGTCTACACCGTCTACATCTAGACACGAAAAAAGGCCCCCTCCACCCGGGCAAGGGGTGAAGGGGGCCAGACATCCAATCCACGCCGCCCGGCGCGATCAGACAAGGACAAGTGTATCTATGGCCGTTCAACGACGTCCGAAGAAGGGCTCACCGCAGGACAAGGGGCAGAAACCTACGTGGGTGGTCCGCTACCGGGATCCTGCCGGTAAGGAGCGCTCCCGGAGTTTCGCCACCGAGAAGGCCGCGAAGAAGTACGACGCCGAGCAAGCCCAGGCGCTCGCCAGGGGAACGTGGCAGGATCCCGCGAATGAGAAGGTCACCGTCGGTGAGGTTTTCGAGGGGTGGATGCACGACACCCCACGCCGGCAAGCCACGATGGACCTCTACGACAACACCCTGCGCCTCCAGCTCCCCCCGATCGCTGACCACCCCGCGGTGAAACTGACAACGAAAGACGTGTCCAACTGGTACGTGCAGCTGACCACCTGTCGGGAGTGGATCTCGAAGGAGGACACCGGCCTGGCCCCCGGCACCGCCCGCGATCAGCTGCGGCGCCTACGGTCGGCCTACCGGTGGGCCATCGACCAGGGCATCGTTATCCGCTCCCCCGTCGTCATCCCGAAACTCGACGACGATGAATCCGTGCGCCGTGAAGACATCCCCACCATCGAGGAAGTCATCACGGTCATCAACCTCGTCCGTGAAGGCGGCGCCGAGTACACCGAGGTTAAACAGAAAGGCCAGCAGCCCCGGACGTACAAGACGCAGCCGAACCCGGTGATTGCCGACATGATGACCACGGCCATGCTCACCGGGATGCGCATCAACGAACTGTGTGGCCTGATCCTCGACGACATCGACCTCAAGGCCGGCGTCATCCGGGTGACCCGCCAGCTGGACGTGCGGACCCGCAAGCGGGGGCCACTCAAGACGAGGGCCGCACGCCGCGACATCCCGATCGCCCCGCAGCTGGCCGATATTCTCCGGCGGCAGAGGAAAGGCAAGAGCCCCACAGACTGGGTGTTCTGTGGGGCTCAGGGCCAGGCGCTGCGGTCATCCCGGGTGTCGGTGTACGTGGCCCGGGCGGCGAAGCATGCGGGAGTGGAGAGAGTTCACTTCCACTCCCTGCGGCATTTCTTCGCGTCCGCGTTGATCACGGCCGGCAGGCCGATCCATGAAGTCAGCGCCGTCATGGGGCATTCGTCGGCGTCGATGACGCTCGATGTCTACACCCACATCCTCGACCGGGATGGCGCTGGAATGCGGGATGCAATCGCCAGCGCCATCGGCTGCGGGATTTCTGCGGGATCCAGGCACCTGAAGGCGGTGCCCTAATCCACTCCCGCGCTGGTCAGACTAGGCGGTTGCGGTGAGCGGGTTCTTGACCCAGCTCATGAGGTCACGCAGCTTTGCGCCGGTCTCCTCGATCGGGTGTGCGGCGTACTCGGCGCGCAGGCCCTCGAGCTCCTTGTTGCCGTTCTCGACGTTGGCGATCAGGCGCTTGGTGAAGGTGCCGTCCTGGATGTCGGTCAGGATGTCCTTCATGCGGGACTTGGTGTCGGCGTCGATGACGCGCGGGCCGGAGACGTAGCCACCGAACTCGGCGGTGTCGGAGACCGAGTAGTTCATGTTGGCGATGCCGCCCTCGAACATCAGGTCAACGATGAGCTTGAGCTCGTGCAGGACCTCGAAGTAGGCCATCTCCGGCTCGTAGCCGGCCTCGGTCAGGACCTCGAAGCCGACCTTGACGAGCTCCTCGGTGCCACCGCAGAGGACAGCCTGCTCACCGAAGAGGTCGGTGACGGTCTCGGCCTCGAAGGTGGTCGGGATGACGCCCGCGCGGCCACCGCCGATGGCGGAGGCGTAGGACAGGGCGAGGGCCTGGCCGTTGCCCTTCGGGTCCTGGTCGATGGCGATGAGGCAGGGAACACCCTTGCCGTCGACGAACTGGCGGCGGACGAGGTGGCCCGGACCCTTCGGGGCGACCATGCCGACGACGACGTTGTCGGCCGGCTTGATCAGGTCGAAGTGGATGTTCAGGCCGTGGCCGAACAGCAGGGCGTCACCGTCGTTGAGGTGCGGCTCGATGTCGTTCTCGTAGACGGCCTTCTGGGAGGTGTCCGGGACGAGCAGCATGATGACGTCAGCCCAGGCGGCGGCATCGGCGTTGCTCTTGACCTCGAAGCCGGCCTCCTTGGCCTTCTCCGCGGACTTGGAGCCCTCGCGCAGGCCGATGACGACATCGACACCGGAGTCACGCAGGTTCTGGGCATGGGCGTGGCCCTGGGAGCCGTAGCCGACCACGGCGACCTTGCGGCCCTGGATCAGGGAGAGGTCGGCGTCGGCGTCGTAGAACAGTTCAATAGCCATGGGAGAGTTTCTCGCCTTTCGTCTTATGCAGATGCTGATGTCGTTTGTACCACATCATGAGACAGAGTTACCCATTCTGGCGGGCCTAATATACAGACTGTCTCACCAGATGGGATTTCGGGGTGTTATTTCGAGGGTGCCATTGTCTTCGGACCGCGGTTGAGCGCGATCTGACCGGACTGGACGAGCTCGCGCACGCCGAAGGGCTCAAGGACCTCCAGCAGGGCGCGCAGCTTACCCGGGGTGCCGGTGGCCTCGATGACCACGGACTCCTGGGCGACGTCGACGACGCGCGCGCGGAAGATGTTCGCGGCGTCGACAACCTGCGGACGGTTGGTGTTGTCCGCATTGACCTTCACCAGCATGATGCCGCGGGCGATGGTGGACTCCTCCTCGAGGCGGACGACCTTGAGCACGGGGATGATCTTGTTCAGCTGCTTGGTCACCTGCTCGATGATCAGCTCGTTGGCGTCAACCACGATGGTGATGCGGTTGATGCCTTCGGTCTCCGTGTTCGCGGAGACCAGCGACACGAGGTTGTAGCCGCGGCGGGTGAACATGCCGGCCACCCGCGAGATGATGCCGTCGACGTCCTGGACCAGGACGCTGAGGGTGTTGCGGACGATATCAGTGGGAGCCATCTTCCTAGTTCTCCTTCTGCTCTGCAGCCTCGTCGATGACCTCATCGATGGCGGCGGGGGTCTCCGCGGCGGACTCGTCACCTTCGAAGAACGGGCGCAGACCGCGCGCGTACTCGATGTCGGAGTTGGAGGAACCGGCCGAGACCATCGGCCAGACCTGGGCGTCCTCACCGACGATGAACTCGACGACAACGGGACGGTCATTGATCTCGCGCGCCTTCTGGATGGCCGGGATGACCTCCTCCTCCTTCGTCACCCGGATCGCGGCGCAGCCCAGCGCCTCGGAGAGCTGGACGAAGTCCGGGATGTAGGTGTCACCGAAGCCCAGCTTGGTGTTGGAGTAACGGCCGTCATAGAACAGGGTCTGCCACTGGCGGACCATGCCCAGGTTGCCGTTGTTGATCAGGGCGACCTTGATCGGGAACCCCTCGACGGCAGCGGTGGTCAGCTCCTGGTTGGTCATCTGGAAACAACCGTCACCGTCGATCGCCCAGACCTCCTTCTCGGGCTGACCGGCCTTCGCCCCCATGGCGGCGGGCACGGCGTAACCCATGGTGCCCAGGCCACCGGAGTTGAGCCAGGTGCGCGGGTTCTCGAAGTCGATGAACTGCGCGGCCCACATCTGGTGCTGGCCGACACCGGCGACGTAGATGGCCTCCGGTCCGACCTCCTTCGACAGGGTCTCGATGACGAACTGCGGGGAGAGCATCCCGTCGGACTGCTTCTCGTAGCCGCGCGGGAAACGCTCCTTGAGCCCGTTGAGGTACCCGACCCACGGGCCGATGGCCGGCGGGTTGATGTTCTTGGCGGACTTGTAGGTGCGTGCCAGGGCGGAGAGGACCTCGCGGGCGTCGCCGACGATCGGGACGGTGACCTCGCGGATCTTGCCGATCTCGGCCGGGTCGATGTCAGCGTGGATGACCTGGGCGTCGGGGGCGAAATCGTCGAGGTTGCCGGTGACGCGGTCGTCGAAACGCGCGCCGATGGCGATGAGCAGGTCAGCGCGCTGCATGGCGCCGACGGCCGGGACGGCACCGTGCATGCCGGGCATGCCCATGTTCTGCGGGTGGGACTCCGGGAACGCACCGAGGGCCATGAGAGTGGTCACGACCGGGATGCCGGTGTACTCGGCGAAGTCCAGCAGCTCCTTGTGCGCGTCGGCCTTGATGACGCCGCCGCCGATGTAGAGGCAGGGCCGCTCGGACTCTGCGATGAGCTGGACGGCCTGGGTGATCTGGCGCGAGTGCGGCGTGGTCACCGGCTTGTAGCCCGGCAGGTCGATCTTGGGCGGCCAGACGAAGTCGAACTCCGCGTTCTGGATGTCCTTCGGGATGTCCACCAGGACCGGTCCCGGACGGCCCGTCAGCGCGAGGTGGAATGCCTCGGCCAGGGTGCGGGCGATGTCGTGGGGGTCGGTGACCATGAAGTTGTGCTTCGTGATCGGCATGGTGACCCCACGGATGTCCGCCTCCTGGAAGGCGTCGGTGCCCAGCAGGCTGCGGCCGACCTGGCCGGTGATGGCGACCATCGGGACCGAATCAAGGTTGGCGTCGGCCAGCGGGGTGACCAGGTTGGTGGCACCCGGACCGGAGGTGGCGATGCACACGCCGACCTTGCCGGTGACCTGTGCGTAACCGGTGGCTGCGTGGCCGGAGCCCTGCTCATGACGCACCAGCACGTGGCGCAGCTTGGTGGACGAGAACAGCGGGTCATACAGCGGGAGGATGGCTCCACCGGGCAGGCCGAAGACGATGTCGGTGCCGAGCTCCTCCAGGGAACGGACGATCGCCTGGGCGCCGGTCATCCGCTCCGGGGCGTCAGCGGCACCGGGCGCCTTCTTGGCGACCGTGGCCGGGGTGGGCGATTGCGAAGCTGCCACGTTATCTAGCTCCTAATTCACAAGGACAATGCAGTTGGATACGCTACCCGGCAACCACCCCTGTGGTGTGGAGTGGGTGCACCGGATCGCAGGCGGCGACAAAAGTTGTCTGTGACCATTGATGAACACTAATGACAAAGCCCCCGAACAGACACTGATGGTGGGTGCTGTCGAGGGCGCTTGTCGATACGACCGGGCGGGAAGTCGTTACGGCAGGCGCCGCGCAGCTACTACCCGAAGTCGAATACTGATCATGACGACGATCATACACACCGATTTGCGGATAGTCGTATCGTGGGCGCCATGCTTGAGTTCGTCACCTATCTACTGAACCGTGCCTGGCACTGGATCGCCGACGTGGGTCTGACCCTGGCGATCCTGCTCGTCATGGCACTCCTCGTCCCCCGGATCGGCCGCTTCGCGCAACGTTGGCTGTCCCGCGGCATCGAGGAATCCACCGACGTCGACGAATCCAAGACCCGTCTGGCCCTCACCGGCGTCGCCATCTACATCGCCCAGATCATTGCCTTCTTCCTGCTGCTCATATTCCTGTTGCAGGCCGTCGGTTTCTCACTGGCCGGCGCCGCCATCCCCGCGACCGTCGTCTCGGCGGCCATCGGTTTCGGCGCCCAGTCGATCATCGCCGACTTCCTCGCCGGGCTGTTCATCCTCACGGAGAAGCAGTTCGGTGTCGGCGACTGGGTCCGTTTCGAGGGTAACGGCATCGTCGTCGAGGGCACTGTCATCCAGGTCACCATGCGCGCCACCCGCATCCGCACCCTCAAACAGGAGACGGTGATCATCCCCAACTCCACCGCCCGGGTGGCCATCAACTCCTCCAACTACTGGTCCCGAGCCGTCGTGGTCATGCCGGTACCACTGCTGGGTTCCGATGACGCGGAGGACGCCATCAACCGCTCCGAGGCGGCCACCCGCCGCGCTTTAAGACGCCCCGATGTCGCCGCCGAGCTCATCGGCGAGCTCGACGTCCACCCGGCTGTTGACGTCAACCCGCCCGCAACCGTCGGCATGCCCTGGACCGTGGACATGCGTTTCATGATCCAGGTCCAGGCCGGCTCCCAGTGGCTCGTCGAACGTGCCATCCGCACCGAGATCCTCGACGAGTTCTGGAACGAGTACGGCTCCGCCACCACCGTCACCGGTGAGGTCAAGGACCGCGTGGACACGGTCACCACCGCGGCCATGACCCGCTCCCCGCTCATCGACGCCCCGATGCCCGGCACCAGGGACTCCGCCAACGACGAGGAGGCCACCGTCCCGGAGGGTTTCGCCGACGAGGAGGGCCGGGACCCGGCCGTCGTCGACCGCGGTGTCCAGGGCGACGAACCGGAGGACACCGTCGAGGAGGAGACCCCCGCCGGGGGCGTGTTCCGCAACGATGAGCCCGTCTCAGGGTGGAAACGGTTCGCCTCTGTCGGCGGACGGGTCCGCCCCTCCACCACCTACCTCTTCGGGGTGCTGTTCACCCTGCTCATTCTCAAGAGCCTGACCGTCGAGGCCGGCGAAGGCGGCCCCTCCGGCATCCTCGCCCCGCGTCCGGTGAATCCCGCCCCCGTCACCACCGAGCCCACCCCGACGCCGGAACCGGAACCGCAGCAGACCTTCGTGCCGGAACAGACCCCGCCCACCGGGACCTTCCTCCCCACCACCCCCACCGCCCCCACCGCCACCCCGGAACCGACCCCCGCCCCCTTCGGCGTCGAGGAGGAACCGGAGCAGGAGCCGGCGGCCACTCCCACCGCCACCCAGCAGCCGACCGCCACCCAGCCGCAGGTCACCCCGGAGACCGGCGCCCCGACCACCCTGAACTAGCATTGATCCCATGAGTTCAGACGCTGTGCACGCAGAGTCCGTGCAGTTCAGGCCGGAACGCACCCACATCCTCGCTGCCGTACTGATGAGCGCCATCGCGCTGCTGGTCATCGGTTCCGCCCCGCAGTACCTTTTCTGGGTACTCATCGTCCCCGTCCTCTTCATCGTCTGGGTTCTGCGGGCCCGCACGACGGTGGGCGAGAAGGGTGTGGACATCCGGTACGCCTTCCGCGGCTCCCGCTTCATCAAGTGGGAGAACATGGCCGGCATCGCCTTCAAGGGTTCGCGTGCGCTGCTGACCACGAAGGACGGGAAATCCCACCCTCTGCCCGCCGTGACCTTCAACTCCCTGCCGAGGCTCGCGGAGGCCTCCCGCGGCCGGATCCCGGACGTGGTGGGTTCCGCCGAGGAGGCCGCCGAGGACAAGGTGACCATCATCCGACGGGATGGGGAGCAGATCCTCATCTCGAAGGAGGAGTACGCTGCCCGGCAGGAATCTGCCGGGAAGAACCCCGACAACCCCGACACCATCAACAATTCAAGGAGCAACTAAGTGATCCCGCTTCGATCCCGAGTCACCACCGTCGGCCGTAACGCCGCCGGAGCCCGCGCCCTGTGGCGTGCCACCGGCACCCAGGAGCACGAGTTCGGCAAGCCGATCGTCGCGATCGTCAACTCCTACACCCAGTTCGTGCCGGGTCACGTCCACCTGAAGAACGTCGGGGACATCGTCGCCGATGCCGTCCGCGCCGCGGGCGGCGTGCCGAAGGAGTTCCACACCATCGCCGTGGATGACGGCATCGCCATGGGCCACGGCGGCATGCTCTATTCGCTGCCTTCCCGTGAGATCATCGCCGACTCCGTCGAGTACATGGTCAACGCGCACACCGCCGACGCCATGGTCTGCATCTCCAACTGTGACAAGATCACCCCGGGCATGCTCAACGCCGCGCTGCGCCTGAACATCCCCGCCGTCTTCGTCTCCGGCGGCCCGATGGAGGCCGGCAAGGCCGTCGTCGTCGACGGTGTCGCCCAGGCCCCCACGGACCTGATCACCGCGATCGCCGCCTCCGCGAACGAGGCCATCTCGGATGCCGACCTGGCGACCATCGAGGAGTCCGCCTGCCCGACCTGTGGTTCCTGCTCCGGCATGTTCACCGCCAACTCGATGAACTGCCTCACCGAGGCACTGGGCCTGTCCCTGCCGGGCAACGGCACCACGCTGGCCACCCATTCAGCCCGCCGCCGCCTCTTCGAGCAGGCCGGCGAGACCATCGTCGACCTGTGCCGCCGCTACTACGGCGAGGAGGACGAGTCCGTCCTGCCGCGTAATGTCGCCACCAAGGAGGCCTTCCGCAACGCCATGGCGCTGGACATGGCCATGGGTGGCTCCACCAACACGATCCTGCACACCCTGGCCGCCGCGCAGGAGGGTGAGATCGACTTCGACCTCAGCGACATCGAGGAGATCTCCCACCAGGTCCCCTGCCTGTCCAAGGTCGCCCCCAACGGGGACTACCACGTGGAGGATGTCCACCGTGCCGGCGGTATCCCCGCCATCCTGGGTGAGTTGCGCCGTGCTGACCTGCTCAGCGAAGACGTGCACACCATCAGTTACAACTCACTCGGCGAGTGGCTCGATGACTGGGACATCCGTGGCGGCAAGGCCACCGACGAGGCCCTCGACCTCTTCCACGCCGCCCCGGGTGGCGTGCGCACCACCGAGCCCTTCTCCACCGACAACCGCTGGAGCTCCCTGGACACCGACGCGGAGAGCGGCTGCATCCACAGCGTCGGGCACGCCCACTCCGCCGATGGTGGCCTGGTGGTCCTGCGCGGCAACCTGGCCCCGGACGGGTCCGTCCTCAAGACCGCCGGCGTCAAGGAGGAGCTCTGGAGCTTCACCGGCCCGGCCCGCGTCGTCGACTCCCAGGAGGCGGCCGTCTCCACGATCCTCAAGCGCGAGGTCCAGCCCGGTGAGGTCGTGGTCATCCGCTACGAGGGTCCCGCCGGCGGTCCCGGCATGCAGGAGATGCTCCACCCGACCTCCTTCCTCAAGGGTGCCGGCCTGGGTGAGGCCTGCGCGTTGATCACCGACGGCCGCTTCTCCGGCGGAACCTCCGGACTGTCCATCGGCCACATCTCCCCCGAGGCCGCCCACGGTGGTCTCATCGGCCTGGTGCGCAACGGTGACCCGATCACCATCGATGTCCAGACCCGCCGTCTGTCGCTGGATCTGCCGGACGAGGAGATCGAGACCCGCCGCGCGGAGATGGAGGCCAGCGAGAAGCCCTGGACCCCCGACCGTGAGCGTGTCGTCACCAAGGCGCTGCGTGCGTACGCCGCGATGGCCACCTCGGCCGATAAGGGTGCTGTCCGCCAGGTCGACTAACATCGGCCGGGTGAGTTCCCCCGATACATCCCTGAAGCCCGCGAATCTTTCCCTGGACACCATCCTCAAGATGGTGACCGCCCTGGGACTGGTCGCGGGCTTCGGCGTCACCGGGCGCCAGCTGATGATCACCGACTTCCCCGTCGACATGATCATCTACCGCGAGGGTGTGCGAGCCTTCCTCGAGGGCCGTGAGATGTACTCGGTCCCCATGTACGCCGGTGACCTGGCGCTGCCGTTCATCTATCCCCCGTTCGGTGCCCTCATTCTCGTGCCCCTCACGGTCTTCGACGCCATCCACCACGACCTCGCCGGCGACATCATCATCATGGTCTCCTCTGCCCTGATCCTGATCTGCCTGTGGTTCGTGCTGCGGGCGGTGACGCGCGGGAGTGTCGATAAGCGCGGCCTGGCGGCGCTGACCGCTGTGACCTGGCCGGCGGTGCTGCTCATCGAACCCGTCTGGCTGAACGCGGGCTTCGCGCAGGTCAACGTGGTGATCATGGCGCTGGTCGTACTCGATCTCGTGCCCAGGCGACGTTTCCTGCCGCAGGGCAGTCTCATCGGCATCGCGGCGGCCATCAAGATCACCCCTCTGGCGATGCTGCTGTATTTCCTCCTGCGTCGCGATTTCCGCGCCATCATCACCGCCGGCGTCTCCGCCCTCGTGGTCACGGGGCTGGCCGCGCTGGTCCGCTGGGACGCGACCGTCGACTACTTCTCCACCGTCCTGCTGGGCATGGGCACCGACAGCGAGTTCGGCGTCAGCGCCGTCTACCAGTCCAACAGCTCCCTCAAGGGCATGCTCATGCGCTGGTGGACCAGCGACGCCGCCCTCGACGCAAACTCAACCCTGACCAACATCATCTGGCTGGTATTCGCCCTGTTGACGATCGTGCTCGGCGGGTGGCTGATGATCGCGCTCTTCCGCCGCGACATGCTTATCGACGCCGCCCTCGTCAACGCCGTCATCATGCTGCTGATCTCCCCCGTCTCCTGGTCCCACCACTGGGTCTGGCTGACTCTGCTGCTGCCGGTCCTCGCCTGGCGTTGCCTGACGGTGCTCCGCGCCCCCGTGACACTGTCCGCCCTTGTTCTCCTGTGGTCCGTCCTCGTGCTCACCCAGCCCCCGAAGTGGTGGTTCGGCGACTCCGTGGAGATCCACTATTTCAACGCCGTGGACAAATTCCTCGTCTCCGATTTCGTGTGGCTGGGCATCGCCGTGCTCATCGCCTGGGCACTCGCCCTACGGCAGGTTCCACGGGTTCCAGCACTTTCCTGACCTGCCTTTTCATCGAAAGTTCACCCCCATCCCCCACCCTCATGTCAGGGTCGTGGTCTAGCGTCAGAATCGAACAAGGAAGCGACGGATGTTCGACAGGGGGTGACCACGATGCAACCGTCAT
>NZ_JANWTC010000005.1 GCF_024919295.1 Corynebacterium lemuris | reverse complement strand
CTACCGGATAGACCCAACCCCGCTACCGAAAAGAGCTCCATAACATTCTGGGGGCAGGAGCTTTTGCTGTCAGACGCAGGTACTCCCGCTGATCACATCAGAAGGAACCGTCGATGTCGCTGACCACGACGACCTTCTGGTTGATGAATTCCTTGATGCCCAGGTCGATGAGCTCATGGCCGTAGCCGGAGTTCTTCACGCCACCGAAGGGGATATCCGCCTTCACACCGGTGGGCTGGTTGATGTAGACCATGCCGGTGTCGATGCGGCGGGCGACCTTCTTGGCGCGCTTGATGTCCTCGGAGAAGACCGGGCCACCGAGGCCGAAGGGGCTGTCGTTGGCGACGGCCACGGCCTCGTTCTCGTCCTTGACCCGGTAGAGCTGGGTGACGGGGCCGAAGAACTCGGTGTGCGCGGTCTTCGAGCCGGTCGGGATGTCGGTGAGAAGCGTCGGGCGGAAGAAGGCGCCCTGCTCGGGGACCTCCGCACCGATCTCCTCGACGGTGACGCCTTCCCCACGGGCCATCTCCACCTGGGCGGCCAGGTCATCGGCGGCCTGTTGGGAGGACAGGGGTGCCAGGGTGGTCACCGGATCCATGGGGTCACCGGCGACGAGCTTATCGACGTGTCCGCGGTAGTCCTCCATGAACTCATCGGCGACGGAATCCACCACGATCAGACGCTTGGAGGACACGCAGACCTGGCCGGCGTTCCAGTGGCGGCCGAAGGCTGCCCAGCGGGCGGCCTTCTCGATGTCGGCATCCTCGAGCACGATGAAGGCGTCGGCACCGCCGAGCTCCAGGGTGGACTTCTTCAGGTTCTTCGCCGCGGTGGCGGCGACGACGGAGCCGGCTCGCTCCGAACCGGTCAGTGCGACACCCTTGATCCGCGGGTCAGCCAGGATCCGGTCGGTGGCGTCGTGGTTGGCGAAGATGTTGGTCAGCAGGCCCTCCGGCGCACCGGCGTCACGGTAGAGCTTCTCCATGGCCAGGGCGGACTGGGGGACGTTCGCGGCGTGCTTGAGCACGATGGTGTTGCCGGCCATCAGCTGCGGAGCAGAGATGCGGATGACCTGGTAGAAGGGGAAGTTCCACGGCTCGATGGCGTAGAGGACACCCAGTGGCTCATTGACGAGTGCCACATCGGTGTCGCCGAAGCCCTCCGCCGGCAGGTAACGCGGCGTCAGATGGGCAGGGCCGAACTTGGCGTAGTACTCGAGGATCTTCGCGGAGAGTTCGACTTCGGCCTCGGCCTCGCCGATGAGCTTGCCCATCTCCATGGTGAGGATCTCGGCATAAGGGCGGGAGTTGGCGCGGAGCTCGTCCGCGGCGCGCTGCAGGAGTGCGGCGCGCTCCGTCACCGGCTCGTTGCGCCAGTTGAGGAATGCCTCTTGGGCACCGGCGATGGCCGCCTCGATCTGTTCCTCGGTGGCGTCCTCGAAAGTCTTGAGAATTTCTCCGGTGTAGGGGTTGAGGGTCTGATAAGCCATAGTAATTGCCCTTTCCTAATAAAGTCTCCAATTTGAAAGGCAAGTACTATCATAACATATGTTGACGAGTCATCAATGTGGGCCTGTGTTTCCCCGCGCTCCGGTGAAGTGCCCGGATCGACGGGAGACACGAAAAAACCGCTGATGTTCCCATCAGCGGTTCTCGGAGGTTAAAACCTAATTGACCTGCAGTTTATCCCGGAGGAAGTCGACGGTGGTGTCGTGGATCTCGGTCCAGCGGGGGATCGCCCCGGACATGTTGTAGACGCCATGGATCAGACCGGGCAGACGTACCTTCTCCACTGCCACTCCCGCAGCGGACAGCTGGTCGGCGTAGTCCTCCGCCTCATCCCGCAGAACCTCGTACTCGACGCTGAGCACCAGGGCCGGCGGCAGGCCTGCCAGGTTGCCCCGGGAGGGGGTGGCGCGCGGGTCTGCCGCCTCCTCGGGGGAGTTGAGGTACTGACTCCAGAAGTAGTCCATGTCAGCGGTGCTGATCACGTAGCCCTCGGCGAATTCACGTTTGGACTCCGTGTCAGCGGTGGCGTCGATGGCCGGGTAGATCAGCACCTGGGCAGCCAGCTCCGGGCCGCCCTCATCGCGGGCCCGCTGTGCGGCCACCGCGGCCAGGTTGCCACCCGCGCTGTCGCCCATCACGGCGATGCGTGCCGGGTCGCCGCCGTATTCGCTGATGTGTTCAGCGGCCCAGCGCAATGCGGCGAAGGTGTCGTCGGTGGCTGCGGGGAATTTATGCTCGGGGGCCAGCCGGTAGCTGGCGGCGACCACGATCGCGCCCGTGTCGTTGGCCAGGGCCCGGTTGGACTCCTCTGCGACGTCGAGGCTGCCCGCCACAAACCCTCCGCCGTAGTAGTAGACGACCACGGGGAGCGGGGTTGTCCCCTGGTTCTCCGGAATGAAGATCCGCAGGCGCTGCTCACCGCCGGGCCCGTCGATGGTCTCGTCGACCACCCGCGCCACCTCCTGGGCGGGCTTCTGCAGGCCGGTGAATGAGGCCACCACTGCCCGGCCTTCCGCCACGGAGATCTCCCCGAAGGGTTTCTGGCCCTGCTCCGCGAGTCCGTTGATGAGGGTCTGGACGGCACTGTCCACTGTCATTGGTTGTTTCCTTTCAGCTGGTGCCGGCGGGGCCGGCGTTCCGGACGGGGAGAGAGGTCAGGCCTGGGCCAGTTCCAGGGCCGGGGAGAGTTCGAAGCCCCGGTAGCCTGCGGCCACGACCTCGTCGCAGATAGCACGGTAGGTCGGTGCGCCGCCCACGTAGACCAGGCAGCGGCGCGGTTTGCCCGGGATATTCGAGCCCATGAACCAGGAGTTGGCCTCCGGCAGCAGGGATTCCGCGGCCTTCTCATTGGCGTGCTCCACCCAGGCCTTCTCCGCCTCGGCGTCGGCTTCGATGATGGCCAGGTCGTGCTCGTTCAGGTGGGCGATGGCCGCGGTGGCGAAGTCCACGTGGTCCTCGATGGCCAGCGGCATGTTGTAGAGCACCGAGGGGCTCTGCGGGCCGGTGATCAGGAAGAGGTTGGGGAAGCCGTTGACGGTGATGCCCAGGTAGGTTTCCGGTCCATCGGCCCACTTGTCCTGCAGGCGCTCGCCGTTTTTGCCCACGATGCCCATCGCCATCAGGGGACCGGTCATGGCGTCGAAGCCGGTGGCCAGGACCAGGACGTCGAACTCGTACTCGTCGGTGGTGGTGTTCAGTCCGGTGGTGGTGACCCGCTCGATGGGGTTGGACTTGACGTCCACCAGCTCCACGTTGTCCCGGTTGAAGGCTTCGAAGTAACCGTTCTCGAAGGCGGGGCGCTTGGCGGCGTAAGGGTGGTCGGTGGGACTGAGCAGTTCGGCGACTGCCGGATCCTTCACACGCTCCTTGATTCGCCCGCGGATGTAGTCGGCAGCGGTGTCGTTGGATGCCTTGTTGTGGTAGATGTCCGCGAAGGTCGACAGGAACATGCGGAAGCCGCCCTGGGTGTAGCGCTTGTCGTAGACCTCCTTGCGCTTTTCTTCGCTGACCTCGATGGCGGAGGGCAGCGGGGACTCGAGGGGGACACCCTGGACGTGGTTGCGGGCCTCCTTCCGGAGTTCCGCGTAGCGGGCCTTCTGCTCGGCGTAGAGCTCCGGATCGATCGGACCGTTGCCGATCGGGGTGGCGAAGTTCGGGGTGCGCTGGAAGACGGTGAGATGGCCGGCCTGTTTGGCGATCTCGGTGATCGCCTGGATGCCGGAGGAGCCGGTGCCGATGACGCCGACGCGCTTGCCGGTGAAATCGACCGGCTCCTGCGGCCAGTTACCGGTGACATAGACGTCGCCCTGGAAATCCTGCACACCGGGGAAGTCCGGCTTCTTGGGGACGGAGAGGTTGCCGGCGCCGGAGATGACGTAGCGGGCGGTGGTGGTCTTCCCGTCGTCGGTGCCCACGCGCCAGAAGGAGTTCTCCTCGTCCCACACCATGGAGGTCACCCGGGTGTTGAACTGGATGTTGCGGCGCAGGTCGAAGCGGTCGGCGACGTGGTTGAGGTAGTCCAGGATCTCGGGCTGACCGGCGTAGCGCTCGGACCAGTTCCACTCCTGCTGCAGCTCCTCGGAGAAGGAGTAGGAGTAGTGGATGCTCTCGATGTCGCAGCGGGCGCCGGGGTAGCGGTTCCAGAACCAGGTGCCGCCGACGCCGGAGGCCGCCTCGAAGGCCGTGACGTCCAGGCCCATCTGGTCGCGCAGCTTGTGCACGGAGTAGAGGCCGGCGAATCCGGCGCCGATGACGATCACATCGTGGGTCTGAGAGTGGGACATGTTCTGCTCCTGACGGGCTGAAGGGGTGTGTCTGGAGCAATACGATATGGCCCGGTGTGATTGAAGTCATGGGTGGAATCACCCTAAACGCCACCCGATCCCTACCTGGTCCGTATGGCCTGGATGTACGCGGATATACCCGGGTAGCTGCGGATGCGCGGACGGCACCGACGATGAGGGTTCTTCTCCGGGGTACGGGTGGACGCTAACGTTGGGTGGATCTCCGGGGCTGTCCCCGGAGCGCCGCCGACAGGAAGGAAGGCGAACTGTGTCCGGAAATTCTGGTGCCCCCAGCGGGGGTTCCGCCCTCGGGAAGATCTCGACGACGAGTTTCATCGGCAGGCGTCGTGAGCTCGCAGAGATCAGGGCGGTCATGGCGGATTCCCGCCTGGTCACTCTCACGGGGCCTGGGGGAGTGGGGAAGACCCGCCTGGCGTCGGAGATCGCCGAGCGCTCCAGGAGGGGTTTCCGCGATGGGGTCTGGTTGGTCGAGCTCGACAGCCTGCGTACCGGTGACCGCGTGGCCCCGGCGGTGGCGACGGCCCTGCGGGTGCCCGACCAGTCAAACCGGGTGGCCCTGGAACGCGTGGTGGATTATCTCCGGGACCGGGAGATCCTGCTGGTCCTGGACAATTGTGAGCATGTGCTCCAGGAGACCGCTGAACTGGTGGGCCGCCTGCTGGCGGCGGCGCCGGGGGTGCGGATTCTGGCCACGAGCCGGGAGCCGCTGCACATCGTCGCCGAGTCGGTCCGCGTCGTGGCCCCTCTGTCGACGCCGTCTTCGGACAGTGGGGGCGTTGGCATCGAGGGTTCGGAAGCGGTGACGCTGCTGGTGGACCGGGCACGCCAGCTTGTACCGGATTTTTCGGTGACCCCGGAGAACAGGGAGGCCGTGGCGCAGCTGTGCATCCGCCTGGATGGAATTCCGCTGGCCATCGAGTTGGCCGCCACGCGACTGCGGTCGCTGACCCCGGGCCAGTTGCTGGACCGGCTGGACCAGCGTTTTCAGTTGCTCAGCCGCGGCGACCGGACCACCCTGCCACGTCAGCAGACCCTGCAGGCCCTGATCGACTGGAGTTATGAGCTGTGCTCCGGGGCGGAGCAGCTACTGTGGCGCCGGCTGTCGGTATTCCCGGATGCCCTGGATCTTGACGCTGCGGAATCGGTCTGCGGTTTCGGGGAACTGGATACGTCCGAGGTCTTCGATCTGATGGATCAGCTGGTGTCCAAGTCCCTCCTGCAGACGGAGCGGACGGGGGAGGGGATCCGCTACCGCCAGCTGATGACGGTCCGCGAGTACGGGAACCAGTTGCTCACCGATGCCGCGGAGCGGGATGAACTGCACCGCCGGCACCGGGACCATTATCTGGCGCGTGTCGAGGCGAGGCTTGCGGCCTGGAATGGTCCGGACCAGGCGGAGTCCCTCGCGGCCACACGCGCGGAGAGGCCGAACCTGCTGGCCGGACTCAGGTGGTCACTGGACACCCCGGGTGAGCAGGATGTGGCTGCCCGGATCGCCGTCGGCCTGCGTTACCACTGGATAGCGGGTGGGTTCCTCAGCGACGGCCGGGGCTGGCTGGAGCGGATTCTCCGCCACCCGGAGCTTTCTGCGCATGCGCGGGGATCCGCCTCCTGGGTGGCCGGGTGGGTGGCCCTGATCCAGGGCGACCACCAGGATGCGGCCGATCATCTGGAGGTGTCGCTGTCCATCGCGCGTTCGTTGCCGGATCAGGAGATGGAGATCTACGCCCGGCACTGGCAGGCCCAGCACGCCGTGTTCACCGGGGATCTGGTGGCCGCCACGGAGCAGTTCCGGAAGGTCATCGCTGAGCATGAGGGCCATGGCCGGACCGTCCCGCAGCTCACGGCGATGTTTCAGCTGGTGATGGCGCAGATCTTCGGGGGCGAGCCTGAGGAGGGACTGCGGATCAGCAGCGCGGCGATGGCGATCGCGGAGCAACACGGGGAGCAGTGGAATCAGTCGTACCTGTGGTGGGTTTCCGGGATCTGCCACTGGCAGCTGGGGGATTATCCTGCCGCGATGGCCGCCGCTACCCACGCCCTGGAGATCCAGGAGGATTTCCAGGACGGCATCTGTACCGCCATGAGCGTCGAGCTGCTGTCCTGGATCGCGGTCTCGGCCGGTGACTTCGAGCGGGGAAGGGAGCTTGCCGACGCCGCCGACGCCGTCTGGCGGGAATTGGGCACCAGCATCCAGGCTTTCGGGCCCCACATCACTGAAATGTCGGAGGCCTCCGCAGCCGAGATCCGGGCAGCTCTCGGGGAACGTTCACCGGAGGGGGTGGAACAGGGGGCGCGCGACAGCAAGACCGAGGCGATCGCGGTGGCCCTGGGCAGGAGGGCACCGCAGGCCGAGCCTGCGGGCACGGTGGGGGACAACCCGCTGAGCAGCCGCGAGAGGGAGGTGGCGGAACTGGTTTCCCAGGGGCTGACCAACCGTCAGATAGCCGGCAGGCTGGTGCTCTCCCCGCGCACCATCGAGGGGCATGTCGAACGGATCCTCAACAAGCTCGGATTCAACTCCCGCACCCAGGTTGCCACCTGGGTGGAGAGCCTGCGCCAGGCGGGATGAGCGCTCAGGTGAGGTCGATCTCGCGCAGCGGCCGCCCCGCGACCTCCGCTGCCTCCCCGGCCGGGACCCCGACCATCCGCAGCATCGCGCGGGCGAAGATCTGGTCGCGGTCCTCGCGGGGCTCCGAATCCATCGCCAGCTGAATCGAGGCGATGAGGGAGCCGAAGGTACAGGTGGTGGCCAGATCCAGGTCGTCGATGGTGAACCGGCCGGATTCCAGTCCCCGCAGCAGATCCCGTCGTGCGCGGGGGCCGAGGATGCGTACCAGGGCGGGGTGGGCCGCACCCATCTGGACCAGGAATCCACCCCACACCCGGTTGCTGAGCGCATGGCGGACCAGGTGGCGCAGTGATCCGGCGAAGGCCTCGGCCGGGTCCTCCAGGCTGGAGACCTCGCGGTCCAGGACGTCGCCGACCTTCTCCATGGAATCCTCTGCGACGGCGGCCTGCAGCTGCTCGCGGGAGGGGAAGTAGTTGTAGAAGGTGCCCGTGCCCAGGTCGGCGGCCTCGGTGATCTCGGCGATGCCGACCTCGTTGAACCCGCGTTCGGCCATCAACGTGCGTGCGGCGTCGATAAGCCGCGCCCGGGTCTGTTCGCGGCGCCTGCTTCGCCGGTCGTCGGTTTTCGTCATCCGTTCACCGTAAATGATCGCCCAGGTCACACCCATGTCCGGGGGTGGTCGGGGGTAGCTATGAGGGTGAATCCTTGTCCATAAATGAATGATGATTCACAATGTGTGCCAGACAACATGTTCCAGATCACATCAAAAGAGGGAGACGCGCTCATGTCACTCAACGGCAACACCGCAGACAACCAGAACTTTGACACTGACGTCGTGATCGTCGGCGGCGGCCCGGTCGGCACCCTGCTCGCCGTCCTGCTCGGCAAGAAGGGCCACCGCGCCATCATCGTGGAGAAGTGGCCGACCTTCTACGAGCGTCCCCGCGCCGTGACCTTCGACCACGAGATCGCCCGCATCCTCGGTTACATCGACATCGACTCCGAGAACGACGCCGCCATCGAGCACCACACGGACCTCTACTCCTGGCGCAACGCCGAGGGTGAGTCCCTCATGGAGGTCGACTGGACCTCCATCACCGACTCCGGCTGGCGCACGCGGTACTGGTTCTACCAGCCGGACCTGGAGAAGCGCCTGCGCGGGATCGCCGAGACAATGGACAACGTCGAGATCCGCTGCGGCTGGAAGGTCACCGACCTCCAGCAGGACGATGAGTCCGTCACCCTGTACGGCGAGATCACCGACAACCCCGAGGTGGAGAACCCGGACGCCGAACAGGTGCAGATCCGCGCGAAGTACGCCGTCGGCTCTGACGGCGCGAACAGCCTCATCCGCGACACCCTCGGCATGGAGATGAACGACCTCGGCTTCTTCTTCGACTGGCTGATCCTGGACCTCAAGCCGACCCAGGAACTGGAGTACGGTCCGGACCACTGGCAGCTGTGCGACCCCAAGCGCCCGACCACCATCGTCCCCGGCGGCCCGGGCCGCCGCCGCTGGGAGTTCATGGCCCTGCCGGGCGAGGACCTCAAGGAACTGGCCAGCGAGGAAAGCGCCTGGAAGCTGCTGGAGCCCTGGGGGGTCACTCCCGACAAGGCGATCCTGGAGCGCTCCGCGATCTATCGCTTCGAATCCCGCTGGGCCGAGCAATGGCGCTCGGGCCGGGCGTTCATCGCCGGCGACGCCGCCCACCTCATGCCGCCTTTCGCAGGTGAGGGCATGTGCGCCGGAATCCGCGACTCCCTGGCCCTGGCCTGGCGCCTCGACCTCGTGCTCGACGGCAAGGCCGGTGATGATCTGCTGGACTCCTACGGCGAGGAGCGCCGCGAGCATGTCCGCCACTACATCGACTTCTCCATGAGCCTCGGCGACGTCATCTGCATCACCGATGAGGAGGAGGCCGCGAAGCGCGATGAGCGCATGATCGCCGAACTCGCCAACTCCGACGGCACCCCCGTCAACACCGACGTCGCCCACCTGGGTCCCGGAATCTGGATCCAGGACACCACCCACGGCGGCGAGCTGGCCAAGCAGGGCCTCGTTGAATACCAGGGACGCAAGGGCCGGTTCGACGATGTCGTCGGCCGCGGCTGGACCGTCATCGGCCTCAACACCGACCCGGCAGCCGTGCTTGACGCCGGACAGCTGGCCACCCTCGAGACGATCGGGGCCACCACCGTCAGCGTCGGCAACCACGCGGACCAGGTCGATGTCGTGGACACTGAGGGTGTCTACAGCCGTTGGCTGGAGGGCGCCGGTGCCGCTTACGTGATCACCCGCCCGGACTTCTACGTCTACGCCACCGCCGCCGATGCCTCCGAGCTGCAGAGCCAGCTGGGCAAGCTCGGCCAGCTGCTGCACCTGAGCGCGCAGCCGACACTCGCCCAGTAAGAACCCCACCAGAGCCCATGAGCCACAGAAAGGCCAGAGAACATGTCATTGAGTTTTGAGCACGCCACCCTCGCACAGCGGGTGCTGTTCGGACACGGCCAGGCGGCCGACCACCTCCACACCGAGGTCGACCGCCTCGGTGCCGGAAACGTGATGGTCATCGCCGGGGAGCGTGAACTGGAGATCGCGGAGCAGGTCGCGGCGCGTATCGATGTCGCACTCTGGCACACGGACGTGGTCATGCACGTCCCCGTCGAGGTCGCTGAGACCGCCCGCCGCAAGGCCACTGACAACGGCATCGAGCTGCTTGTCTGCGTCGGCGGCGGCTCCACCACCGGCCTGGCCAAGGCCATCGCCCTGGAAACCGGCATCCCGATCATCGCGGTACCGACCACCTACGCCGGCTCCGAGGCCACCAACGTATGGGGTATCACCGAGGCCGCACGTAAGACCACCGGTGTCGACGACAAGGTCCTGCCCGTCACCGTGATCTACGACTCGGCACTGACCCTGTCCCTGCCGGTGGACATGTCCGTGGCCTCCGGCCTCAACGGCATGGCCCACTGCATCGACTCGCTGTGGGGGCCGAAGGCTGATCCCATCAACGCCGCCCTGGCCGCCGAAGGCATCCGGGCGCTGGCGGCCGGGCTGCCCAAGATCGTCGCTGATCCGCAGTCGATCGCCGGGCGGGATGAGGCCCTCTACGGTGCGTACCTGTCTGCGGTGTCGTTTTCCTCCGCGGGATCCGGCCTGCACCACAAGATCTGCCATGTGCTGGGCGGGACCTTCAACCTGCCGCATGCCCAGACCCACGCCACGGTCCTGCCCTATGTGCTGGCCTTCAACGCCCCTCATGCACCGCAGGCCGAGGCGCGTGCCGCCGCGGCCTTCGGCACCGACACCGCACTCGAGGGACTGCAGAAACTGCGTGGACAGGTCGACGCACCGCAGCGGCTGTCCGACTACGGCTTCACCGCCGACGGGATCCCGGAGGCCGTGGAGATCGTCCTGGAGAAGCTCCCGGCCAACAATCCGCGGGATATCACGAAAGACAATCTCACCGCACTGCTCACGGCTGCACTCAACGGCGATGACCCGGCCGTGCTCACCGATGATCTGCAGTACGCACAGTAAGACGCCAGGATAAGGAAGCTGAAGAACACATGACGCAGGCAACCACCCAGACCGGTATCAGCCAGGCACAGCAGCAGGTGGAGGAGGAACTCGTCGAGCGCGTGCTCGCCTCCTTCGACAACGCCCCCGACCCGCGCCTGAAGCAGATCATGCAGTCCCTGACGGTGCATCTGCATGACTTCATCCGCGATGTCCGCCTGACGGAAGAAGAGTGGAATAAGGCCATCGACTTCCTCACCGCCGTCGGGCACATCACCGATGACAAACGACAGGAATTCGTCCTGCTGTCGGACACCCTGGGCGCCTCGATGCAGACCATCGCCGTGAACAACCAGGCCTATGCCGATGCCACCGAGGCCACCGTATTCGGCCCCTTCTTCCTCGACGACGCCCCCCTGGTCAACAACGGTGACGACATCGCCTTCGGCGCGGAAGGCCAACCCGCCTGGGTGGAGGGCACGGTCACCGACACCGACGGCAACCCCGTCCCGGGTGCACGGATCGAGGTGTGGGAGTGCGACGAGGACGGCCTCTACGACGTGCAGTACACCGACGGGCGGATGTCGGCCCGTGCCCACCTGTTCACCGATGAACAGGGCAACTACCGGTTCTGGGGCCTGACACCTGTGCCCTACCCCATCCCCCATGACGGTCCGGTGGGCCAGATGCTCGAGGCGGTGGGTCGGTCCCCGGTGCGTGCCGCGCACCTGCACTTCATGGTCACCGCACCCGGGCAGCGCACCCTGGTCACCCACATCTTCGTCGACGGCGACCCGCAGCTGGCCATCGGGGATTCGGTGTTCGGGGTCAAGGACTCGCTGATCAAGCGTTTCGAGCAGCAGCCGGCGGGTACCCCGACCCCGGACGGGCGGGATGTGGGTGAGCAGGACTGGGCGAAGACCCGCTTCGACATCGTCCTCGCACCTGCCCAGGCCTGACTCCACGGTTCCTGCCCCAGCCCGCCGTCCCACGCGATCGTCTTCGCGTGGGGCGGTGGTGGCATATCAGCCTGCTGGTCTCCGGTGCGAACCCGGTCACTCCAGGTAGGCAATCCACCGTGGACGACGTACACTTTCCACCCATGACTGCACCCCTTTTCGTTGCCGCTGTCCCCGGTGAAGCCGCCCACCTGCCCGAGGGCTCCGATGTCCTCATCACCGGAGTGGGCACCCTGCCCGCCGCGATCAACCTGACGCTCGAGCTGTCCGCACGTCGCGCTGCCGGCAACCTGCCCTCCCGCATCATCAACATCGGCACTGCCGGCGCGCTGCGGGATGACCACGAGAACGGCGTCTACGAGATCGACCGTGTGCACAAGCACGACTTCATGTCCGCGGAGGTCCCCGGTGTCACCGGCGTGGCCCTGCCGATCGCCTTCGAGCCGGAGATCTCCGGGCGGTTCCCCACGGCCCAGCTGGCCACCGGTGACACCTTCGTCGAGGATTCCGTCACCCGCGACCGTCTGGCGCAGGACGCCGGTCTGGTGGACATGGAGGGCTACGCCGTGTGCGCCGTGGCGCACAGCTTCAACGTCCCGGTGACGCTGCTCAAGCAGATCTCGGACCGCGCGGATGAGGAAACCGCCCCGGGTTGGGCTGACGCCGTGGACACCGGCGCGGTCCAGCTGGCCAAGGCGGTCCGTCTCCTCGAGGAAGCTGTCGTCACTCCGGTTTAGTGGAGTCTCCAGCTTCCGCCCCGGCCTCGGCCGGGGTTTTTTCTTCGGTGGGGTCCCCGGCGTCCCCGGCATCCCCGGTGTCCTCGTTCGAGGACTTCCGTCGGCCCATGGAGATCAGCTTCCCCCGCACGGCGGTGAACGCCTCCCAGGAGGTGAGGGTGCTGCCCCGGGCGGTGGCGATCTCGATGTCGTCGATGGTGATCTCCCCGGCACGCAGGGCCACCAGCTCGGAGTGGTAGCGGAAGAAGACCGCCACCGTCGCAGCGACCGGCACGGCGAGGAAGGCTCCGACGATCCCGAAGAGAGTGGAGCCGATCGTGACGGAGAGCAGGACCACGGCGGCATGCAGGTTCATGGCCTTGGACTGCAGGAACGGGCTGAGGATGTTGCCCTCGAGCTGCTGGACCGCGATGATCAGCAGCAGCACGAACAGGGCGTTGGTCACGCCGTTGGTCACCAATGCGACGATCACGGCCAGGGCGCCGGCGGTGAAGGCACCGACGATCGGGATGAAGCCGGCGAAGAATGTGATCACAGCCAGGACGAAGGCCAACGGCACACCCAGGACGAGCAGGCCGATGCCGATGAGAACGGCGTCGACGAAGGACACGATCGCCTGGGCCCGGATGAAGCCGGCCAGCGTGTTCCAGGTGCGGGTGAGCACCTCGGTGAGGTGCCAGCCGGCGTTGGCTCCGGTGTACTTGCGCAGCCAGGGCAGGAAACGGTCGCCGTCCTTGAGGAAGAAGAACGTCAGCACCAGCATCACCACGAGGGTGACCGCGACGGAGGTTGCCGCACTCAGTCCCGTGAATACGCCGGAGGCGATCTGTGAGGACCTTTCCTGCAGGAAGCCGGTGATGTCCTCGAGCACGTCATTGAACTGGCCGAGATCAAGGTTGAGGGGCGGGCCCTGGACCCAGTCCGCCAGCTGATTGATGCCCTCGGTGGCCTGCGTGATCAGATCCCGGCCCTGGTTGCGGATGGTCGGGGCCATCGCGGCGAAGATGCCGCCGATGATGGCGAAGAAGCCGACCAGGACCACGACCGTGGCCAGTGCAGCGGGGAAGCGCAGCTTGTCCCGCAGGAGTTTCACCGGTGGCCACAGCACAGTGGCGACCAGCAGCGCCAGGAGGACCGGCAGGAGGCCGGCCCACACGAAGCCGAGGATCTGGCCCAGGATGTAGGCCGCGGCGACGAAGATGATGAAACGGAGGGCCCAGCCGGCGGCCCAGCGGCCGTCCCGGCCGATGAACACCGCGCGGTCGGTGACGTCATCACTGTCCTGGGGGCCGGTGACGTCCTGCGGGTTGTCGGACAGCTCGGCGAAGTCGGAGACGGCCTCGGCGAGGTCGTGGGTGTCGGTCCCCGTCTCGCCGGGGTTGTGGGGGCTTTTCGGTGTGCTCATCAGGTTTTCAATTCTGCCAGAGAAATCGATTGTCAGCCGCGCACGGAGCCGACCGGCCGCAGCACACCGAAACGGTGCAGGGTCACGGTGACGGCCTGCTCCAGCAGGAAGGGGAGCAGCTCCCGGCGACCGTCGGCGAGCACAGGCTGGTCGAGGATGACGGAGCCGTTCTCCGCGGCGGCTGCGTAGAGCGCCGGATCAACCTCCCCGAGGGCCCGCACCCGGCTGCCCGGGCTGAGATTGGTGCCCTCGATGACCTCGATGCCGGTGCCTGTCCGCAGACCCGCCATCCGCAACCGCCACAGGTCGCGCCCGGTGGCACCGGGGCCGACCCACACCTGCAGCGGTTCCGGCAGCCGGCGGTAGCGGAAGATGTTTGCCTCGCTGCGCAGCCCCGTCAGGTCGTGTTCGCGGCTGAACTCCTCCCGCCAGGCCAGCTCATCAAGTTCGGCGGCCGCGCGCAGCCACGCGAGGTCGGCCGGGGAGAGCTCGGCGGCGGCGTCGGCAAGCAGATCGTTGACGGCGGGGGAGAGTTCCACCTGCGCGTGGTCGGGTTCCCCGTCGGACCAGGTACCCAGCTGGGCAACGTAGTTCGGGCCGCCGGCCTTGGCTCCGGGGCCGATGACGGATTTCTTCCAGCCACCGAAGGACTGCCGCTGCACGATCGCGCCGGTGATGCCGCGGTTGACGTAGGCGTTGCCCACCTCAACGTTGTCCAGCCAGTGGTCGATCTCTGCGTCGTTGAGGGAATGGATGCCCCCGGTCAGCCCGTAACCGGTGGAGTTCTGCCAGGAGATCGCCTCATCCAGCGTCGCGGCGTACATGATGCCCAGGACCGGGCCGAAGCACTCGTTGGTGTGGAACCAGGAGCCAGGGCGGACGTTGTCGCGCACACCGGGCGACCAGAAGCGGCCCTCCTCGTCGAGGCGGCGGGGCTCCAGCAACCAGTCCTGGCCGGAGTCGAGCTGGGTCAGACCGCGGTGCAGCTTCTCCCCGGGGGGTTCGATCAGTCCGTTCATGGTGGTGGAGATATCGGTTCCGGAGCCGACGCGGAGGGTGCCGACGGCGTCGAGAAGCTGCGTCCGCAGCCGCTTCGACCGTCCCGCCGAACCGACGAAGATGACCAGCGAGGCCGCCGAGCATTTCTGGCCCGCGTGCCCGAAGGCGGAGCGGAGGATATCGGCGACCGCCAGGTCCGGATCCGCGGCCGGGGTCACGATGATCGCGTTCTTGCCGGAGGTCTCCGCGCTCAGGTTCATCTCCGGGCGCCAGGACCGGAACAGGGCGGCGGTTTCTGTCGCGCCGGTGAGGATGACCTGGTCGACGTCCCCATGGGAGATCAGGCGCTGCCCGGCCTCCGCTTCATCGGTGGGCAGGAACTGGACCAGGTCCTTATCGACGCCGTGCTTCTCCAACCCGCGGTGCACCGCGTCGACCAGCACCTCCGCGCACGCCACGGTCTGCGGTGCCGGCTTGATGATCACGGCAGACCCTGCCGCCAGCGCGGCCAGCACCCCGCCCGTGGGGATGGCGACCGGGAAGTTCCACGGTGGCACCACCACCGTCAGCGCGTGCGGGGTGAAGCGGGAACGGGAGCGGTCGAGGTTGCGGGCGGATTCGGCGTAGTAGGTGGCGAAGTCGATGGCCTCGGAGATCTCCGGGTCCGACTGGTCGATGGTCTTGCCGGCCTCCTGGGCCATCACGGTGACCAGCGCACCGCGGGCATCCGCCAGCTCATCGGCGATGGTGTCCAGCACCTCGGCGCGTTGCGCGCCACTGCGCTGTGCCCAGGCGGTGGCCAGCTCACGTCCCTGCTGCACTGCCTTGTCGACGACCGCCGGGTCGGTGATCTCCTCCGCCCGCAGGCGGTAGGGCTCGGCCGCCAGAGCATCCAGCGCCCAGGCCCGGTTGACGCGCAGGGCCGGATCCGTGTCCGGTTCATTGCAGAACCGTCCCGTCTGCGGCGCCCGGCGGCCCTGCTCCGTCTGCCGGTCCTGCTTCCGGCGCGGCTCCACAGAGGTGCTCTCCCGCTCGGCCACGGCCCGGCGCAGGGCCTGCTCCTGCAGGTCCATCGGGCTCGGCGGCTCGATGTCGGGGGCGAAGAGGGCATGGAGGAAATTCTCCTCCGTGGCGTTCTCCTCCAGACGGCGCACCAGGTAGGACACGGCGACGTCGAAGTCCTCGGCGTGGACGACCGGAGTGTAGAGGATCATCCGGCCGACCTCCGCCTGCACCGCCTTCTGCTGCTTCGGGGCCATGCCCTGCAGCATCTCCGCATCGATCTGCTCCGTGACTCCGCGGGCCAGTCCGAGCTCCCAGGCCAGCGCCACAGTGAACAGGTTGTGGCTGGCCACCCCGATGCGCACGTTGGCAACGTGCTCCGGCCGGAGGATGAAGTCGATGAGTCGGACGTAGTTGGCGTCGACCTCCGCTTTAGTGGCGTAGGGGGCCTGCTCCCAGCCGTGGACCTCCGCCTCGACCTTCTCCATGGAGAGGTTCGCGCCCTTGACCAGGCGGATCTTGATGGGGGCGCCGCCGGCGGCGACCCGCTGTTCCGCGAACTCGGCCAGCTCCTGCAGGGCGGCGAAGGAATCGGGCAGGTAGGCCTGCAGGACGATGCCGGCCTGCAGGTCGGTGAACTCCGGCTCGCTGAGCAGTTCCGTGAACAGGCGGATGGTCATCCGCAGGTCCTTGTACTCCTCCATGTCCAGGTTGATGAAGGTGCCGTTGGCGTGCGCCGCGCGGTACATCGGCCGCAGCTGGTCCTTCAGGCGGAGCAGGTTGCCCTCCAGGTCCCAGGGGTTGAGCTGGGCGCAGAGGCTGGAGGCCTTGACGGATATGTAGGTCACCCGCGGGTTGTCGATCAGCTGCATCGTGCGTTCGGCCCGCCGGTCGGCCTCCCCATCGCCCAGCACCGCCTCACCGAGCAGGTTGAGGTTGAGCTGGTTGCCTTCTGCAGCGGCCTTGTCCAGCAGTTTATTCAGCGCCTTGCCGTCCGCGTCGAGCACCAGGTGCCCCACCATCTGCCGCATCCTCGTGCGGGCGGCAGGTAGGACGATGCCCGGCAGTTTCGGCCCCAGCAGGCCACCCAGCCGCAGCGCGGCCTGGTTGAGCCGGCCGAGGAACTCCGGAGGTGAATCCAGGCTGCGCAGGGCCTGCGCAGCGGTGCGGTTGTCGTCTGGGCGCATGACCCGGTCCACGAAGTCCATGGTGAAGGACACACCGGCCGGGTCACGGACCAGGTCCGCGAGGCGTTCGGTGGCGGAGGTGCCGGCGCCGCCGGCACTGGCCTGCAACCAGGTCCGGGCCCGGATGACGGCGGACTCGAGGATTGTTTCGACGGTGGTGAGCTCAGACATGGGGGACGTCCTTGGGATCAGTGGGGTGGACTCAGTCGGTTCGGCTGGGCCAGACGGCCACCGGGGGACGGTCACTGATGTGACGGGTGCGGGTCAGCTGCGGATTCACTGGCGGGCACCTTTCTCCTGGATATGCCCTGCCCGGGGCAGGGGAGGCACGGAAGAACGTGATCTGTATCGCTCCCCGCCAGTATAGGGCTGCGGGGGTGTCCATGGCGGCTGTCCCGCTGATCCGTTTCCTCCCCTCATCCTGCGCCTCCTCCTGCGGTGCGACGGCAGTCTGGTTCCATGGGCGGTATGGATGTCCTCGTCTTCTCCACGGTGCCGCAGACCGCCCCCGGTGCAGAACCCGTCGAGGTCTTCACGCACCCGCGGGAACTGGGCGGAATCGTCAGCGGGGCGCTGGAGGATCTGGCAGAGGCAGGCCTGACCGTGACCGGACCCTCCGTGGTGGACGTGCACCCCCTGGCCCGGCACATCTCCCGCTCGGCGGTGGTCTACCGCTTCGCACGCGGGGAAGGCTACACCGCCCGCCACCTCATCGAATTCGCCCCCTGGGCCACCGCCCGCAACTGTGTCTTCCGGGTGGGTGACGGACCCTTCCGCAACCTGGACGGGGAGAACCTCCAGGCGCCGGGCCGGGAGGTGAAGGTGCCTGTCCATGTGGACGCGCACAGCCGCCGCCTGCGGAATCTGCGTTCCCTCCGGCGGGCGGGCCTGGAGCCGGCGGAGCAGATCCCGGTCATCCCCGCCGAGGCGGAGGTGCAGCTGCGGGACAGCGTTGAGGTGGTCTACCGTCTGGGCGCTCTGGCTGTGGTGACGGTGACCGCCAGGCACATCCTCGACGGGACCTTTCCGCCCGCTGATGAGGTACTCGGCGAACTGGAGCTGGTGGGACCCGCCCTCACCCCGCGGGAACGCAGTTTCCTGGATGAGGTCGGACAGGCCCGCCGCTCGCTTTTCGATGCCCCCGCCCCGCCCCGCATCCCCCGCCCGCTGCGGCAGCACGCCGGGCTGCTGCATCGTTCCTGCCACGCGGTCGAGGCGTTGTCCTGGGCGCTGCAGATCACTGATCTGCCGCCCGGCCGGACGCGGGCGTGGGACTTCGATCCGGAGGTGTGGAAGGGGGTGTCGGCAAGCGGGCCGGCGGAGGAGGTTCTCCGGCTGGGGACCGCCGCTCTGCTCGTGCAGGCGCCGGGGCTGCGTGGTCTCACGCAGCTGCTGGAGGCCTTCGACCTGGTGCACATTCTCCACCACGGACTGGCGGAGGGGGAGGGCGGACTGCCCGTCATCGCGGAGCAGTGGACACGTGCGTTGGCGTGGTTGTGTGCCCCCTGGTGTGCCTGGGGAGAGGCGGAGCGGCTGCTCTGAGCTGGGGAAACAAAAGAAGTTGAGTCAGCCGGGAACAACTTTGCGTGGAGCGCCGTTATATGGGATGTAAGCTTGAGTGCAGTCGGCTCAAGGCATCTGCTAGGGTGGGTGCCGGAAGTTGAGCCTCAGGCAGTCAACTTAAGGAAGCCCGCTTAAACAGGAGGAAAACAATATGGGACGTGCAGTAGGAATCGACCTCGGCACCACCAACTCGGTGGTTTCGGTGCTGGAGGGTGGCGAGGCCACCGTCATCGCCAACTCCGAGGGCGCCCGGACGACCCCGTCCGTCGTCGCATTCGCCAAGAACGGTGAGGTCCTGGTCGGCCAGTCCGCCAAGAACCAGGCGGTCACCAACGTCGACCGCACCATCCGTTCCGTCAAGCGCCACATCGGCTCCGACTGGTCCGTCGACATCGACGGCAAGCAGTACACCCCGCAGGAGATTTCCGCCCGCACCCTGATGAAGCTGAAGCGTGACGCTGAGGCCTACCTGGGTGAGGAGATCACCGACGCCGTGATCACCGTCCCCGCCTACTTCGAGGACGCCCAGCGTCAGGCCACCAAGGAAGCCGGCCAGATCGCCGGTCTGAACGTTCTGCGTATTGTCAACGAGCCCACCGCGGCTGCTCTGGCCTATGGCCTGGAGAAGGGTGACAAGGAACAGACCATCCTCGTTTTCGACCTGGGTGGCGGCACCTTCGACGTCTCCCTGCTCGAGATCGGCGACGGTGTCGTTGAGGTCCGCGCCACCGCCGGCGACAACAAGCTCGGCGGCGACGACTGGGACCAGCGCGTCGTCGACTGGCTCGTCGACAAGTTCAAGTCCTCCAACGGCATCGACCTGACCAAGGACAAGATGGCCCTGCAGCGTCTGCGCGAGGCCGCCGAGAAGGCCAAGATCGAGCTGTCCGCCTCCCAGCAGGCCACCATCAACCTGCCCTACATCACCGTTGACGCAGACAAGAACCCACTGTTCCTGGATGAGACCCTGTCCCGCACCGAGTTCCAGAAGATCACCCAGGATCTGCTCGACCGCACCAAGGAGCCCTTCAACCAGGTCATCCGGGACTCCGGTATGTCCGTCTCCGACATCGACCATGTCGTCCTCGTCGGCGGCTCGACCCGCATGCCCGCCGTCACCGACCTGGTCAAGGAGCTGACCGGTGGCCGCGAGCCCAACAAGGGCGTGAACCCGGATGAGGTCGTCGCCGTCGGTGCCGCCCTGCAGGCGGGTGTTCTGCGCGGCGAGGTCAAGGACGTCCTGCTTCTCGACGTCACCCCGCTCTCGCTCGGCATCGAGACCAAGGGTGGCGTGATGACCAAGCTCATCGAGCGCAACACCACCATCCCGACCAAGCGTTCCGAGACCTTCACCACCGCCGAGGACAGCCAGCCCTCCGTGCAGATCCAGGTCTTCCAGGGTGAGCGGGAGATGGCCGCGGCCAACAAGCTGCTCGGTTCCTTCGAGCTCGGCGGCATCGCCCCGGCCCCGCGCGGTGTACCGCAGATCGAGGTCACCTTCGACATCGACGCCAACGGTATCGTCCACGTCACCGCCAAGGACAAGGGCACCGGCAAGGAGAACACGATCAAGATCCAGGACGGCTCCGGCCTGTCCCAGGAGGAGATCGACCGCATGGTCAAGGACGCGGAGGTCCACGCGGAGGAGGACAAGAAGCGCCGCGAGGAGCAGGAGACCCGTAACAACGCGGAGTCCATGGTCTACCAGACCCGCAAGTTCGTGGAGGAGAACTCCGAGAAGGTCTCCGAGGACATCAAGGACAAGGTCGAGGAGGCCGCGAAGGGCGTCGAGGAGGCACTCAAGGGCGAGGACCTCGAGGCCATCAAGGCGGCCGTGGAGAAGCTCTCCGCCGAGTCCCAGGAGATGGGCAAGGCCATCTACGAGGCCGACGCCAACGCTGGCGCCACCCAGGCACAGGCCGGTGACGAGGCCGCCGACGATAACGTCGTCGACGCCGAGGTCGTCGAGGACGAGACCGGCGCCGACACCGACACCGACACCGACGCTGAAGGGGAGAAGAAGTAGTGACGGACCCCAACCCGATGCCCGACAACCCGGGGGACCCGGAGCACACCGACCCGGAAGCGACCTCGGCTGAACGTGCCGAGGCCGCCGCCGAGGAAGCTGCCCGCGCCCAGGACGCCGACCCCGAGATCGACGCTGCCCTGCAGGCCGAGATCGAGGCCGCCTTCGCGGAGGTGGAGGGTGGGGTTCTGCCGGTGGATCCCGACGCCGACGGTGACGGGGAGGTCTCCGACATCGAGGCGCAGCTCGCCGAGCGCACCGAGGACCTGCAGCGTGTGAGCGCAGAGTACGCCAACTACCGTCGGCGTACCGAACGTGACCGCCAGGGCATCATCGACTCCGCCAAGGCGTCGGTGCTGACCCAGCTGCTGCCGATCCTCGATGATCTGGAGCTGGCCGCCAAGCACGGGGACCTCGACCACGGTCCGCTCAAGGCTTTCGCCGATAAATTCACCGATACCGTCAGGGGTCTCAAGCTCGAACCCTTCGGTGCGGAGGGCGAGACCTTCGACCCGGAGATCCACGAGGCGGTGCAGGACCTGTCCTCGGGTGAGGAGAAGGTGCTCGGCACCGTTCTGCGGCACGGCTACCGCTTCGGCGACAAGGTCGTCCGCAACGCGATGGTCATCATCGCGGACCCGGCCGACACCGCCGAATAATCCGGGGGCTCCACCCCGACCTGCACCGCCGTCCGAGACGCACCTCCAGCCGCCCTCGGGTGGCGGTGCACCCATTTTCACCCGTGATACAGAATAATCACAGGAACAACGAGAAAATCCGTTTCAGAAAGGAGGAGATGCCCAGTGACTGTTCAACGCGAATGGGCAGACAAGAACTACTACGCGGATCTGGGGGTCTCCTCATCCGCCTCCGCAGACGACATCAAGAAGGCCTACCGCAAGCTCGCCCGGGAGAACCACCCGGACAAGAATCCCGGTGACCAGGCCGCCGAGGAACGCTTCAAGAAGGCAGCCGAGGCGTACGACGTCATCGGCGACGAGACCCGCCGCAAGGAATACGACGAGCTGAAGTCGATGCTGCGCTCCGGCGGTTTCGGTGGCTTCGGCGGAGGCGGAGGTGCCGGATTCCCCGGCGGGTTTCGCCAGACGGAGGACTTCGACCCCTCGGACATCTTCGGAAGAGGATCCGGTGGAGGATTTTCTGCGGACGGCGGTCTGGGCGATATCTTCGGTGGCCTTTTCAACCGCGGCGGCGGTGCTCGCCACACAGCTCGGCCGACGCGGGGAGCGGACGTCGAGACGGAGATCACCCTGGACTTCCGGGAGGCGGCCAAGGGGACCACGATTCCCCTTCAGCTGACCGGCGACGCCCCCTGCAACACCTGCCACGGCTCCGGATCGAAATCGGGCAACCCCACCTCATGTTCCGTGTGCCACGGTTCCGGTTTCACCTCGGAGAACCGCGGTGCCTTCGGTTTCTCCGCCCCCTGCACCAACTGCGGTGGCACGGGGCAGGTGATCACGGACCCGTGCACCACCTGCCACGGTTCCGGCACGGTCCGGCGCACCCGCCAGCTCACCGTCCGCATCCCGGCCGGCGTCATTGACGGGCAGAAGGTCCGGCTGGCCGGGCAGGGTGAGGCAGGGCCGCAGGGTAAACCTGCCGGCGATCTCTTCGTCACCGTGCACGTGCGCGCCGACAAGGTGTTCACCCGCTCCGGTGATGATCTCGAGGTGACCGTGCCCGTTTCCTTCGCGGAGCTTGCCCTCGGCGACACCGTCACGGTCCCGACCCTCGACGCGCCGGTGAAGGTGAAGGTGCCCGCCGGCACACCCAGCGGACGCACCCTGCGTGTCCGGGGCCGGGGCGTGCCCAAGAGCGGCGGCACCGCCGGTGATCTCCTGGTCACCGTGGAGGTGACGGTGCCGAAGAACCTCGACGCCGCCGCCACCAGCGCCCTGCGCACCTATGCACAGGCGGAGAAGGACTCAGGATTCAACCCGCGCACCGGGTGGTCCGGGAACAAATAGCAGAGTGTGAGGAGGTGTATGACCTGTGATCGGTGACAGTGACAAGGCCGGCGGAAAGGCCAAGGACAAATCATCGACGGAGGAGCTGGGCGAGGTCTTCGTCATCTCGGTGGCCGCCGAGCTGGCCGGCATGCACGCCCAGACCCTGCGCACCTACGACCGCATGGGACTGGTCACCCCGCGCCGCACCACCGGTGGTGGGCGACGCTATTCCCGCAAGGATGTCGCCCTCCTGCGCTGGATCCAGCAGCTCTCCCAGGAGGAGGGTGTGAACCTGGCCGGCATCAAGGCGATCATCGAGCTCTCGGAGGAGAACGAACGCCTCCGCACTGAGGTGGAGGAGCTGCGTGCAGAGAAGGAACGGTTGCGCGGCCGCAGTGGTGTCCGGGGCGGGGAACTCGTCCACGTGCCGCGTTCCACCGCGATTGTGATGTGGGAACCCCGCCGCGTGCGGCGCCGCCGCCAGGCATGAACCGGGATCTTCCCGAGACCCGCGACCGCTCCTGCTGAAGGGGTGACCGCGGGTCCCTTTTTCCCCGGAGTTTTCCTGCCTGTGCGGTCGTGAACGCTGCTGACCACCCCCTTGGCTGATAATGTCCACAGATCTTCGCAACTGTGTCCTGGGGCACAGGTAGGGTGTGTGGGGCAGACCGTACATCCTCCGTGAAAGGACCCACCGACATGACTGTCTACGCCAACCCCGGTACCGAGGGCTCGATCGTCAACTACCGTGACCGCTACGACAACTTCATCGGCGGCGAGTGGGTGGCCCCGGTGGACGGCGAGTACCTGGACAACATCACCCCCGTCACCGGCGAGGTGTTCTGTCAGGTCGCCCGAGGCAAGGCCGCCGACATCGAGCTCGCCCTCGACGCCGCCCACAAAGCCGCCCCGGCCTGGGGGAAGACCTCCGCAGCCGAACGCGCGCTGATCCTGCACCGCATCGCCGACCGCATCGAGGAGAACCTCGAGGAGATCGCCGTCGCCGAGACCTGGGACAACGGCAAGTCCGTCCGCGAGACCCTGGCCGCCGACATCCCTCTGGCCGTCGACCACTTCCGCTACTTCGCCGGTGCCCTGCGTGCCCAGGAGGGGCGTCTGTCGCAGCTCGACGAGAACACCGTGGCCTACCACTTCAACGAGCCCCTCGGTGTGGTCGCCCAGATCATCCCGTGGAACTTCCCGATCCTCATGGCCACCTGGAAGATCGCCCCGGCCCTGGCCGCCGGCAACGCCATCGTGCTCAAGCCCGCGGAGCAGACCCCGGCCTCCCTGCTCTACCTCGTGGAGAAGATCGCGGATCTGCTGCCGGCCGGTGTGCTCAACATCGTCAACGGCCTCGGCGATGAGGCCGGCTCGGCGCTGTCGGGCTCAGACCGCATCGCGAAGATCGCCTTCACCGGCTCCACCGGCGTGGGCAAGATCATCAACAAGGCCGCGGCCGACAAGATCATCCCGGTCACCCTCGAGCTGGGCGGCAAGTCCCCGTCCATCTTCTTCCCGGACATCATGGACAAGGACGACGCCTTCCGGGACAAGTGCCTCGAGGGCTTCGCCATGTTCGCCCTCAACCAGGGTGAGATCTGCACCTGCCCCTCCCGCGCGCTGGTCCACGAGTCCATCGCCGATGACTTCCTGGCCCTGGCCGTGGAGCGTGTCAAGAGCATCAAGCAGGGCAACCCGCTCGACACCGAGACCCAGATCGGCGCGCAGGCCTCCCAGGAGCAGATGGACAAGATCTCCGGTTACCTGGAGCTCGGCCCGCAGGAGGGCGCGGAGACCCTCACCGGCGGCAGCGTCAAGCAGATCGAGGGCCTGGACAAGGGCTTCTACATCGAGCCGACCGTGTTCAAGGGCACCAACGACATGCGTATCTTCCAGGAGGAGATCTTCGGCCCGGTGCTCTCGGTGGCCACCTTCCAGGACTACGACGAGGCCATCCGCATCGCCAACGACACCAACTTCGGGCTGGGCGCCGGCGTGTGGGCCCGCAACGGCAACATCGCCTACCGCGCCGGCCGTGACATCCAGGCCGGCCGCGTGTGGGTCAACCAGTACCACACCTACCCGGCCCACTCCGCTTTCGGCGGTTACAAGGAGTCCGGCATCGGCCGTGAGAACCACCTCATGATGCTCGCGCACTACCAGCAGACGAAGAACCTCCTCGTCTCCTACTCCGAGGACGCCGCCGGCTTCTTCTGATCCGCCAGTTCCCCCAGCCGCGCCAGAAACACCGGGTCCGCCCAGTAACTGCTGTGGTCCCCCGAACTGTCCCCCGGCCAGACCCGGGCCCCGAAACCCGGGGCGGTGGGATCCGGCCCGTGGACACCCGCCCCCTCCGTCACGGTCATTCCGATCGGGTCGGAGGGGTTCGTCATGGCGTGGATCTGCGGCCGGTCACCCAGCAGCGTCAGTTCCCCGGCATGGGCCACACCGGCGCCCGGGCTACCGATGAGGATGAGGTCATCCGCGTAGAGTCCACCGCCTGCCGATGCCGCCTTCCCTGCCACCACGGAACCGTAGCTGTGGCCGACCACCATGCGGTGCTGACCGGGGAAACGCCGGGTCAGCTCCCGCTGGAAGAGCTGTAGTTCTGTACCCGCCGCCCGGGCCGGTTCCTGTGCGAGTGCATGGGTGGCCTGCACCGGGGCGTGGTAGCCCAGCCACAGGACCGCCGCACCACCCGTGGCGGCGGCGACAGTGCGTGCCCGGTCGAGGTGGACCGGCAGCCCCGCCGGATCGGAGGAGCCCACCCCGGCCACAATGGTGGTCACCGACGCAGCCGTGGCGAGATCACCCACCGCGGCCACCAGGCGCCCGTCAGCCACCTCCAGGATCTGCAGGTCAGGTTCTTCCAGTGCCAGCAGTTGCACAGCCTCAGGCGCGGTGAGCAGGTTGAGTTCATGGACGGCCGCCACCTCCAGGTCCGGGGTGTCACCGAGGCGGGCCGGCCCCTCGACCGGCACCGGGGTACAGAGCAGGTCGATCTGCCGGGCGCAGGTGTAATCGAGCAGATCTCCCAGCGCGCGGAGATTGTGCAGCAGGAGACTGAGCGCGTCCGCAGCCCCCGCATAGCCGGCGACCAGCCCGTGGGCCCGTGCCTCCGCGGCGTCCAGTTCCTCCTGCAGTCCGGCCGTCATCGACAACACCTGCGCCACCCGCAGCATCTGGGCCGGTGGGGCCGCCATCGGCCGGGCCAGGACATGGAGGCGGTTCACGGCGGACTCCGCGGCCTGACCCCGGAAACCCGTGGCGGGCAGCTCATCGAAACTGCGCGACAGCCATTCCGACTGCCCCACGAGCCAGTCGGCGTCGACGGTGAGGCGTCGGGCGGCGTGGCGCAGGGAAGGGGCGTCGATACGCATCAGATATCCAGTCCGGCGGCGAGCCGGGAATCGTGTTCCCGGGCGCGGGAGAGAAGATCACGGACCTCCCGGACATGCCCGCGCAGCGCCTCATCCGCCCGGCGGTGGGTGCCGGTCCAGGCGATCCCGGCGCGGTGCAGGGCCGCGGCGGTACGCGAACCCGGGGGCAGCTCCGGTGGCGGAGGCTCGGAAATGGGGCGCAGCAGGGAGCCCAGGTGGTCGAAGGTGGCTGCGGTCAGCTGTATCTGGTTCATGCCGTCAGTGTGGGCCGTGACCGCGGCCAGACCAACCGCGTACCGGCGAACCTGTGGATAACCACCGCCCATCCACATACTGTGGGTGCCATGCGAATCGGAATCGTGCAGTTGACCTCCGGCGGGGATATCGTGGACAACCTCGCCCTGGCCCGGGAACAGATCCGGGAGGCCGCCTCCCGGGGCGCCACCCTCATCGTGCTGCCGGAGGCCGCCAGCCACGCCTTCGGCGCCGGCCGGCTGGACAGCCAGGCCCAGGAACTGGATGGCCACTACGCCACCGGCTTGCGCGAGCTGGCCCGGGAGCTCGGGGTCACCGTCGTCGCCGGGATGTTCCGCCCCGCTGACACCGTCGAACGCGAGGGCCGGGCCTTCCACCGCGTGTACAACACGGCCCTGGTCACCGGCCCGGACGTCCACCTGGGCTACGACAAGATCCACACCTTCGACGCCTTCGACTACCGGGAGTCCGACACCGTCAAACCCGGCTCGGAGCTGGTCACCTTCGGGGTGGACGGGGTCACCGTGGGGGTGGCCACCTGCTACGACATCCGTTTCCCCGTGCAGTTCCAGGATCTGGCGCGCCGGGGTGCGCAGGTGATCGTGGTGCCCACCAGCTGGATGGACGGTCCGGAGAAGCTCTACCAGTGGCGCACCCTCACCGCGGCCCGGGCGCTGGACTCCACCTCGTGGATCGTCGCGGCCGGCCAGGCCCGTCCGGGTGGTCAGGAGCAGGCCGGGCAGGCCAGCGGGCCGACGGGCATCGGGCATTCCTGCGTGGTGGGGCCGACGGGGCGTCGGGAAGCGGAGGCCGGCTACGAGCCGGAGATCATTGTCAGGGACCTGGACATGGACGAGGTGGCCAGGGCGCGGAAGACACTGCCGGTGCTGTAGACGGGCTCAGGGGAGCGGCCACTCCTCGGTGGGTTCCCAGGCCTCCGCCTGGATATGTTCCGCCGGGGTGCCACCGGAGATGAGGGCCGCGACGGTGGCGTGGACCCCCTCCGGATCCCCGGCGACCAGCACCTCCCGGTCGGCCCACGCGCCGTAGGAGGCCACCAGTTCGCCGACATGCCCGGTCTCCTGCAGATGCAGTCCGCGTGGGGCACGGGAATCCTCGGTGGCACCGACCCACCAGGCGTCCCTCGGGTGTTCGACGACGGGGACGACCGACAGCCAGGAGCTGACCACCGCCAGGTTCCACAGACCCATGAGGTCGTAGAGCTCCCCGGGGTACCCGGCGGCGACGAACAGGTGTACCCGGGGACGCTCCTCCCAGTCGAGCATGTCGAAGAGGATGGCGCGCAGCGGGGCCAGCCCGGTGCCGTGGGCGATCATGAGCACGTCGCGTTCTCCGCTGACCTGCAGGTCACCGCGGGGGGTGCCGAAGAGCCAGTAGTCGCCTGGCCTGGGCAGGGCCAGCAGCTGGGAGATGTCGGAGTCCGCCAGGGTCCGGATGTGGAACTCCAGCTGGCCGAAGTCGTTGGGCGGCAGGGCGGGGGAGAGCATCCGCCATACCCCAGGCAGATAGGTGGTGGTCACGGGCAGGTGCTGGCCGGCGCGGTAGGGGACGGGTACACCGGCCTCCAGACGCACGACGCTGATGTGGCGGGTGCGCCGCTGCACGCCGAGAACCTCAGCGGACCAGGCCGGGGCCACACCCTGTGCGTCGGTTTTCCGGGCAGCATCGGCCATGACCTTGCACACGCTCGCCAGGGCGCGGGAGGCGGCGTCGGCGGCGGGGACCTCCAACGTGTGCAGCCCGTGGTCCAGGGCGGTGGCGAAGGCGGGGTAGATCTCGGCGGGGAAGCCGTAGCGGCGGTGGTCCCGGCCGAGCTGGCGCAGCCGGTCGAGGATTTCTGCGGGCAGTGCCCCGGTACGCGGGGTGCGCTCGAGGACCCAGGCACAGGCGGCGGCGAGCTCGACATGGGTGTGGCGCAGGGAGATGGGGAAGGCCTGCCGGGCCTCCAGGACCTCCTGGTAGAAGCGCTGCTGCACCACGTCCCGGAACTCGTCGCTGCGTTCCCGCAGGGTGGCACCGGTATCGAGAAGAGTCGCCGAATCCATGTCCACCATTGTGCCTGCCGGTTCAGTCCCCGGTCGCCGCTGACCTGGACTCCTCCCAGAATCGGGGCAGGATCAGGTCGAAATCCGGCCGCTGATCCATGGGCAGGGAGTGGGTGCCTTCGGGCCAGACGGTGACGGTGGCCTGCGGGAGCACCTCCCGGGCACGTTCGGCTGCCCCGGAACCACTGAGTGACTGCCGGCCACCCAGGTCCACCCGCACCGGGGTGGTGAGCACCCGCCACTGCTCCTCGGGCAGTACCCCGGGGGTGGGCAGGGCAGCGGCGTAGCCCCTGGCGGCGGCGTCGATGAGTGCCCCCATGGGGCCTGCCCCACGCACCTCATCGGCGGTGGTGCCCCCGATCCGGGCAAGGGCCTCCTCGCGCCAGGCGGCCGGCAGCGGCAGGGAGGCGACGGTGGCCCAGAAGTAGACGGAGGCAGGTGGGGAGTCGAGCACCATCACCGGTTCGAACAGGGCCAGGGAGCGGATCCGCTCCGGATGCCGGACCGCGAGGTTGGCGGCCTGGGCGGCGCCGAAACTGTGGCCGACCACGTGGGCCGCGTCGATCCCCAGGCCTGCCATGACCTCCGCCCAGGCATCGGCCTGGTCGCCGATACCGGTGAAGGGCAGCCGTTGGGCGGAGAAGCCGGCGTCCCCCAGCGGATCAGGCGCGTAGATGGGGCGGGTGCCGATCCACCCGGGGAGGTTCTCCACCCACTGCGCCGAGCCGGAGGAACGCCCCGGGAGCAGCAGCACCGGCTCCTGTTCCGCACCATCGTCCCCGCCCGGCCAGTGGAGGACGCGGACGGTGCCGTGGGTGACGGGGATGTCGAGAAGCTCGGGCTGTGCGGGCAGCTGCGCGATGAGTTCCGCGTGTGCCTGCGTGTAGGTCTCCTGGGCCGCGGCGCTGCGCCAGTGGCCCACCTCGGGGCCGGAGCCCAGCAGCGCGGTGGTGGAGGCGATCGCCACGACGCTGACAGAGGTGAATGCCAGCCAGACCACGATTCTCCGTCGGCGGGATTCTGGTGGGCGGGTCACGGGCGCCTCCTCACACCCCCGACCCTACGCCGGGGGAGGCACCCGGTACACCGGTTCCGTCCGCCGACCTAAACTTGGTTGTCACCGGCCACCGACCGCGGGGAGAGCACAGACATGATCGAGTTCGACGACGTCAGCAAGACCTATCCGGGCAGTCCCCGGCCTGCCGTCGCAGGCTTCAGCCACCGGGTCCGGCGCGGCACGACCACCGTGTTCGTCGGCCCCTCCGGCTGCGGGAAGACCACGCTGCTGCGCATGGTCAACCGCATGGTCTCCCCGGATTCCGGCCGGGTGCTCGTCCGCGGGGAGGACATCGGCGGCGGGGACACGGTCGGGTTGCGCCGCTCCATCGGCTATGTCATGCAGCACGGTGGTCTGCTGCCGCACCGGACGGTGGCCGAGAACATCGCTGCTGTGGCCCGCCTCAACGGGGTGGGGCGGACGGCGGCCCGCGAACGGGCCGCGGAGATGCTGCGGCTGGTGGGCCTGGACCCGGCCCTGGGTTCGCGTTACCCGGCGGAACTGTCGGGCGGGCAGGCCCAGCGCGTCGGTGTGGCCCGCGGCCTGGTGGCCAATCCCGACATCCTGCTCATGGACGAGCCCTTCGGTGCCGTGGATCCCGTGGTGCGCCGCGGTCTGCAGGAGGAGGTGCTGGCCATCAAGGAGTCGACCGAGACAACCATCCTCATGGTCACCCATGACATCGACGAGGCCTTCCGCCTGGGTGATGAGATCGTCCTGCTGGGGGAGGGTGGAACCGTCCAGCAGGTGGGCAGCGCGGAGGACTTCATCACCTCCCCCGCCACCGAGGTGGTCCGGGAGTTCACCGGCGGTGACACCCGCCTGCTGAGCATCCGGGAGCACGAGGGGAAGCAGGTGCTGGTCGACCGGGACGGTCGCGTGCGGGGGGTGCTCGAATGAGATGGGACTGGGTGTGGACGAACTCCGGGCGGATCCTCGACCTGGCCTGGGCGCACGTCAACCTCGCCTGGCCGCCGATCGTCGCCTCCTTCCTCCTGGCGCTGCCCGCCGGCTGGCTGGCACACCGCTACCGTCGGCTGCGTGAGGTGCTGGTCATCGCCACGGGGCTGCTCTATGTCATCCCCTCCCTGGCGTTGTTCGTGGCCATGCCGCTGGTGTTGGGCACCTCGATCCTCTCGCCCCTCAACGTCATCGCCGCCATGACTCTTTACGGCATCGCCCTGCAGGTCCGGGCCAGCGCCGACGCCTTCGACACCGTGCCGGACAGTGCCCGCCAGGCGGCCGTCGCCATCGGCCACCGCCCCTGGCGCCGCGTGCTCAGTGTGGACCTGCCCCTGGCCGGGCCGGGGCTGCTCGCCGGCATCCGGGTGGTCTCCGCCTCCACCATCAGCCTCATCTCCGTGGGTGCGCTCATCGGGGTGGCCTCCCTCGGCACCCTGTTCACGGAGGGGTTCCAGCGTTCCTTCCCCACCCAGATCCTCGTGGGGCTGGTGGGCACGGTCGTGCTCGCCGTGCTTTTCGACGCCGCCCTGGTCCTCCTCGGCCGCCTGCTGCTGCCGTGGCAGCGGAGAATCGGATGAACCACCTCAGCGCGGCCTGGGAACTCATCGCCGACCCCGACCGGTGGGCCGGGCCCGGCGGAATCGCCCAACGGCTGCTCGACCATCTCCTCTACACCGGCCTCGCGGTGGGGATCGCCCTGTTCGTCGCGCTGCCCCTGGGGCTGTGGGTGGGGCACACCCGCCGCGGTGCCGACGGTGTGCTCGCGGTCTCAGGCGCTCTGCGGGCCCTGCCTTCCCTGGGGCTGCTGACCTGGCTGACGGTGGAGATGAGCATAGGGGTGCGGATGCCCGTCGTGCCCGCCACCATCGTGCTGGTGGCCCTGGCGGTCCCGCCCCTGCTCGCCGGCACCGTGGCAGGGCTGACCGCCGTGCCGCCGGCGGTGACCGATTCCGCCCGGGCCAGCGGTTTCAGCGAGTGGCAGATTCTCGGCCGGGTGGAGCTGCCCCTGGCTGCGCCGGTCATGGTCGGCGGCCTGCGTTCCTGCGTCGTCCAGGTTGTGGCGACGGCCACAGTCGTCGCCTACATTGGGTTGTCAGGACTGGGCAGGTATCTCATCGACGGCCTGGCGCTGCGGGATTACCCTCAGATGCTGGCGGGAGCACTGCTGGTCACCGCTCTGGCACTCGTGGTCGATCTGGTTCTGGCGGTCCTGCAACGACAAGTCAAACCCAGAGGAAGTGTCCCGTGAGCATCCGTTCCCCCCGTACCTTGACCGCAGCCGCCGCCCTCCTGGGGTTGGCGCTGACCGCCTGCACCTCCGAGGATCCGGTGGCCTCTGATCCCACCGCTACCACCGCGCAGGGGGAGACGGACACGATCGTCCTGGGCACCGCGAACTTCCCCGAATCCGAGATCATCGGCCAGATCTGGGCCGCGGCCCTCGAGGACGCCGGTTTCGAGGTGGAGATGAGCTCCGGCATCGGTTCGCGCGAGGTCTACCTCCGGGCGTTGGAGGGCGGCAGCATCGACCTGGTGCCGGAGTACACCGGCAACCTCACCCAGTACTTCCTCACCGGGGAGGGGGACGCTGAGCTGGCCGCGGGCTCGGACACCGATGAGGTCTACGCCCTCCTGCAGGACAGCCTGCCGGAGGGCACGGAGGTGGGGGAGTACGCGGAGGGTGAGTCCAAGGACGCCTACCGGGTGACCCGGGAGCTCGCCGATGAATACGAGCTGGTCACCCTGGCGGACCTGGACAACCTGGACCAGGTGCGCATCGCGGCGAACCCGGAGTTCGAGGAACGTCCCTACGGGCCCACCGGCCTGAGTGGTGTCTACGGGGTGGATGCGGAGAAGATCTCCATGGTGCCGATCTCCGACGGCGGTGGCCCGTTGACCGTGGCCACCCTGCTGGAGGGCACCGCAGAGGTGGCGGACATCTACACCACCTCACCGCTGCTGGATTCGGAGGGCAACGAGGTGGACCTGGTCACCCTCGAGGACCCCGAGATGCTCATCCTGCCGCAGAACGTCGTCCCGCTCATGCGGTCCGGTGAGCTGCCGCAGGAGGCGATCGACGCGATCAACGGCATCAATGAGCACCTGAGCACCGAGGCGCTGGTGGAGATGAACCTGCGCAACATCGGGGAGGAGAAGGCCGAGGCCCCGGTCATCGCCCGGGACTTCGTCGACCAGCATTCCTAGCCGACGGGGTAACCCTCCACCGGCCCCCGGTCCGCGGGGATCCAGCCCAGCGCCGGGGCGACGTGCCCGGCGAAGGCCTCCAGGATGGACAGGTTGACCTCCACACCCATCTGGTTGGGAACGGTGAGCATGAGGGTGTCGGCGGCCTGGACAGCGGCGTCGGCACGCAGCTGTTCAATGAGCACGTCCGGCTCCGCGGCGTAGGTGCGGCCGAAGGTCACCGGGGCACCCTCACCGAGAGAGCCGATCTGGTCACGGCCGGTGGCCTGCAGGCCGAAGAGCTCACGGGAACGATCGTCGATGATGGGGAAGATCGAGCGGGAGACGGACACCCGCGGGGCCCAGTCGTGGCCGGCCTCGGCCCAGGCGGCCCGGTAGCGGGCGATCTGCTCGGCCTGGATCTCCCCGAGGGTGGAGCCGTCAGCCTCGGAGACCAGCGTGGAGCTCATGAGGTTCACCCCGTCGCGGGCGGCCTGCTCGGCGGTGGAGTGGGAGCCGGCGCCCCACCAGATGTTGCGGCGCAGACCGGGGGAATGCGGGAAGACCGGCAGCGGGGTGCCCGGCTGGTACATCCGCGGGTACTGCTCCTCCGCCGGGGCGGCCTCGGCCACGCCGTAGCCGTCGATGGCGTTGAGGAAGAGCTCGAATTTCGCCCGCGCCATGTCCGCGCCGCTGTCCTGCTGCGCCTGGTAGCCGAAGGCCTCCCAGCCGCGCCGGGCCGGCTCCGGTGATCCCCGGGACACCCCGAGGGCGATACGGCCGTCGGAGAGCAGGTCGAGGGCGGCGGCCTCCTCCGCGAAGTGGAGGGGGTTCTCGTAGCGCATGTCGATGACGCCGGTGCCCACCTCGATGTGCTTCGTGGAGCCGGCGATGGCGCCCAGCAACGGCATCGGGGAGGCCCCCTGCGGAGCGAAGTGGTGGACGCGGAAATACGCGCCGTTGACACCGATCTCGTCGGCGGCCTGCGCCAGCTCCAGCGCCTGTTTGAGGGTCTCCGCGGCGTCGGGGCCGGGTTGGTTGCCAATGGCGTAGTGGCCGAAACTTAAGAATCCGAAGGCTTTCACGCTGCTGATACTACTTTCTGTTCGAGGTTGCGGGCGGCCCGGCGACCGGCGAGGCGGCCGGCGCGGGTGGCACCCACGGTGGAGGCGTTGGAGCCGTAGCCGACGAGCAGGATGCGGTTGTCGCGCGCCGGGGTGACCTCATCCGCCAGGAGGACGCCACCTTCAGGGCCGCGCAGGCGCATCGGGGCGAGGTGGCGCATGGCGGGGCGGAAGCCGGTGTTCCAGAAGATGACGTCCACCTTCAGCTCGGTACCGGCGGGCAGCGGGTCCCAGGACTCCGGCACCTGCAGCTCATCGCTTCTCGACGGCCCGTGGCCTTCCGCGTGCTGACTGTCAGGCTCGCCGAACACGACGCCGTTTCCGGTGATGCGGTCGAACATGCCCCGGGAGATCAGCGTCCCGTCGGACACACCGTCCAGGTAGTCGGGGATCTGGGGGATGCCGGTGGTGCGCACCACGGAGGCGGCGGGCAGGCCGGAGTGGGTGCGTTCACGGACGGCCTTCTCCACGGCCAGGCCCCAGCCGGCGTCGAATTCCCGGGCGGTGAAGTTCGGCGGGCGGCGGGTCGCCCAGATGGTTTCGGTGACCGGGGCCAGCTCGAGGAGGAACTGCACAGCGGACAGGCCGCCGCCGACGACCAGGGTGCGCAGGCCGGTGAAGTCCTCCCTGCGGGTGTAGCCCTTGGTGTGCAGCTGGCGGCCGCGGAAGCTCTCGATGCCCGGGATGTAGGGGATGTAGGGGTTGTCCCAGGTGCCGGTGGCGTTGAGGACCATGTCGGCGGTGAAGCTGCGGCCGTTGACCAGCGTGACCTGCAGCTGGGAGTCGGGGTCGGTCGGGTGGACCGGTTCCACGCGGCGGACGGGGGCCGGCCGCATGACCTGCAGGCCGAACTCCTCCTCGTAGGAGCCGTAATAGTCGGCGACGAGGGTGGAGGCCGGGACCTGCGGATCGGGGCGGTCCATGGCCAGGCCGGGGAGGTCGGCGATGCCGTGGGACCTGCCCAGCGTCAGGGAGTCCCAGCGGTGCCGCCAGGCCCCGCCCGGGCCGTCGTTGGCGTCGAGGATGAGGATGTCGGAGTCGGGGCCGGTGGTGAAGCCTCGGCGGTGGAGTTCGTGGGCGGCCGCCAGGCCTGCCTGACCGGCGCCGATGATGATGGCGCGGTAGTTCATGGGACCCACCCTAACAGTTATTGATGATATGTCAACAACGATGGTGACGGGGCAGGTCGGGCGCGATCGGGCGGTCGGGTTAGAGTGAGGGCCGACACAGAATATGCGCGTACCAGTCTGGGCCCACCCGTCCACCGGCTGGTCCGCGCCGGAAAGAAATGGATAACGCCGTGGACTACACCCCCTACAGTCTGCTCGTTGACGTGGGCTGGATCTCCCTGCTCATGATCATCGGAAACCTGCTCCGGCGGAAGGTCGGCCTGTTCCAGCGACTGCTCATCCCCGCCTCGATCACGGCCGGACTTCTCGGCCTCATCTTCGGTCCGCAGGTCCTGGGCTGGATCAACTTCTCCGATCAGATCGGCTCGTACACCTCGATCCTCATCGCCTTCGTATTCGCCTCCATGGCCTATTCGATGGACCTGACCTCCTCAGTGCGCACCGGCGCCAAGAACATGTGGTCCTACTCGACCGGCATGTTCATGGGGCAGTGGGGACTGTTCATCCTCCTCGGCGTCTATTTCTTCCAGCCGGTCTTCGACACGGAGGACTGGTTCGGCATGATGCTGCCCGTCGGCTTCGTCGGTGGCTTCGGCACCGCCGCCGCGGTGGGAAGCTCCCTGGAGGATGCAGGGGCGGTGGCGGCCAGTTCCCTGGGATTCATGTCCGCCACGGTGGGCACGCTCGCCGCCATCGTCGGCGGACTCATCTTCACCAGCTGGGGCATCCGCACCGGGCGCACGTCGACCATGCCGAAGAAGCTGCCCTGGGACCTGCGCTCGGGGTACATCGATGATCTCAAGGCCCGTCCCTCCATCGGCAGGGCCACGACCAACCCTTCCGCGATCGAGCCGCTGGCCCTCCATCTGGGCTTCGTGCTGCTGTCGGTGCTCATCGCCTACCTGGCCAACGGATTCATCAACGACGTCTTCCCCAGCGTCTCCATCCCGCTCTTCGCCATGGCCTTCGTGATCGGCCTGCTCGGCCGCATCCTGCTCGGGGCACTCGGGCGGAAGGATCTCCTGGACAAGCCCACCGTCAGCTCCATGTCCGGTGCGGCCACCGACTACCTCATCGCCTTCGGTGTGGCCTCCATCGTCCCGGCCGCGATCGCGGACTACTGGATTCCCCTCCTCATCCTCTTCGTGCTGGGCATCGTCTACTGCGTACTGGTCTTCTTCCTCCTCTCCCCGGAATTTTTCGGCGAGAAGTGGCTCGAGCGCGGCATCTTCTCCTGGGGTTGGGCCACCGCGGCCGTCGCCACGGGCATCGCACTGCTCAAGATCGTCGACCCGAAGCTCAAGTCCGGCACTCTCAACGAGTACGGCGTCGCCTACGTCGGTTTCGCCCCCTTCGAGATCGGTATGACGATCCTCGCCCCCATCGCGGTCCTGGTGGGACTGACGGCCGGTTTCGGCTGGCTGTCGCTGCTCATTGCGGTGGCCGTGCTGGTGGTGCCGATCGCCATGAAGAGGACGCCGGGCCGACAGCGGAAGGCGTCCGCCGCCGCAGACAGCTGACGTCGGGGGACTGCCGGGGCCCCGCTGCACGGACTAAACTTGAGCGCGCCTGACTCAGATATTTTTCCCTTGAGTGGAACAGACTCAACTCTTGAGGCGTTACTACTGGTAGTAGACGAATAAAAAGAGAAAGGAAACGTGGCGTGAGCTCGTTCAATCCCACCACCAAGACCCAGGAGGCACTGCAGGCTGCACTGCAGCAGGCCTCCGCCAACGGCAACCCGGACATCCGCCCGGCACACCTGCTGGCCGCCATCCTGGAACAGCAGGACGGCATTGCCGCGCCGGTGCTCAAGGCGACCGGTGTTGATCCGGAGACCGTCGCCCGTGAGGCACAGGAACTGGTCGACGGTTACCCGAAGGCCGCCGGGGCCAACCTGGCCAACCCCAACTTCAACCGGGACGCACTCAACTCCCTGACCGCCGCCCAGGAACTGGCCGGCGAGCTCGGTGACGAGTATGTCTCCACCGAGGTGCTCATGGCGGGTATCGCCCGCGGGGACTCCGATGCCGCGAAACTGTTGACCGGCCGCGGCGCCACCTACGACGCCATCAAGGGGGCGTTCCCCTCCGTGCGCGGTTCCACCAAGGTGACCACCCAGGACCCGGAGGGCCAGTTCCAGGCCCTGGCGAAGTACTCCACCGACCTCACCGCCCGCGCGCGGGAAGGCAAGATCGACCCGGTCATCGGCCGTGACTCGGAGATCCGCCGCGTCGTGCAGGTGCTCTCGCGCCGCACCAAGAACAACCCGGTGCTCATCGGTGAACCCGGCGTGGGCAAGACCGCCATCGTGGAGGGCCTGGCCCGCCGGATGGTGGCCGGGGATGTACCGGAGTCCCTCAAGGGCAAGTCCCTGGTCTCACTGGATCTGGGCTCGATGGTCGCGGGCGCGAAATACCGGGGCGAGTTCGAGGAGCGGCTCAAGGCCGTCCTGGATGAGATCAAGAACTCCAACGGCCAGATCGTCACCTTCATCGACGAGCTGCACACCATCGTCGGCGCCGGTGCCTCCGGCGAGTCCGCCATGGATGCGGGCAACATGATCAAGCCGATGCTCGCCCGTGGTGAGCTGCGCCTGGTCGGTGCCACCACCCTCGACGAGTACCGCAAGTACATCGAGAAGGATGCCGCCCTGGAGCGCCGCTTCCAGCAGGTCTACGTCGGCGAACCCTCCGTCGAGGATGCCGTGGGTATCCTCCGCGGTCTCAAGGAGCGCTACGAGGTCCACCACGGCGTGCGCATCCAGGACTCCGCGCTGGTGGCCGCCGCGACCCTGTCGGACCGCTACATCACCAACCGCTTCCTGCCGGACAAGGCCATCGACCTGGTCGATGAGGCCGCCTCCCGGCTGCGCATGGAGATCGACTCCTCCCCGCAGGAGATCGATGAGCTGGAGCGCATCGTCCGCCGCCTCGAGATCGAGGAGGTCGCCCTGGAGAAGGAGACCGACGCCGCCTCCCGGGACCGGCTGGAGAAGCTGCGCTCCGAACTCGCCGACGAGCGCGAGAAGCTCGGTGAGCTCAAGGCCCGGTGGATGAACGAGAAGTCCTCCATCGACAAGGTCCGCGGTGCCAAGGAGGAGCTGGAGAAGCTGCGCCAGGAATCCGAGATCGCCGAGCGCGACGGCGACTACGGCCGTGTGGCCGAGCTGCGTTACGGCCGGATCCCGGAGCTGGAGAAGGAGGTCGAGGCTGCCGAGGCCGAGGTCGCCGAGGGTGCCAACAACGCCATGCTCAGCGAGGAGGTCACCCCCGACACCATCGCCGAGGTCGTCTCCGCCTGGACGGGTATCCCGGCGGGCAAGATGCTCGCCGGTGAGACCGAGAAGCTGCTGGCCATGGAGAAGGTCCTGGGCAACCGGGTCGTCGGGCAGCACGAGGCGGTGCAGGCGGTCTCGGACGCGACCCGCCGCGCCCGCGCCGGCGTCGCGGATCCGGACCGTCCGACCGGCTCCTTCCTCTTCCTCGGCCCCACCGGTGTGGGCAAGACCGAACTGGCGAAGACGCTGGCGGAGTTCCTCTTCGACGATGAGCGCGCCATGGTGCGCATCGACATGTCCGAGTACGGCGAGAAGCACTCCGTCGCCCGTCTCGTCGGTGCCCCTCCGGGATACGTCGGCTACGACGCCGGCGGCCAGCTCACCGAGGCGGTCCGCCGCCGCCCCTACACCGTCGTGCTCTTCGACGAGGTGGAGAAGGCGCACCCGGATGTCTTCGATGTGCTGCTGCAGGTGCTCGACGAGGGTCGGCTCACCGACGGCCAGGGTCGCACAGTGGACTTCCGCAACACGATCCTCATCCTCACCTCGAACCTGGGGGCCGGCGGTACCCGCGAGCAGATGATGGAGGCCGTGAAGCGGACCTTCAAGCCGGAGTTCATCAACCGTCTCGATGACGTGGTCATCTTCGATCCGCTGTCGCGGGAGCAGCTGACCCACATCGTGGACATCCAGATCGACCAGCTGGCCGCCCGACTGGCGGGCCGTCGCCTGAGTCTGGAGGTCTCCGATGCGGCGAAGTCCTGGCTCGCGGACCGCGGTTACGACCCGGCCTACGGTGCCCGGCCGCTGCGCCGCCTCATCCAGCAGGCGATCGGTGACCGACTGGCCAGGGAACTGCTCGCCGGTGACATCCGGGACGGCGACACCGTCCACGTCGATGTCGCCGACGGTGGTGAGTCCCTGGAGGTCGGCCGAGCCCGCTAAAAGTGCTGCTGAAGTGCGCGGTCCCCACACGACCGCGCACTTCGTCGTTCCGCCACTACCCTCGGGGTCATGGCACAGGACAAGAACCCCGAGAAAACCCCGGGCGGACCGTCGGTCAAGGACGGCGAGCTCTACGAATCCCTGCGGGAGGACGGTGCGAGCAAGGAGAAGGCCGCCCGCATCGCCAACGCTGCGGCGAACACCTCCCGGGAGGAGGTGGGCGGGAAGGGCGGCCGGGCCGGCAGCTACGAGGACTGGACCGTCGACGAACTACGCAAGCGGGCCGCCGAGCTGGACATTGCGGGCCGTTCCTCGATGAAGAAGGATGAGCTGATCACGGCGTTGCGGGACCATTGAGCGCGTCCGCACCGTTCCGCAGCCGACGGATGAACCGCCGTACCATGTCCCCATGAACGACGATGCCTCCACCGTGGTCGCCCTCATCCTTGCGGGTGGGCGCGGCAGCCGACTGTCCCCGCTGACCGACTCCCGTCCGAAACCGGCGGTGCCGCTGGCCGGTTCCTACCGGCTCATCGACGTCCCACTCTCCAACCTGGCCCACTCGGGCCTGCGCGACGTGTGGATCGTCGAGCAGTACCGTCCCGGTCTGCTCAACCGGCATCTGGCCGGTGGCCGACCGTGGGACCTGGACGGCACCCGCCGGGGACTGCGGATCCTGCCGCCCGGGGAGCGGGACGGCAACGACCGGGACGGCTTCTCCGAGGGCAACGGCCATGCGCTGTTCCAGCAGCTGGATGCGTTGGCGGAGTTCGGGGCGGACACCGTCGTCGTACTCAGTGCCGACCATCTCTACCAGCTGGATCTCCGCCCCGTACTGGCGCAGCACCGGGAACGAGGCAGTGACCTGACGATCGTGACCACGGAGATCGACGAGGACCCCTCCCGCTACGGTGTGGTCAGCTCGGACAGGCAGGGGGTGGTCACCTCCTACGACTACAAGCCGGAGGAACCGGCCGGTCAGGTCGTCGCCACCGAGGTCTTCATCTACCGTTTCGAGGCGCTGGTCCGGGCCATCGACGAGCTCCTCGGCGACGACCCGGACGCCGACGGTTCCCGGTTGGGGGACTACGGTGAGACGATCGTCCCGCACCTGGTGGCCCAGGGGCGGACGCACGAGTACCGGATGGGCGGCTACTGGCGGGATCTGGGCACCATCGACGCTTATTTCCGGGCGCACATGGAACTCATCGAGGGCACCGGTATCCGGTTCGACCACCCCGACTGGCCGGTGCTGGGCAATCTGGCCGTCAGCTATCCGGCCCGCATCGACGACGGTGCCTCCGTGTCCGCCAGCATGGTCTGCCCCGGGGCCCGCATCGCCGGCGAGGTCGAGCACAGCCTCATCGGCCCCGGGGTCACGGTGGAGAAGGGGGCGAAGGTGTCGCGCTCGGTGCTCATCGGCGATGCCGTCGTCCCGGCCGGGGCGCACCTGGAGTCCGTCATCGCCGACCACGGGGTCACCATCCCCACCGGGCGCGTCGGCCGGACGAAACCGGGCCCCGGCAACATCACCGTCCTGGTCGACGGTTCCTCCACCGACCAGGGTGACGCGCTCACCCCGTAGCGCAGCCGACATGGTCATTCTCATCGCGCCGGTGGCACTGCCGGGTGTCGACTCCGAGGAACTCGCCGCTGATCCGCTGGGTGGCGGGCATTATGTCCTGCACTCCATCCCGGTCGTGGCCGAGGGACTCGCGCTCGGTGACATCGTCTCCTGCGTCACCGTCGGCGGCAGCCTCCATATCGACCGCGTGGTCGTGCCCGGGGGCAACACCACCCTGCGTCTGCTTGTCGACACCCCCTTCCTCCCCGCCCTCCGCCGGCGTCTGGCGGCCATGGGTTGCCGTCTGGAACATCCGCTGCCCGATCTGCTGGTCCTCAATCTGCCCCCGGACGCACCGGGGGAGGGGATCCGGGCCTACCTGGACGATCTGGCGGAGCAGGGCGTCGTGCAGATCGCACCTGATTAGCCGGCCGGCTCAGCTCTGCGCGGCCTGCCCCGCCACATCCTGGCTCGTGTTCGCGTAATACTCCGAGAGCCGGCGGTAGGGGCGGGAGAAGAAGGCGAGGATGACCACCACCAGCATCACCAGACTGGCGGCCACCACCATCAGCGCCATCCCGCGGGTGTCGCCCTCGCCGAGCAGCCAGCCGAACATGCCACGCCCGGAAGGGGTGGTCATCCACGGGATGACGTAGGCCTGCGCCACCACCGCCACGAGGATCCCGGAGACCGGGTTGGCGGCCATCTCCACCGCTATCGCCAGGCCGAAGACCCGGCCCTGCTGGCGGAAGGGCACCACCCGTTGCAGGATCGTCTGTTCTGCGGCCTCCGCGGCGGGCGTGATCGACATGAAGACGAGCATGCCCAGGGCGAAGAGCCACCACCATTCCCGCAGTGTGAAGACCCCGCCGATCAGGGCAGCCACAAGGTTGACCAGGAGCAGGGTCCGCACCGGGTTCTTCCCCAGCCCCACCTTCGACACCGCCAGCCCGCCGAGGATAAACCCGGCGGAGGTCACCGCCAGGACCACACCCCACAGCTGCGGGCCGTACATCTCCAGGCCGTAGGGGTCCATGAGTGCGGTGTAGACCCCACCCATGAGGTTGTTGAAGGAGGAGAACAGGATCAGGGCCAGCAGTCCCGGGACCATCCGGATGGCCGCCCAGGAGCCGCGCAGATCCAGACCGGCGGTGGTCACGTCCCCCGCACCGTCCGGATCGGCGGTGGTGACGATGCCCGTCTCCCGGATCCGGATGGGCAGCAGGTGGACCAGGGCCAGGATTGTCAGCCCCAGGGCTATCCACAGGGAGGTCTCCATACCCAGGTAGCCGATCGACAGCCCGGAGAACACCGAGGTGATGAAGAAGGCGATGCCCTGCACCATGCCGACCAGACCGTTGGCCCGGTCCCGCCCGGACTCAGGAACCAGCAGCGTCACTGTCGTAGACAGGGCGATGTTGCGCATCTGCTCGACCACGGCGCCGGCCAGGACGAGGATGGCGAAGGCGATGATGGCGGGGTCGTCGGCACGCACCTGTCCCGGGTCGACCCACAGGATCCACACGAGCGCGGCGAGACCGAAGAAGGCCAGCGTGGTGGTCGCGGCGAAGACCATGACCGTCTTCTTGCGGTGGTGGTCGACAACGGAACCGAAGAAGACGGAGCCGACCGTCAGCAGAACCATGTACAGGCCGTTGATCACACCGGTCAGGCCGACGTTACGGGTTTCCAGGTAGACCCAGAAGGCGAGGCAGAACCAGAGGAAGCTCGTCGTGATGTTCGCGAGCAGAGTGTTCACCAGCACATGGTGGAATGGCCGCACAGGGATATCATATGTGGATTCTGCGGTGGAGCAGAACCCCCTCTACACTCCCGGGGTATGAGCACTTTTGTGACTGCACAGGACCTGCGCGACGACATCTACCACGCCCGTCGACAGACCGTTCTCGGGGCCTTCTGGGCACCGCAGGAGGGGGCGGGCTACCGCCGATTCAAGTCCGAGCATGTGCCGACCGCCCTGTTCTGTGACCCGGCCTCCGCCCTGGCAGGTGTTCCCGGTTCCGGCCAGGGGCGCAACCCCATGCCCGAACCGCACCAGCTGCAGGGCTGGTTCCGGCGCTGGGGTCTGAGCGACCACAGTCGGGTCGTGGTCTACGACGAGGGGCGTGGGCTCATGGCCGCCCGGGCGTGGTGGATGCTGCGCTGGGCGGGGCTGAGTGATGTGCAGGTCCTGGACGGCGGTCTGCGCGCCTGGGACCGCCGCAACCTGCCGATCGTCGGTGGTCCGGGCAACTTCGTCACACCCAACGGCGGCACCGTGAAGGCCGGGGCGCTGCCGGTCGCTGACATAGACGATGTGCGCGGGCACATCGACGCAGGTGGGCTGCTCATCGACGCACGCGAGCCCCGCCGCTTCGCCGGCCAGCGCGAGATCCTGGACCTCAAGGCGGGTCACATCCCGGGTGCGGTGAACATCCCCGCAGACGCGTTCTACGACGAGGACCAGATGATCCGTCCGCGGGAGGAGGTCCGGGAGATCTTCGCGGGCCACGGCATCACCTCCGGTGAGGGGGCCATCGTCTACTCCGGTTCGGGCAACCATTCCGCCCTGCTGCTGGCCGCCATGGACCATGCTGGCCTGGGTGCCGCCGCGCATTATGTCTGCGGCTGGTCCCAGTGGTCCGCTGACCCCGCCAACCCGGTTGAGCGCGGCCTCTAGCGGACCTGCGGCGAACCGATGAACGTGCATCAGCCCCGCGGAGGGGCTCCTGCGCACTATTGTCGAGGGTGATGTCCATCATTGCCTTTGCTCTCGCTGCGCTTGCCGCCGGTGCGGCGGCTCTGCTGTGGCGTCTCGACGCCCGTCAGCGGACCGCGGACCGGCCCGAACCTGCGCCCGCGACGGAGACCGTCCCGGAGGAGGCTCCCGTGGACGCAGCAGCGGATCCGGAGCCGATTCCTGAGCCTGTGGCTGAGCTTGTAGCCGAACCGGAACCCGTAGCAGTCGTGGAACCGGAATCGACGGGGGAGGACACCACTGAAACCCAGGCCCCCGCCCCGCCACCCCCTGCCCCGGTGGTTGTACCGGAGCGGCGCACCGGGTTGACCCTGCCCGGCTCCCTGCGCCGTGAGCGCCGTTCCTGGGCGGAGGACAAGGGCTTCGAGTTCTCCCGTTCCGACGACTGGCTCAACGACGAATGGTCCCGCGGGGCCGCCGCCAGCGGCGCGGCCGCGAAGGACATCGTCAGCGGACAGGCCTTCGGCCACGAGATGGTGCTCATGGACCTGGGTGGGGTGAACGTCATGGCGGTGCGTCGGGGTGCGGCCTCGGACGTGGTCATTGACGCGCGCCGGGTGGGCACACCCGAGCAGGAGTCCTCCCCGGACCTCATCGAGGCGTTCACGTTGGAGGATTTCCGGGTGCTGGCCACGGACACGGGTGTGGCGGAGCGGCTGGTGGATGAGCGGGTGACCACGGCTCTCGGACAGTTGCCGGCGATTGTCACCGCCGTGTGGCTGGAGTCGGACTGGGTCCTCGCCCAGACCGGGCGTGGCTCCCACTCCGGGGACTGGGAGCAGATGCTCGCCCCGCTCGCCCTGCTCGCCGATGCTGCCCGCGCACTGCCCCCGCGCACCACCGCGACGTATATCCTCCAGCTGGACGGCATGGACCCCACCCGCCAGATGGCCGATCCACCGAAGCCCGGTTTCGGGGTGCTGGAACTGGTCGCAGGTGGTGCGGAAGGCGGGGCACGGCCCCTCGTGCAGCGTCCGGAGGAGCCGCTCGACATGCCCAGTCGGCGGCTGCCGGTCGCCCGCGGTGTGGTGGAACCACCCACCGTGGGAGCAGACGAAGTCGCCCCGATCGCGGACGGCTCGCACCGTGACCATCCCCGGGGCGTGCAGATGCCGCGGGATCTGCGCCGTGGTCCCTCGATATTCGGGGACGGGCCGAAGGCCTGATCGACCCCCGCGTGGGCCGTGAATCTATGCTGGTTGACAACAGATATTCTTCTTCGGCCCCAGGAGGACCCCGCGTCATGACGAACCCCGCCGTCAACCAGGAGAAGCTCGCCGAACTGGCTGAGCTGGTCAAGGAACTTGCCGTGGTCCACGGCAGAGTGACCCTGTCCTCGGGCAAGGAGGCCGACTACTACGTCGACCTGCGGCGGGCGACCCTGCACAACCGGGCCTCCAGCCTGATCGGTGAACTCCTGCGCGAGCTCACCGCAGACTGGGATTTCGCGTCCGTGGGTGGGCTGACCCTGGGCGCGGATCCGGTGGCCACCGCCGTCATGCACGCCGGAGGCCGCCCCATCGATTCCTTCGTCGTGCGCAAGGAGGCCAAGAAGCACGGCATGCAGCGCCGCGTGGAGGGCCCGGATGTGGTGGGGAAGAAGGTGCTCGTGGTGGAGGACACCACGACCACCGGGAACTCCCCGCTGACCGCTGTCGCCGCGCTGCGCGAGATCGGCGCGGAGGTCGTCGGTGTAGCGACCGTCGTCGACCGGGCGACCGGGGCGGATGAGGTCATCCGCGCGGAGGGTCTGGAGTACCGCCACCTGCTGGGCCTGGATGATCTTGGACTCGCTTAAGGGCCCCACCGAGTGGGGTGAGGGCAGGCACGGGGTCGGCCCCTGGGAAGGGGAGTGGCCCACCGGTGAACGCTATGACCCGGAGCTGCTCGAACACGGTGACCGCCGCAACGTCATGGATGCCTACCGTTACTGGTCGCGCGAGGCGATCGTGGCGGACATCGATAAGCGGCGGCACCCGCTGCACGTGGCGATCGAGAACTTCGAAAACGACGCCAACATCGGTACCGTCGTGCGCACCGCCAATGCCTTCGCGGTGGACACGGTCCACATCGTCGGACGCCGGCGGTGGAACCGGCGCGGTGCGATGGTCACCGACCGCTACCAGCACCTCATGCATCATCCGGATGTCCATTCCCTGCTGGTCTGGGCGATCCGCAATGATCTGACGGTGGTGGCCATCGACAACACCCCCGGCTCGATTCCGCTGGAGACGGCCACCCTGCCGCGGGAATGTCTCCTGCTGTTCGGCCAGGAGGGGCCGGGTATCACCCCCGAGGCCGCCGAGGGTGCCCTGATGACATGCTCGATCGCGCAGTTCGGCTCCACCCGCTCCATCAACGCGGGGGTCGCCGCAGGTATCGCCATGCACGCCTGGGTCCGCCAGCACGGGGAACCCGGTAACGCCTGGTGACGCAGTTCCCGAGAAATCGTTATCATAGTGTGATGAAGAAGCTGTAACACCATGACCTTCGGGAGCGACGAGACTAACGTGCAGGAAACCTGGGCGCACCGCGCCGACCTGGCGGAATCCGCCATCAATGAGCGCCACGCCCGGCGCGTGTGGGGGATGCCACGGACCAACCTCGCGGTGGTCAGCTGGCCACCGACGAGCAAGGAAGGCCTCTTCCACCACTGGCACTACTGGTGGCAGGCCCACTATCTGGACTGCCTGGTCGATGCGGCGTTGCGACGCCCCACCCGGGCCCGCCGGAAGTTCATCCGTTACACCGTCAACGGCATCCAGGCCCGCAACCTCGGCCCCTTGACCGGCAACCGCTACTACGACGACAAGGCGTGGCTGGCGCTGGCGCTGCGCCGTGCCGGCTCCCTGCCGGAGGTGCCCATGCCGACGGCCGTCACGGCCCTGGAGAAGGACCTCATCGAGGGTATCGACTCCCTGACTGGTGTCCTGCCGTGGCGTACGGGGGAGATGTTCTACAACGTTCCCTCCAACGGTCCGGCGGCGATCATGATGGCCCGCACCGGGCGGCTCGACACGGCCCGCACCATCATGGAGTGGATCCATGACCATCTCATTGACGATGAGGGTCTGGTGATGGACGGCATGCGCATGCGGATGCACGGGCCTGAGCTGGTCCGCGATCTGCACCCCTACTGTCAGGGGGTGGTCCTGGGTGCGAACCTGGAGATCGCCCTGGCTCTGCGTCGGGAGGCGGGTTTCGATCCCGCCGACCGCATTGCCGGGGTGGCGGATGCCGAGGCGATCGACGAGGCGATGCCGTACATCACCCGCGTGCGTTCCCTCGTGCAGGCCGTGGCCGTGCACATGGCCACCCCCGCCGGGGTCATCGACTGGCAGACCGGTGACGGTGACGGCGGTCTGTTCAAGGGGATTCTCGCCCGCTACCTCGCGGACGTCGCGGTACGCCTGCCCTCGGACAGTCCCGCGAACCGGGCCGCCAAGAAGATCGCCGCCCGTCTCGTGCTGGTCTCCGCGGAATCCGTGTGGAACCGCCGCCTGGAGGTTGACGGCCTGCCGGTCTTCGCCACTGACTGGACGGCGGATGCCCGCCTGCCCCACAACTACGGGCTGGCTCCCTCCACGCTCCCGGAGGCCCTGGGGGTCCTGCGTATCGACGAACGCGACCTGTCCGTCCAGCTCTCCGGCTGGATGCTGCTGGAGGCTGCTGCCCGCGTCATCGCCGAAACGGACAACCGTAAACCCTGATCCTGCCCGGTTCGGGGGGAGTGCGACCGGGATTACAGGCGTTGGCGCGAGCGGAACGTGTCACGGGCAGGCATACTGGGGTGCGGACACCGGACCTGAAAGCACAATCGGCCGGTGAAGCGACCGACAACCTGGAGGATCACCCTATGCCTATCGCGACTCCCGAGATCTACAACGAGATGCTCGATCGGGCCAAGGAGGGCGGCTACGCCTTCCCGGCCATCAACTGCACCTCCTCGGAGACCATCAACGCTGCGCTGAAGGGCTTCGCAGAGGCGGAGTCTGACGGCATCATCCAGTTCTCCACCGGCGGTGCCGAGTTCGGCTCCGGTCTGGGTGTGAAGAACAAGGTCGCCGGCGCGGTTGCCCTCGCCGCTTTCGCACATGAGGCTGCCAAGCACTACGGCGTCAACGTTGCACTGCACACCGACCACTGCCAGAAGGAGGTGCTCGACGAGTTCGTGCGCCCGCTGCTGGCCATCTCCCAGGAGCGCGTCGACGCCGGCCAGCTGCCGCTGTTCCAGTCCCACATGTGGGACGGTTCCGCGGTTCCGATCGACGAGAACCTCGGAATTGCCCAGGAACTGCTGGAGAAGTCCCGCAAGGCGAACATCATCCTCGAGATCGAGATTGGTGTCGTCGGTGGCGAGGAGGACGGCGTCGAGGCCAAGGCCGGCGCCAACCTCTACACCACCCCCGAGGACTTCGAGAAGACCATCGACGCTATCGGCACCGGTGAGAACGGCCGCTACCTGCTGGCCGCCACCTTCGGCAACGTCCACGGCGTGTACAAGCCGGGCAACGTCAAGCTGCGCCCGGAGATCCTGCTCGAGGGCCAGCAGGTCGCCCGCCGGAAGCTGGGTCTCGGCGACGACGCCCTGCCCTTCGACTTTGTCTTCCACGGCGGCTCCGGCTCCGAGAAGGAGAAGATCGAGGAGGCGCTGCGTTACGGCACCATCAAGATGAACGTGGACACTGACACCCAGTACGCGTTCACCCGCCCGGTCGCGTCGCACATGTTCGAGAACTATGACGGCGTGCTCAAGATCGACGGCGAGGTCGGCAACAAGAAGGCCTACGACCCGCGTTCCTACCTGAAGAAGGCCGAGCAGTCCATGTCCGAGCGTGTCATCGAGGCATGCCAGGACCTGCACTCCGTGGGCAAGACCGTCAAGTAGTCGACCCCACACCCCTTCCCGGCGGCCCCGCGCAGTCCACAGCGCGGGGCCGCCGCTTCTTTCACTAGGGTCTAGGGCATGGCGAAACTGAGAATCGGTACCCTCGAACGCCTCCGGCAGGTGGAGGGGTCCGTTGAGTCACGTCTGAACAGGGTCCGCAAACGTTCCTTCACCATTATCCAGGTCGCCGTCGCCGCCGGTCTGGCGTACTGGGTGGCGCAGGAACTCTTCAACCACCACGCCCCGTTCTTCGCCCCGATCACCGCGATCATCATCCTGGGTCTGACCGGTGGTGACCGTATCCGGCGTGCCCTGGAACTGTCGATGGGTGTCACCGTCGGCGTCGGCCTGGGTGATCTCCTCGTCCACTACCTGCCCGGCGGGATATGGCAGATTCCCCTCATTGTGGCCATCTCCCTGACGGTTGCTTCATTCCTGTCGAAGTCGCCGCTGGTGAGCAACCAGGTGGCGATCGGTTCGATCCTCATCGCCACGATCCTGCCGCCCGGCACGGAGGGCGGTGGCCCGGACCGCATGATCGACGCCTTCATCGGCTCGGTCATCGGCCTGGCCACGATCGCGCTGCTGCCCTCCTCCCCGCTGCACTCCGGCAGGCAGGAGGTGTCGAAGATCCTCGGCATCGCCTCCTCCGTGCTTGACGACGTCGCCGGCACGCTGGACCACCCCGATGTCCAGGCCCTGGATGAGGCGTTGGAGGCCATCCACAACACCCAGCCGGACATCGACCGGATGATCTCCGCGGCGAAGGTGGGCCGGGAGGTGTCGAATCTCTCGCCGCTGAGGTGGGGGGCCCGCCGGAGGGTCCGGTCGCTGGAGCGCATTCTGCCGGCGGTGGAGAACTGCATGAACAACACCCGCGTCATGGCCCGCCGTGCCCTGGTGCTGTCCCAGGACGGGGACAGCGTGTCCACCCGCCTGGTCAACATCGTCGATGAACTTGCCGACATCACCGCCTCCCTGTCGGATGTCTTCGACACCCGTACCGAGGCCAACGAAGCGACGGACATCCCGGAGCTCGTCCGCCGGCTGCAGGTCATCGGGGCACGTGCCGGGATGGAGGTGATCAGCAAGGGCGGGGTGCTCTCCGAGTACGTCATCCTCGCCCAGACCAGGTCCATCACCGCCGACCTCCTCGAGGTCTGCGGCTGGTCCCGGGAGTCCTCACTCGCGGCCCTCGCACCGACCTCCCAGACTCCGGCCTATCCGCCGGAGGTCTGGCCGGGCATCCTCGAGGAGGACTGAGGAAGGCGGGTCCTAGAACGCCGGGCGCGGGTGGTTCGGGTCTCCTTCATTCAAGGGGCGGCCCTCATCATCGACGGGGCCGGGGGTGGCGCGAGGCGGCAGATCCTGCCCCTGCCCGGTCCGGTTGAACTCCTCGGCCAGGACATCGTCGGGATCCTTGATATCCCGCCTCAGGTCACCGGTGCCGGTGATGTCCGTGCGGGGATCAACCTGGTGCTTCTGGGAGTCATCCTCACTGAGCCCACGGGTGGTCCCGCCGGTCCTGTCGTTCAACTCATCGGCGCTGGTGTGCGTGATGTGTCCGCGCCGGTCGTCCGCATGCCCCACCTGTCCGGCATGGTCGTCTTCACCTTCCGCCCACTCGACCTCGTGCCAACGATCCTGTTCCACGGGTTCATCACTCATGCCGTGCGCGCTGGTGCCGCGCATCGCACGATCCTCGGGAGTCCTGTCCAGGCCGAGCTCGTGGTCGGAGTCCGCCCGCAGGCGGTCGGGCGGACCCACGCTGCGGGGGGCGTCGCCGAAACCGTGGAGCACCTCTCCCGGCTCGTAGCGTTCGTCGGAGGGCCCTCCCAGGGTAGGAGGTACCGGATCCTTGTCGGCACGGGCCTGACGGGAATCCTGTGAGAGGCCCGTTTCCTGGGGGCCGGGTGATTGGGCAGGGCCGGACACCTGTCGGGTCTGCTGACGGTCCGGCGTTTCCGGTGGGGTCTGGGTGTCTCCTGCCCCGCGGGCGTCCCGGGCGGCGCCCGTCCCGCCTTCATAGGTGTGGACATCCGTCACGTCCTCCAGACGGTAGTGACGGTAGATGGCGGCGTGATCCTCCTCGCTGAGGTGCTCATCATCTCCGATGTCGGGAGCATCCTTGATCTGGTCCTTGGTGAAGGCCAGTTTCAGTTCTTCCCCCACGAGACTGTGGCCACGGAGCGGGACGATGCTGGAACGCATGCCGAAGAGTCCGTGGCTGACCTGGGCGAAGTCGGGCTGGCCGGTGGAGTCGTTGATGTAGACTTCCGTGATGTCGCCGAGCTTGTCGCCGTTGCGGTCGTAGGCGGTGGCATTGGTCAGGTCGTGGATGTTGTGGCGGGTCATTGTGTCGGGTTCCCTTCGGTGTGAATCTGGATGGTGATCCCGACAGTAGGGATGTCCACCGGGCCTGTGCCGCGGATCCCGGGCTGAGCTGCACGGACCTTGAAATATCGGGGCAGAGCCGTACAATCATCGGCTGCAGGCGTGGGCAGGGTGGGATCACCATATGTTTTCTCTGGTCAGCAGTGCTCGGCCCGCCGTTCCGCCGAGGCCCCCGCGTGTGATCTGCATCCCAATTGCCACCCCGGCAGGTGCATGTGATGTAAATCACTTTCCTTCTGCGGGACTCCGGGTTGCGCGCCGGCGGTCGTGGCGGGTCGGGCCATCACGAGGCGGTGCGTTCCGGTTTCTCCGATTCTTCCGAATCGCCGAATCCCCGCGTGGTGTGCCCGCGGCTGAACTCATCGCCGGAGTAGAGCGGCTGGTCCCCGTAGGAGTGGACGTCGGCGGTGTCGGTGAGTCCGTAGTACTCGCAGATGGCGTCATGGTCGCTGCGGTGCTTGGGCAGCTGCTCCTTCTTGGAGATCTCCGGGGCCTCCTTGAGCAGGTCCTTGCTGAAGGCCAGCCTGAGTGTCCTGCCCTCCAGGGTGTGGCCGCGGAGGGGGACCACGGTTGAGCGCATGCCGAAGAGTCCGTGGCTGACCTCGGCGTAGTCGGGTTCGCCGGTCTTGTTGTTGATGTAGACCTCCTTCACCCGGCCGAGTTTGACGTCGTCGCGGTCGTAGACTGTCGCGCGGCCGAGCTGCTGGATGCTGCGGTGGGTCATCGGTCTCAGATCCTTTCCTGGAAGGGGAGTTACTTCCGACCTTAGGGACCTGCGGGGCGCCCCCGCCACGGTTTTCTCGGGGGTCTTGATGAGTCTTGTATTCCGGACTTCTGGTGATATAATGGCCGTTGTTTTTGCAGATTTGAGAAGATCTGACCAGCTCAGAGCGCTAACCGGGAAATGTTATCGAATCGATTTGTTGAGATATGGCTCACATTCCGCACTTAAGCGCTGTTGTGATTTTTGTCACATTATGGACGAATAACTTGAAGATCCCGTAAATGACGGTAGAAGGTCACCCGCTCCAGCGGGCGCCTGTGGCGCACGCCGTCGACGGCCACCGCGAGGGCAGGCCCGCCGGCCTGTACAGCGCGGCCGGTGGCCAGGGAGTCCGGGTCCAGGGGCGGGGTACCGCCGAGCCTCCGGGCGATCTTCTCCCGCCAGTTCAACACGGGGTTCTCGGGTTGCGTGGCGCGGACGGCTGCGATGCCCGGGGCGTCGACCATCGGTACGAGGCGGGCACCGAACACCCCGTTGAAGCGGACGTCCTCCCTGGCCTCGTGGCGGAGCAGCACGTGGCTGTCGACGACTATCTCCCCGGTGATCTCCCCGTCGTCCCAGGAGCGGATGGTGGCGGAACCGGCCACTGCGATGCCCTGGTCGGAGCGGATGACCGGCACCGGGCGTACCTGGCCACCCAGCGCGAGGTCCCAGGCGCCGGAGACGTCGATGCCCCAGTTCCGGGCGGCCACGGATTCGCCCACGGGGACGAAGGCGAGTTCGGCCCACAGGTAGTCGCCGCGCATCATGCGGGTGAGGACGGCGGAGAGTGCAGCGTCGGTGCCGACCACCACCACACGCAGCCCCTCCTCCAGGTGCGGGGCCTGCGGGGCGGGGCCCGGGGCTCCCAGGTGCGGGACGTCCGGCTGGGCGGAGATCTCGTCGAGGGAGGGGGTGGGGTCTGCCGGCAGGAGCTCGGCGGCGAGGGCGTCGAGCGGCCGGAGGTCGCGGCGGCCCGGGACCTCGGGCAGGTTGAGGACGGTGCCGGGGGGATCGGCCGGAAGGGGGGCGTCGCCGCAGCGCAGAATGAGCACTCGCATGGGGTTTGATACTACAAGCGGGGGTGGGAGGTAGTAGAATGGTAAGCCGTTCGTGGCTGGCACCAGCCACGCGTTCCCGGACCTTGAGTGGAAGTGACCCAATTTAATGGCTGCAATCGTGATTGTCGGCGCCCAGTGGGGCGATGAGGGCAAGGGCAAGGCCACCGACATCCTGGGCGGCGAAGTCGACTACGTGGTCAAGCCCAACGGTGGCAACAACGCCGGCCACACCGTCGTCGTCGGCGGCGAGAAGTACGAACTCAAGCTGCTGCCGGCGGGTGTGCTCTCGGAGAACGCCGTCCCGATTCTGGGTAACGGCGTCGTCATCAACCTGGAGGCACTCTTCGAGGAGATCGACGGACTCGTCGCCCGGGGCGCGAACCCGGAACGTCTGCGCATCTCCGCCAACGCGCACCTGGTCGCCCCCTACCACCAGGTCATGGACCGCGTGCAGGAGCGTTTCCTGGGCAAACGCGCCATCGGCACCACCGGCCGCGGCATCGGCCCGGCCTACGCGGACAAGGTCTCCCGCATCGGTATCCGTGTGCAGGACATCTTCGATGAGTCGATCCTGCGCCAGAAGGTCACCTCCGCCCTGGACGTGAAGAACCAGATCCTGGTGAAGATGTACAACCGCAAGGCGATCGATCCGGAGGAGATCGTCCAGTACTTCCTGTCCTACGCCGACCGCCTGCGCCCCATGGTCATTGACGCGGAGGCCGAACTCAACAAGGCCCTCGACGCGGGCAAGCGTGTCCTCATGGAGGGTGGTCAGGCCACCATGCTCGACGTGGACCACGGCACCTACCCCTTCGTCACCTCCTCCAACCCGACCGCCGGTGGCGCATGTGTCGGCGCGGGCATCGGCCCGACCCGCATCACCACGTCGCTGGGCATCATCAAGGCCTACACCACCCGTGTGGGTGCAGGTCCGTTCCCGACGGAGCTCTTCGACAAGTGGGGCGAGTACCTGCAGACCGTCGGCGGTGAGATCGGCGTCAACACCGGACGCAAGCGCCGCTGCGGCTGGTACGACTCCGTCATCGCCCGTTACGCCTCCCGGGTCAACGGCTTCACGGACTACTTCCTGACCAAGCTGGACGTGCTCACCGGCATCGGGGAGATCCCGATCTGCGTGGCCTACGAGGTCGATGGTGAGCGTTTCGACGAGATGCCCACCACCCAGACCGATTTCCACCATGCCGTGCCGATCTTCGAGACCATGCCCGCCTGGGACGAGGACATCACCGGCTGCACCGCCTTCGAGGAGCTGCCGCAGAAGGCCCAGGATTACGTGCTGCGCCTGGAGGAGCTCTCCGGCTGCCGCATCTCCTACATCGGCGTCGGTCCGGGCCGCGACCAGACGATCGTGCGCCACGACGTCCTGGCGGACTAACCGATGACCGTTGATGTCCTCCTGCTCGGCTCCGGAGGCTTCGTGGAGGAGCTCACCGCCGCTTTCCGACGCCTCGGGGTCACCGTCCACCATGCCCCCGCGGAGGTGGCCCGGGACGGGGCGGCACTGCGTGCGGCCGTCGACAAGCACTCCGTCGACCACGTGGTCCCGCTGGTGGAGGACATCGACGTCGATGCGCTCACCGCGCTGGAGCAGCAGGGCGTGAACATTGCGCCCTCGGCGAAGGGCTGCGCACTCACGGTGGCCCGGGACACCCTGCGGAAGGTCGCCAACGAGGACCTCGGCCTGCCGACCACCGCCTACCGGGTCGCGGACACCCGCGCCGGGCTGGAGCAGGCCGTCGAGGACCTGGGCCTGCCGTGCATCGTCAAGCCCGCAGAATTCTCCTCCGGTCGCGGCCACACCCTCGTCCGCTCAACGGATGAACTCGACGCCGCCTGGGACGGCCGACGCGTGATGGTCGAACGCTTCGTCGACTTCGACCACGAACTGACCCTGCTGGTTGTCCGGTCCATCGACCCCGCGACGGGCAAGCTCGCCACGTGGTTCTGCGAACCGGTCGGCCACATCCACCGCGCGGGACGGCTCGAGAGCTCCTGGCAGCCCATGGCCGTCGCCCCGCGGGCCCTGGAGAACGCGCGCTCCATGGCGGCGCGCATCACCAACGCACTCGGTGGCCGGGGACTCTACGCCGTGGAGATGTTCGTGGCCGGGGACGAGGTCTACTTCTCCGCCATCACCCCGCGCCCCCACGATGCCGGGGCGGTGACCCTGCGCTCGCAGCGTTTCTCCCAGTATGACCTGCATGCCCGGGCGATCCTGGGGTTGCCCATCGACACCACCCTGATCTCCCCGGGTGCGTGCACGGTACTGCGCGGGGAGGTCATCGACCCGGCTGCCGCGCTGGCTGTGCCGGAAACTGATCTGCGGCTCGACGGGCAGCGTGGACTGGTGCTGGCCACCGCGGAAACGGTGGAGGAGGCCCGGGACCGCGCCACCCGCAGCGCCACCCGCGCCCGCGCCTGAGTCGGCTGGGGACCACCCTACGTATGGCAGGGGAGGCATGTGTGTGGTTTCATGGTGGCCATGCGTAAGTTCCGTAACACCATGACCGCCTTCGCCGTCGCCGGCCTCGTCGCGACGACCCCCGCCATCGCCCACGCCGACATCGTCGACGACTACCTCGCGGCCATCCCCGCCGGCCAGATCTCCTGCCAGCAGGCCAACAACTACTGGACCAACGCCGACGACTACCAGAGCAAGCGCAGTCAGGCGCTGCTGGGGGCGAACTTCCACCCGCGTGGTGGCGAGATCCGCGCCGCTGTCTCGCGTGTTGACGAAGCCGCCCACCGCTGCGGTCTCGTCGGTGGCGGGGGCCAGAACAACCAGGCCCCTGCCCCGGCCGCCCCCGCCCAGCAGGCGCCTGCTCCGGCGCAGCAGGCACCGGCTCCGGCTGCCCCGGCCGTCAACACGGTCACCGTCGCCGGACAGACCGTGCCCGTGCCGGAGGTCCTGTCGCCGGTGGTCACCTGGCTGCGTGACGTCCTGGGCAACCTCGGCATCCGCATCTGACCTTCAGACAGCAGAGAGTCGGGCCGTCACCCTGTGCAGGGTGACGGCCCGACTTCCCGTTCCGACCAAGCGGTCAGATCTCGTACTCGGGGTGCGAGGAGACGATCATCTCGTCCCACTCGACGATCTTCTTGCGTTCACGGCCCTCAGCCTCGCCCAGGGAACGCTCGGCGGCGTCGAGGTTGTGCCAACCCTCCCAGGTGGTCACGGCGATGCCGCGGGCCTCGAGGAGCTCGGTGACGGCCGCGGGCTCAGGATGGGCCGGAGCAGAGAGACGACCGGAGGTGAAGTCCTCCAGCAGCATGGTGGTGGTGTCCTTCGCATCGGACTTGGTGTTGCCGATCAGGCCCACCGGGCCGCGCTTGATCCAACCGGTGGCGTAGAGGCCACGGACAGCCTCCCCGGTCTCCGGGTCGAGGACCCGGCCGCCGTCGTTGGGGATGACGGCCCGCTCGGCATCGAAGGGCACACCATCAACGGCCTCCGAGCGGTAGCCGACGGCACGGTAGACGGACTGCAGATCCCACGTGGTGAACTTGCCGGTGCCCCGGACCTGGCCGGTGCCGTCGAGCTCGGTGCGTTCGGTCTTCAGACCGACCACACGGCCGTCCTCGCCGAGGATCTCCACCGGGGACTCGAAGAAGTGCAGGTAGAGCTTATTGGGGGCACCCTTCGGCTCCCGGATGGCGTAGCCCTCCAGGGTCTGGCACACCAGGTCCACGGACTTGGACTCGCGGCGGGCGGCCTCGGAAGCCTCGTCGTAGTCGATGTCCTCCGGGTCGACGATGACCTCGATGTTCTCGGAGTGGTCGAGTTCCTTGAGCTCCAGCGGGGTGAATTTGGCCTGGGCGGGGCCGCGGCGGCCGAAGACGTGGACCTCCTTGACTGAGCTGCGGGCCAGGTTGTCGTAGACGTTGTCCGGGATCTCTGTCACCAGCAGCTCGTCGGCGGTCTTGGCCAGGATGCGGGCGATGTCGAGGGCGACGTTGCCCACGCCGATCACACCGACCCGCTCGGCGTTGAGGTCCCAGTCGCGGGAGAAGTCGGGGTTGCCGTCGTAGAAACCGACGAATTCACCGGCGCCGTGGAAGCCCGCCAGCTCGGATCCCCGGATCCGCAGCTCCCGGTCGCCGGTGGCGCCGGTGGAGAAGATGATGGCGTCGTAGTAATCGCGCATCTCTTCGACGGTGAGATCCTTGCCGATCTCGATGTTGCCGAGCAGACGGATCTCCGGCTTCTCCAGGACCGAGTGCAGGGAGCGGACGATGCCCTTGATGCGCGGGTGGTCGGGAGCGACGCCGTAGCGGATGAGTCCGAAGGGGGCGGGCATGCGCTCGAAGAGGTCGATGGTCACGTCCTCCCCGGACTTCACGAGCAGATCCGAGGCATAGATACCGGCCGGGCCAGCTCCGACGACAGCGACGCGCAGGGGTCGGGACATGATGGTGTGACATCCTTTGACGTTCGGGAACAGGGTGTTTCTCCGTTCCATACTACTGGCCTGTCCCGGAGGCCATGAATTCTGGGTCGGGGGTGACCATCGGGGTGGTCCGGGGTGCTCCCGATCAGGGGGATTCGCGGAAATTCGCAGCCTTGTTGAGGTTCGCCAGTGGCATTTTCGGACCCCTGGACACTAGGTGCAAGCAGCATTCCCACACTGCGTGCAGCTTGGGGGAAGGTTCCCCTTTCTGTGCCTTTGACCTGCTGCTATCCTTGTTTATCCCTGTTGCGGTGGGGCGGTTCAGGTGCTTCCTGGCCGGGTGTCAGGTTGTGGAGTGTCCGGTTATGTCGTGTTAATTCTGAAAATTACTGGCCTTACAGGTGTGGCAGAGCTGACATTCGTTATAGAATGGCGACCGATCCCACAGGGCGGCGTGTTGTGCACTACCGGACACCCCGCTCAGCGACAGAAAGGTTATGCATGTCTGACCCTCGATCAGCACTGCTCAGTGTCGTCAACCGGAATTTCGACGGTGTCGACGTTGACGGCCTCGCTGCTTCCCTCGGTCTCAGTGTGCGTCGTCTGGACGACTACGAGCCGAAGATCGGCCCCATCTACGCCGCCAGCCTCGTCAACGCGGAGCCGGTCCTGGTCGTCGGTACGGGCAATCTGCACTTCGATGCCGAGGTTGCCGCGGCCCTCGGTCTGCCGATCATCCTGCTCACCGACGCCAGGGGGCGTCACGTGCAGCTGGCCGAACGTCACTCGAAGGAGCTCCGGGCCGTCATCGCGACCGCTGTCACCGAGGATGGGCTGCGCGATGTGCTCAAACTCCGGGAGGCACTCAAGGTCGAGGTCCATCCCGTCATGTCTCCGCCGGTCTTCGAGACCTGGCTGTTGCAGCGGGCACGGAAGTCGAAGTCGCACATCGTACTGCCCGAGGGTGAGGACGACCGCATCCTGCTCGCCGCCGGTGAACTGCTTGAACAGGAGGTCGTCGACCTGACCATCCTGGGTGATCCCGCGGAGATCGGGAACCGCGCCGAGGAGCTCGGCATTGACCTGTCCGACGCGCACATCATCAACCACCACACCTCCCCGCTGCTGGAGGAGTTCGCGGCGGAATTCGTCGAGCTGCGCAAGGCCAAGGGCGTGACCTTCGAGGAGGCCTGCGAGACGATGCGGGACATCTCCTACTTCGGGACGATGATGGTGCACCGCGGCCTGGCCGACGGCATGGTCTCCGGCGCGGCCAACACCACCGCCCACACCATCAAGCCCTCCTTCCAGATCATCAAGACCACCCCGGATGCCTCCGTGGTCTCCTCGATCTTCCTCATGGTCTTCCGGGGCCACGTGTGGGCCTTCGGCGACTGTGCGGTCAACCCGAACCCGACCGCCGAGCAGCTCGGTGAGATCGCCGTGGTCTCCGCCAAGACCGCCGCCCAGTTCGGCATCGACCCGCGGGTGGCCATGCTCTCCTACTCCACCGGCGCCTCCGGCTCCGGCCCCGACGTCGACCGCGCCATTGAGGCCCTCCACGCCGCCAAGCGCATCGACCCTGAACTCAAGGTCGACGGCCCGCTGCAGTTCGACGCCGCCGTGGATCCGGGAGTCGCCCGGAAGAAGATGCCCGACTCCGATGTCGCCGGCCACGCCAACGTCTTCGTGTTCCCTGACCTCGAGGCCGGCAACATCGGCTACAAGACCGCCCAGCGTACCGGTGGCGCCCTGGCCATCGGCCCGATCCTGCAGGGCCTGAACAAGCCCGTCAACGACCTGTCCCGCGGCGCCACCGTCCCGGATATCGTCAACACCGTAGCTATCACCGCCATCCAGGCCGGAGGAGAATAAATGTCCTACGCACTCGTCCTGAACTCCGGGTCATCATCCATCAAGTTCCAGGTCCTCGATCCCGCCGCCGACGCCTCCGATGAGCCCCTCGTCTCCGGCCTCGTCGAGCAGATCGGTGAGTCCTCGGGCAAAATTGTGATCAAGATCCGCGGGGAGAAGATCACCGTTGAGCAGCCCATCCCGGATCACTCCGCCGGTCTGCAGAAGTCCTTCGAGATCATGTCCGAGCACGGCGTCGGCCCGAAGGATCTTGATCTCACCGCCGTCGGCCACCGCGTCGTCCACGGAGGCAAAGTCTTCTCCCAGCCGGAGATCATCAACGACCAGGTCGTGGAGATGATCCGTGACCTCATTCCGCTGGCGCCGCTGCATAACCCGGCCAACGTCGACGGCATCGAGGTCGCCCGCGATATCCTGCCGAACATCCCGCACGTCGCCGTCTTCGACACCGGTTTCTTCGCGGACCTGCCGCCCGCCGCCGCTCTCTACGCCATCAACGCGGCGGTCGCCGGCGAGAACGGTGTGCGCCGTTACGGTTTCCACGGCACCTCCCACGAGTTCATCTCCCAGCAGGTGCCCTCGCTGCTGGGCAAGGATCCCTCCGACGTCAACCAGATCGTGCTGCACCTGGGCAACGGTGCCTCCGTCTCCGCAGTCAAGGGCGGCCACGCCATCGACACCTCCATGGGCATGACCCCGCTGGCTGGTCTGGTCATGGGCACCCGCTGCGGTGACATCGATCCGGGCATCATCTTCCACCTGTACCGCACCGCCGGTCTCAGCATCGACGAGATCGACACCCTGCTGAACAAGAAATCCGGCATCAAGGGACTGTCGGGCGTCAACGACTTCCGCGAGCTGCGCCAGATGATCGAGAACGGTGACACCGACGCCTGGTCCGCCTACAACATCTACATCCACCAGCTGCGCCGCTACATCGGTTCCTACATGATCGCCCTCGGTCGCGTTGACGCGATCACCTTCACCGCCGGTGTCGGTGAGAACGCCAAGTTCGTCCGCGAGGACGCCCTGGCCGGTCTGGAGATGTACGGCATCCGGATCGACCCGGAGCGCAACGACCTGCCCAACGACGGTCCGCGGGAGATCTCCACGGAGGATTCCGCGGTCAAGGTCTTCGTCGTGCCCACCAACGAGGAGTTGGCCATCGCGCAGAAGGCCACGGCCCTCGCCGTCGCCCAGGTCTAACTGTCCCGGCGCGACCCGGAAGGCCCCGGATCCCTGCGGATCCGGGGCCAATTGCATCGTTTCTGTGATACTTATGGGACTTGAGTGGCTGTTGTGACGTCTGGTGTGTTGTTAACCTGAAGATACCGCGGCAGTGACGCCGGAGGCGCACGAGAGAGTCTGACTCCGCGGGCAGCCGAGAAGAAAGGTGCCGTCATGACAACCACAGACCGGTCCACCACACGCACCGGGCGCACACCAGTCCAGATCGTGGCACTGCTCTACGGGGTGGTCTTCCTCCTCGTCGGTGTCGCCGGGTTCATCCCCGGCCTGACCCAGAACGTGGGGGACCTGCAGTTCGCGGGCCACGAGGGCCATGCGATGCTGCTGGGCGTATTCCACGTCTCCATCCTGCACAACGTCGTCCACCTGCTCTTCGGTGTCGCCGGCGTCGCCCTGGCCCGCACGCCGGGCTCCGCCCGCCAGTACCTGTTGTGGGGTGGCGTGATCTATCTGCTCCTCGCCCTCTACGGGGTGTTCATCGACTATGAGTCGGCCGCCAACTTCGTCCCGCTCAGCGACGCCAACAACTGGCTGCACCTGGGGCTGGGTGTGACCATGGTGGGCCTGTCCTTCCTGCCTCGGGCCACGGCGGATGCGGAGGTGAGGGTCTGAGTTTGCGTCCCGTCCCCGACAATGACGTCCGGCCTCCCGGATCCACATGGATCCGGGAGGCCGGTTTCCTGTCCGGTCGGGTAGGTCAGGACCTGCGGGTCGCCGCGAAGTCCCGGAACCAGTCCAGGGCCTCGGGGTTGCGCACGGAGTCCCGGTTGACGGGCCTTCCACCGGGTCGGGTGCTGAACATCCGCTTGAGAGGGACCTCCAGGCGCTTCATCGTATGGGTCACCGGGATGGCCGGGGCCTCGATGATCTCGTCGGGGACGTGGCGGGCGCTGGCGCGGCTGCGCAGGGTCGTGCAGATGCGGTCGCGCAGGGCGTCGTCAAGCACGGCACCCTCGGCGAGGACGACGAACAGCGGCATCCAGTAGCCGCCGCCCTCCTGCTCGAGGCCGAGGACCAGGCAGTCCTCCAGCTGGGGGATGTCCTGCAGGGCGTCGTAGATGTCGGAGGGGCCGATGCGCACGCCCTGACGGTTGAGGGTGGCGTCCGCGCGGCCGTGGACCATGTAGCGGCCTTCCGGGGTGCGGGTGATCCAGTCGCCGTGCATCCACACGCCGGGGGCGGCGGTGAAATAGGAGGAGTGGTAGCGCTCACCGGTCTCATCATCCCAGAGGAACAACGGCATGGAGGGCAAGGGGCGGGTCACGGCCATCTCACCGACCTCGTTGACCAGCGACTGACCGCTGTCGTCGTGGGCCTCGGCGGCCACGCCGAGCAGTGGGCCCTGCAGGTAGCCCAGGTGCACCGGTTCCATGGGGTTGGAGCCGAGGAAGCCGCCGCAGATGTCGGTGCCGCCGGAGTCGGAGCCGAGGTGGACGTCCTCCTTGACGGCCTCGTGCACCCACAGCCAGGTGCTCGGCGGCAGCGGGGAACCGGTGGACAGGATCGCCCGCAGGGCGGACAGGTCCCGGCCGCGGCGGGGGTCCAGCCCCGACTTCTCCACCATGGACAGGTAGGCCGCGCCGGTGGCGAACTGGGTGACCTTCAGGTCGGAGAGGATCTGGAAGTGGTGGTCCTTGCCCGTCACCTTCGGCGAACCCGCGTAGGTGACGATGCTCGCGCCCGCCAGCAGGTTCTGGCTGAGCGTGTTCCACACCATCCAGGAGGTGTTCGCCGCGACGTAGTAGACGTCACCCGGACCCATGTCCTGGTGGAGCGCGATGCCCTTGAGCCCGTCGAGGACCATGCCGCCATGGCCGTGGATGATGCCCTTGGGGTCGCCGGTGGTGCCGGAGGAGAACAGGATCCACAGCGGGGCCGCGAAGGGCACCCGGTCGTAGGTGGGCGGCACCTGCTTATCGACGGCCGCGTCAAAGGCCACGCGCGCACGCCCCCCGCGTCCCTCTCCGGCGGGTGCCTGCGGATCCAGGGTGCGCACGAGGACGGTGGCGGTGAGGGAGGGGAGGTTCTCCTCGATCTCGGCGGTGTGGCTGCCCCGCTCGATTTCCTTCCCACCGAAGACGTAGCCGTCACAGGCGAAGAGCACCTTCGGCTCCAGCTGCCGGACCCGGCGCACGCTCGCCTCGGCCGACAGGTCAGGGGAATTGATGGTCCACACCGCGCCGATGGAGGCTGCGGCCAGCAGACCGATCACCGCCTCCGGGATGTTGGGCAGGACAGCGGCCACCCGGTCACCGCGGCCGACGCCGAGCTCCCGCAGGGTCTGGGCCAGTGCGGCGACCTGCGACTCCAGCTGTGCCCAGGTGATCTCCGTGCGGCTGCCGTCCTCCTCGACCTGCAGGATGGCGGCCACATCGCGCAGGGCCGGGTCGGCGGCGTGGCGCAGGACGTTCTCCGCGAAGTTGAGCTGCGCCCCCGGGTACCAGGTGGCGAAGGGCATCGTGTCGTCCGTGATCACCGGACTGGTGTCGAGGCTGTCGCCGAGGACGTCGAAGAACTCCGGGATGGCCCGCCAGAATTCCGCGGTCTCCGTGACCGACCAGTCCCACAGGGCACGGAAGTCCGGGAGCCGGCGGTTGAAGCGCTGCTCTGACCACCGGGCGAAGTGGCTCATGCGGCAGTTGTCGAGCTGCTCCTGCGTGGGGCGCCACGTGACGGGGGCGGGGGGCTGGGTGGTCGGCGCGGTGATGATGGCGGTGGACATGGTTTCTCCTCCGGGGTGGTTCTGTACTCGGGGTGGGGCTGGGTGGTGCGGGATCAGGATCAGTCGGCCATGGTGGCGGTGCGGCGGCCCAGCAGCAGGGAGAGGGCGGCCAGACCGGCGATGGCGAGCGGCACAGCGAAGGCGATGAAGACACGTTCGGGGGCGATGCCGGTGGCCAGGATGTAGCCGACGATGATCGGGGCGGCGACCGAGACCAGGCGGCCCAGGCCGATCATCCAGCCGATGCCGGTGGCACGGGCGCGGGCGGAGTAGACGGTGGGGGCGACCGCGTAGAAACCGGCGATCGCGGCGGTGGTCAGCATGCCCAGCAGGAAGCCGACACCGATGGCGACCGTGACGACGTCGAAGATCACGCCGAAGAGGACGTAGGTTCCTGCGGCGGCGAACAGGGTGAGGAAGAGCAGGCGGCGGCCGCTGAAGCGGGTGGCCAGGCCGGCGAAGATGAAGCAGCCCAGCACGCCGCCGAGGTTGGCCCCGATGCCCATGGTGGTGCCCAGCTGCGGGTCACCGGAGACGGTGGTCAGGATCGTCGGGATCCAGGTGTTGGCGAAGTAGTAGGAGGCGACGAGCAGGCCGTAACCGATCCACAGTGCCAGGGTCAGGCGCAGTGCGGGCGGGGTGAGGACCTCGCGGAAGGTGCCCTGCTTCTCAGCGTCGTCCTGCTCGGTCGCGGACGGGGCGGGCAGCTCGGCCAGGGGCTCGCGGTGCATCTTGGCCAGGATGCGGTTGACGCGCTCCAGGGCGTTCGCCGGGCGGCGGACCAGCAGGTAGTCGAGGGATTCCGGCAGGAAACGCCAGCTGGCGACCAGTGCCAGGACGGCGAGGACGGTGCCGGCGATGAACATGGAGCGCCAGCCGTACTCGGGCATCAGCGGGCGGGCGAGGAAACCGGCGATGGTGGCGCCGATCGGGTAACCCGCGGCATAGATGGCGATGGCGGTGGTGCGGCGGGCATCAGATGAGTACTCCGCCACCAGTGCGTTGAGGTTGGCCATCATGCCGCCGATGCCGAGGCCGGTGACCACACGCCAGAGGATGAGCATGCCCGCCGTCGGTGCGGTGATGGTCAGCGCCATGCCGATGACGATGAGCACGAGCATGGCCAGGGTCAGCGGGCGCCGGCCCATGCGGTCGGCCAGCGGGGTGAGGACGATGGAGCCGATCGCCATGCCGAAGAGGCTGCCACTGAGGACATATCCGAGGATCTCGGGGCTCAGGCCGAGCTGCTCCTGGATCTGCGGGGCGGCGAAGGCCATGATGCCGACCTCGAAGCCGTCGAGGATGACGAGCATGAGCGCGATGGAGACCGCGGCGATCTGGAAACCGGACATCCGGGCCTGCCGGACTTCAGCGAGGACCTCTTCCGGTCCCCGGACGGGACGCTGCGTGGTGATGGTCATGGGAACCCTTCCGTTGCGGGCCGAATGTGATCCATTCCGCCTGGTGCTTGTTGTGTGATCGGAAGCATATGTAGTGCAGATCACTCTGTCAGCACATCGGATCCAGGTTCCGCGTAGGGGAATGCGCAACGGGGGAAATGAGGTCTCCGGGCGTGCCTGTAGGGCTGAAACTGGCCTTGTTTAGCCTAGCTGAGCTGGTGTTTGTCGGGGCTCATGTCCTGCATTCCTTAATCAGGAATCCGCGACGTGATGGGGTCCGAACACTTCCCGGTGGATCTCCTCGGCGGCCTGCTGCAGGGCGGCCACATAGTCCGGGATGAGCTCCTTCTGGAAACGCACGCTGGGGATCGCGATGGTCACTGCCGCCACCGGTCGGGCGTCGGGCCCCAGGACCGCGACCCCCACGCCGACCACCCCCTGCTCGGTTTCCTCCACACTCAGGGCGTAACCCTCACGGCGGACCTGCGTGAGCATCCGCTTGAGCATCCTCATCGTCTGCACCCGGCGGGTCGGCCACTCCACCAGTCCCCGCCGGTAGACCTCCTCCACCTCCTGGTTGGACATGCGCGCGAGGATCGCCTTGCCCCCGGCGGAGACGAAGGCAGGCATCTCGTCGTCGACCCGCCGCACCACCCGGAGGAGGGTGTTCGGCTCCACCCCCTCTATGAAGCGGATGTTGCCGCCGCGCAACACCATGATCTGCACGGTCTCCTGCACCTTCGCCTGCAGCGCGGTCAGCGGACGGAGGGCCACATCGCGCAGCACGGACTCGGTCACCCGGCCCTGATCGGTGCCCGAGAGCACCGCGCCCATCCGGTAGCGCCGCTCGAAGTCCTGGACGGTGAAGCCGCGCCGGGTCAGCGTGGACAGCAACCGGTGCGCCGTCGAGGCGGCGATGCCGAGGAGCTCGGCGGCCTCCTTCACGGAGATCGAGTCGTGGTCCCGCAGGTACAGCAGGAGCTGCAGCGCACGGTCGACGGATTCGACGGGGGCGGGCAGGGGGTCCCGTGCGGGCCCGTTCTGCGCGGACATGGTCGGCCGGTCCCTCACGTCCCCTAGTGCACGCCGAGGACGCGCAGGGCGTTGTCCTTGAAGATCTTCGGGCGGACCTCATCCTTGATGGGCAGCTCCGCGAAATCCGCCAACCACCGCTCCGGTGCCAGCAGCGGATAGTCCGTGGCGAACAGCAGTTTCTCGGACAGCATGTTCGACGCGAAGCGCACCAGCGACTCCGGGAAGTACTTCGGCCGCCACCCCGACAGGTCGATGAACACATTCGGTTTGTGCACCGCGATCGAGTTCGCCTCGTCCTGCCACGGCACCGACGGGTGCGCCATGATGATCTTCAGCTCGGGCAGCTCAGCTGCGATGTCATCGAGCAGCAGGGGATTGGAGTAGCGCAGCTTGATCCCGCCACCCCCGGGCATCCCGGCGCCGATGCCGTTCTGCCCGGTGTGGAACAGTGCCGGCACCCCGAGTTCGGAGATCTTCTCCCACAGGGGCATGTACTGGCTGTCGGAGGGGTCGAAACCCTGCAGGGAGGGGTGGAACTTCATGCCCCACACCCCCAGTTCCTCGACCTGGCGCACTGCCTCGGTGATCGCGTCCCCACCGAGGCGCGGGTCGACGCTGCCGAAGGGGATGAGCACATCGTTGTTCTTCGCGGCGGCGGCGACGAGGTCGTCGATGGAGTTGGGCAGGTGGCCGAGCTGGGTGCGGGCGTCGACGGTGAACATCACCGCAGCCATGTTCAGGCCCCGGTAGAGCTCGGCGATGGCGTCGGCCGAGGGCATGCGGTCCGCGCCTTTGAAATAGGCGGCGGAGGCGTCGATGTACTCCTGGGGCATGGAGTGGTGCCCGCAGGTGTCGGTCTCGTAGTGGACGTGCATGTCGATCGCCTCGACGGCGGCGAAATCGATCGCGGACTCATAACGCATGGTGACGGCTCTTTCGGTGTCGTGGATGTGTCCGGGGCCGCGGTCGGGGGCTGATGTCGTGGCGGGCCTGTGCTCCCCGCCATGAGCCCTGCGTCTTCCGCGTCGGCCGGTGTCGGTGGGGCCGGTGGTCCCTGCTCCTGTCCAACTATCCAAGACACTAGATAAACAGGGGAGAGCCCACAACCGCCCCACCGGAAGATGAGGGCCGGGGTGTGGGGGCTACCGGCCCTGCGCCGCCGCCTGGACCGCGGCGCTGACGGCCGGAGCCACGCGCGGGTCGAGCGGGGAGGGGACGATGTAGCCGGCCTCGAGGTCGTCGGCGGCGATCTCCGCGATCGCGCGCGAGGCGGCCAGCTTCATCTCCATGGTGATGGCGGTGGCGTTGGCCGCCAGCGCGCCGTGGAAGATGCCGGGGAAGGCCAGGACGTTGTTGATCTGATTCGGCAGGTCAGAACGGCCGGTGGCGACGACGGCGCCGTAGCGGCGTGAGAGTTCCGGATCGATCTCCGGGGTCGGGTTGGCCAGGGTGAACAGGATCGGCTCCTCAGCCATCAGCTGCAGGGCCTCCTCGCCGATGTTGCCGCCGGACAGTCCGATGAAGGTGTCGGCACCGGTGAAGGCCTCGTTGATGCCGCCGCTGACACCGCGCGGGTTCGTCTTGGCGGCCAGCTCCTGCTTGACCGGGGTGAGGTCGGTGCGGTCGGCGTGGATGATGCCTCGGGAGTCGAGGACGATGATGTCGCGCACGCCGGCGTCGAGAAGCATGTTCACGGAGGCGACACCGGCGGCGCCGGCCCCGGAGACGACCAGGCGCAGGTCGGCCAGCTCGCGACCGAGGAAGCGGGTGGCGTTGCGCAGCGCAGCGAGCAGGACCACGGCGGTGCCGTGCTGGTCATCGTGCATGACCGGGATGTCCAGACGCTCGATGAGCCTGCGCTCGATCTCGAAACAGCGCGGGGCGGAGATGTCCTCGAGGTTGATGCCGCCGAAGGACGGGGCCAGGGCGGCGATGGTGTCGACGAGCTCGTCGACCTCGTGGATGTCCAGCACCAGCGGCACGGCCTTGAGGCCGGCGAAGGCGTTGAAGAGCTGGGCCTTGCCCTCCATGACCGGCAGGGAGGCCTGCGGGCCGATGTTGCCCAGGCCGAGCACCGCACTGCCGTCCGAGATGACGGCGACGGTGTTGCCCACCCCGGTGTGGGTGCGGGCGATCGCCGGGTCCGCGGCGATGGCCTCACAGACGGTGGCCACGCCCGGGGTGTAGGCCAGGGAGAGGTCCCGCATGTCCTTCAGCGGGCGGGTGGAGTTGATGGAGAGCTTTCCTCCCTCGTGGGCCGCGAAGATCTCCTCATGGCTGAGGGCCTGGACAGTGGAGGGCTTGACTGAGGTCATGTGTTTCGCCTTGGGCTTTCGTGGTTGTCGGAAAGAATAAGCAGAAAGCGTACCTGTGTTAATTTACGGGATTAATCTGTAAATCTTGCGAAGATGCGGTGCTTTCCGTGAACAGGAAGGATAATTTTGCTAAGCAATCATTCACAGTGAATATATGTTTGTCATCACACCCATTGACCTGTCCTGCGACGCCCCGGCGCGCCCCTTCAGAACCAGGTCACCGGCCGGACCTGATTGGCCAGATCCACCAGTGCATACCGGTGCCGGGCGAAGGGGGCCTGGCGGGCCTGCTGCCGCAGGGTGTAGGCCAGGCCGTAACGCAGCCCCCGCTGAGTGAAGGGGTACTCGAAGAGGTCATTGGGGGAGGCCGCTGACTCCACCCCGGCATCCCGGAGGAAGTTCAGACCCGCGGACATCACGGCGATCTTGATCTGCAGGAAACGGGGCTCGTTGGTGGGGATCTCCTCCAGACGGCGTGCCGCCCGCCGGATCCGGGACTCGGTGAGGGTGCCGGAGATCAGCTGGAGGATCGTCGTCAGCTGGGCCATACGGTGGTGTCGTGAGGCCTGCGGAACCCGGTCGAGTGCGGCGACGGCCATCTCGATCTGCCCCTCCGCCATCAACTGCCGGGCCAGACCGAAAGCCGAGGACACCGTCGTCGGGTTCGTCGCCCACACCAGACCGTAGAGGCCGATGGTGTTGAAACGCAGGACAGCCGGATCCTGGGTGATGTGGGTCCACTCCGGATTGAACTCTGCGAAGACATCGGCGTCAACGGCCTCCAGGTTGGTGCTCAGCAGGGAGGCGGAGCGGGAGACCTTGTCGGGCAGCAGGGCGGCGTGGTGGTGGCCCAGCTGCTGGAGGATCAGCTCGTCGACGGCGGCCAACGCCAGTTTGGGTGCGGCCTCACCGGGCAGGATGTTCAGGACCTCGGCGAAATGCTGCTGGGCGGGGGTGTAGTCGTCGAGAAGCAGGGCGGTCACGCCCGAGTACCACTGGAAACGCCAGTCATGGCCGAGAGCGTCCTCCAGGGAACTCAACCACGTGCGGGCCTGGCCGGTGAAACCCAGGTCCAGCATGGCACGCACCACACCCAGGGGGATCTCGGCCGAGTGTTCGTACTCACTGGTTTTCATCGCCTGGCGCAGGGTCTCCAGTGCCTCCTGGGGCTCCGTGTAGGAGGAACCCGAGAGCATGGGGGCACCGACGTCGGTGCGGTCGATCAGCGGGGCCGGCAGCGCCGAGACCACCTCAGGGGCGGTGATGCGCACCGTGCGGTCAATGCCGTCGATGAGCTGGTCGGTGCGGAAGACGAGGTGCTTGGTGCCGAAGGTGGTGCGCTGCGGGGAGAACAGGGAGTGCTGCGCCGGGTACTGCATGCCGGAACGCACGGCGATGACCTCCCGCAGGACGCCGTGGAGCTGGGTGGACAGCTCGTCGATGTCCCGGAAGCGCCGGGCCGGGTCCACGGCGGTGCAGCGCTGCAGCAGCCGGTAGAAACTCAGGTGCTTGCGGAACAGCGGCTCCTCACCCGGGTCGGGGAGGCCAGGCAGGTACACCCCGGAAGCATCCTTCGGCAGGTGCACCGTCAGCGAGGCGAGGGCACGGCCGACGGTGTAGATGTCGCTGGCCACCGACGGGCCCTGCGCCCCGACCTCCGGGGCCTGGAAACCCTGCGTGCCGTAGATGAAACCGTAGGCCCCGATACCGGAGACCGCACCCAGGTCGATGAGCTTGACCTGGTCCTCGGTGACAACGATGTTGTCCGGCTTGAGGTCGTTGTAGACCACCCCACGGGAGTGGAGGTAGTCGAGGGCGGGCAGGATCTCGATGATGTAGGCCATTGCCAGATCGATCGGCAGGACGCCGTTCTCCTGCTCGTTGCGGCGGGCCCGCAGGGAGGGCCCGCCCACGTACTCCATGACGATGAAGCCGCCGGGGACACGGGGGTCGTCGATGAAGTTGTAGATCTTCACGATGCCGGGGTGGGTGATGTCCGAGAGGAAGTCGCGTTCGGCGACCGCGGCCCCCTGCTCATCGGAGGACTTCTCCGACTGCAGACCTTTGAGCACGACGAGCCTGCCGGAGACGAAGTGGTCGTTGGCCAGGTAGATCCACCCCATGCCGCCGTGGGCGATGACCCCGAGGATCTCGTACTGACCTGCCACCATGTCACCGGTTCTCAGCTGCGGGGCGGGCACCCCCTGGGCCTCCGCCTCGGCTGGATCGCGCAGCGCGTCCTCGGGGCGGGTGGGTACGACAAAGGGCAGGTCGACCATGCCGTCGGCGACGGTCCGGTCGCCCCGCTCCGCACCGCGCCGCTGCCGGAAGGTCGACAGCGCCAGCTGGCGGGCCCGGGCGGAGGTGTCGTCCCGCTTCTGCGCCGCCGTCGGTTCCGTCCCCGGCCCGGCCGCCGCGACCGTACCGACGGTGCCGATCGGCCCGGCCGGCCCCGTGACCGTTGCCTGGGTGTGTGCCTCGTGCTGCTCACGAAGGTGGCCCAGGTCCTCCAACAGGGCGGAGATGCCGGGATCGATGTCGTCATCCTCGTCGGCGAAAGGATCGAAGTGGACCGCCTGGGTGCCGGCGGGCCCCTCGGGCTCCGGCAGGTCCTCCGGGAATTCGAGGTCGGGGTTGTTCACGGTGTCGTCTCCTGGGGGGCCGGTTCAGGGCGGTAGGACAGGGGCGGGGGCCCGGACGTGGCGAGGTAGACGGCGAACCACCGGTCGTAGAGCCGCCACCAGGTGCCGTCGGAGCGGATCCTCTCGATGGTGGAGTTGACCTGGCGGATCAGCCCGGAGGAGTCGTAGTCCTCATCCGGGATGGGCATGGCCACCGCATAGGACTCGGAGGCCAGGGACTCTCCGACAATGTTCGTGTAGGGGTCCTGGGCGGCGATGCCCGACAGGACGGTGTCGTCGGAGAGGATCGCATCGGCCTGGTACTGCTGGAGCGCCACGAGGCAGTCCGCCCAGCTGCGGGTCTTGAGGATCCGGGACTGTGGGGCATACATCCGTACTTTCTCCAGGGCGGTGGAGTCCCGGGTGACGCACACGGTGCGGCCCGGCAGCTGGGCCACGCCCTCGATGTCGGAATTGTGCATCACCAGCAGCCGGGAGTCGGTGGTCAGGTAGGGGGAGGAGAATGCCACCTCCTGCTGCCGGGTGCGGGTGACGGTGGTCGTGCGGATGATCATGTCGACCTCGTGGTTCTGCACCGAGTGGACGCTCGAGGAGGACTCCACGAAGCGGAAGTCGACCCGGTCGGGGTCACCGAAGATGTCACGGGCGATCTCCCGGGCGAGGTCCACCTCGAAACCCTGCAGTTCACCGCTGACCCCGTCCCGGTAGCTCAGCAGATTCTGGGACTGGTCGACGCCCACGATGATGCGGCCGCGCTCCATGATCCGGGGGATGGTCTCCTCCAGGTCGACCTCGCCTTCGAGGGGGCGCAGGGAACCGGCCACATCCCAGGTGTTGATCTCGCGCGGTTCCTCCTCCCCGGGCTCCTCCACCAGCACGCCGGCCGGCAGCGGCGGACCGTAGGCGTGCGCAATGGGCCGCGGCGCCTGCACCGGCTCCGAGGTGGCGGAGGCATCCGACAGATCCAGCGTGGGCAGGGAGCAGCCGGCCAGCGCGAGCGTGGCCACGAGGGCGGGGAGGAGGCGGCGCATCACAGGTACTCCTGCAGTCGGGGACGCACGCCGATCCACACCGCGACAATCGCCAGGACGGACAGCAGCAGCACGGCGGTGGAGACGAGCTGGGTGGCGGCCAGGCCGTCGTTGATGAAGGCGCGCATGGAGGAACGGGCATCGGCGATGAGACGGGAGAGTGCCCCGTCGAGCCGGTCATAGGCTGCCGCGGAGGTGGCGGGGGAGCCTGGCACGAGTGTCGTGGTGGTTGCCAGCCGCACGGCCTCCGGGTAGTTGCCGTTGTTCATCGCGTGGGTGAACCGCTCATGGGCCGCTGACCAGTCCGCCAGCGCCGTCCGGGCCTCGACGATCTGTGCCCGGTTGGCCCCCGAGGCGTTGGGGTTGTGCCCCTCGGACTGCTCGAAATCATCGAGGGCGACGGTGACGGCCTCGACCGTGGCCCCGAAGGAGACGTTGGAGTCCTCCACCGACTGGCGGCGCACCAGCGCGAGGGTCTCGGAGGTGCGGGCCTGCTGCGCCTGGATACGGGACGCGGTCAACGAATCCCAGGGCATGGAGGCCTCCTCGAAGCCGCGGGTGCCCGCCTGCCAGGTGCCGAAGTTGGAGGCGGAGACCCACACGATCGCCACCAGCATGAGCGCCGTCGCGGTGAGGAAGCCGCGGTTGAGTCTGCGCCGGGTCATCCGCCACAGCAGCCACTGGGCGATGACGAGGAAGAATACGGCCGCGAGCAACCCGGACAGGGGCACCCACTGCGGCCGGGTGAGGTCGCTCTGCTGGTTGCGGACCTCACTGGAGGTGAGCGTGAACAGGCGGGCGGCGGCCGGCAGGATCTCATCGCGCATCAGGGAGGAGGCCTCCGCCATGTAAGCCACGGCGACCGGGTTGCCCAACCGGTTGTTGGTGCGCGCCGTCTCCACCAGACCGGTGTACACGGGTATCTGCCGTTCGATGTCCGCGATGAGCTGGAGGGTGTCGCGGTCGGAGAAGGAGATGCCGGCGGCTGTTTCCGTGGCGGAGAGCATCGCCCGGTCGATGGCGGCGTTGTAGCGGGCCCGGGTGCCGGCGGACTCCACACCCGCCTGCACGAAGCCGGTGGTGGCGATCGTGTCCGCCAGCGACAGCGAGGTGTAGAGGTTGTGGGCGGCGTAGCTCATCGGTTCGGTGGTGGTGAGCAGGACGTCGAGCTCCGACTGGCGTTGCGAGGAGGACTGGGACATCGAGTAGCCGGCCGCGAAGATCGCCATCGAGAGTACGACGGTGATGCCCACCAGCTTGCCGGGGGTGGTGACCAGGAAGGCGAAGACACGGCGGAACCACAGGTAGGGCACCGCGAAGGTGTCCATGACGCGGGAGGTCACACCGCGGCGGTGCTGCTCATCGCCGGAGGTGACCTCGTCGAGCCAGTGGTCCCGGGTGTCCTCGGGGACGTCCGCCCCGTCATCCTCGACGACGTCCTTCCGGTTGGAACGGGAGGCCCCGGCGGCGCGCTCGCGCAGGCGTGTTCGACGGTAGTGCAGCAACGTGCCCGCCGGGCCGGAGAGGACTCCCCCCGTGGCACGCTCAGATCCGACCCCTCTGTCTGGCTGCTCTGGATCGGGGGTCTCCGTCGCGCCGGTCATTACCACATGATAACCCGCCTGGTGTGTCCTGCGCCATGAGCCTGCACCCGCGCGCCACCTCCCGGACTGTGCCCCTCAGGCCGACTACGCTCTACAGGTATGAACGGTGACGGAAACGGCTGGGCTGCAGGTCCCGGCGGAGTTCGGGTGTGGGGACGTCATGGCGCCGCCGGCCTGATGCTGCTGGCCGGTGACGACGATCCGCTGGTGCTCATGCAGCACCGCGCGGTGTGGACGAACAACGGTGGTACCTGGGCATTGCCGGGTGGGGCGCGGGACTCCCACGAGTCGATGGCGGAGGCCGCGGTGCGCGAGGCGGTGGAGGAGTGCTCCATAGAACCCTCCCTGGTCGAGGTGCTGGAGGAACACGTCACCGCCGGACCCTACCCCGGGGATCCGCAGCAGCCGGAGCTGGCTGAGGGTTGGACGTACACCACCGTCATCGCCCGCACCACCACCGGAGCACCGTTGAAGACGTTCGGCAACGAAGAATCCCTCGAGCTGCAGTGGGTGCCCCTGTCCCGGGTGGGGGAGCTGCCCCTGATGCCCGCTTTCGCGGAGGCACTCCCCGGACTCGCTCAGGCAATTCACAGGCTGCACTGCTGAGTCCTGTGGCAGGGTGGACGTCATGATCCACGTTGCAGGTCTGACCAAGGACTACGGTCCGGTCCGTGCGGTCGAGGACCTCACCTTCAGGGTGCAACCGGGTATCGTCACCGGCTTCCTCGGCCCCAACGGTGCCGGTAAATCGACGACGATGCGGATGATCGTCGGCCTCGACACACCCACCTCCGGTACCGCGCTCGTCAATTCCCGTCCCTACCGCGAGCTGCCCCGCCCCCTGACCGTCGTCGGTTCGCTTCTCGACGCGAAGTCGGTCCACCCCAACCGCAGCGCCGCGAACCACCTGAGGTGGCTCGCGCAGTCCAACGGCATCCCCCAGAAGCGTGTCGACGAGGTCCTCGGGCTCGTCGGCCTGGCCGGGGTGGCCCGGAAGCGGACGGGTGGTTTCTCCCTCGGCATGGGACAGCGTCTCGGCCTGGCGGGGGCCCTGCTGGGTGACCCGAGGATCCTGGTGCTGGACGAACCTGTCAACGGCCTCGACCCCGAGGGCATCCGCTGGGTCCGTGACCTGCTCAAGGCCTTGGCCGCCGAGGGACGCACGGTGCTCATCTCCTCCCACCTGCTCTCCGAGATGGCGCTGACCGCGGACCGGCTCATCGTCATCGGGCGGGGTCGCCTGGTGGCGGACACGACGACAGCGGAATTCATCCGCGAGCACTCGGCCTCCACAGTGGTGGTGCGCAGCGAACGGCTCGATGAGTTCGCCGCGCACCTCACCCGCGCCGGGCTGGAACCGGTGCCCGCCGCGGGGCAGGCCCTGGAGGTGCCGGACGCCACGACCGAGCAGGTCGGCGAGCTGGCCTTCACCGGGGGTTTCCGGCTGTATGAGTTGTCGATGCGGCAGGCGTCGCTGGAGGAGGCGTTCATGGATTCCACGGGAACTGCCGTGCAGTACCAGGCCCGGGGACCGGAGAGGTCGGCGAAGTAGAAGATGTTCCTCAACACGCTGGCTGCGGAGTTCACCAAACTGCGCACGACGGCCTCATTCTGGTGGACCACCGCATTATTCATCGGCCTGGCCCTCGGCTGGGCGGCGCTGACCGGTTCCACGACCATGGAGGCGGACGGTGGTTTCCCCACCCTGTGGGCCTCCTCGACGGTGGCGGCGGTGTACCTCATCGGTTTCCCCGTACTCATGATCCAGTCGATCATGCTGGTGACCACCGAATACCGCTACCAGCTGCAGTCGGCGACCTTCCTGGCCACACCCCGCCGGTGGACCGTGGCCCTGGCGAAGCTGCTGCTGTACGCGGCTTTTGCGGCGGCCCTGACCTTCCTCGTGGTGGTCGCGGCATTCTTCATTGCGAAGACCCTCGCCCCGCCGTCAGCGGCGGCGATGTTCGAGCCGCTGCAGGACCCCGCAGCGCAGGAGATCATGTGGGTCTACCCCGCGGCGGCGGCGATGATCGTCATGTTCAGCCAGGGGGTGGCCCTGCTCCTGCGGCAGACCGCCGGCACGGTGGCGCTCATGCTCATCTGGTTCATGGGCCTGGAGCAGATCTTCCGTCTCGTGCCCAAGGTGGGCCACGATATCGTCCGCTACCTGCCCTTCCAGAATCTCGACGCCTTCGTCAACGACTTCGCGCTGGATGGGGTTGCGTGGGACGTCAAGGGTTCCGGTGCCTTCTTCCTGGCCTGGGCGGTGGTGGCCTGGGTGGCGGGTGTGGTGGTGCTCCAGCGCCGCGACGCTTAGATCCTGCTGGTGCGGCCGGCGGGGCTCAGCTCAGGAACGTGTAGATCAGGATGACCACTGCCGGGATGAGGAAGTAACCCAGCAGCATGGCGGTGGCGGCGTAGGAGTAGCCGCGCGCGGCCAGTCGGCCGGAGAGCTCGGCCAGACGGATGAGCCATTCACGCAGGGGACGGATGAGCAGGACAAGCAGCGTGCCCGTGGTGTTGAACGTGACGTGCACCAGTCCGGCCTGGACTGCATAGGGACCCAGGGAACCCGGGACAGCGAGGGCGGTGATCAGTGCCATGAGGGTGGTGCCCACGTTGGCGCCGAGGGTGAGGGTGAGGATCTCGCGCAGCTTCAGCGATTTCGACACCGCGAAGGGCAGCAGCGAGGACACCGTGATCGAGGAGGCCTGGACGGCTGCCGTGCCCACCGTCCCGGAGAACACCCCGAGCGCATCGGAGGCACCGGAGGAGCGTTCCAGCAGGGTGCGGGTGGCGGCGGCGGTGAGGACGGACAGCTGGGCGTTGAGGATGCGCACCGCCGTGAGAACCAGCACCACGCCGAGCACGATACCGGCCACCGCTGCGACGTAGGGGGAGAGGAGGGATCCGAGGAGGCCATCGGTGCCGATGGCGCCGATGAGCGGGGAGAAGATGGTGAACAGGCCCCGGCTGGTTCCGGTGGTGCCCTCGGCGAGCAGGGAGTCGGCCACCAGGTTCGTGAAGCGCTGCAGCGGATGGAAGAGCAGCTCCAGGGGGAAGATGAGGCAGACGAAGGTGAGGTTGAACCACGTGTGCAGCGAGGCGGAGGTGAAGGCCCGGCGGAAGTTGGCGCGGTCGCCGACGTAACTGAAGGCGACCAGGGAGGCGGTGACCGTTGTGCCGATGTTCGCGCCCAGGATGATCGGGATCGCCACGGGGACCGAGACGGCGCCGGTACCCACGGCCGCGACGGTCAGCGTGGTCACGGTCGTCGAGGACTGGATGGCGGCGGTGGCGAGGATGCCGATGAGCAGACCGATGAAGGGGTTGGTGGCCAGTTCGAAGAGCCTGGCCACGGTGCCGGTACTCAGTCCCTGGGCGCCGTCGAGGATGAGGTAGATCGCCGTGATCATCATCAGGACAGCACCGGCGACCCCCGCCCAGCGCACGGCGGCACCGAAGGTGGAGAGTGCGACGAAGTCCCGCTCAGCGGGGATCTTGCGGGGGTTGATGAAGTGCTGCGTGCCGGGCAGGGGGATGGGACGGGTACGTCCAGCGGTCATGCCTCACCCCTTAACTTTCCGGACATCTTCAGGACAGCGCACGTACACCTGAATCTATCACCAGTGGTCGTTTTTCACGATTGACCGTCATTGGAGGGCGGATGTCAGTTTCATGACGTTGTCCAGGTACCGCCGGGCGAAGCTCCGGTCGTTCCACTCCTCCAGCGACAGCTGCCGGGAGACAGCCAGGTAGGCCTGGGCGAGTTCATCGAGCTGCACCAGCAGGTTGCCCTCCGTGATCATCAGGGTCGACTCGTAGTTGAGGCCGAAGCTGCGCATGTCCATGTTCGAGGAGCCGACGGTGCCGATGGAGCTGCCCTCCATCCCCGGATCGGCGAGGATGAACTTCGAGTGCAGCACGTAGGGGGCGGGGAAGAAGTGGATGCGCACGCCCGCCTCCAGCAGGGTCTGGTAGTAGGAGGACTGCGCGTGGTGGACCATGAACTGGTCCGACTGCTCGGAGACCAGCAGGTCCACCTGCACCCCGCGGTAGCAGGCGGAGGTCACAGCCTCCAGCAGGGACTCGTCCGGGATGAAATAGGGCGAGCACAGGACCAGGCGGTGCCGGGCCAGGTGCAGGATGGAGTTGAACATCCGGAGGTTGGGTTCGGTGGTGTAGCCCGGGCCGGAGGGGACCAGCTGCACGATGTTGAGGTTGTCCTCCGGGCCGGCGCTGTCCGGCCCCTCCAGGGGTGGGGAGACGTCGAGCATCTCGTTGGTCTCCGTGTACCAGTCCACCGCGAACACGAAGGCCATGGACGCGACCACCGGCCCGGTCAGCTCGACCATCACGTCGATCCACTGCCGACCGGCCCTGATATTGCCCCGGACAAGGTAGGAACGGTCGATCATGTTGATTGACCCCATGAAGGCCACCCGCTCGTCGATGATGAGCAGTTTCCGGTGGTTGCGCAGGTCCGGCCGACGGAAGCGCAGCCGCCACGGCTTCACGGGCAGCATCAGTCGCCAGTCCACCCCGATCCCGGTGAGGCGGCGGCCCAGCCTGAGGTAGCCGGGGTACTTCATCGAACCGATCTGGTCGAAGAGGTACCGGACCTTCACCCCGCGCTGCACCGCGCGTTCCAGCGCGCGGAAGAACACATCCGTCGTGTCATCCCAGGCGGTGATGTAGATCTCCACGTGGACGTGGCTCTCGGCCTCGTCCACCGCCTGCGCCATCCTCCGGATGGTCTCGTCGTAGTCACCGAGGACGCCGTGGTTGTATCCCGTGACGGCCGGCAGGTTGGTCAGGCGCCGGTTGAGCCGGGTGATCGACTGGACCGCCGGCCGCAGGTCCGCCCCCGCCGGCCAGTCCGGGACGTCCGACTGGACGTCCTCGACCATGACGTTCGCCTCCTGCTGGATACGGTGGCGGCGCCGGTTGATGTAGGGCGAACCCATGAGCAGGAACAGTGGCAGGCCGACGAAGGGCAGCAGGAGAATCGCCAGCAGCCACGCCGTCGAGGAACTCGGCCTCCTGCCCTCCGGTACGAGGCCGATGGCGAGGATCTTGATCGTGTAGTCGATGATCAGGCCGACGAGCTGCCAGCCGCTGAGGTCGAGGGCCAGGTTCACGGCGGCTAACGGACCTCGTCGAAGTTCGGCTCATCCACGTAGTCGACGACTACCGGTGCGTGGTCGGAGGCACCCTTGCCGGCGCGCTCCTCGATGTCCACGAAAGCCCGCTGCGCGAGTTTCGCCAGTGTCGGGGTGGCCAGCTGGAAGTCGATGCGCATGCCCTGGCCCCGCTGAAAGCGCAGCCCCTTGTAGTCCCAGTACGTGAAGCGCTCACGGCTGAGCGGGCGGGTGACCTCGACGAGTCCGGTGTCGAGCAGGCCCTCGAAGACGACCCGCTCGGCCTCCGTCACGTGGGTCTTGCCGTCGAAGAAGGAGATGTCCCACACGTCCTCGTCCAGCGGGGCGATATTGAAGTCGCCCAGATAGACGGTCTGCTGGTGGGGGTCGCGGCGCAGGGAATTCTCGGCATGGAAGCCGAGGTTGTACAGCCAGCGCAGCTTGTAGTCATAGTGCGGGTCGGCGATCTCCCGGCCGTTGGGCACGTAGAGGCTCCAGACGCGTACCCCGCCGCAGGTCGCCCCGATGGCGCGGGATTCCACGACCTGCGGATTGTTCGGGTCCTTGTCGAAGCCGGGCTGTCCGGGAAACTGCTTCTCGACGTCCGCGATCCCCACCCGGGAGATGATCGCCACGCCGTTCCACTGGTTGCTGCCCTCATGGGCGACCTCGTAACCGGCCGCGTGGAAGCGCTCATACGGGAACTGTTCGTCAGAGCATTTCGTCTCCTGGACCGCCAGCACATCCACATCGTGGCGGGTGAGGAAATCCACGATCCGGTCGGCGCGGGTGCGCACAGAGTTGACGTTCCAGTTGACGATCCGCATGCCGTACACACTACCTGCGCTGCACGGATGCGGGGGCCGGTGGTGCGGGGATCAGTCGTCGGCGGCGTTGAACATCCAGACGACACCGAACTGGTCGGTCACCTGCCCGTAGTAGTCGCCCCACGGGGCCTTCTCGAAGGCCATGGTGACCTTACCGCCGCCAGCGGTGAGGCGGACGATGTAATCCCTGGCCTCGGCGACCTTGTCGAACTGGAGGAGGAAGGAATACACATCCGAGGTCAGGTCCGGTGCGTCCGGGCCCATGGCATCCCCGCCGGCGAGGTACACGGTCCCGGAGCTGAGGGTGGCGTGGGCGACGGCACCGGCCGGGGGCTCGAAGGGAAGCTCCATGTCCGGCATGTCGTCGTAGGTCATGATGTCGAGTTCACCGCCGAATACCTCGTGGTAGAAACGGAGGGCCTCGGTGGCGTTGCCGGGGAAACTGATGTTGGGGCTGAACTGCATGGTCATGTGGGGCTCCCGGGATAGGGGTGGAGCGGCAGTTGGTGTCGCACATCACAGTTTAGGGCCCTGGCGGGTGCGGTGCCAGGGGCGCCGGGGCAGCTGCCGGACGGGCCCTCCGCATCCGGGGCCACGGGGCGGATCCTCAGTCCGGCATCCGCGCGTAGCGGTGCCGGTGGTGCTCGATGAAACCGAGCTTGGCGTAGAGGGCGCGGCCGGCGGTGTTGGTGGCGATGACCTGCAGGTAGGCGTCGGTCGCCCCGTTGGCGGCGCCCCAGCTGAGCATCTCGGCCCCGAGTCGGGTGCCCAGACCGCGGCGTCGATAGGCGGCGGCGACCTCGACGGCGGAATATCCCAGCCACAGCCGGTCATCCTCCGAGGGAGTCAGTGTGCCGCGGGTGATGGCCACCGTCTCCCCTGCCGGGGTGCACAGGCGGCCGAAGCCCATGCGGCCGTCGATCTGGCCGCGCAGCAGCTCCAGCGCATGGACGGGCAGGGGGCGGCCGCGGAAGTTGTAGAGCGCGAGCCAGTCCTCATCAGGCTGGTCGTCGACGGAGAAGACCAGCCCCGGGTCCTGTTCCGGGGCGGGCAGATCCCCGAGGGAACGGGTCATCACGATGATCTCTGGGCCGAGTTCCCAGCCCCCGGCCTCCACGAGCTTCTCCGCCGGACGTCCGATACGTTCCGGGATGAGCACCTTCACCGGCAGGCCGTGGCGCCGGTAGAAAGCGGCGATCTCCTCGAGGGGCAGGGGGGCGAAACCAGCGGAACGGCCCAGGGGTGCGGCGGAGTTGGAGCGTTCCGTGATGCCGTCACCGGCCCGCATGAGCCACTGGCCGTCGGTGGTCCAGGTGTGTTCGATGCCGGGGAAGGCCTTGGCCGTGGCGACCTCGACGGCGCGGATATCCGAGTTGCGGATGGTCCGTGGCGAGAGCCGCTTGACCACCTGCACCAGCTCGGCGGGGATCTCCACCGCGGGCGCCGAGGAGGGCAGGCCGCCGACGGACTGGGGTCGGACGGTCAGGGGATCGGTGGACAGGACGTGGCCGATGACGTCGGTGTAGTGGCCTGGGGTGCCGGGGAGCCGCCGCCGGACGACCACGCGGTCGCCGATGTCCACCTCGTCGGATCGGAAGATACCCATCTAGTGCCCGAAGGGGTCCTCGTCCTCGCCGGGCAGCCACGTCAGGCCGGGGACGGTCCAACCGTTGGCCTTGATGGTCTTCTTCGCCTGGCGGCGGAAGCGGCCGATGAGGACGTCGGTGTAGAGGAAGCCGTCGAGGTGGCCGACCTCGTGCTGGAGGCAGCGGGCGAAGAAACCGGTGCTCTCGACCTCGATCTGGTTGCCTTCGGCGTCGAGACCGGTGACCTTCGCCCAGTCGGCGCGGGGGGTGGGCCAGCCCTCGCCGGGGACGGAGAGGCAGCCCTCGTCCTCGGAACCGTCGTCGGAGGGCATGGTCTCCGGGACCTCGGAGGTCTCCAGGACGGGGTTGATCACGCAGCCCCGGTGGCGGACGTTGTCGTCGTCGGGGCAGTCGTAGACGAACAGGCGCAGATCGACACCGATCTGGTTGGCGGCCAGGCCGACGCCGTTGGCGGCGTCCATCGTCTCGTACATGTCCGCGATGAGGGTCTGGATCTCTTCGCTGGGGATGTCGGCGGGGTCGAGGGGGCGGGTGGGGTTGTGCAGCACGGGGTCGCCGTGGATCACAATCGGGCGGATCGTCATGGAATATAGTTTAGGCATGCCCGAACTCAGCGACGCCGACGCCCGCCTCCTCGCTTTCGAGGAAGAGGCGCCCCGCTCCGCGGGTGTGAAGGAGGAGTTGATCCGCCGGGAACTGGGGATGAGTCCGGTGCGTTATTACCAGCGCCTCAATCTGCTCATCGATGTCCCCGCCGCCATGGCTTCCCATCCCGTCCTGACCGCCCGTCTGCGGCGGATCCGCGACAGGCGGGCGGAGGAACGTCAGCGCGCTGCCGGTGAAGAAGAAAGCTAGAGTGACTACTGTGACGAATGTGAATCCGGAGAATCAGCCCACCGCCACCGAATCGGAACCGGGCACCGAAGGCACCGAGGGCACCGCCTCGAGACTGCCCCTGCGTGGCCTGGCCATGGTCCTCATCGCCGTGGCTGCCCTCCTGGCGATGTGGGGCCTCTACGCCACCACCCAGGGCAACGACTCCACCGACACCGCCGCCCAGGTCACCACCGAAGCACCCGCCACCGCGGCGGCGACCGCCCCAGAGGAGGGGGAGGCCGCAGCCGGGGAGGACCCGGAGCAGGGGGCGGCGGAGGAAGGGGCCACCGGTGAGGAGGCAGCTGTCGAGGATGAACGCGACGAAGAGGTACGTGAGGAGCGGTCACAGCCGGCCCCGCGCGGTGGGGGCGTGGCGGCTGAGCCGCAGCGTCTCCACGTGCTCAACAACTCGCTGGTACCCAACCTGGCCGCCGATGTTGCCGGCACCCTCGACGGTGAGGGCTACCGCCTCGGCGAGGTGGGCAATCTGTCGGACCTGATCCTCCCGGAGACCACCGTCTTCTTCCAGCCGGGCAACGCGGACACGGAGAAACGCGCCCGCGAGCTGGCTGACCGGGTCCGCGGTGTCGCCCGCGAATACGACCCGGCGCTGCCGGAGGGCACCGACGGCCGCAATGACCTCACGCTCGTCCTCGTCGACCAGGTGGCACTCTGATGGCCGTCGAACCAATCCCTTTCGCGCGTTCGCCGCAGCCCACCCTCGGCGTTGAGTGGGAGATCGCGCTGGTCGACCCGGAGACCCGTGACCTCGCACCGAAAGCCGAGGAGATCATCGACCTGGTCAAGGCCGCCCACCCTGAGGTGCACCTGGAGAAGGAATTCCTCCAGAACACCGTCGAGCTGGTCACCGGCGTGCACGGGACGGTCCCGGCGGCCATCACCGAACTCTCCCATGATCTGGCCTGCGTGAAGGAGGCCGCCGACCAGCTGGGCCTGCGCCTGTGGGCCTCCGGCTCGCACCCCTTCTCGGATTTCCGGAAGAACCCCGTCTCCGCGAAGATGACCTACGCGGAGATCATCAACCGCACCCGCTACTGGGGCCAGCAGATGCTCATCTGGGGCATCCACGTCCACGTGGGCATCCGGCACGAGGACCGGGTGTGGCCGATCATCAACGCCCTGATGACGAAGTACCCCCACCTGCTGGCGCTGACCGCCTCCTCACCGGGTTGGGACGGGCTGGACACCGGCTACGCCTCCAACCGCACCATGCTCTACCAGCAGCTGCCCACCGCCGGCATGCCCTACCAGTTCACCTCCTGGGCGGACTGGGAGTCCTACATGCACGACCAGGGCATCTCCGGCGTGATCAACCACACCGGGTCGATGCACTTCGACATCCGGCCGGCCTCCCGCTGGGGCACCATCGAGGTGCGTGTCTCCGACGCCACCTCCAACCTGCGGGAACTGGCGGCGGTGGTCGCGCTGACGCACTGCCTGGTGGTCCACTACGACCGGATGATCGACCGCGGTGAGGAGCTGCCCATCCTGCAGCCCTGGCACGTGGCCGAGAACAAATGGCGCGCTGCCCGCTACGGCCTGGAGGCCCTGGTGATCACCTCCCGTGACACCGATGAGCGCTGGGTGACCCAGGAACTGGCGGAGCTCATCGATGAGCTCACCCCCCTGGCCGAGGAACTCGGTTGCCTGGCGGAGCTCAACCTCGTCCCGGAGATCCTGGAGCGCGGCGCCGGTTATCAGCGCCAGCGCCGGGTGTTCCAGCAGACCGGCGACTGGAAGGCCGTCATTGACGCCACCTGCGACGAGATGGAGGAACTGACCCCCGATGCCTGACATCGTTCTGCTGCATCCGGCCGGGCTGATGCCGGACACGTGGACCGGTGTGGTGCGCGCCCTGCCCTCGGGCTGGAAAGCCTGGCTGCCCAACCTGGGGTCCGGTTCCCCGGTCGAGCAGCGTCTCGCGGCCGAGCAGTACCTCGACCGGCAGGAGCTGCGGAAGGTGGTGCTGGTCGGCCAGGGCACGGGGGCGCTGGTGGCGGCGGGCATCGCAAAGGAACAGCCCCACCGCGTCAGCCACGTCGTGCTCGCCGGCCTGCCCCGGCCGGAGGAGACGCACGTCAGGGCGGTGAAACTCCTGCCGCGCTTCCTGCTGCGCCGCCGTGGTGTGGACAAGGACGCGCTCGTGGAATCGGTGGCGGCCGCCCGTGACCTCGATGTCGCGGCGATCACCGCACCGACGCTGCTTCTCGACGACACCGACCACCGCACCGACCCCGCCGGCTTCGTCGCCCGGATCGCCGCCTTCCTGGCGGAACACCCCGCCTGAGGGGCTCTGGAGAAGGGTCCGCCCGAAGCGCCGGAAAATGTCACGTCAACAAATGCATTTTTCACCATAGAACCAGGTGGTCGAGGCTCAGATAATTCGTTGACGTGATATTTTCCGACAGTGCCCGCCTAGCGGCGGCGCAGGGAGCGTTCGGTGGGGGCGTCGTTACGCGACATGTCCTCGGCCGCGCCGTAGAGACCCTCACGGCGCGAGACACGTCCCAGCCGCTGGGCGGTGACGGGCGAGGTGATGCCCGCGAAGACGACCAGCAGGACAAGTACCCCGAGGTCCGCGCGTTCGTCGATACCGAAGGACGGGGAACCGGTGACCTTGAGCAGGGCACCGAGGATCGTCAGGATCAGCCCCGTGGTCTGGGGTTTGGTGATCGCATGGATGCGCGACATCGTGTCCTTGAAGCGCACCACACCGACGGCGGCGGAGAACACCAGGAAGGCCCCGACGAGGATGAGGATCAGGGAGGTGACGTCAGCGAACAGTTGGTAGGTCAATCTAGGAACCGTCCCTCTTGCGGAAGCGGGCGACGGACACGGAGGCGATGAAGCCGAGCAGCGCGATGACGAGCATGGCGTTGACGACGGTGGTGTCCAGCGTCCAGACGATGTAGGTGGCCAGGGCACACTGCAGCATGGCGATGAAGCCGTCGAAGCTGAGCATCCGGTCCATGGAGTTGGGTCCCTTGAGGATGCCCCAGATGATGATGATGAAGGACAGGGCGAAGAATCCCGCCGGGATCAGCAGCAGTGAGTTGTAGAGTGCGGCGTCCATGTCAGCTCCTCTCGAAGATGCGGATCATGCTGCGTTCCAGCCGGGCGACGTTCTCGATCTCATGGGCCAGGGACTCCTCGTCGTCGGCGGAGAGCAGGTGCACCGTCCACATGCGGTTGGCGATGTCGATGTCACTGACCGAACCGCCCGGCTGCAGGTTGTAGAGCACGGTGGCGAAGGACAGGACCAGCTCGTTGGAGACCCGCATGGGTACCCGCACGATCGCTGATCGCGGCGGATCAGCCGGCCGCAACGCCAGCCAGGCGACCTTCACGGAGGCGACCATGAGGTCCCGCAGCCAGCCGAGCATGTACAGGATCAGCTGACCCCACTTCACGTGGAGCCCGGCGATCGGCATGGCGGGCAACGGCAGCCCGAAGACGACCAGGGCGCCCACGAGCAGGCCGCTGATGATGTTGGCCCACGTGACCTCGCCCATGAGCATGCACCACATGATGGTGATCCACACAATGAACCAGGGGCGGAAACGGCGGCGGATTCCTGCGATCACTGCTGGGCCTCCTCAATGGCGGGCTGCGGCTCGGGCAGCTGGTGGTCACGGTTGCGCAGGCGGTCGGATCCGTCATCCAGGCGCTGCTGGTCGACGGTGCGGCCGGGGTTGTCGGCGTTGGTGCCCAGCACCGCGGTGCGGTAGATGTTCACGTCCTGGGCGGATTCCGCCGCGCGGCCGGTGATTCCGGCGATCGGCCCGGCCAGCACCGTCACCGCCAGGGAGGCGGCGATGAGGGTCGCGGTGGAGGCGACCATGCCGACGGGCATGCGGCCGACGTCGTCACGCTCGACGAACTCGACCTCGTCGGTGACATCGGCCAACGGGGCGGGGCGCGCCATGGCGACGTTGCCCTCGGGGGCGTCCTTGCGGTCGCGCCAGAAACCCTTGGACCAGACCAGCACCATCACGTAGAGGGTGAGCAGGGAGGTGACCACGGCACCGCCGATGAGCAGCCACGCCAGGAAACCACCCTCGTTGGCGCCGGCCTCCAGCAGGATGATCTTGCCCAGGAAGCCGGAGAACGGTGGGATACCACCCAGGTTGATCGCCGGAATGAAGTACAGCAGCGCGATGACCGGGGCGGTGTAGGCCAGGGAGCCGAGGCGGCGCAGGGAGGAGGTGCCCGCCTGCCGTTCGATCAGTCCGACGACCAGGAACAGGGCGGTCTGCACGAGAATGTGGTGGACGGCGTAGAAGATGGCACCGGACAAGCCCTGGGAGGAGCCCAGCGCGATGCCGAAGATCATGTAGCCGATGTGACTGACCAGTGTGAATGACAGAAGTCTCTTGATGTCATTCTGCGCCATCGCACCGAGGATGCCCACCAGCATTGTCGCCAACGCCACCCACATGAGCAGTTGGTCGAGTGCGCCGTCGGTGAAGACCACCGAACGCATCCGGATGATGGAGTACACGCCGACCTTGGTCAGCAGACCCGCGAAGACGGCCGTGACCAGGGAAGGGGCGGTGGGGTAGGAGTCCGGCAGCCAGGCGTCCAGCGGGAAGACCGCGGCCTTGATGCCGAAGGCCACGAGCAGGACACCGAAGATGGCGGCCCGGGTGCCGGTGGGCACCTCGTCCATGCGCAGGCCGATCTGGGCCATGTTCACCGTGCCCACCGCGGCGTAGACCATGGCCAGACCGAAGAGGAAGACCATGGAGGAGACCATGGAGACCATGACGTAGGAGACACCGGCGCGCACGCGGGAGGGGGAGGCGCCGAGGGTGAGCAGCACGTAGGAGGCGACGAGGAAGACCTCGAAGCCGACGTAGAGGTTGAACAGGTCGCCAGCCAGGAAGGACATGTTCACGCCCATGCTCAGCAGCATGTAGGTGGGCAGGAACACCGCGACCGGCTCATCCTTGCCGCCGTCGCGCACTCCCTGGCTGATGGCGTACCACATGACGCAGAACAGCACGACGGAGGAGACGGTGAGCATCACCGTGGACAACCGGTCGGCCACCAGGGTGATGCCGATGGGTGCGTCCCAACCGCCGAGCTGCACGGTCTGGATACCCTCCAGGTCCACCACCAGCACCATCGAGGCCGTGAGCACGATGAGGGCAGTCAGCGTGCCCAGGGCGATGGTGCGCTGGAGCGCGGGGTGGCGGCCGGCGAGCAGCGCCAGGGCGGCGGCCACCGCGGGCAGGATCACCGGCAGCGGTATGAGGAAGGGCATGTACGGCAGGAGCGCGTCCACGAAGGGGTACATCTCAGGCATCCTCTTCCCCCTTCACGGGTGCCTCGAAGGAGCGGGGTCCGAAGGAGTCACCTTCGCTGGTCATCCGGCCGGTGGCGGGGTCGTCGGAGGCGTCGTGGTCGGGGGCGGCACTTGCCGTGGCGGGGCGCGCCGCGATGGCGGCGTCCTCGATGTCGTCCTCGATGACGTCTGCGGTGCGGTAGCGGTACTGGCGGTAGGCCAGGGTGAGGATGAAGGCCGTCATCGCCATCGAGATGACGATCGCGGTGAGGATCATCGCCTGGGCCAGCGGGTCGGCGATCTTCTCGCCGTAGAGCAGCGATTCGCGGCCCATGATCGGCGGGGATCCGGCGGAGCCGCCGGCCTGCAGGATGAGCAGGTTCGCTCCGTTGCCGATGAGCATCAGCCCCAGCATCATCTTCGTCATCGCGCGGTCAAGTACCAGGTACACGCCCGTGGAAATCAGTGTGCCCGCTGCCAGCAGCAGGACGAGGTTCGCCACCATCTACTCGTCTCCTTCCGGGTTGGTGCTTGTTGAGGCCGTCATCATCTGGCGGCGTTCCGCCGCGCGTGCCATGGACCGGGCCCGGTCGCGGGCCCGCTGCTTGCGCATCTCCTCCTCCAGGTCGAGCTGGCCACCCAGCGAGGAGAGGATGTGCATCATGAGACCGACGACGATGAGGTAGACGCCGGCGTCGAAGAGCAGGGCACTGGGCAGTGACATGCCGCCGATCAGCGGCAGATCCACAGAGGTGTAGGCCGAGGTCAGCGGGGGATGGCCCAGGAACATCGGCCAGATCGCGGCGAGCGCCGCCAGACCGAGGCCGGTGCCGAGGATGCGGCCGGCGTCGACCGGCAGTGCCTCCTCCAGCTCGGCGCGGCCACCGGCGATGTAGCGCAGCGTGAAGGCCAGTGCCGCGACCAGACCACCCGCGAAACCGCCCCCCGGGGCGTTGTGGCCGGCGAAGAAGAAGAACAGCGACAGCGCCATCATGGAGGGGAAGAGGATGCGTGTGGCCACATCGACCATGAGGGACCGGTTCTGCGCGCGCTCGGTCTCCACGCCCGCGGCGAGCCAGCGGCGGCCGGTGACGGCCAGCGTCGGGCGGCGGGAGGTGCGGCTGAAGGGGCGGGTGCGGTAGATCAGCGAGGCGACACCGGTCGCCGCGATGACCAGCACCGAGACCTCACCGAAGGTGTCCCAGGCACGCAGGTCCACCAGCAGCACGTTCACTGCGTTGGCACCGTGCCCGATGTCCATGGCCAGATCCGGCATGAACCGCGAGATCGGGTCGTGGGAACGGGCGTTGATGGCGAACATCGTCACCACCGTCACCGACAGGCCCACCGCCACGGACAGCCAGGCCCGTACCCGGTTCGCCTTCGGCGACTGCGTCCACTCCGTGCTGGTGGGCAGCTTGCGCAGCACCAGCATGAAGATGACCATGAGGACCGTCTCCACGAGCGTCTGCGTCAGTGCCAGGTCGGGCGCACCCTGCAGCGCGAAGATCACAGCCAGGGCGTAACCGGTGACACCGACGAGGATGACACCGGAGAGGCGGTTGTCCATCCGGGTGGCGGCGATCGCCGCGGCGATGATCACCGCGGAGGCCAGTGCCTGCCACGGGGAGTCCCACAGCACCATGCGCACGTCCGTCCGCTCACCCAGGATCAGGGCGACGCTCGGCAGGGCGATGAGCACGCTGAAGATGATGCCCAGGTTCACGGCCAGGGAACCCCGCTGGGTGGAGGCGGTCAGGCGCAGGGAGAGGGTGCGCAGGAAGTCCAGGACCGAGTCGTAGGCGGAGTCCGCGCTGCCCAGGGCGGGATGCTCGAACTGTGCCCTGGCCACCAGATCACGCTGCCAGTGCATGACAAAACCGGTGAGGATGATCAGCACCGACAGCAGCAGTGGCAGGTTGAAACCGTGCCACAGCGCCAGGTAGGTGCCCGCCTCGCCCGGACCGAGCGGCAGGACGTTGTCCATGTGGACGACTATCGCACCCGAGAGCTGGGCGGGGTAGACACCGAAGTACACGGTCAGCGCGGTGAGCACCGCCGGGGCCAGCCACAGGCGCGGGCCGATGGGGGCCATGTCCGTGACAGTGCCCGAGGTGCCGCCCCCGGTCTCGTGCTTCTCACGTTTGGTGGCGAAGGCACCGTGCAGGAAGCGCAACGAGTACGCCACGGTGAGCACGGAGCCCAGCACCATGCCCACCAGCATGAGGTTACGGGGCATGCCCACCAGCAGATCTTCGTCGAGGATGGCGGCGAAGACGCTCTCCTTGGCCACGAAACCCAGCAGCGGGGGCACACCGGCCATGGAGGCCGCAGAGACGATCGCCAGGCCCGCGATGAGGGGCTGGCGGCGACCGAGGCCGCTGAGTTCGCGGATGTCCCGGGTGCCGGTGGTGTGGTCGATCGCGCCGACGATCATGAACAGCGTCGCCTTGAACAGTGAGTGCGCGAAGGTCAGCGCCAGACCGGCGATCATGGCCTCCCGGGAACCCACCGCGACCGTCGCCGTGATGAAACCCAGCTGGGAGACAGTGCCGTAGGCCAGGACCAGCTTGAGGTCCTTCTGGCGCAGGGCCATCCAGCCTCCCATGAGCATGGTCAGCAGGCCCAGCGGGATGACCACCAGGTGCCAGGTGTTCATCACGTTGAAGTCCGGGGCGAGGCGGGCGACCAGATAGATGCCGGCCTTGACCATCGCCGCGGAGTGCAGGTAAGCGGAGACGGGGGTGGGGGCCGCCATCGCACCCGGCAGCCAGAAGTGGCCCGGTGCGATCGCGGACTTCGACAGGGCGCCGGCGAGGATGAGCACGATCGCGGCGGTGATGTGCGGGGTGGTGGCCACCTCGGTGAAGGTGGCGATCTCCGACAGCTTCCAGATCCCGGTCTGCCGGCCCAGGAGGATGATGCCCACCAGCATCGCCAGGCCACCGAGGGTGGTGACCATGAGCGCCTGCCCTGCGGAGCGTCTCGACGACGCACGCTCGCCGTAATAGCCCACCAGCAGGAAGGACAGCACCGACGTGATCTCCCAGAAGATGTACATCAACAGGAAGTTGTCGGAGATCACCAGTCCGAACATCGCCATGGCGAAGGCCACCATCTGTGCACCGAAGAGTGACAGGCGGCGGGGGTTGGAGTCGAAATAACCCCAGCAGTAGAAGAGCACCAGGGCGCCGACACCCAGGATGATCAGGCTGAACAGACCCGCGAGAGAGTCGAGCCGGAACTCCAGGTTGAGGTGGGCGGCCGGCATCCATTCCGTGGTGGACGACAGTGTTCCGCCGTCGGTGAATCTGCCCCCGATGAACAGGGAGAGCACCCAGAAGAATCCGACAGCCGGCACAGTCGCGAGCAGACCGAAGGCGGCCCGTCCGATGGTCCGGATGAGCAGAGGTGCGACCAGTGCGGTGATGGTCAGGGCGGCAAGAAGTAACAGCACGTCTGCGTTGTTCCCCTTCGCATGTGGGCGGACAGGACAGAGCGAGAACCGCGGTCCGATGTTGTCGTCGCCAACGTGCGTGCTGCCCCCAGCGGCAGTAAGATCTCCGCGAATCCCCGCCGGGTGTGATGGCGGGCAGACGAGAGCACTGAGAAACACCCAAGATTAAGGCGGCGTCGAGGACGGCGCGGCCAACGAAAAACCAGTCTAACCGATCACTGTATATATGGGGCCGTTGCGTTCACCTGCGGGGGCACCTCGGTTATGTATTCGCTCTCCTGCATTTCTCCCGCCGGGCAGAAAAAGAACGCGGAACCCGGGGACAGGTTCCGCGTGGGGGAAGGGTGGGGCCGGGGCGGTCATCACCCGTAGATGCGCTGGGCGCCGGAGGCCAGGGCGGAGGCGATGGAGGCATCCGGGGTCGGACCGAAACCGATGGCCCAGCACTGACGGTTCTCGTTGTGCTGGTGGGCGACCTTGATGAAGGTGACGGTTGCCTCGAAGATCTCGGTCTGGTGGAAGGAGAGGATCTCGACGTGCCGGCCGGCGTCGGCCAGCAGGTGGGTGACGGCGGAGGCCGGGCCCATGGCGGTGATGTCGCGGGTCTCGGTGACAGGCTGGGTGGTCTTGGAGGTGCGGGTCAGCTCGGCGCTGTAGTGCTGCCGGCCGCCGCGGCCGCGGACGGCATCCAGGCGGGTGACGCGGATCTCGGCTGCGGGGGCGTAGGTGGCGGTGAACAGTGGCCAGGACATGCCGGCGGACTCTTCCCGCAGACCACGGGGCAGGCGGTGATCGCTGCCGAAACGGGTGCTGAAGGGGTCCTGCTCGGTGTCAGTGCTGGTGTAGGTGGTGACGGTCAGGGAAGCGGTGTTCTGGAACATGATGACGGTCCTCGGGTTCTTCAGAAAGAAGTTTGGGTTGAGTGGACCGACTCTTCAGCGACGGGAAGGATTTAACGACTACTACCCCAGGTGCGGGGAGTCAGTCCCTATCCCGCACTGGGGTTCGTAGCCTCGGCTACTCGCTGAAGAGCAATGTTGTACGTCACACCGACAGGGTAACTCCAATCACGGCGGATGCACAAGCCGGGTTTATCCCCGGCCCCAGACCTGCAGGAATGCGGCCTCCGCCGTGGCGACCCGGCTGATCTCCTCCGGGGAGACGGACTCATCGGGGGAGTGGATGGTGGTCTGCGGTTCCTCGACGCCGAACAGTGCGATCTCGGCGTCCGGGAACTGCTCACGCAGCGCGAGGGTGAGCGGGATGGAGCCGCCGGAGCCGACGGTGGTGGTGTGCTCCGTGCCGTAGGCGGCGGCAAGGCAGTCGCGCAGCGTGGCGAGGGCGGGACCGCTGGTGTCCGTGGCGAAGGGGTTGTTCACATCCCCGGTCTCCACGGTGACGTGCGCACCCCAGGGGGCGTGGGTCTTCAGGTGCTCCTCGAGCCGCTTCGCGACGTCCGCGGCGTCCATCCCCGGCGGCACGCGCAGGTTGAGCTGCGCGGCGGCCGTGGCCGGCACCGCGTTGACGGCCTCCGCCACGGGGGTGGAGGTGAAACCTGTGACGGTCACCGCGGGGCGGGCCCAGACCATGTCGGCGGGCGCATCTGCATCGGTGCCCATGATCTCCACACCGTCGAGGATGCCGGCGTCCCGGCGGAATTCTTCGCGGTCATAGGGCTCACCGACCCAGGTGCCGGTGCAGTCCACGCCGTCGATGACGGTGCGGCCGTGCTCATCGCGCAGGGAGTCGAGGATGCGGACCAGGGCGGCGACGGCATCCGGGGCCGCCCCGCCGAACAGGCCGGAGTGCTGCGGGGCCCGGAGAGTGTCCACGGTGACGGTCAGCTGCGCGCCACCGCGCAGCATCGTGGTCAGGGTGGGCACACCCACGGCCACGTTGCCGGAGTCGGCGATGAGGATGGCGTCGGCGCAGAAGAGTTCGGGGTCGTCGGCAAGCAGGGCCTCCAGGCCCGCCCCGCCGCGCTCCTCGGAGCCCTCGACCAGGACGATCAACCCCAGTCCGGTACCGCCGGCCGCCTCGACAGCGCGCAGGGCAGCCAGGTGCATCACCAGGTTGCCCTTGCAGTCGGCGGCGCCGCGGCCGTACCAGCGTCCCTCCCGCTCGGTGAGGGTGAAGGGATCGGCGGTCCAGCGGGCCGGATCACCGGCGGGCACGACGTCGTAGTGGGAGTAGAGGAGCACGGTGGGCATCCCCTCCGCCGGTTCCTGCCGGCCGATGACGGCGGTGGAACCGTCCACCGTGGGATGGGTTGTCACCGTCAGACCCAGCTCCGTGAGCGCGCCCTCGACCCAGGCGGCCGCGGCGGCGTTGTCGGCCTCGCAACCGGGTTCGGCGTGGACGGAGTTGAAGGAGACGAGCGCGGCGAGATCGGCGAAGATCCGGTCGCGCTGGCCTGCCACATGGTTATGCAGACGATTGATATCAGAGGCGTTGGGGGAGATGCTCATGGGGTGAAAGTCTAGTTCCGGTGCCGCCGGAATCGTGCTGACCCCGGGTGGACCAACTAAAGTCTCTCTGATATCAGAACACCCCCACTCTCAAGATGACGCTGGAGCAGCAATGGCGCAAGGATTCACTCCGTATTCCGGAGGCTCGTTCGGAGGCCCCCCGGGAGGTTCCACCGGCCCCGGCCCGGGAGGTCAGTTCTCCGCCGCACCCACCCCTTCCCGGTCGACGAAGGCGAGCTCGGAACCCGTCCTCCACCTGCTCCCCAGCCTCCTTCTCGGACTGGCGGGCATCGGCCTGAACGCCATGCTCACCTTCGGTGGTTTCGTGGCCACCGATTCCGGCTGGGCCCTATGGTCCTTCATCGCCTGGTTCCTGGCCGGAGTCCTCGGCATCTCGCTGCTGGGCTGGTACTTCACGGAGGTCAACAGGCGGAAGGGGGCCGGTTTCTTCACCCGCGTGGGCTGGAAGAAGATGGTCGCAGGCCTGACCTTCACCGTCCTGGCGGTCGCCGTGCTGTGGTCCGCCATCGACATCGCCCAGTGGGCGGGAAAGCTGTGAGCCGGATGAAGAGCAGCATGAAGAGGAACACCCTGCGGATGCTGGCCGCCGGCCTGGCCGCCGGTCTGACCGGTGTACTGGGCACCTCGGCCGGCCTGGCGCAGGAAGCGGCGCCGGTGGGCGGGCAGGCCTCCCTCAACCATGTCGGGGCGTGCATCGCCGACAAGGGCGCCCTCGACGTCATCATCATGATCGACGAGACCGAGAGCCTCATCCACGAGGCCCGCGACGGTTCCGTCAACCCGGACGCCCCCGGCGCGGACGTCGAGCACCACCGCGTTCCTGCCGCCCAGAGCTTCATCGATGAACTGGTGGCCAAACAACGCGACGGGGACCTGGAGACCCGCGTCCGGGTCGCGGGCTTCGGCCAGGAGTACAAGTCCGGGGCCACCGACCCGGAGAACTACGGGGGGTGGACCGTCCTCGACGAGGGATCCGCAGGCGATACCAAGGACCTCATCGCCGCCTTCGCCGACCGCACACAGGAGCAGTACACCAACTACGCCCGGGCCCTGGATGGTGCCTACCAGGACTTCGCCCGCTCCGGTGCGGAAGATCCCTGCCGCATGGTGGTCACCTTCACCGACGGTGCCCTGACCGCGGCCGAAGGTGCGGGTGTCGCCGAGGCGGCACTGTGCACCCCGGGTGGTGTCGCGGACCGGCTGCGCGGCGCCAACATCACCAACATCGGCATCGGACTGTCCGCCCCGCACAACCCCTCCGACTTCACCCTCTTCCAGGGCATCACCCAGGGCACAGGCAGCCAGTGCGGCCAGCTCCCGCCCAACGGTGCGTTCTTCACCGCGGACAACGTCGGCGGACTCTTCGCCGCCTTCCGCGAGGCCCTGGCCACCGGCGGCGAGGCCACCGGCGAGACCCGTGCGGGCGACCCCTTCCGGTTCTCCCTGGACAACTCGATCTCCACGGTGCGGTTCACCGCCATCGCCAAGGACGACCTCGGCCCCGACGCCCACCTCGTGCTGACCGCCCCCGGCGGGGAGACGATCACCCTGGCCGAGACCGGCACCGGGGAACTCCCTTCCGCTGATGTCACCTGGGACGCGGCCACCGACCCTGTGCAGCAGGCCGACGGCACCCTCACCCTGAAACAGGGCGGCGACTGGGCCGGCACCTGGTCCCTGCAGTTCCAGGGTTTCGACGAAGCGGCCGCCGACGGCCGGGTCTTCAACTCCGTGGAGATCCAGCCCGACCTGCAGGTCGTCTTCTCCTCCGCCGGCGGGGAGGCCACCGGTGGCCTCAACCTGCGTAACGACGACCGCCTCAACCTGCGGCTCGTCGACCGCGACGGACAGACCCGCCCCCTGGAGGGTCAGGCGCTGCTCGACCTCAGCTTCACCCGACCGGAAACCGGAGAGGTGTTCCTCGCCGAGGGCGTCGACTTCTCCGCCGGCGAACTCGAGGTCCCCCTCGACGCCATCGGACAGCTGCCGGCCATCGGCACTCTGCAGGCCCGCACCACCATCACCACCCGCGGTGCGGGCGGCGCGCCGGGCACCCTGCTCAGTCCCATCCTCAACACCACCCAGCTGACCGTGACCCAGCGGGACATGCCGCAGCTGCCCGGTGCGGTCCGCTTCCGTGCCGAAGCGGAGAACGTCACCGTGGATGTGCCCGTCACCGGGCCGGGCCGGGTCTGGATCCCCACCGACAGCCGGATCGCCGCGTCCACTCTCCCGGACGGTGTCTCGGATATCGCGGTGGCCAGCACGTACAACAGCCCCGATAACGCTCTGGTCCTGCAGATGGATGAGCAGGCGACGCTGCCGGTGGAGCTGAGCACCGACTCACTGCGGGACGGGTTCGTCTCCGGCACCCTGCCGATCGCTGTCTCCAACCTCGAGGGTGCCAACGAGACCGTCGCCGACGTCCCGGCCGAGGGCGATCTGTCTGTCCCCATCGACCGGGGAACCTTCGCGGCGGCCTTCGTCCTTGCCCTGGTGTTGTCCCTGCTGATCCCGCTGCTGATCCTCTACGCCGTCCGCTGGTTCACGGCGAAGATCCCGAAGGACAGCATGGGGGCCATCCGGATCCCCGTGGAATATGAGAACGGGGTGCTGACCTACCAGGGCCGGACCCGCCCGGAGATCGACCCGGTCACCGCCGGCCAGAACCAGATCGTCAACAACGGCCGGCAGTTCAACGCCGACAGCTACACCGTGAAGGTCAAGAGCTTCCAGCTCAACCCCTTCGCGGAGCCGGTGGCCCTGGTCTCCCAGACTCCCTCCATCAGCGGCGAGGGCAAGCAGGAGAAGGGCCACGCCCGCCTCCCGGTCGCGGTCCAGAACAACTGGTTCCTCGCAGCCCGCCCCGGTGATCCCGGTCGGATGGACCTGGTGGTGCTCGCCCGGACTCCCGTCGAGGACAGCGCCGGACTGACCAACGACATCACTCAGAATGCCCCGACCCAGGCCGGTGTCCTTGCTGAGCAGCTGGCGGAACCGGAACCGCCCACCACTCCGGCCGGCGGCTCCTTCGGAACCAGGACCGGGAACACCGGTTCTGCTTCCGGTGGCGGCGGGTTCGGTGGCTTCGGCGGCAGCGGCCAGACCGGTCCCGGTAGCGGTGGCTTCGGTTCCGGAGGGCCGGGTAACACCGGCGGTAGCGGTGGCTTCGGCTCCGGTGGTTCCGGAGGTTTCGGTTCCGGTGGACAACCCGGTTCCGGCGGCTTCGGCAGCTGACACAATCAGGGGCAGCCGGGCGTGTGGCCCGGTTGCCCTCAACTACCCCTCAATGAATTAGCGCGTTTAACCTGACCTTCACTGTCTGCGGATATCACCTAAGGAAAGAGCATCATGCACAAAGTCCTCGTCGTCGGCTGTGGCGGTTCCGGAGCAAAGACCCTCGCCTACATGATGGACCAGCTCAAGACCACGCTGGCTGAGCGTCTCCCCGACCGTTACGACAGCCCCAAGGATGTCGAGCTGCCCCGTGCGTGGCAGTTCGTCTCCGTCGATGTGCCCACCGTCCCGGAACGGCCCGGCCCGAACCTGCCCAATGTCCCCGAGGCGGGTGGCCGCTACATCTCCTGCGGCTCCTCCGACCGCTATGCCACGGTGGACACCGCCGTGTCCAACCAGCTGGCCGGCCGCCGCGAGCTGGGCACGATCTCCAGCTGGGCGTTGACCAACCCGGGTTCGGAGACCACCCCGATCTCCGCGGGTGCGGGCCAGTACCGCTCGATCGGCCGCATGCTCATCCTGAGCAGGTTGCAGGAGATCCAGCAGGAACTGAAGAAGTCGTGGGACGTGCTCTACGGCGGCGAGACCGACCGCGAGCTCGCGGAGCTGCGTGCCGCGCTCTACGGCCGCACGGTCTACAGCGGGGAGAGCTCCAAGGAGCAGCCGCTGGTCTTCGTGGTGTCCTCCATGGCCGGTGGCGCCGGTGCCTCCATGGCCATCGACATCTGCCGTCTGCTCACCGGACTGGAGGGCAACGCCGTCTCCCTGAACTCCTTGTTCATGGTGACCCCCGACATCTTCTCCCAGCTCTCCGCCGATGCGGTGGCCGGTGCCAACCCCAACGCCCTGGCGATGTTCTCCGAGCTGGTCGCGGCACAGCTGGGTTCCGCCACCGATGACGACAAACGCCTGTTCAACGCCCTCGGTGTGCCCGTCGGTGACGACGACATCCCGGTGGGGCGCATTTTCCCGGTCGGCATCCGCTCCGGTGAGAACGGTGCGCTGCTCGGCGACGGTAAGCCGGACACCGTCTACCGGGCGCTGGGCCGTGGCCTGGCGGCCCTGATGTCCGATGAGGGCTCGATGGACAACTACAAGCAGTTCACCCTGGGCAACAAGGGCGGTGTCGGCGCCGACCAGAGCCGCTATGCCTGGGGTGCGACCGAGTCGAAGAACGTGCCGTGGGGCACCTTCGGTTATGCGCAGCTGTCCATGGGACGCGACCGGTACGCGGAATACGCCGCGCAGCGTCTGGCCCGTCAGGCAGTCGAGCGGCTGCTGCACGGCCATTACGATCCGACCGATGATTCGCCGGCGGACATCCAGATCCAGAAGCGCCTGGACAACAACCAGGGCGCGCTCGTCGACAAGCTCACTGCCTTCCTGCCCCGTCAGGGTGACGCCGGCAACTGGATCTACGAGAATTTCGGCGGCGTCATCGAGAACTGGACCCGCGACATGATGCAGCTGGTCAACAGTCAGATGCCGCTGGGGCAGAACAAGCGGGGCAGCGAGTGGGTCCCGGAGGTCATCCGGACCCTGCAGTCCTGCAGCCAGCAGATCGACAACGATCCGAAGAAGGACCTCTACGCCGGGGTCAACGCCTGGGCGAGCAAGGACGGGATCCAGCTGTTCCTGCTCAACCTGCTCAAGGCGGAGATCGCGAAGTACGGTGTGCCCTACGGATCTGCGCTGCTGCAGCGGATCCGCAGCTCCATCACCAACACCAACCTGCAGGAACTGCACGCCCTCTTCGATGGGCTGCCGGCGCAGGCGGTGGTGATGAACGATCAGCAGCGCATCGATCTGGAGAACTCCCGCGGGCGTATCGACGACTCCTCGGCGATCTCCCAGGAAATCGTCAACAACACCGCCGGCCAGATCCGGAACCGCGCGGTCGGTTACATCGCGCACCGTCTGGAGTCCGCCCTGGCGGACTTCGTGCGGAACTTCATCGAGCCGCTGCAGAAGCAGATCAACGACGCCCACGCCGACCTGGAGAAGCACAACGAGCTGACCAGCGACGTCAACCTCGGTGTCGCCCAGCTGAAGACCGACGTCCCGGCACTGTGGCCCGATGAGTCCCAGCAGGAGGTGTCCAGGCGGTTCAGCCAGGCCGCCAACGAGGTCTTCCTCACCGAGGTTGATTCCTTCATCGACCAGTTCATCGCGGACATCATCCAGTCCGCGAAGACTGAGGAGAGCCAGGACCACGACTACGCGCGGGCCCTGGAGATCTCCGCCGAACGTGTGGTCAGCGGCGACTGGGAGTCGCTCTCCGGCTCGGAGAAGGCGCCGGGTGACCTGCTGCGCCTGCTCGACGTGTGGGTCTCCCGCGAACTCAGCCGCGACCCGGCCAACCCGGGTACCACGCGGGACCCGCGTCCCGCCCGTTTCGAGTTCAACATCAGCACCAGCTCCATCCTCGACCGTTCCCGCCAGTACATCCGCAGGCCCGGTTTCTCCTTCCAGCAGTTCATCTCCAGCTCGCTGCGGGAGTTCGTCACCGCCCCCAATCTCACCGAGCACGAGCGGCGCGAACGCCGCCAGACGGTGCTGGGCAAGTTCAGCGAGGCCATGACCTACGCGCTGCCGCTGGCCCAGATCAACACCCAGCTGGTCCAGTCGATCTACGGCAACGAGGTCGCCTACAACTTCAACTTCTCCCGCATCCCCTTCGGCGGTGATGAGGTGGGCAAGATGCTGGAGCAGGCGGTCCGTGACTACCCGAACCACCGGCCCTCCGACATGACCCGCCCGCTGGGCAAGGCCCTGGTCAACCAGGGTGAGGAACGCTCCATCGACATCTTCGGTTCCTACCCGAACTATGCGCCGATCGTCTTCGACTCGCTGCTGCCCCCGATCGAGAAGCAGTGGCGCCAGACCACCGGCACCCGCGCCGAATTCTGGCACGGCCGCCGCGCCCGGTCCCTGCCCGCAGCCCTGCCGATGACTGACGCGGAGCGCAAGGCCCTGGTCAACGGCTGGTACGTCGGCCGCCTGGCCGGCCAGGTCTACTTCCCGGGCACCCTGGACACCAGCGACATGACCCCCGTGCAGATCTACGACGAGAAGGTCGGGCACTGGATCAACTTCGACACCCCGATGCTCACACCGGTCTCCCGTTTCCGGGCCACCCTGGACTGGCTGCCGAACCTGCTGGAATCCGCGGCCCTGGCCTGGTCGCGGGTGGGCGAGCAGCCCCTGTTCGAGTCGGTGAAGCCCTACATCCTCCTCCGGGAGCTGTGGGACGCGGAACCCACCCCCTCCCTGCCCGGCCGCACCATCCGCGGCCAGCGGCTGCTGCACCAGTGGCTCTACGACGGCGAGCGGCAGTCCGGTGAGATCCACATGATCGACGGCACTGCCCCCGGCGCTGCCCCGCAGGCCCGGCTCGAGGCGGCGAAGGCGTGGCTGGAGAATCAGAACGCCATCGCGCAGGCCTACATCCCCAGCTCCCGCCTCGGTGCCGGGCAGCTGTTCACCCGGACCGACCGTCCCTACGCCGACATCACGGACCGCGAGCTGGCCTCCCAGGTGCCGGTCTTCGCGGATCTGGCTCCGGACATCGCGGAGGCCACCGCCCGGATCGCCGCGATCCTCGAGGACTGCCTGCGTCAGGGCCCGCCGCAGGCCACCGACGTGCGGATGCCGACGACCCCCTTCGCCGGCGGCACGCCGTCGACGGCCCGCCCGACCCTGCCCGGCCAGGGTGAATTCTGATGGAGTCCGCACTGAGCAGTGACTCGACCCTGACGGTCTTCCTGGGCCGGGGAGGACTCTCACACGGCATCCGGCAGACCCTGGAGGACTTCACCGCCACGGGTCTCGTCCGGGACCTGGCGTGGGTGGATGCCGACTCCTTCAGGTCCTCCTCCTCGGAGGTGACCTACCTGCGGCTGAGCGAGGAGGGGAACGCGGAGATCACCCGGGAGCCCTTCAACGCACTGGTCGCCAGGTCCCGCATCACCCGACTACATCTCGGGGTGATCAATGTCGTCGGATTCGGTGGCGGAGAGATCCGCAGCGCCGAACTGATGGCGCTCACCGGTGCCATTGACAGCATCCTCACCGGCCGGAGCATCCAGCGCACCAACCTGATCATCTCCGCCGTGGGTGCACCCCTGGAAACCGACCTGCCGGTACTCAAGGGCTTCACCAACCTGTTCCTGGCCCCGGAGGATTCCCCGGGGCCGGAGTCGGCCACCGTACCCTTCCACTTCGACCACCTGGACAACCGCTTCACCCTGCACTGTGTGGCGGGGATCGCGAGCCTGTTCGGCCTGTGGGAGGGCAGCACCCATGCCCCCGTCGCCCGACTCGATCCGGCCAGCGGCGTGACCTTCCGGCTGGTGCGCGCCTATTACCGGCGCATCGACGGCCAGGACGTGCAGGCCCGGTTGAAGGCCCGCATCTTCGACACCGGACTCAACCCCCTGCCCCGCCTCAACAGGCCGGGCCAGGAGGTCTCGGCCCAGTACACCGAGAATCCGCGGGCCTTCGCTGAGACCGCCGCGGAGGATCTGCTCAATGACTTCAACCAGCGGATCGAAGGAAAAACCACCCATGCCGTGGCGCAGCAGACCCGCCGCACCACCTCCGGCCGCGCGCTGGGGGAGTTCCTCCGCATCTGGGGGAAGCGGATGGTCACCACCCCCGCCAGGTTTCTTCGGGACCTGCGCGGTGAGGCCCGGACATTCGTCGATGACACCGTGCAGGCAGGGCTCTACGGGGAGGACTCCCGCATGCGCGTCGGAGGCGGGGGCGGCGCGGAGCCTCACCCCGCCGACGGCAGCGGAACCCGGCAGGCCCGCCGCGAGAATCTGCAGGTGGAGGCCACCCGGGAATTGGGCCCGCTGTGGAGCTCCTACGCCAACACCGCTCTGACCATGCTCGATGCCTCGCCGCGGCTCATCACGGAGAACGCCGGGCAGTCCTCCTATCCCCGCGTGATGCAGGAACACCCGGAGCGTCCCGTGTGGGTGGCCCGCAGTGCAGTGGACGTCATCCCGGGGCCCGACGCCAACTTCGGCCATGACCTGCCGGTGGAGGTGAAGTCGACGATCGGTGGCGGGGACATCGCCCCCTATGACATCGCCGGGATCGCCGCATACGAACGCAGTCTCGCCTCCCAGCGACACGGTCGGCAGCGCGAGGTCGGCCGGGTGATCGGCGACTTCAAGCAGTGGCAGGAGGAGAACTCCGGCAGTTTCGCCTGCCATGTCGGCCGCGGACTGGTGGAGCGGCGGGGACAGCTCCGCCAGCGGAAGGAACAGCTGACCGGGCAGATCACCGACCTCGAGGGCCGTCAGGCCAAGGCGGCGGGCACCGGTGCACTGGCGGGGGTGCTCCGCTGGCTGGGCTGGGTTTTCCTCGGATCAGTGGTGATCTTCGCCCTGCTCTGGGGCTTCGGCCACCTCCGCCCCACGCTTTTCGATGCACCGCGCGCCGGTTGGGTGGACACACTCAACGCAGCCCCCACCGACATCAAGGTGTGGATGTTCAGCATCTGGGTGGGCCTGTGGCTGCTGTTCTGGATTCTCCAGGTGGCCGTGGAGACGCGTGATGAGATACGTTTCCTGAACCGTCGACGCGACATCGTGAACAAACTGGATGCCGCCCGGGCGAACCTGGAGGTAACGCGGAAGGCACTGGTCCGCATCGACGTCGGTTACGGCCAGTTCCTCTCGACATCCCGGATGATCGGTGCCCTCATCAACGAGCCTTTCGGACACATCCGGCACCCCCGCGTCGAATCGACCATCCCGGTGAACACCATGCCGGAGTCGGTGGTCTTCGCCGAGGCCGACCCCGCCTCCGGTGAGGTGGAGCGCCTGGCCAACACCTTCCGTCGTGAGATCTACCGCGAAGGCTGGCTCGGGGACTACGTCATGGGTGGACTGGCCGAGGCCGCCCGGAACTTCGAGGAACGCACCAACGGTAAATTCGCGGTCAACGATGTCTTCTCCACCTCCGGTGAGGGAACCGGAGGACAGCTGGCCCGCCTCGCCGGTGCCGTCACGGCCACCGGGTTCCGCACCCGGGACCGGTCGGAGGACGTGTGGCGCAGAATCACCACCGACCTCCGGCAGGACACCGAACGAAATGACACCGGCATCCTCTCCCCGCAGCAGGTCTACCGTGACGGCCGGAGGGAGACGGCACCCTCGCGTCTGCCGCTTGACGAGGCCGTCGCCCTGGGCTCCTTCAACGGCGAGATCGCCACGGAACGCGGCCGGGTGGACGGGATCCTGGACCTGGATCCCCGGTACTGCACCCATGACCGCAACATCAACACCTTCGATGCCATCGGGGTCAGCGAGGTGCTGGTCCAGATCGGGCAACCGGCGCACCAGGGGGATGTCGCTTTCCGGCGCCCCGACCGCCAGCCACTCGACCCCGGTCTGGTCGGCGCCATGCCGGACAGTGAGGATTTCCAGGTGAGGGAGCCGCGGGGGATGACGATGCCGCAGCCGAAGCATCACCTGCCAGGAACAGGAGAATTCTAGATGTCGATCGAACTGCAAATTCTCGGTGCCTTCGAGACGTGGCGTGGCATCGCCCGCGAGATCTATCCCGAGGAGGCGCTGCCGACCGGTGAGGAACTGGTGGCCGCGGCTCGTGACCACACGGAACTCGACGCGGGTGGCAGTTATCCGGCGCTGCAGGTGTGGGCGGAGGCCCTGAAGCATGTCCGTGCCCTGGCCCTGACAGAGAACACCGAGGTCATCCCGGACCTCGAGGAGCTCTACCGGCCCACCCTCACCGAGGAGGTGGAGCCCGTCACCCCGGGGCAAACAGAACCGGAGTACGTGTACGCGGAGTTCGAGGACATCACGCCTGAGGACATCGTCGACTCCCCGCCCGGGCGGCACGCCGCCCGCGGACCGGAGCCGGAGTTCGAACCGGAACCGGAGCCGATCCCGGAGCCGCAGCCTGTCCCCGTCGACCCGGATCTGCGCCCCTATGAGGCCCACGAGTTCCGGATGCTCGACGGTTTCCGGGATATCGAGGAGATGCCCGGTGCAGATCTGCGGGTCCTACCCACTGGTGACGGTGCCCTGGAACTGGAGTGGTCCCTGCCCAGCTGGGCCCAGAGCACCGCCAGCTTCGAGAGCCGCCTCTTCCGCATCGTCAGTGACGAGGAGGAGTTCGATAAGGACCCCGATGCCGGTGAACTCCGGGCTGTGACGGTGGCGCAGCGGTGGATCGACCATGAGCCTCTGACCACCGCCTACCGCCTCTACCAGGTGTGGATGTACGAGGGCACCTCGGAGACCTCCGCCCTGCGCGGTGAACCCACCCTGGTCGGGGAGCAGACCTATATCCGGCCCATCGACAACATTGAGCTGTCTGTCGCCGGCTCCGTGGTCAAGGGGCAGTGGGCCCCGGAGGACCACACCCACCGCGTGGCGGTCTTCGCGGCCAAGGCCTCGGAACGCCGCACCACCAGCCGTCGCAACGAGATCGCCGTGGACACCCAGAACCTGCAGGGCTTCCGGTACACACCCCAGTACAAGGGTGAGGAATACAAATTCGTCGCCCAGCGCTACGTCCGCATCCACGGCGCGCAGCTCTCCTCCGCCCCGTCCGAGGAATTCACCATCTACGTCAACGCAGAGGTGGTGGACGTGCCGATCCGGGTGGAGGAATCCTCCGACGGCTTCGAGACCAGGTTCAACGTCAACTGGGAGAACCCGGATTCCGGTGAGGTGTGGATCTACCGCACGCAGGAGGCCCCGGTGGACGGCCTCCAGGACCGGGTCGTCGAGGTCGACCAGCTGGAGTCCTTCGGGCTGGCGCAGCGCGACTGGGCCAACGACCTGGAACGCGGCATGAGCAGCTGCTCCGTCGACTGGCCGGAGGACTGGTACTCGGTCTTCATCACGCCCGTGAGCGTGGTGGGCAACCAGGCGAAGGTGGGTCGTTCCCACTCCCGGGTACGCGTCGGTGAGGTGGGCAATCCGACCCTGCATGAACGTGTGAACAACCAGTTCCTCACCTTCGGGTGGCCGGAGGAGGCGCATGAGGTGACCGCCGTCTACGGGGAACCCGGGACCGGACACCAGATCTCCCCGCGGCCCGAGGACCCGGGTTCCAACATCGCGTCGATCCATCGGCAGGCCTACGAACAGGACGGCGGCATGCGCCTGCATCTGCCCGCAGCCGGTGACGTCGCGCTCTTCCCCTCCCGGGTCTATGAGGGACGGCAGATCTGGGGTGATCCCGAGGTGCTGCACTATGACGGCCTGCGCCAGTTCGGTTATGAGTTCACGGCCCAGGACGGGCGGTTGTTCCTGATCATCTACAGCGACCGGGAGGACCACACCCACCGCCAGTTCACCCTGCGGCTCCAGCAGGGCCGACTGCCGCTGGAACCGAATGACGGGCTGGAGGTCAAGGCCCGCCGGATCGTGGGGAACATGCAGGATGGAAGTGATTTCCTGCCCGGCATCAACTCATCCACCCTCTACCCGGACCGTTACGAGGAGTTCTGGGAGCTGAATCCGGCTGACCTGCAGAACCCGCCGGGGGCATACTTCCGCCTGTTCGTCCGCGAGGACCACCGGGTGGGCACCCCCGTCAGCGCTCTGCTGGACCCCAACCCGGCGACCCTGTTCGTCGACGAGTGGCACCGCTACCTGAGTGGTGGAGAGCAGTGACAGTTCCACGGCGACGCTGGTCGCACGTCACCTACGCCTCCTTCCGCAATCAGGCAGGTGGCGGCGGCTGGACCACCGGTCCCTCGGTCAACGCCGACCTGGCCGATGAGCAGGTGGTGGCCGAGCATGCCCCGACCAGCATGATTCCGACGCAGTCCTTCGATGATTTCATCGGGGCAGCTGAGATCGCGGAGCTGCCCCGCCGCTTCGAGTACCTCCCGCTGGGGGACAGGGGGTTGTTCATGCAGTCCGTCCCGGCCGGCAAGGACGCGACCGGCCGGCCGGGCAATGTCTTCACCCACGCGTTCATCGACCATGATCTGGGCCGCCCGCTCGCGGCCACCTACCCCATCAACTTCTACCGTTCCGAGGACCTCCTCACCCCCTTCCGCATCGCGTCAGTCAACGCGGTCACCCTGCCCCAGGACCTGCAGGAACCCCGGCCGGGACCGCTGACGGACCTCGCGGTGGCGTGGATGATGGTCACCACCATGCTCGGTGACCGGACCGGGGCGCTCTACCGTCTCCAGGATGTCCTCAGCGGGGGCACGACGACACCGGTGCTGATGGTCAAGAACGCCAACGAGGCCGTCTACTGGCTGCAGGCGCTGTCGTCGACGCTGTCCCCGGATGAGGCCCGCCGGCTTCTCCGCTTCACCACCTTCGAACGTGCCGCGGCGCTGCCTGCCCCGCTGCCGGGACAGGAACATCCGGTGGTCGTGGTGCCCGCCACCGACAAGGATGCGCTGCAGCGTCTGGAAGGCATCACCGTCATTGATCCGGCGGACCCCCGGACCCGTGAGGCACAGCCGGGATCCCCCTGGTCGGAACTGACCAGGGGGGTGTTCACCGTCGGCCTCTCGCCGTTGCAGGTGGTGGAATTTCTCACCGGGGAGCCCGCGGCAGACAACCCTGCCGCGCCCAGATTCGGCGACGGGCTGGCCGGGCTGGTGAAGCGTCGGCCGGGGCTGTTCGCGGCGGGGCTGGCGGACGTCGCAAAGCAGCACCTGGACTCGCGCGGCGCCGCTGCCGGGGCTGCGCGGAATCTGGATGTGGAGCTGGTCCAGCAGGTGATTGAGCGACCGCAGCTCGTGCTGGAGAACCATGCCTGGCCGGTGCTGGGGCGGGCAGATCTGCCCGAACGCGATTATTACGGTCTGGCCGATGAGGCCGTGGCCGTGCTGGAGAATCTGCGCACCCAGCCGACTGACGTGTTGGTCGGCTACCTGAATTTCCTGCTGGCCACCGGGCTGCTCTCACCCGAGGCCATCCATGATCGTGGGGTCCGGGACCTGTTCAACATGGGCGACTCCTTCCGGGGAGGACACGTGGCACCCCTGCCTCTCAACGCCCATCCCGAACTGCGGACTCTGCTGGACCTGGCCGGACAGGACAGAAAAGAGAAGCTCTACTCCACCCGACGGCGCGGGGAACGGGCACTCCTGAGCCTGGGGAGGGAACACAGCGTCCAGACCATTGTGGAATGGCTGAGAAAGCCCAATGTCCTGAGGATCCTGTACGAGTTGGTCAAGAACCAGTTCGTTTCGGAGCAGGGCGCGAGCGCCACCTTCGATCTGCTCCGTATCTACTACACGGTGAATATGTTCGCCGATGCCGGGCTGGCCATCACGGGAGACCCGAGACGGGACGAGCCCCTGCAGAGGTATCTCGCTGAACTGACTCTCTATGCTGCGGAGAACTATGCGGCGCAGGGCCAGATCGACCGTGCCGGTCTGAAGGAACTCGGAAGGCGTGTCGCGCGGGAGGACATTCTCGACGCGGGGGTGGACCCCCGGCTGAGAAGGGACGTGGCCCGGGCCATCCGCGGGCATCTGGATCCGCAGAAGATCCTCATTGAAGGGCCTGCTGTACAGCAGATCTTCGCGGACGTGGCGGAAGGGATAGTCAACGAGATGGACAGAACTGAAAGAGCAGGAACCGATGCATAGTATCCGTCTGAGCGCGGGACAGGCCCACGACCTGGAGGGGCCCACCTTCACCGGCCAACTCCAGGTTGAGCTGAGCGGCGGACTCGATTTCGAGGTGGATGTCCCGCACATGGAGTCCAAGCGCCGGGGCTCGAAGGTGGCGATCCGCAATCCGCGGGAAACCACTGAGGTCACGGTCAGCCCGGGTTACGGGCACTCCTATTTTCCCACCGGCACGAAACTGTTCGTGACCCTGCATGTCACGCCGGAGCAGGGGGAGGGGACCCGGATCGAGTTCCCCACCTTCGAGGTCGGGGGACTGCGCTCCTTCCCCGTCGCGGTGATCCTGCCCACGGAGGACCAGGTCCGGCTGGTCGTGGCGGAGACCACGAGCGACACCACCCTCGATGAGTATTCCGCAGGTGTGCGTTCTGCGTTGCGCCGCTCCATCGAGCGGGACAGCCTCCCGGAGGGGAAACGGCGGGACGTGGTCGTGATCGTCGACGTCTCCTCCTCCATGCCCCTGAGCATGGACAGACGGACCTTCGAGGCGATGTGCACCTTCGCCGCAGGAGTCCTGTCCACCAACAGCGGTGACCGGGTCCTGCACCTGGCCACCAGCAGCGCCGCGGACCCCCTGGAGGTGCTCCCGGGACCGGAGGCCGTCCGCCAGCTGGCCGCCCGGGACTTCCTCTTCAAGGAGGTCGGCTGGAGCCGGGACCTGGGCAGCCTCGACCCCGGGTTCGCCCTCGTGGTCATCTCGGACGATCTGCCGGCCGAGGTCGCGGCCCGTGGTGGTGTGGTGCATCTGCTCACCCCGCGCCGACCCGCCGCCTCCGCGGGACACACCTCCACTGTTTTTGATGAATCCCTGATCACCGCCGTGCTGGAGCAGAACTCCATGGAACTGGCGGTGCCGACCCGAACGATGTTCGACACCCTCACCCAGGGGGAGAAATAGAAGATGGCGACAGACACCTACACGGGCAAGCTCCCCACCCGCTGCCCCTACACCTTCCAGGAGATGCCGGATCCCATGGCGCCGGCATCCCCCTTCCTCACGCCCTCCCAGCGGGAGGATTACCTGCTCCCGGAAGGGTGGCAGGGTTCCGGGACGCTCACCTTCGCCATGGCCGGCGCACGCACCTCCGGCAAGAGCCTGTACATCGCGGTTGTGGTCAAGCTGCTGGAACGGCTGGTCATCACCAACCACGGCACCTTCCGCTATGCGGATGAACACACCCGCCGCACCTACACGGAGCGCTACGAGAAGCCGCTCTTCGAGAAGATGGGACTGCTGCCGCCGACCCCGCCGGCCGCTTCCGCGGATGCGCACCAGGACCGGCCGCTGATCTTCGACGTCGGCATGCACCGCCGGGACGGGGAACTGCAGAAGATCTTCGTGGTCATCCGTGACGTCGCGGGTGAGGACCTCAAGGAGGAGAACTTCGAGGAGCGGCAGGAGGATCTGAGTTTCTTCCGTTTCGCGGACCGGATTCTCTTCCTCTTCGACCCGATGGCGGTGCCGCGTATCCGCCAGCTGCTCGAGGGATCCGTCCCCAGCCACGAGGTCGGGGCGGATGACCCGACGGTCGTGCTCCAGAATGTCCTCCGTGTGCTGGGAACCGAGCACCGCACCGACATCGCGCTGTGCCTGTCCAAATTCGACGTCATGCAGCGGCTGGCCGAGGTCAACCAGGCCCACCACTTCGCCGACGGGCCGAACGCGGTGAACTGGCAGCGGGTCATGGGTAACTACGGCGCCTCCTTCCGCCGGGAGAGTGCCGCACTGGATGAGCCCTTCGACGGGGACAACAGCTATCTCCTCCACCTGGAGGTGAGCAGCCTGCTGCAGTGCCTGGACGCGACCCAGATGATCAACCAGCTGCAGACACCACTGTTCGGCACCGAGGCCTACCGGTACCAGTGCTTCGCGGTCTCCGCGTTGGGTGCCTCCCCGGAGGGCGACCGCGTCAGCCGCACCGGCATCGCCCCCTTCCGGTGCATGGACCCGCTGCGGCAGGTCTTCTCCACACACGGGCTTTTCGACGGCTCCGCCAGGACAGGAGAGTTTCAGTGAGCAACATCAACAACCCCCGCCCGGGCATGCCGGGGGGCTTCGCCCGCCCCGAGTTCACCGCCGGTCCGGGGATCGGCGGTGAGGGTCCCCGCGTGGAGGCGCACATCGCCTCGGTGGACGGGACCCGGGAGGAGATCGTCCGCCGGGAGCAGGCCCTCCACGGGGAGCACCTGAAGGGCAACCGGCGTCGCCGCTACAGGTTCCTCATTGCCGCGGCCACCGCAGTTGCAGTCATGGCGCTGATCGTCGCCCTCGTGCTGTGGTTCTGGATCGCCGACCCCTATTCCCTCGGTGCCACCGGTATCTGACACGGACTCGGACCCTGACATTGCACTCCAGGCCGGTGAGTGCTAGAAAAGGGACTTAGCACTTGATTCATTCGAGTGCCAGAAACGATGACTTCAGCGGGTGAGGTTGGTTCACACTCACCGACCGTGCCGTCGCGGGCGCCCGCTGGAGCGCAGACGCCGAGTGTCGTCCTGATAACTAATTGAGGAGCACAAACACATGGCAAAGATCATCGCCTTTGACGAGGAAGCACGCCGTGGTCTTGAGCGTGGCCTGAACACCCTGGCCGACGCCGTCAAGGTCACCCTCGGCCCCAAGGGTCGCAACGTCGTTCTCGAGCGTGGCTGGGGCGCCCCGGTCATCACCAACGATGGTGTGTCCATCGCCAAGGAGATCGAGCTGGAGGATCCGTACGAGAAGATCGGTGCGGAGCTCGTCAAGGAGGTCGCCAAGAAGACCGACGATGTCGCCGGCGACGGCACCACCACCGCCACCGTCCTGGCCCAGGCACTCGTCCGCGAGGGGCTGCGCAACGTAGCCGCCGGTTCCAACCCGATGGGCATCAAGCGTGGCATCGAGGCCGCCACCCAGAAGGTCACCGAGGCCCTGCTGGCCTCCGCCAAGGAGGTCGAGACCGAGGAGGAGATCGCCGCCACCGCCGGTATCTCCGCCGCTGACCCGGCCATCGGCGCCCAGATCGCCAAGGCCATGTATGCCGTGGGCAACGGCCAGGTGAACAAGGACTCCGTCATCACCGTCGAGGAGTCCAACACCTTCGGTGTCGAGCTCGAGGTCACCGAGGGTATGCGCTTCGACAAGGGTTACATCTCCGGCTACATGGCCACCGACCTGGAGCGTGGCGAGGCTGTCCTGGAGGATCCGTACATCCTCCTGGTCTCCTCCAAGATCTCCAACATCAAGGACCTGCTGCCGCTGCTGGAGAAGGTCATGCAGTCCGGTAAGCCGCTGCTGATCATCGCCGAGGACATCGAGGGCGAGGCCCTGTCCACCCTCGTGGTGAACAAGATCCGCGGCACCTTCAAGTCCGTCGCCGTCAAGGCCCCGGGCTTCGGTGACCGCCGCAAGGCCCAGCTGCAGGACATCGCCATCCTCACCGGTGGCCAGGTCATCGCCGAGGAGGTCGGCCTCTCCCTGGAGACCGCCGACCTGCCGCTGCTGGGCACCGCCCGCAAGGTCGTCATCACCAAGGATGACACCACCATCGTCCAGGGTGCCGGTTCCCCGGAGCAGATCGAAGGCCGCGTCAAGCAGATCCGCGCCGAGATCGACAACTCCGACTCCGACTACGACCGCGAGAAGCTGCAGGAGCGCCTGGCCAAGCTGGCCGGCGGTGTCGCAGTGCTCAAGGTCGGTGCCGCCACCGAGGTGGAGCTTAAGGAGCGCAAGCACCGCATCGAGGATGCCGTCCGCAACGCGAAGGCTGCCGTGGATGAGGGTATCGTCGCCGGCGGTGGCGTCGCCCTGCTGCAGGCTGCCGAGGTGCTCGTTGACGAGCTCGGCCTGACCGGTGACGAGGCGACCGGCGTCAAGATTGTCCGCCAGGCGCTGTCCGCCCCGCTGAAGCAGATCGCCCTCAATGCCGGCCTGGAGGCCGGTGTCGTGGCCGATAAGGTCTCCGGCCTCCCGGCCGGCCAGGGCCTCAACGCCGCCACCGGTGAGTACGTCGACCTCATGGCCGAGGGCATCAATGACCCGGTCAAGGTCACCCGCTCCGCCCTGCAGAATGCTGCGTCCATCGCTGCACTGTTCCTCACCACCGAGGCTGTCGTCGCCGACAAGCCGGCCCCGGCCGGCGCAGGTGCCGCCCCGGATGTTGACGGCATGGGTGGCATGGGCTTCTAGTCTCAGTTTTTCTGGGGCCCGTTCTTACGCCGCCCCCAGAGCCCTTTCAGGGTCCTCTGGGGGCGGTTTCCCCTTTTCGGGGGTAGGGAGAAAGTGCAGGTCGATCTTAGCTTGTCCTAAATCGATGCCAGCTCGTTATGTGTTACTGCGGCCATGTATCGTTTACTTGTTATTCACCTGTTATCACCTGTTTCCGCAGGTGGCGTTCTCTCACCTGCGGGAACTGTGACGATCCGCACAGAGTATAACTATCCGGATACGGAAAATAGGTCGAGAAATTTCCCTGCAACGCTTGACTGTTAATGAAGTTGTGACAGAATATCTTCCTGTGACGCCCTACGGGTGTCAGTCAACTGGACACTTTCCCAGCCGCACCCGGCTGGCTTTTCACGCAGGAGATAATTCATGGATCTCGATTTCCTTCAGGGTCAGTTCGCGGACTTCGGTACCTTCGGCAAGAACATCGGCACCGCTTTCCAGTACTTCCCGGAGCTGCTGCTGGACATCGTCGAGTTCTTCGACACCTCTGACAAGCTCTCCTCCAACACCGAGGACGCCCTGGACGAGCCGAAGCGCGGCCGCCACTAGTTCTGTGCTCAGCCTCCGGGCCGGCAGCCGCGCCTGAGCAGGTGCGGCACCACTGAAAAATATCCCACTTTTCTTTTCTGAAGGAGATCCACCATGTCCAACCCCCGTCACGATGACAACGATTTCGGCCAGTCCGCTGAGACCCTGAGCCGCCTGTCCTCCGGTTACACCGAGACCAAGTGGAAGGGTGGCGAGCAGGTCACCGTGGAGAAGGACACCATCTTCTCCTACACCTTCGACTTCCTGAAGGACGCCGGTACCTGGTCCGAGGCTGTCGGCAAGCTCATCGGCCTGGTCAACTAGCACCGCGCTGGAACACAGCTTCCGGAAGGCTCCGATCCATCATGGGTCGGAGCCTTCCGCATTTCCGGGTGACCCGGCTCGCGGCCAGGTTCGCCGCGACGCTGGGTTGTTCCATGACTAGACTGTTGCGCATGGCTGACCACAAGGACGACGAACTCCCCGTCATTGACCTGGCGAAGACTGACGGGTACATCGTCGACGATTCCGATGAAGACGATCCGGTGCTGCTGCGTCCGGACGGGACCCCCATCGAGACGTGGCGGGAGAACTACCCGTATGAGGAACGCATGTCGCGTGACGAGTACGAGAAGATCAAGCGTGCCCTGCAGATCGAGCTGTTGAAGTGGCAGAACTGGACCAAGGAGACGGGCCAGCGCCACATCATCCTCTTTGAGGGCCGCGACGCCGCCGGCAAGGGCGGCACGATCAAGCGTTTCAACGAGCACCTCAACCCCCGTGGTGCCCGCAACGTTGCGCTGGAGAAGCCCTCCCCGAAGGAATCCACCTCGTGGTATTTCCAGCGCTATATCGCGCATTTCCCGGCGGCCGGTGAGATCGTCTTCTTCGACCGTTCCTGGTACAACCGCTCCGGTGTCGAGCGCGTCATGGGCTTCTGCACCGAGTCCCAGCACGCGGAATTCCTCCGCGAGGTGCCCATGCTGGAGAACATGCTCCTCGGTTCCGGGATCTCCCTGACCAAGTTCTGGTTCTCCGTGACCCAGAAAGAACAGCGCACCCGCTTCGCCATCCGCCAGGTCGACCCGGTGCGCCAGTGGAAGCTCTCGCCGATGGACCTGGCCTCCCTGGACAAGTGGGATGACTACACCCGTGCCAAGGAGGAGCAGTTCCGCTACACGGACACGGATGAGTCCCCGTGGGTGACCATCAAGTCGAATGACAAGAAGCGCGCCCGCATCAACGCCATGCGCTACATCCTGTCGAAGTTCGAGTACACCAACAAGGACCACGAGATCGTCGGCCATCCGGACCCGCTCATCGTCAAGCGCGGTCGCGACCAGATCGGCGACTAGCCACCCAGCCAGGTCAGCATAACGGCCCGCCCACCCCGTTTTCGCCGGGGAGGGCGGGCCTTCGTGATGCCTCCCATGGAGGTCTGCTGTGCCACCGCCAGTCTGTGGGGCGGGTGGGAAGTAGAATGCGGAGTTCAGGGTAAGCGTCGGTGAGAAAGGCTAGTGACCATGGATGGACTGACGTCAGGAGGTAAGAACCTGGCAGGAAGTCTGGCTCTGATCGAGAACGAGAGTGGGATTCTGGCGGTGGGGGATCCTGCCGAGGTTGAAGCCTGGATCGCCTCCGCGAATCACCCTGCGACAGCAGTCCGAGAACTCGAAAATTCTCCTGCCGCATTTATGGGGGACGTGGCGAACATCCTGGGAATCGCGGGTGAGGTGGCACAGTTTTTGATCACGCCGGATGTCCAGACCGTGACTTCCTCCTCAGAACTGCGGTTGATCACACGGGATCTGAAAACCGGTCAGTTCATCAGCAATGTTCCCGTAGACCCGCAGGCACTCATGCTCGCGGCGGGGCCTCACGGTGCGTTCGTGTACGCATCCCTCCAGGCGATGCAGGTTGCGATGCAGGAGATTTCCGACGCATTGGACGATATGGCAGGGGACGTCAAGGAACTGCTGAATTTCGCCCACGCCGAGATGCTCGGAGACATCTACGGGCACCGGAAGTTCCTGCACGCCATCTTGGGGCGATGGAGAGAATCAGGTGCCCTCCCCACTGCTGACTGGGAGTCTGTGGCATTTCTTGGCCCGATCCTGGAATCGGGGATTGAGAAACTCCGTCAGTACCTGCTCCTGGAACTGCGTGATCTGAAACCCCAGGATGGTCCTGCCAGGAGGGCCGATGCGCTGACGAAGAAGATCAGGGCAGGTAGGTGGACAGGCATTTTCAAGCTGCTGCTGGCGGCACAGGATTCGCATGCCACCTGGCAGCAGATCCGTCTCATCCGTATCTCGGACCAGGAGGATCATCATCTTGAATCCGCGGTCAACTCTGCTCGCCAGGCGCTGAACAAGCATATTGGGGAGGATCGGGAACTGGCTGAAGAAGTAGGGCGGATTCTACGGACCTATTCCGTCATCACGGCAGGGGAAGTGTTCACCCAAGGAATTGGCACCCGTCGGAAGTTGACTGCTGCCCGTACTGAGCTGGAGAAGGCCGTCAGCGATTTTCTCCGTTACCGCGGTATCCAGGCCCAGGAGTGGGGCCTGGAGGAACACGCCCAATTGCGGGATGGATTCCGTCATGTCCAAGACGTCGCGGACGGTGCCCAACAGGGCCTGCGCCGAGGTATAGGTAAAGGCCTGATGGCACTGGGGGAGAGGATTAATCCAGGGGATCACGGGGACACGGAGTTCAGGGAAAATGGAACTGATTCAGGATCGAAGGAAAAATGAGGAAACCCCGGGCTTGAGATGAACAGGTGCCCGGGGTTCCTTCCCTGCTCAGAGTTCGCTCTGGTTCCTCACCCACGGTTCGATCGGGTTGCCCTGCCAGACGGTGTTGGCGGGCACCTGGTCACCGCGCATGACCAGGGAACCGGGTCCGACGGTGGCTCCTGCGCCGAGGGTGGCGGCCGGCAGCATCACCGAGTGGGCGGCCAGGGTGGCGCCGTCAGCGATGATGACCTGATCGAGGCTCATGACGCGGTCCTGGAACAGGTGCGTCTGCACGACTGTTCCCGGCCCGACCGTGGCGCCCCTGCCGACGACACAGAGGTCAGTCTCGGGGAACCAGTAGGACTCGATCCACGCGCCGCGACCGATGCGCGCACCCAGGGCCCGCAGCGCCAGGTTGAGTTCCGCGGTGCCGAGGCCGGGCACGAGGAACCAGGGGGCGGCGACGGACTCGACGAAGGCGTCCTGCAGCTCGTTGAGCCAGACGAATTCGCTCCACAGCGGGTGGTCGCCGGGGCGGTGCTTACCGACGCAGAACCACTTCACCAGCACCGTGATGATGATGGCCAGCAGCCCGGCGGCCATGAGGGTGACACCACCGGCCAGCCACGCGGCCCATACACCGACGGTGACCGTCAGCCAGTAGAGCGTGCCGACGACCGCGGCCAGCAGCATCGCCGAGACCATGGGCGCGAGCAGCCGCATCGTCTCGATGAATCCGCGGAAGATCTTCACCTTCAGGCCGGGGTTGTAGGTCAGGGCCTCACCACCGTCGGCGTCGACCTGGACACGGCGCATGCGTTCCGGCGGGGAACCCCACCAGTTGGTGTTGGCCTTGGCCTTCTTCGGGGTCGAGGAGAGCACGGCCACCAGGGAATTCTTCGGGAGCTTGCGGCCCGGTCCGGTGATGCCGGAGTTGCCGACGAAGCTGCGTTTGCCCACGCGGGTCTCACCGGTGAGCATCCAGCCGCCGCCGAGCTCGTAGCCGCCGATGAGGGTGTCGTCGGCGAGGAAGGCACCGTCGCGGACCTCGGTGAGTGCGGGCACCATCACCGCGGTGGAGATCTCCACGTCCTGGCCGATCCTCGCACCCAGACTGCGCAGCCACATCGGGGTGAGCTGGCCGGCGTAGAGGGGGAAGAGGTAGGTGCGGGCGTCGTCCATGAGGCGTTCGATGGTCCACAGCTGCCAGCCACGGAAGGAGCGCACCGGGGTGACGCCGGGTTGCAGTCCGAGGGAGAGCACACGCACACCCAGCCAGGTGGCGATCATGTAGAAGACGAAGGCGACCAGAGCCCCCAGCGGGGCGAAGAGCACCCCGCCGAGCAGCGGGTTGCCGTTGGTGGTCTGCACCAGGGCGATGGCCACGAGGGCACCGAGCGCGATGGCCACGAGCGGTTGCAGGCTGAGCATCACGGAGGTCAGACCGTAGACGGGCACCCATCGGGAACGCCGGGGCGGGTACTCGTCGGGGAAGCGGTGCTTGGAACGGCCGACCTTCTCCGCCGGGGAACCCGACCAGCGGGCACCGGGTTTGGCGGGACGGTCACCGGTGACGGTGGATCCGGCCTCCACGTGGGCGTCGGCACCGATGACGGTGCCGGGCAGCAGGGTGGAGCGGGCGCCGACGCGGGCCTCGGGGCCGACCTCGATGGTGCCGACGCGCAGGATGTCGCCGTCGACCCAGTAGCCGGACAGATCCACCTCCGGCTCGATGGCGCAGTGGTCGCCGAGAGTGAGTAGGCCGGTGACCGGCGGCAGGGAGTGCAGATCCACGCCCCGGCCGATCTTCACACCGAGGGAGCGGGCGAAATAGATCACCCACGTCGCGCCTGAGATCGAGTGGGCGCCGGAAGCGTCCACCCAGCGTTCGGCGGCCCAGATCCGCAGGTGGGTCGGGCCGCCGCGGCGGTACTCGCCCGGTGTGATGCCCAGGGTGATCAGGCGGGCACCCAACCCGCCCAGCGGCAGCCTGCCGAGCGGGGAACCGAAGATGATGAGCAGGGCCGCCACCAGCCACCAGGAGGTGTGCACGGTCCATTCCACACCGGCGAGATGGGCGAGGTTGCCGCCCAGCAGGATCCAGCCCAGCCAGGTGGTGGCCTGCAGCGTCATCATGGGGACCTGGATGAGCAGTTGTGCCAGGCGCGTGCCCAGACCCACCGGAGCAACGTCACGGGGGGTGACGGGCGCGGCGTCGATAAGCGAGACACCGGACTTCTCGGCGATGGCCTCCACAGCCTCGGCCAGCGAACCCAGGCGCGGGTGGTCGTAGAGGTCGCGGACGGCCACGGTGGGGACCTGATCGCGGATGCGCCCCACCAGCGTCGCGGCGGCGAGGGAGGTGCCGCCGAGGGAGAAGAAATCGGCGTCCGCGTCGGCGACGGAGGTGCCCAGGACGTCGACCCACAGCTCCGCGAGCCAGGCCTCCGTCGGGTTGAGGTCGGTGGCCTCCACACCCACGCCCGGCAGCGGCCAGGGCAGGGCCTTCTTGTCCACCTTGCCGGAGGTGCGGATCGGCAGCTCCTCCATGACGCAGATGCGGGGGACGAGGGCGGACGGCATGGTCTCCGTGAGACGTTCGTGCGCGGCCTCGTGGTCGAAACCGGCCGCGGGATCATCGAGGGAGACATACCCGACCAGCACGGACTGGTTTGCGCCGGTCTGCTGCACGGCCACGGCGGAGTTGTAGACATTCGGCAGGGCGGCGACGTTGGCCTCCACCTCGCCGAGCTCGATGCGCCGGCCGCCGATCTTGACCTGGTCGTCGACCCGACCGATGAAGTACAGGCCGTCCTCCTCCAGGCGGACGTGGTCGCCGGAGCGGTAGGCCCGCGGCCAGCCGACCGAGGGCATGGGGGCGTATTTCTCGGCGTCCTTCTCCGGATCGAGGTAGCGGGCCAGGCCCACACCGCCGATGACCAGCTCACCGACCTCGCCGACGTTGACCGGCTGCTCCTGCTCGTCGACAACGAGCAGGTCCCAGCCGGCCAGGGGTAGTCCGATGCCCACCGGGTGGCCCGGGTGCAGCTGGGTGGCGGAGGCCACGACCGTGGCCTCGGTGGGTCCGTAGGTGTTCCACATCTCGCGGTCCTCGGTTGCCAGACGCTCCACCAGTTCCTGGGAGCAGGCCTCGCCACCGACGATGAGCAGGCGGATGTTGTCCAGCGCCTCGGCCGGCCACAGTCCGGCCAGGGTGGGCACGGTGGAGACCACCGTGATATCGCGACGGATCAGCCACGGGCCCAGATCCATGCCGGAACGCACCAGGGAACGCGGGGCCGGCACCAGGCAGGCGCCGTGGCGCCAGGCCAGCCACATCTCCTCACATGAGGCGTCGAAGGCCACGGACAGGCCGGCCAGGACCCGGTCCTCCGGGCCCAGGGGACCGCCGGGGGAGTTGACCAGGAAGAGCTCGGCCTCGGCGTCGACGAAGGCGGCGGCGCTGCGGTGGGAGACTGCCACGCCCTTCGGTTTACCCGTGGAACCGGAGGTGAAGATGATCCAGGCGGTGTCACCCAGCTGCGGCCGGTGTCTGTCGCCGCCCGCACGCGGGGCGAGCATACGGAAGCCTTCGTCGGTGAACACACCGTTGATCTTCCCCTCGGAGAAGACCATCTCCGCGCGTTCCTCGGGATCATCGGCATCCACCGGCACATAGGCGGCGCCGGCCGCGATGGTGGCCAGGATGGCGATGTAGAGGTCGCGGCTGCCGGAGGTCATCCGGATGCCGATGCGGTCGCCGCGACGGATGCCGTTGGCGTGCAGCTCGGCAGCCAGGGTGTGGACCTCGTCCATGAGTTCGGCGTAGGTGAGAATCTCACCGTCATCAATGGCGGCGGCCCCAGGATTTTCGGCCGCGGTGGTGGCCAGGATGTCATAGAGCGTGCGCTTGGCCGGGGCCTCGCCGGCACGCAGGAACTGGCGCGGAACCTGGTGGATCGACATACGCTAGGCCCCCTTCGCCACGGGACCGTCAGGCCTCTCGGGGTGGGCCTCGGCTGATTCCGTGGTCAGCACCGCCTGGGTCAGCTTCCGCAGGTGTTTGCGCTGTTTTCCGGTGGAATCGTCCAGCGCGGTCTTCTCGGCCTGTGCGACGAGTACGGCGAGTTCGCCCTGGGCCTTCGCCCCGGCCTTCGTCGATGTGACGATCTGCCGGCGGCGGTCCTTCGGGTCCCGCTCGCGGCGGGCCCAGCCCTTCGACTCCAGGGCGTCAATGAGGCGCACCATGTCGGAGGCGTCGATGGCCAGGGCCTCGGAGAGCGCGGACTGGGAGGCGGCGTCGCCCTCGATGAGGCAGGTGAGCACCCAGTATTCGCGCATGGTGGTGTCGTGGGTGGACAGGGCTGCCTCGACGCCATCGCGGGTGCGGCGGCGGAGGCGTTCCAGCTGGAAGCTGGGTGATTCAAGCAGGGGCAGGGGCAGGCCGGTCTGCTCGGCGGTCTCCACGATGGGTGAATCCTTTTTATGTGGCATACCTGCAATGGTACGTGTCCCACCGTGGTTTAATTAAATCATGGGAGATTACCCACTAATTATTTCTCCATCGGGAGTTCCGCCTCGCGCCAGGCCCTGGTGCCCCCCTCCACGTTGATCGCCTCGACGTCGTGGGCCTGCTGCAGGTACTCGCAGGCCTGGGCGGAACGGCCACCGGCCAGGCAGATCATGTAGATGTCCCGGCTGGTGTCGATCTCATCCACGCGGGACACAAACTCAGAGAGGGGGATGTGCACGGCGTTGGCGGCGTGGCCCTCCGCGTACTCGTCGGCCTCACGGACGTCGATGAGCTGGGCGTCGAAGGGAACCTGGTTGACGGTCACGGTCTTCATGGGGGAGCACCTTTCTTCGGGACCTATAGGGCAACGGGCATGGATGGAAACTGTCCGCTATCCTCACCAAGGTACTTATGCTCGCGGGGCTGGGGAAGATCCCGGTGCCGGCCAGCTGAAACCCACGATGAATCCGGGAGAGCCGAATGGACACAGGGACGATCTGGTGGCTGGTGGCCCTCCTCGCCGCAGCCGCGGCAGTGATTTTCCTGGTGCTGGGAATGCGGGCCCGCCGGGCCGGGGACGGTGGGACGGAGCACCGGAGCCGGAAGGATCCCTTCGCGGATGTCACCGGCGCGCGGAACTTCGGCCCCGATGTCCTCGCCCCCGGGGCGATCATCACCTACGGCGGCGTCGACTACGTCGTCCGCGGCAGCGTGACCGTCACCGAGGGCTACTACACCTGGTACGAGCACATGCTGGAGGGCGGTAGGGGCTCGGAGTGGCTCTCTGTGGAGGTCGACGAGGGCCAGCTCAAGCTCGCCTGGTGGATCTCCCGTCCCGACCTGCATCTGGAGCCCGTCCAGCAGCTCCGCGTCGAGGGCACGGACTACCACCTGGTGGAGCGCGGCCGCGCCGAATTCCACACGGAGGGTGAGACCGGCCTCCCGCCCCAGGGTGAAGTGCGCTACCACGACATGGCAGCCATCGGGCGCGGCGGAGGTCTCCTCGGTCTGGAGAGCTTCGGCGGTGGTAAGTGGGAGGCCTCCCTCGGGTACACCGTGCTGCCCGGAGAGTTGTCCGTCTACCCGGCGCCGAAGCCGTGACGGCCGCCGTCGAACTGCGCTGCACCCCGGCCGATGTCAGCGCAGCCGCCCTCGGCGTGAGCTGGAACGGACCCCTCCCGGAGATCCTGGCGGACACCGTGATCCCGGCACCGGCCGGTGGGGGACACCTCCACCTCGCGGTCATCGGGGGCTCCCATGTCGTGACCGTCCACCACGCCGACGGCTCAGTCGTCTTCCGGGAGGAGATCTCCTGCACCGCGCAGGAGGCGGTGCACCCCCTGCCCGCCCTGACAGAGCACCACGGTTACCGGCTGGACACCCGCACCCGGCGGTGGAACGGGAACGACTTCCGGGAGCAGGCGGACGCCCTGCTCGACACCGCGGGCTGGTTCATCGTCCGTTTCCCCGGGCCCGGCCGCCACCACCTCACCGCCCTGCGCGGCGCAGCCACCGACGGTGGCTGGAGCTGGGACACCCGCCATCTCTACCCGGAGGAATCCACCATCGTCAGTACGAGGAGCACCTACCGACCGTGACCTCCACCAGATATTTCGTGGCCGCCGCCGTCGCTGCGGGCATCGCCGTGCTGGCCGCGCTGGTCGCGGTCGGCTCCGGCAACCTGGACGACCGCATGGACCAGAGCTTCGCGGCCACCAGCGCCACCACCTACCAGTGCACGGGCACCCCGGCAGAGACCGCCGACCGGATCGAGGAGGAGGTGGGCCGGGCGCAGTCGCGGGCCACCGACCCGGCTGACGGCAGCGAGTACCTGCGCTACCGCCGCAACCTCATCTCCGTGACACAGGACGCCAACGGTTCCTGCTCCATCCGGGTCGAAGATCTGGGGCGGGTCAACAACGGAACCTTCGTCTACCTGGGCACCGGCTTCTCCCCGGGTTCACCCAGCGGCTCGAGCGGCGGCTCCTCAGGCTCCGGCTCGGGTGTGAAATAATCCGCCCCCGCACCTCCCCACCATTCCCCCGGCACCAAGGAGCCTCACCCCCATGTTCGACACCCTGCTGACTGATTCGCTGGGCACGATCGCCTACTTCACGCTCTCCGCGGTCATCCTCCTCGTGGGTTTCATCCTCCTCGACCTGCTCACACCCGGCAGACTGCATGAACTGGTCTTCGTCGACCACAAACCCAACGCCGGGATGCTCGCCGCCGCGCAGCAGATCGCGCTCGGCATCATCATCGTCAGCGCCATCCTGCACTCCTCGGATGATCTGCTGACCGGGTTGGCGGAGACCGCCTTCTATGCCGTCATCGCGCTGGTGCTGCAGTGCGTGGCCCTGGTCGTCGTGGAGTTGCTGGTCCCGGGCCGCTTCCGCGACCTGGTGGCCGATCCCCGTCTGCGTTCGGGGACGGTCGTCGTGTCCGTGACCCTGGTGGTCATCGCCGCGATCAATGCAGCCAGCATGTCGTGAGCGGCAGACTGTGGCGCTGGCTGCTGCTCGTCGCGGTAGGGGTGTGCGCGGCCTCCGGACTCGTGTACGAGCTGGCGCTGCTCTCCCTGTCCACCTCCCTCAACGGGGGCGGGATCGTCGAGACCTCGCTCATCGTGGCGGGTTATGTCGCGGCGCTGGGCGTCGGCGCGCTGTGCGCCAAGCCCTTCCTGCGCTGGCCGGCCCAGACCTTCCTGGCGGTCGAGACCCTGCTCGGCCTGATCGGCGGCACCTCAGCGATCATCCTCTACGTCACCTTCGCCACCATCGGCCAGTCCACTGCCGTGCTCGTCATCGCCACCGCGCTCATCGGCATGCTCGTCGGCGCGGAGGTGCCGCTGCTGATGACTCTGGTGCAGCGCGGCCGACTGTCGGATGCCCGCACCGTGGGTTCCCTGCTGGCCACCCTCAACTTCGCCGACTACGCCGGCGCCCTGATCGGTGGCCTGGCCTGGCCCTTCCTCCTGCTCCCCGGACTGGGGCTCATGCGCGGCACCCTGGCCGCCGGTCTGGTCAACCTCGTGGCGGCGCTGTTCCTCGCGGCTGTGCTGCTGCGCCACTGGATCCCGTTCCGGCAGTTCGTGGCCTCCATGCTCGCGCTGGTGGCGGCCCTCGCTGTGCTGACCGTACTTTTCATCCGGTCGGAGGGCATCGTCACCACCGCCCGCCAGTCGCTCTACAGCGACCCGATCATCCACGCCCACCAGTCCGACTACCAGGACATCGTGGTCACCCAGCGCGGCGACGACCGTCGTCTCTACCTCAACGGCGGACTCCAGTACTCCACCCGCGATGAGTACCGCTACACCGAGTCGCTGGTCTACCCGGCGCTGTCAGACAGCGCCCGCCATGTCCTCGTCATCGGCGGCGGTGACGGACTGGTGGCCCGGGAGCTGCTGCGCATGGATCTGTCGGTCACCCAGGTTGAACTCGACCCGGCCGTCATTGAGGTGGCCAACACCGTGTTGGTCGAGGACAACCACGGTTCGCTGACGGACCCGCGGGTCAACGTCATCGTGGAAGATGCCTTCACCTGGCTGCGGGCGGGCAGTGACGGCACCGCCTACGACACCGTCATCATCGATCTGCCTGACCCGGACAACGAGACGATGGCCCGGCTGTACTCCGAGGAGTTCTACACTCTGGCCCACCGTGCCCTCGCACCCGGCGGACGCATGGTCGTCCAGTCCTCCTCGGCATTCACCACCCCGGATGTCTTCTGGCGGGTGGGGGCCACACTGCGGGCGGCCGGTTGCGGACAGACACTGCCCTACCACGTCCATGTCCCCACCTTCGGTGACTGGGGTTTCCACCTCTGCGCGCCCGCGGGAACGGAACTGTCCCTTCCGGCGGCGGTACCGGAGCTGCGTTTCCTCGACGAGGAGGCGCTCGCCGCCGCGGCCGTCTTCGGCCGGGACAACCAGCCCCGCGATCTGGAACCCTCCACCCTCGACCGGCCCTATATCGTCGAGGACCTGCGCCGTGGTTACCGCCGGGCGGGGGAGTAGAACCTGTGGAACACGATGTGCTGGTACGGCTGACGGACATGATCACCCTCCGCCTGTGGGTGGCGGCGCTGGTCACCGGCGCACTCGGCGGAGGGTTGATGCTGCTCGGCGTCCGCCCCGGCCTGGCATTGGTGACCATGGGTGTCCTGCTGGTGCCGGTGGCCATCGTGACCACCTGCGCATGCCTCCTCCGCCGGCCGGCTGACACGGTACCCCGGTGGCTGACCTGGCTGGGTGGGGCGGGTTCCGCGGCAGGTCTGGTGGGGTTGCTGATCTCACCGGGGCAGGTGCCGGCCATTCTCATGCTGGCCGTCGGGGTGTGGCTGCTGATCGTGGGACTGATCGCTCAGGTGGTGGTCGGTCGGCTGCGCAGCCCCGGAACCCCGGACACGACGAACCCCGCCGACCCAGCGGGCCGACGGGGAACAGGCGGAAGAAACTAGGCCTCGTCCAGCTGCTGCTCGACGATGTTCTCCTTGTCCTTCTCGGCCTCCAGACCCTCGCGGGTGTTGTCGCCGACCTCCTTGTAGCGGTCGATGGACTCCTGGAGGATGCGCTCAGCCTCCTCGCGGTTGCCCCAGCCGGAGCCCTCGACGTGCTTGCCGGGCTCGAGATCCTTGTAGTGGACGAAGAAGTGCTCGATCTCGTCCAGGGTGAACTGGGAGATGTCGTCGATCTCCTTGAAGTTGTCGAAGCGCGGGTCATCGAGGACACACAGCAGCTTGTCGTCGCCGCCGGCCTCGTCGGTCATCTTGAACACACCGATGACCCGCGCCATGACGACCACGCCGGGGAAGACCGGCTCCGGGAGGATGACCAGGGCGTCCATCGGGTCGCCGTCCTCACCGAGGGTGTGCTCGATGAAGCCGTAGTCCGCCGGGTACGCCATCGGGGTGAACAGGTAACGGTCGAGGAATACCCGGCCGGTCTCGTGGTCGACCTCGTACTTGTTGCGCGAACCCTTCGGGATCTCGATGATGACTTCAACGCCCATGCGTCAGACTCCTTGTAGCAGTTTAGGGGGATCGCCTGTCATCCTAGCGGCAGCGGTTAAGGTGTAGGCGATGAGTGGAAAGAAGCTGTGGTGGTCGGTGACCGCGGGTGTGGTCGGGGTGGCTGTTGCCGGGGTGGCGGGTTTCGGCGTGCTCGTGCAGCAGTATTACGGCGACCTCACCCACGGCCCGGCTTATGCCGTGGAGGCGCCGACCCCGGTGCTCGTGCCCGCGGAGGCCGAGGCCGGGGTGGACAACACCACGCTGGCCGCCCGGCTGACGGAACTCGGCGCCGACCCCGCCCTGGGCACGGTGCACGGCCGGGTCACCGACACCGTCACGGGGGAGACGGTCTGGGACCTCAACTCCGGCACGCCGCTGCAGCCGGCCAGTTCCACTAAGGTCCTCACCGCGGCCGCCGCGATCCTGGAGTTGGGCCCGGATGACGTGCTCACCACCGAGGTGGTGTCCGGCGGGCAGCCGGGCACGGTGGTCATCCGCGCCGCGGGGGATGTGTGGCTGACCACGGAGCAGATGAATGAGCTCGCGGATCAGGTCGGTGAGGCGGAGCAGGTGCTCATTGACCTCTCCGTCTGGGACGGGGACCCCTTCATGGCGGGTTGGGACTCGGCGGACGTTGACGCCGGTTACATCGCCCCGCTGGAGCCCGCCATGCTCTACGGCGCCCGGATCGGGGAGACCGAGGGCGATGTCCCGCGCTCGCATACCCCGGCCCTCGATGTCGCCCGCGCCCTGGCGGAGCGGATCGGCGCGGCGGATGTCGGCACGGGTAGTGCCCCCACCGATGCCGAGGTACTGGCCAGCACCGATTCCCCGCCGTTGATCGAGCGCATAGACGAGATGATGGTCTGGTCCGACAACGTCATGGCGGAGGCCATCGGACATGAGATCGCGGTCCACCGCGGCCAGCCGGGTTCCGCGGCCGCCGACACCCGCGCCACCCTTGAGGTGCTGGCAGAGCATGGTTTCGACACCACGGGTGTCACCCTGGCGGACAACTCGGGGCTGTCCACCGACAACCTCATCCCGCCGCGCCTGCTCGACGACCTGCTTGTCGACGCCGCCGCCGACACCCCCCTGCGCCATCTGCTCGCCACCCTGCCTGTTGCCGGCGGTTCCGGCACCCTCACCGACCGTTACGGGGATCTGTCCGGCCGCGGCTGGGTGCGCGCGAAGACCGGCACGCTGACCGGCACCTCGGCGCTGGCGGGTGTCGTCACCGCCGAATCCGGGCGTGTCTACTCGTTTGCGCTGCTGTCCAACGGCTCGGACATCCTCTCCGCCCGCGCCGCCCTGGACCGCTTCGCCTCCGCCATCCGGGATTCCTGAGCCGGTGCGGTACCCGCGTTTCAGCCCGCACTTCCTGGCCTGCCGGGTGGCGGTGCGTCCCTTCCTCATTCCCGGGCCGGTCACCGTCGGACTCTCTGGCGGGGCGGATTCCCTGGCCCTGCTCGCCGCCGCCCGCGCGGAAGGCCAGGACGTGCACGCCGTGATCGTCGACCACCAGCTGCAGGAGAGGTCCGCGCAGGTGGCGGACACAGCCTGCCGCCAGGCGGAGGAACTCGGGGCGCATGCGCAGGTGCGCACCGTCACCGTCGCGCCCGGCAACCTCGAGGCCAGGGCGCGGGAGGCCCGGTACCGGGCACTGTTCGCCGAGGGCCGGGAAGTATGGGTCGGCCATACCCGGGATGACCAGGCGGAAACCCTGCTGCTGGGTGCCCTGCGCGGCAACCCCACCGGTATGGCTCCGCGCGCCGGGCGGCTGGTCCGCCCGCTGCTGACCGTGCGCCGGGCGGACACCGCCGGGGCCTGCGCCGAACTGGGGCTGGACCCCTGGCAGGACCCGCACAACAGTGACCCCGCCTTCCGCCGGGTGGCGCTGCGCGGGAGCTTCCTCCCGCAGCTGGGGCAACTCATCGGCGGGGATGCCGTGGAACCGCTGGCGCAGGCGGCCGACCGGATCGCCGCGGACAACGCCCTGCTTGAGGAGCTGGCCGGCCCTCCGACGGATGACTGTGCGGAGCTGGCCGCCCAGCCGGGGCCGCTGCGGCGGCGCCGCATCGCGGCGTGGCTGCGGGATCGGGGGCTGGGGGTGACGGGGGCGTCGATAAGCGCGGTCGAGGCCCTGTGCACCCGGTGGCGGGGACAGGGCGGGGTCGCGGTCGGCCGGACCGCCACCGGGAGGTTGGAAGTCCGCCGCGTAGATGGCAGACTGACCTTATTCCCGGCCGGCTAGGAAAGGCATGACAACCGTGCACATTGACAAGGACCTCAACGTCCCCGCAAACCGTTACGGCGATGATGTTGAGGCGGTGCTGATCAGCGAGGAGGTTCTGGCCGCCCGTGTTCAGGAGCTCGCTGACAGGGTCTCGGAGACCTACCGCGACGCCGAGGAGGACCTGATCCTGGTGTGTGTCCTCAAGGGGGCCGTGTACTTCCTCACGGACTTCTCCCGCGCGCTGTCGATCCCCTCGGAGATGGAGTTCATGGCCGTATCCTCCTACGGCAACTCCACCACCTCCTCCGGTGTGGTGCGCATCCTCAAGGACCTCGACCGCGAGATCGAGGGCCGCAATGTCCTCATCATCGAGGACATCATCGATTCCGGCCTCACCCTGTCCTGGCTCATGCGCAACCTGCAGGCGCGCAACCCGAAGTCGCTCGAGGTGATCACCCTCCTGCGTAAGCCTGAGGTGGTCAAGGCCGACGTCAAACTTTTCGATGTCGGTTTCGACATCCCCAACGAATTCGTCATCGGCTACGGCCTGGACTACTCCGAGCGTTACCGCGACCTGCCCTACGTGGGCACCCTGCACCCGCGCGTCTACAGCTCCAACTGAGGGCCGCACCCGGGCGCGGGAACGAATTCCGCGTCCGGTGCGTTTACCCCAGTACGTGATACCACCCCGGCGGTTGAAAACGAACACGAAAGGCACTGGTCGCGAAGGTAGGCTGACGAGCCGACCCCTTCGGCGTCCGCACTCATGAGCAACAAGAGAATCCTCCAGATCGGCCTCATCGCCACGGTGGCACTGGTGTCCCTGTTCACGTTCACCCTGCTCACCGATGACACCCGCGGTTACCAGGACGTGGACACCTCCGTCGTCATGCAGCAGCTCGACGAGCAGAACGCCAGGGAGGTGCAGATCGACGACCGCGAGCAGCGGATCCGCGTCGAGCTGCGCGAGCCGATCACCTACGAGGAGCGCGAGGGCGTTGAGGAGATCATCGCCCAGTACCCCGCCCGCACCGCTCCCCAGGTCTTCGACGCCGTCCGGGCCTCCGGGGCGGACGGCTACACCACCAAGGTGACCCAGGACAGCTTCCTGATGGGCATGTTCAGCTTCCTGCTGCCCATGCTGCTGCTCTTCGGCCTGCTCTTCTTCTTCCTCACCCGCATGCAGGGTGGCGGCGGAATGTTCGGTTTCGGTGGCTCCAAGGCCAAGGAACTGACCAAGGACATGCCGACGAACACCTTCGCGGATGTCGCCGGTGCGGACGAGGCCGTCAGCGAACTGGAGGAGATCAAGGATTTCCTCCAGGACCCGAGCCGCTACCATGCCCTCGGCGCGAAGATCCCCCGCGGCGTGCTGCTCTACGGTCCGCCGGGTACCGGCAAGACCCTGCTGGCACGCGCCGTGGCCGGCGAGGCCGGCGTGCCCTTCTACTCCATCTCCGGTTCCGATTTCGTGGAGATGTTCGTCGGTGTCGGCGCCTCGCGGGTGCGTGACCTGTTCAAGCAGGCCAAGGAGAACAGCCCCTGCATCATCTTCGTCGACGAGATCGACGCCGTCGGACGCCAGCGCGGTTCCGGTATGGGCGGCGGCCATGACGAGCGCGAGCAGACCCTCAACCAGCTGCTGGTGGAGATGGACGGCTTCGGCGACCGCGAGGGCGTCATCCTCATGGCCGCCACCAACCGCCCTGACATCCTGGACCCGGCACTGCTGCGCCCGGGCCGTTTCGACCGCCAGATCCCGGTGACCAACCCCGACCTCAAGGGCCGCGAGATGATCCTCGAGGTCCACGGGAAGGGTAAGCCGTTCGCCCCGGATGCTGACCTGAAGTCCCTGGCCAAGCGTACCGCCGGCATGTCGGGTGCGGACCTGGCCAACGTCCTCAACGAGGCGGCGTTGCTCACCGCCCGCATCGGCGGCAACGCCATCACCGCAGACGCCCTGGAGGAGGCCACCGACCGGGTCATCGGCGGTCCGCGCCGCGAAGGCAAGATCATCTCCGAGAAGGAGAAGAAGGTCACCGCCTACCACGAGGGCGGCCACACCCTGGCGGCCTGGGCGCTCAAGGACATCGAGCGCGTGTACAAGGTGACCATCCTCGCCCGCGGCCGCACCGGCGGCCATGCGATGACTGCGCAGGAGGACGACCGCGGCATGTACAACCGCGACGAACTCTTCGCCCGTCTGGTCTTCGCCATGGGTGGCCGTGCCGCCGAGGAACTCGTCTTCGGTGAGCAGACCACCGGCGCCTCCGCCGACATCGAGCAGGCCACCAAAATCGCCCGCGCGATGCTCACCGAGTACGGCATGTCGCCGAGCCTGGGCATGGTCAAATACGGGGAGGAGCAGGGCGACCCCTTCTCCGGCCGGCCGGGTGGCGGCACCCTCGAGTACTCCCCGGCGGTCGCCGCGAAGATCGACGAGGAGCTGCACATGCTTCTCGACGCCGCGCACCGCCACGCCTACGACATTCTGGCCGAGCACCGCGACCACCTCGACCGCCTGGCAGAGAAGCTCCTGGAGAAGGAGACCCTGCGCCGCCCCGACCTGGAGGTCCTCTTCGAGGACATCGAGCCGCGTGAGGCGCCCGAGATCTTCCCGGGCCAGGACGACCGTTTCCCGCGCCAGGCCGGCCGCGAACCGGTGAAGACCCCCGTCGAGCTGGCCATCGAGCGCGGTGAGGAACCGCCGAAGCGCTTCTCCCTGCTCGAGGCGACCCGCAGGGCCCGTGAGAAGCGGCAGACGGAACTCGCCGCGGCCGGTGTCTCCCTGGACGCGTCCGCGGCCGAGGCCCCGGCTGCTGTGCCGGCATCCGGCGGAGCCGCCGGTACCACCCCGCGCTACGGCGGTACCCCGCCACCGGCGGACTGGGCCGTGCCCGGCTGGTCACCCAAGGACAACCCCTACGCCGGGGGCACGCCGCAGGGTGAGCACCCGGGCATGAAGAACTACGGTGACCCGGCCGTCCCGGCCCCGGCCGAGGACCCCGAGACCCCGGCCAGACAGGACCCGCCCACCGAGATCATCGGTTTCCGCCTGCCGGACCATGAGCAGCCGGAGAACGCGGGCCGGGAGGCGGAGCAGGACAATCAGAGCGGACGTCCGGAGCCCGGCGCCCCCGATGTCGTCCCGCCGAGTGACACCGACACCACCCAGCTGCCGAAAAAGGAACAGTAAATTGACCAGACCGTTTGACCGGGAGCGAGCCGAGGCCGCCGTACGCGAACTGCTCATCGCGGTGGGCGAGGACCCGGCGCGCGAGGGGCTGCAGGACACCCCCGCGCGCGTGGCCCGGGCCTACGAGGAGATCTTCGCCGGCCTGCACTGCGACCCGACCGAGGTGCTTGAGCGCACCTTCGCGGAGGACCACCAGGAACTGGTGCTGGTGCGCGATATCCCGATCTACTCCACCTGTGAGCACCACCTGGTGCCCTTCTACGGCATCGCCCACATCGGCTACATCCCCGGCAGTGAGGGGCATGTCACAGGCCTGTCCAAGCTGGCGCGCCTGGCTGACATGTACGCCAAGCGTCCGCAGGTGCAGGAGCGGCTGACCTCGCAGATCGCCGATGCCCTGGTGGACCGGCTCGGTGCCCAGGCCGTGATCGTGGTCATCGAGTGCGAGCACCTGTGCATGGCGATGCGCGGTATCCGCAAGCCCGGCGCAACCACGACCACGTCCGCGGTGCGCGGCGGCTTCAAGACCAGTGCCGCCTCGCGTGCCGAGGTCCTCAGCCTGATCCGGGGATAGGGGAATGGTCATGCGGGTGAGTGATCTGACGGTGCCGGGCCGGTGCCTGGTGATGGGCATCGTGAATGTCACGGAGGACTCCTTCTCCGACGGGGGGAGGTGGCTGGACATCGATGCCGCCATAGCCCACGGCCGTGAGCTGGTGGCTCAGGGCGCCGACATGATCGACGTCGGTGGGGAATCCACCCGGCCCGGCGCCACGCGTGTCGACGCCGCCGTGGAGGCCGCCCGCGTCGCCCCCGTCATCACGGCCCTGGCGCAGGAGGGGATCCCGACCTCGGTGGACACCATGCGTGCCTCCGTGGCGGCCGCCGCCGCTGAGGCGGGTGTGGCGATGATCAACGACGTCTCCGGGGGGCTGGCCGACTCCGGTATGTACCGTGTCATGGCCGATACTGACCTGCCCGTATGTCTCATGCACTGGCGCACCGTCCAGTTCGGGGACGCCGCCGGGGCCTCTGACCATGGCGGGGACGTCGTCCGCGACGTCCACGAGACCCTCGCCCGGCTGGTGGACAATGCCCTGGCCGCCGGTGTGGTGCAGGAGAACATCGTGCTCGACCCGGGGTTGGGCTTCGCCAAGACACGGGTGGACAACTGGGCGCTGCTCAACGCGCTGCCCACCTTCCTGAGCGGTGAGTTCCCGATCCTCGTCGGTGCGTCACGCAAGCGTTTCCTGTCCTCCGTGCGGGCGGACCGCGGCCTCGAGGTCGTGCCCGCCGACGCGGATCCGGCCACCGCCGCCGTCACCGCCATCTCCGCGCAGATGGGTGCCTGGGGGGTCCGCGTGCACAACGTGCCCGTCTCCCGGGACGCCGTCGATGTCGCCGCGGCCTGGAATGCGGGAGGTGCCCGTGGCTGACCGGATTGAGCTGCGCGGCCTGGAGTGCTTCGGCCACCACGGGGTCTACCCGGAAGAGAAGCGCGACGGCCAGAGCTTCATCGTCGACATCACCTGCTGGCTCGATGTCGCCGAGGCGGCGGCCACCGATGATCTTTCGCGGACCGTCAACTACGGGGAGCTCGCCGAGCTGGCCGTTGAGGTCGTGCAGGGCGAGGCCCGCGACCTCATCGAGACCGTCGCCGTCGAGATCGCCGACCGCGCCATGGCCACCTTCGGGATGCTGCACGCCGTCGAGGTGACCATCCACAAGCCGGAGGCCCCCATCCCGCACGCCTTCGCGGACGTGGCGGTGGTGGCGCGCCGCTCGCGCCGCACCCAGGCCCACTTCAGGAAGGCCTGATGCGGGCGGTCCTGTCCATCGGTTCCAACCTCGCCGACCGGTGGGCCCTGCTGCGCGGGGTGGCGGCGGAGTTCCGCACGGAGACCGTCGCCGCCTCGCCCGTCTACGCCACTCCGCCCTGGGGTGTGACGGACCAGGGTGAGTTCCTCAACGCCGTGCTCATCGTCGACGTGGACGCCACCCCGCTGGAACTGCTGCGCCGCGGCCAGCGCCTGGAGGAGGCCGCCGATCGCGTCCGCGAGCGGCACTGGGGGCCACGCACCCTCGACGTCGATGTGGTCACCGTCCTCGACCCGGAGGAGCTGAGTTCCCCGGACCCGGTGCTCACCCTCCCGCACCCCCACGCCCATGAACGGGCCTTCGTGCTGGTGCCCTGGCTGGCCGCCGATCCGCATGCCACGCTGGGCGGGACACCCGTCACCGAGCTGCTCGCCGGGCTCGATCCGGCGGAAGTGGCGGGAATCGTCGAGGCTGGGAGACTGTAAAGCATGCAGCGCACACCGATCACCGGGTTGATCGCCGCCGGGGGTTTCACCGCGGCCGTCGCCGCGATCCTCACCTGGCGGTTCTACGGCTCGATGATGACCGTGCCCGTCACCGTGTCTGTTTTTCTGTGGGTGATGGCGGCGGTGTGCGTGTACCTGGCGTGGAAGGTCCGCGACCGGGTGGCCGGCGGCCGCATCGGCCAGGACCGCAGCCAGCTCAACCCGCTGACGGCGGCACTGTTCCTGGTCATCGGGAAGGCCTCGGCGTGGACCGGCGCGATCATGGGCGGGGCGTATGTGGGCATCGGCAGTTTCATCGTCCCCCGTCTCGGGGAGCTGGTCGCCGCCTCAGATGACCTGCCGGGTGTGGCGGCCAGCGCGGTCGGCGGGATCGCCCTGGCCGCGGCCGGTGTGTATCTCGAACGACATTGCGAGACACCGCCGCCCGCTGAGGGGGAGGCGGTTGGTTAGAGTGGAAACCATGAATGAGGCGAAGACGTCAGGTGGGGTGGACCGCGGCCAGGTGATGCTGGTCGTGCTGGTTGTCCTCGCCTTCATCGCGAGCATCGTCATGCTCTTCACAGACAGCGACGGGGCCCTGAAGATCGCCCTGCTGGCCGCGCTGTGGGCTGCGGTCATCGGCTTCTTCCTGGTGTTCCGCTACCGCCGCGACGCCGAGGCCGCACGCCGGGAGCTGTTCCACAACGCTGAACTCCACGACGTCGAGGTGGCCCGGGCCGTCGCCGAGCAGACCGCCGAGGTCGAGAGCCGTGCCCTGGAGCTGCAGCAGGAGCAGCACGACCGGGAATCCGAGGTGCTCGAGGACATCAAACGTGAACTCGCCGGCATCCGCGCACAGCTCGAGGCCCTCGCCGGGCGGGAATTCGGCTACGAGCCCGCCGCCCTGCGTGCTGAGGCCCGCCGCATCATGGAGCTGGAACGGGTCACCCTCGGTGACCTCGGGGAGGAGGATGAAGCGGAGGAATCCGAGGTTCCCGAGCCGGTGAGCTCCCCGGAGGTCGAAGGACGGATCAGCGGTGCGCCCTCCCTGGACGCCGTCGCCGGCCGGATCGGCCAGCAGCCGAACCGGCCGGAGGTCAATCCCCTGGCCGAGCTGATCGCGGAGAACCAGCGTCGGGAGAAAGAGAAGCAGCAGCAGAAGACGGACGCCCAGTCGGAGGACCGGGCGGACATTGAGGAGACCCGGATCTTCGACACCGGTTCCTTCCAGACCGTCGACTGGGAGCAGGGCAGTACAAAGAAACACACCGCAGAACCCACCCAGGGACCCGTCGTGGAGCAGGACACCGCGGCAGCAGAGTCGGAGGAGGACCGCCGGGGCCGGCGGCGTCGCGACGAGAACACCGGGGGAGTCTCCGTCGCTGAGCTGCTGGCCCGTTCCCGGGAGAACCAGGAGTAGTGGTGCAGGCACCGCGCATGCAGGTGGGGGTCTACGGCGACAGCCGGATCTCCACCCTGCCCGACCAGCTGGCCCGTGTCGGCCATGACGTCAGCTTCCTCGACTACGACCCCGAACCACCACCGGTCGAGGAACTCGACATGGTCATTCTGGAGGTGCGTGAACCGCTGCTGGAGGCGGCCGTGGAGAAACTCGCTGAACGTTCCCGCCGTGGCCAGATCTTCGTGCACACCGCACTGGCCCACGGCGTGCAGATCATGGACCCGCTGGAGGTCACCGGGGCAGTGGTCATCGCCCTGGGGCAGCTCAGCCCCGACCGGTGGGCCGTGACCGCCATCGACGAGGTCGGCGAGACCATCGCTGATCTCCTCATCGGGGAGCTCGGCGCCAGCGCCTTCCACTTCAACGACGCCGATCGGCTCCGGCTGGGGGCCGCCGTCACCTACGTCGAGGTGGTGCACGCCCTCCGCGGGGACGCGGTGCGGCTGCTCGCCGACGTCCTCGGCGACGCCCAGGAGGCCCAGGACATCGCCGACGCTCTGGGGCCTCTGCGCAGGCTTCCCGAGGTTGCCGGACCCGTTGGTCTGCGTGCGCGGTGGGAATCGGTGGACAACCCCGGCCAGGCTCGCGCCTTCCGGCAGTCAACCCGCCGTGTCGCGGAGACCCAGCACAACCAGGACGCTGAATTATGGGCGATTCAGGAGGAGAAACTGTGAGCTTCACACCAGGTCAGGCCACTGAGTTCGGGCTTGAGCAGATTCCCGTGTTGGCGCGTGCCATGCGCAAGAGCGGTCGCCCGGTGGTGCTCATCCCCCTGGGTGCCGGGCTGCACGCCGGCCATATTGCGCTGGTGCGTGCCGCCCGCCGGCTGCCGCGCGCCGTGGTCCTCGTCGCCTGGGCCGGTGAGGAGGTGCCGCCGGCTTTCGCGGAAGAAGGCGTCGACGCCGTCTTCCGCTACACACAGGACGCCCTGTGGCCGCGTGGTCTGCGCACCCTCGTCCAGCCCGTCGATCTCGATCTCGAGCCTGTCGACGAGGTCGCCCGGCAGCTGACGCTCGAGCTGAGCCTGATCAACATCGTCGACCCCTCCGATGTGGTGGTCGGGGAGAAGGACTACGAGCAGATGCGGGCACTGCAGGCGGCCATCACTGACCTGCACCTGCCGGTGAAGCTCCACGGGGTGCCCACCATCCGCATGCCGGACGGGCTGGCTGTTTCCCTGCGCAATTCTGCGGTGGCGGAGTCCGCCCGGGAGCAGGCGCTCGCGCTCTCGGCGGCACTGACCGCCGGTGCCCACACCGCCGAACACGGTGCAGAAACCGTCCTTGAGGTGGCCCGGGGTGTGCTGGACACTGCGGGGGTGGCGGTGGACTACCTGGAGGTCCGTGGCCTGGACCTGGGTGATGCACCCGAGACCGGCGATGCCCGCCTTCTGGTGTCGGCCCTGGTCGGGGGCGTGCGCCTGACGGATAACGTCGGCCTGCCGTTGGGGATCGGCTTCCGCAACATTGAGGGTTGACCGCGGTCACGGACAGCAGGGGTGGGGCGCCGTGGGGTGCCCCTTTTTTCATGTCCGGAGCGGCGGGAAGTGCGGTTCGGGAAGCAGACGCAGGGCTGAAATCGTATGCAATTGTGGTGACGGGTGGGGGCAAAAACGCCCCTAGTGAGCGTTATCACATTTGGGCAACCTTACCTATGTAGTTTGCCGGATATCGGCAGCTCTCGCCAACGTACGAGTTAGCGTTACCTAAGAGTTGTCATCTCGTTACCCTTTGCGCGGGGGTGGTTAGCCTTGCCTAAATCTTTGAGAAATGAGGTTAGGCGAGCCTAGGCTCATCGGCGAACGTTGCGGGTTCCGGTCCGTCACGGCCCGTCGCATCAGGCGGCTGAAGCAACGTGAAACTGAAGTCACCGACTAGGAGTAGTCCCCCACGATGAACATCACTTGGAAGTCCCGTGCGACGCAGCGGGCGATCGCCGGCCTCATGTCCGTGGCCATCGCCACCTCCGGCGTTGCGGTCATGACCGCCGCCCCGGCCGTCGCGCAGGAGTGCTCGGAGTTCAGCACCCGCAACCAGGGCAATGGCGCTGGCACGCTGACCCTCAAGGAAGAGAAGAACTACAAGTCCGGCGATATCATCACCCTCGTCGGTACCGGCTTCGAGAAGCGCCCGGACAAGGGCTCCCTCGCCTACAAGCTCAACGACGGCGCCCTCAGGTTCGAGGCAGACCAGGCCGGCTCCGATGTCGCTGAGGTCGATGGCACCGGAACCGCCTACGTCGACGATGTCGCCGCTCTTCCGGATGCCGCCGGCAACTTCGAGGCCAGGCTGAAGCTCCCGACCTTCGCCGCTGACGGCCAGTACGGCATCCGCCTGCTCGCCGGCAACGACGGCGGTGCTGGTGCCTCCAAGTTCGTCATCTTCAACGTGGTCAACGGTGAGGCCCAGGACGGCCAGTGCGGCACCATCGCTGTCGACGATGACAAGGACGGCGAGCCCGGTGAGACCAGCGGGGCCAAGGCCACCGCCGCCGAGCCGGCGACTGCCGCCGACGGCACCGTCACCGTCGACCTGAACCTCTCGGGCTTCAGCCCGGAGGCCGCGATCTCCGCTACCGCCGGTACCGGGGCCGCCCAGTGGCGGAACGGCCGCGAGACCGCCGAAACCATCAAGGCCGCCGCCGACGGCACCGCCTCCGGCACCCTGGTGATCCCGGCAGGTGCAGCACCCGCCGGTGAAAACACCATCACCCTCAAGAGCGACAAGGGTGACGAGGTCGAGGCCAAGATCACCACCGAGGGCGCCCTGGCCCTGTCCGCGAACTCCCTGAACGCCACCGCCACCGCCACCGTCGCCAACCTGGCTGCCGGTGCCCAGGTGACCAAGATCGCCGCAGGGGACACCACCTTCTACACCGGCACCACCACCGCAGGCGCCGACGGCAAGGCCGTTGTCGAGGGCGTCAAGCTCGCCGGCGACCAGTCCCTGGTCGGTGAGAAGTTCTCCGTCACCTACACCGTCCCGGGCGGTACCCAGACCCTCACCTCCGGCATCGCCGTCACCCCGGACAACTCCGAGGTCGGCGCCGAGAACTTCACCATCGACCGCGTCGATATCGGCAACGGCCAGTACCAGACCGCCGTGAACCCCGAGACCGGCAAGGTCTTCGCCGCCCGCGCGGTGGGCCGCCCGCCGATCCAGGACTCCGGCCTCATCCGTCTCGACGGCGAGACCCTCGCGGTTGAGCAGGAGATCAAGCCGGCTGCCGTCAACCCGGACGATGAGAGCAAGGGCGTCTACGGCGTCTACGGCATCGGCCTGGACAACAAGCTCGGCTACGTCTGGGTGACCAACACCCGCCAGAACACCATCGCCGTGTACAAGCAGTCCGACCTCTCCCTGGTCAAGCAGTTCGAGGCCGGCGAGGTCGCCCACAGCCGCGACGTCGTCGTCGACCCGAAGACCAACAAGGCCTACGTCTCCTCCGCTGCCCGCGGTGACGCCGGCACCTCCGTCATCGAGGTCTACGACGGCAAGACCCTGGAGAAGGTCGAGACCATCCAGGTCAAGGACCCCGAGAACGACTTCGGTGTGACCATGTCCCTGGCCTTCGACGAGAAGACCGGTGAGCTGTTCACCACCAGCTTCGTCAACCCGACCGCCGCCAAGATCGACGTCCGCAACGGCAACAAGATCACTTTCTACGATCTGGGCGATAACGTCGCCACCGCCTCCGGTGTGGCCTGGGACTCCAAGAACCGCAACCTCTACATCGCCAACCAGGGCACCAGCAACGTCGTGGTCGTTGATGTGGACAAGGACGAGGTCATCGCCGACATCCCGACCGGTGCCGGCGCCCTCAACGCGGTCTACGACCCGGTCAACGAGCTGGTCTACGTCGCCAACCGTGGCGGCGGCACCGCCACCGTCATCGACGCCAAGACCCTGAAGGTCACCGCGAACCTGCCGGCCGGCGTCAACGCCAACCACATCTCCGTCGGCCCGGACGGCTCCGCCTACCTGGTCAACAAGGCCGGCCGTGAGGAAGGCGACAAGCGCGTCGACGACCTCTACCGCTACCGCCCGATCGGCAAGACCGGCGGCGAGAACCCCGGACCGGGCAAGCCCAACCCGGGCAAGCCTTCCGGTTCCGCCAAGCTCGGCGGCTCCTCCCACTAGGTGACGCCCCCGGAGGTGTCGTCCGCCCCGCCTTCCTGGCGGTGGGTAGCACCTCCACCCACCTGGTCCAGGCAGTGACCGGGTGTTGAGATTCCCTTCCGACCGCGGGACATCCGGAGTTTTCCGGGTGTCCCGCGCAGGGTTTTCCCTCCATATGACTGATTTGCTCATCTTCCTCGAAAGGAATCCCCACACATGAACCGTAGTTCCAGGTTCAGCCTCCTCGCCCTGCTGCTGACGGCACTGCTGACGGTCAGTGCCTGCAGTTCAGGTGCCGACGGCTCTGCGGGTGGCCCTACCCGAACCGTCACCGACATTGAGGGCACCGAAGTGCAGGTGCCTGTCGAACCCGCCCGCATCGTCACCCTCTCCGAACCGACTCTCGACGCCGTCCTGGCCCTGGGCCTGACCCCGGTGGGCACCGTGTCCGGGCGTGGCCTGCAGACCGTCCCCGACTACCTGGGTGCAGCTGCCCAGGAGATCCCCCTGCTGGGTACTGTCGCCCAGCCCAACTTCGAGGCCATCGGTTCCGTCTTCCCGGACCTCATCCTGGTGGACGGAACGAGCATCAACAACAACCCGCCGGTGATCGAGGCCCTGCGCCAGATCGCACCGGTTGTCTACACCGGCTACGCCGGCGGCGACTGGCGGTCCAACCTGCAGCTGGTCGCCGAATCCGTGAACATGGCGGAGGAGGGCGAGTCGCTCATCGCCGACTATGACACCAGGGCAGCCGCTGCCGCCGAGCAGCTGAAGGGCCACCAGGACCAGACCTTCTCCGTGGTCCGCTGGCAGGGCAACTCCGCCGCCCTGATCCTCAAGGAACTGCCTGCGGGCCGGGCGCTGACCGACGTCGGCCTCCAGCGGCCGGCCAACCAGGACCGCATCGGCCGCGGCCACTCCGAGCCGGTCTCCGCAGAGAACCTCAACGAGATCGACGCCGACCACATCTTCTTCGGAACACTCGGCGGCTCCAGCGTCGGCAACCCGCTCGCGGGCGGTGGCGCCGACGTCGGTGAAGCCCAGGCCGCGATCGACCAGGCGGCGAGCGTCCCCGGTTTCACCCAGCTCAGCGCCTACCAGCAGGGCAACATCATCCCGGTCGACGGTTCCGCCTGGACCTCGACGGGAGGCCCGCTGCTGATGTTCCGCCTCATCGACGACATCCTCACCGCGCTCACAGAGGGGAATTCCCCGTGATCCTGAACAGGAAGACCATCCGTTCGGCGACCGTCGCCGCCTTCGCCACCTGCCTCGCGTTCTCTGTCCAACCCCTCACCGCCACCGCTGCACCCCAGCCGGAGATCCGCACCGTGACCACCGCCGCCACAGGCGCGGTCCAGCAGATCACCGTCGGCACCGCCACCGTGGAGGTGCAGCAGGACGTCGAGGACGGCGGAGAACTCCGGCTCAAGGGCACCGGTTGGCGTACCACCTCCGGTTCCGGGGGCTCCGTCATCACCGTCAAGCTGAACAAGGAGACGGCCGGCATCAGCCAGCAGTACATCCGCACCGGCGCCGACATCATCAACCACCCCAGGAACGGCGCCCCGGACCAGACCATCTGGGCCATGATCAACGCGGATACCCAGGGCAACTTCGACACGACCATCGACCTCCCGGTCGGCCTCGTCGCCGGGCAGAAGCTCACCGCCAACATCGCCAGCGGACTGACCGACGGCGATGTGGAACGCACCGTCAACACGAGGCCGCTCACCGTCGGCGGGATCCCTTACGGGGACGATGCGGGAGAGGCAGTCACTTGCACACCGGCCGTGAATCCGGCAACCGTCGAGGTCGCTCCGACCCCGGACGGCGACGGCGTGCTCAAGGTGACGGGCCGCGGTTGGTGCAACACCATCAGCGGTGGTTCCATCGTGGCCATCAAGCTGGATGAGGGCGGGATCAGCCGCCTCGACACCTCCGTGCATTCCAACCAGACGATCTGGTCGGTCTTCCCGGCGGATGACCGCACCGGTGACTGGGAGTACGACCTCGTCCTGCCGGACGGCACCACCTCCGGTGCGCGGGGGTCCACCCCGGCCTTCACCCCGGGTGAGCACACCATGCGTGTGCTCAGTGGATCGCTGAAGAACGGTGACCCCATCCGGAGTGTGCCCGGCCGTGGCGCCACCCTCGCCTTCACCGTCGGTGAATACCGGCCCAACAGCTTCCCCGATCCGCTCGACTACGCCGCCGACCTCGCGGCCGGCACGGATGGCGGTGTCGAGGTGGCCAGAAGCAACAAGAACCTCGTGGTCACCGTCCCCGGCGGCAAAGCCGGCGACTGGGTCCACCTCACCGCCTACAGCACGGGTGGCACCCCGCAGCTGCCCTGGCAGGGGGAGTGGCACCAGCTTGATGAGGGTCTTTCCTTCACCGTCGCCCAGCAGGACGTCCTGCTGCCCGCGGGAGACCTGAAGATGGTGGTGCAGTCCGGCAACCAGGGCCAGCGCGGTGCGCTGCTGGGCTGGGATCTGCTCACCGTCGCGGAGACGACGACCACGGACACCACGACCACGGAGGCCACGGCCGGCACCCTGGCAGGGGACCTCACCGGCCTGGCCGGCGACATCAACGGCATGTTCAACGCCCTCGGCGTCCTGTCCGATGACATCGACCGTCTCCGCGGAACCGATGCCGCCACGCCGGTTGTGGCTGCTCCCGCCACGGAGATCGAGACCTTCGACGACATCGAGGAGGTGGGCACCCGGACAGACTTCGTCGACGTACCCGCTCTCGTGCCCGCCGGTGGACAGTTCCTCACCCCCACCACCACGGTCACCGCGGCGGCAGTGACCGGCACCGTGACCGCCGCGGCAGGTTCCCGCCCGGCACCCACCCATGAGCCGGACGCACCGGTGGCCCACCAGGATGAGCTGGACGACCCGAAGTCCGGCGACCTGGAGGCGGTCCTGGAGAACGAACTGCTCACGGTGACGCTCAGCAACCGCGAGCCGGGGGACTGGGTCTTCCTCCATGTCTACGGCCCCGAGCCGGTACCGGTGGGCTGGACCCAGGTGGATGATGAACGCAAGGTCCGCCTGGAGACCGGCACCATCCCGAACGGTGAATTCAAGGTCTCCCTGCTCAGCGAGGAGGATTCCCTGCTCGGCTGGGTCGCCATCGCCCTGGGTGAGCCGGGTGCCACCGAGAGCGCCGACCCCACTGTCCCGCGTCCCACGACCGTGATCAGGACCGCCAAGGTGGTCGGTGCCACCGACTGGTGGATGATCGGCCTCGGTGCCCTCATCCCCTCCCTCTATGCGCTCGCCCTCTGGGGCGGCAACCGACGTACACAGCGATCCGGGAGGATCTGACATGGCTGCTTCCGCTCTCTCCACGCCGCGCCGACGGGCGGGCCTGACCACCCTCATCGCTGCTGGCGCCGTCGCCCTGGTCATGGGCCTGCAGTCCTCCCCGGCCATCGCGCTGCCTCCGGGAGGTGCCTCCGGGGACACCCCGGGAACCACGTCCACGGTTTCACCCACCACCCTCGAGCCCTGCGGAACGCTCAACTTCACCCTCCACGGTTTCCCCGCCGGCGAGGTCGTCAGCGTCAAGATCGACGACGGCCAGGGTTACGGTGACGAGTCCGTACAGGGCACGGGCGTGGTGGCCACGCAGCGGATCAGTGCATCGGGAACCGCCTCCGGTTCCGTCCAGGTGCCCTGCGACATCAGCGAGGGCGACCACTGGCTGCGGTACCTGGCCAGCGAGGTCATGACCGACGCCTCCGGCGCCCAGATCGGCGTCAAGGGCTACTCCAACCGCGGCAACTCCAACTTCAAGGTGGTCAAGGCGGCCGGGGCAGCGGCAACCACGGCCGCCGCGGCCACGACGGCTGCGGGTACCCCGGCGACCACCGGGGCCCGGACGAACACCACCGGCACTACGGCGCGTGCCGCCGGTGCCGCCAACACCGCGCAGGGGGCCCGGGTAGCCGGTACCACCGGTACGGCCGCCACCACCGGGACCGGTGGACAGGCTGCAGGGGCCATGTCCGGTGGCGCAGTTGCCGGCGGCACCCAGACGGCCGCCACCGGTGGCGGCGCGGACTCAGTCGGCACCGCCGCGGGGGATACCGGCAACAACGGCCAGCCGCTCGGCATCGACGGCGCCGCCTTCGGTGCCGGCGGGGAGCAGATACTCGCTGAACAGGGGCAGGTGATCACCCCGGCCGGCACGGTCGTGGCCACCTCTGCCTCGGCCGGGGGAACGGTGCCCTACATCGGGTTGTTCATCGGCGGAGCCATCCTGCTGGTCGGGCTCACCGCGATCAACACGTGGCTGACGGTGCAGCGCCGCAGTAGTGGCGCGCACCGTTACCACGGGGGCGCCGTGGGGGACACGACTGAGTTCCAGCCGCGTCCTGAAGGACAGGACCGCTAGATGGTCATGCTCAGTTCCCCCGGCGCCGTCTCCTCACAGGCGACGCCGGCGCAGCGCGGGGCGACCGCAGGGTGGGCGCTGCTCACCGTGGCCGTTCTCATCCTGCTGTCCGCGGCCTCCCTGTTCATCGGCTCGAACCCCATCCCCTTCACCCGGGTGATGGAGGTGCTCACCTCCCCGGACGGCAGCTTCGAGGCGACGGTTATTCTGGAGCAGCGTCTGCCCCGGACATTCCTGCTGGTTGCCGTGGGTGCCGCCCTTGCCGTAGCCGGCGCGCTCATGCAGTCGATGACCCGCAATCCCCTGGCCGACCCGGGCATCCTGGGCGTCAACGCCGGTGCCTCCTTCGCCGTCGTGCTCGCGGTGGCCGCCTTCGGCATCACCTCCATCTGGTTCTACCTCTGGTTCGCCTTCGCCGGTGCGGCGCTGGCCGCGGTCGGTGTCTACATCCTCGGCGCAGCCGGTCAGGGATCCCCGGCCCCCGAACGCCTGGCCCTGGCCGGTGTCGCGGTGAGCATGGCGGTCGGCGCGATGGTGCAGACCGTGATCCTCACCGACCAGAACGCCTTCAACGAGTTCCGGTTCTGGGCCGCCGGCTCCGCGGAGGGCCGCGGTGAGACAGTGGTTCTCGCGGTGGCCCCCTTCATCGCGATGGGCCTGGTGCTGGCCATGGCCAGCGCTCCCGCGCTCAACGCACTGGCCCTGGGGGAGGAGACCGCCCGTGGACTGGGCGTGAGCGTCAACCTCTCCCGCACCCTGGTGGTTGTCGCCGTCACCCTGCTGGCGGGCGCTGCCACCGCCGCGGTGGGCCCCATCATGTTCATCGGCCTCGGTGTCCCTTATCTGGCGCGCGGGGTGTGCGGCTCTGACCAGCGGAAGGTGCTGCCCTATGCGGCGCTCGCCGGTCCCTGCGCCATGCTGCTCGCGGATCTGCTCGCCCGGGTGGTCCTGCCCGGGCAGGAGGTCCAGGTGGGCATCATGACCGCGATCCTGGGCGGCCCGGTCTTCGTGGCCCTCGTGCGCCGCCGCCGACTGGAGGCGATGTGACCACCACGAAACCCCTGAAAACCACGAGCGCGGCGGAGGCCCCGCCGCGGCGGAAACGCCACCTGCTGATCACCCTGCCGGGGATCGTGCTCCGCCTGGAGTCACGCACGGTGGCGGTGACGGCCGTGCTCACCGGCCTCATCCTGGCCCTCGGCTGCGGTGCTCTGCTGCTGGGGGACTATCCCCTGACCGTGGGGGAGGCGCTGCGGGCGCTGGTGGGGCGCAGCTCTGATCCCCTCGCCGAGTTCTTCGTGCAGAACCAGCGGGTGCCGCGTGTACTCGCCGCCGTCCTCGTCGGCGCGGCCCTCGGTGCCTCCGGCGCGATCTTCCAGGGACTGTCGGGCAACCCGCTCGGCAGCCCCGACGTCATCGGCTTCACCGTCGGTGCGGCCTCCGGTGCGCTCATCCAGATCATCGTGTTCAACGGTGGCCCAGTGGCGATCGCCTTCGGTGCGCTGCTCGGCGGTTTCGGCACCGCCGCACTCGTCTATCTGCTGGCCTGGCGCGGCGGGCTGAGCGGTATCCGACTGGTGCTGGTCGGCATCGGCGTGTCCTCGGTGCTGCAGGGGCTCAACTCCCTGTTCATCGTCCGGGCCTCGCTGACCGCCGCGCAGACAGCCGGCCAGTGGCAGGCCGGTTCCTTCAACGCGACCGGTTGGCCGACGGTGTGGACGATCATCGCCACCCTGGTGGTGCTGCTCCCCGCCGCCCTGGTGCTCGCCCGCCCGCTGGACATCATGATCAGCGGCGATGACCTGGCCACCGGTCTGGGGGTTCGGGTGGAACGCCGCCGCCTGGAGCTGCTCGTGGTGGGCGTGGCACTGGTGTCCATGTCCGTGGCGGTGGCGGGACCCATCGCCTTCGTGGCCCTGGCTGCGCCGCAGCTGGCCCGCCGCCTCACCCGCACCGGTTCCGTGGGGATCGGGGTGGCCGCCGTCATGGGCGGACTGCTGGTCCTGGCCTCCGATGTGGTGGCCCAGCGGTTGTTCGCCCCCACCCAGCTGCCGGTGGGTGTCGTCACCGGCACCCTCGGCGGCATCTATCTGATCTGGTTGCTTGCCCGTGAATGGAGAACTCGACGATGACCATCCCTGGGACAACGGAACTCAACCTGCAGCAGCCCCGACTCGTGGGCCGGGACCTGTCGGTCGGCTACGGGGACCACCAGGTGATCTCGCACCTGGACGTGTCCATCCCGAGCGGGGAGATCACCGTGATCGTCGGCCCGAACGCCTGCGGCAAATCGACGCTGCTGCGCACCATCGCCCGCCTGCTGCCCACCTCGACGGGTGTGGTGGAGCTCGACGGGGTGCCCATCGACAGCTACGCCTCGAAGGAGGTCGCGCGCCGGCTGGGGCTGCTGCCGCAGTCGCCGCTGAGCCCGGACGGCATCCTGGTGGAGGATCTGGTGGCCCGCGGCCGTTATCCCCACCAGGGGGTGCTCCGGCAGTGGTCGTCCCGCGACCAGGCGGCGGTGGACACGGCCCTGCAACGCGCCGGGGTGGCTGATCTGGCCGGCCGGCGGATCACGGATCTGTCCGGTGGCCAGCGTCAACGGGTGTGGCTGGCGATGATCCTGGCGCAGGAGACCCCGATCCTGCTTCTCGACGAACCCACCACCTACCTCGACATCACCCACCAGGTGGAGGTCCTCAACCTGGCCCGTCAGCTGCACCGGGAGGGGGTGACCGTGGTGATGGTCCTGCACGAGCTGACGCTGGCCTTCCGCTACGCGACGAATCTGGTGGTGATGAAGGGCGGGGCGATCGTCGCCCAGGGGCCGGTATCGGAGGTGGTCACCACGGAACTGATCGAGGAGGTCTATGACCTGCCGTGCCAGCTGCTGACGGATCCGGTCAATGAACGGCCCATCGTCATCCCGATCGACGTCTGATCCGGGGAACGGAGGGGCGTCGACAAGCAGCGCTCAGCACATGCGCTGAGCTGCATGAAGGTGGATCATCACTCACATTCTGGGATTAAATGTGAGGTAAATCTCACTGGACCGGCTATTAAACACGGGAAAACATGTTTAAAATCGGATCCAGTTGATTGCTGACCACCCACATAGGAGTGAGACACCCTTGTTCGTCACCACTGAGCCCACCTCCCGCGACCGCAAGCTGAAGCCTGAGAACGAGGCGATCATCAAGGCCACCCTGCCGGCCGTCGGCGAGAACATCGGGACCATCGCGAAGACCTTCTACCGGACCATGTTCGGCAATCACCCGGAGCTGCTGGCCAACACCTTCAACCGCGGCAACCAGAAGTCCGGCGAGCAGCAGAAGGCCCTGGCCGCCTCCGTCGCCACCTTCGCCTCCATGCTGGTCAACCCGGATGCCCCGGACCCGCTCGACCTGCTCAAGCGCATCGGCCACAAGCACGTCTCGCTCGGCATCACCGAGGACCAGTACCAGATCGTCTACGAGAACCTCTTCGCCGCGATCGTCGAGGTGCTCGGTGCGGATGTCGTCACCGAGGACGTTGCCGCAGCCTGGAGCGAGGTCTACTGGATCATGGCGGACGTCCTGATCACCTACGAGAAGGAGCTCTACGCCTCCGATGGCGTCAAGCCGGGTGATGTATTCCGTGAGGTCAAGGTCGTGGAGAAGGACGAGATCTCCGACCAGGTCACCGTCTATGTCCTCGAGGGCGACCTGAGCAAGCCGCTGCCGGGCCAGTACACCTCCATCGGTGTCGTCCTGCCGGACGGTGCCCGCCAGCTGCGCCAGTACTCCATCATCGCCCAGCGTCCGGGCAGCTACACCATCGCCGTGGAGACCGAGGGTGAGGTCTCGACCCACCTGCGCGAGAAGGTCCAGGTCGGCGACACCATCCAGGCCACCCTGGCCGCCGGCGACCTCGTGCTCGACAGCGGTGAGGGTGCGGATCCGCTGGTCCTGGTGTCCTCCGGCATCGGCTCCACCCCGATGGTCGGCATGCTCAGCTACCTGGCCCGCACCGGTTCCGACCGCCCGACCCTGTACCTGCACGCCGATGACTCTGAGGCGCTGCACGCCCAGCGGGCCCACACCTCCACTCTCCTGGAGCGGCTGCCGAACGTGAAGGCCGAGGCCTGCTACCGCACCGAAGGTGTGCTTGTCGACGTCGCCCAGCACGACCTCGCCGGCGCCGACGTCTACCTCTGCGGCGGCAACGCCTTCCTCCAGGCCGTCCGCGATGACCTGGCGAAGCTGCCCGACGACAAGGCGCCGAAGTCCGTCCGCTTCGAGCTCTTCTCCCCGAACGACTGGCTGCTGAACTAACGCATCAATCGGTCACGGATGAACCCGCTGCAGGACCCCGACCAGGGGCTCCTGCAGCGGGTCTCCTCATTATTCCCGCAGCTCCGCCACAACCTCCGCGACCAGTGCTTCGCGACGCCCCGGTGCCAGCTCCAGCAGCTGCTCCGCCGCCAGCCGATCAAGGGTTACCTCGACAACTCGGGTGGTCCCGGGGGAAGTGGAGAGGACAGAGACCTCGGCGCTGATGACCACCAGGCCGGCGGCGGCGACGCGGGCGGAGAGGGTGTCGGCAAGCCCGCGGGAGAGCTCCGCGCGGGGGAGTGCAGCGACGACCTGACGTAGTGCGGTCTCCGCCCGGGAACAGAGGAAGCCCTCGGCATCATCGACCGCGAAGGTGGCCCGGGCGGTGTCGGCGACCCGCCAGGTGATGTCCGCCCGGGCCCGCACCACATCACCGTCGATGCCGTTGACCTCGACCTGGCCGGTCGTCAGCTCCCGTTCGCGCACACTGACCTTCGTGGACCAGGTCAGCGGCGGGAGCAGTGACATCCCGGTGCGCCGGCTGGTCCCCAGGTAGTGGCCGAAGAACCGGACCACCTGGGCATCGCCGTGGGCGGTGACGCGCACCGTGGCCGCAAGTACCGAGGTGATGACGAGCCCGACCATGCCGTGGACGACGCGGATGGTGTCCCCGAGCTGGAGGCCCCAGATGATCCGCCCGATGCTGCCGAGAAGGATGAGGACGGCGAGGACGATGACGATGCCGGCCCGTCGGGGACCCGCCGTCCGTGCGGGACGTTCCGCGAAATCAACCTCGCTCCCGGGGGATCCGGCAGCCTCGATGGTGGTTGTGGTGGTGGGCATGGCGGAAACCTCTCGGGGTGGGAAAATCTCGTCCCAGATTAATTCGGACGGAATCGGATTTCCACACCTCTGTGCACCGGGTGCCCGTTTCCGCAGCAGGTGACCCCATGGACTAACCTTGGTGAGCGTGAGCGAGCAGAAGAATTCCCAGGCAAGCAAGGCCGATTCCGGCACCGATCTTCCCGAGCAGCTGCGCATCCGCCGAGAAAAGCGTGCCCGTCTGCTCGAATCCGGCATCGAGCCCTATCCCGTGACCGTCGACCGCACCATCTCCCTGCATGATCTGCGGGAGAAGTTCGTGGTCGTGCCGGAGGGGGAGACCGCTGAGGACAGTGAGGGCGTGACCTACCTCGCCCCAGGCGAGGAGACCGACGCCGAGGTCGCGGTCGTCGGCCGTCTGATCTTCATGCGCAACACCGGCAAGCTCTGCTTCGCCACCCTGCAGGCCGGCGACGGCACCCAGGTCCAGGCCATGCTCTCCCTCGCAGAGGTCGGCCAGGAGTCCCTCGATTCCTGGAAGTCCGACGTCGACCTGGGTGACTTCATCTCCGTGCGGGGCCGGGTCATCGCCTCCCGCCGTGGTGAGCTCTCCGTCATGGCCTCCTCCTGGCAGATGGCGGCCAAGGCGCTGCGCCCGCTGCCGGTGACCTTCGCCGAGATGGGCGAGGACACCCGCGTGCGCCACCGTTACACCGACCTGATCATGCGGGAGCAGGCACGCACGAACGCGATGACCCGTATCAAGGTGATGCGTGCCCTGCGCCACCACCTCGAGTCCGAGGGTTTCCACGAGATCGAGACGCCGATGCTCCAGACCCTGCACGGTGGTGCCGCGGCCCGCCCCTTCGTCACCCACTCCAATGCCCTGGACATCGACCTCTACCTGCGTATCGCCCCGGAGCTCTTCCTCAAGCGGGCCGTCGTCGGTGGTCTCGAGCGCGTCTTCGAGGTCAACCGCAACTTCCGCAACGAGGGCATCGACTCCACCCACAGCCCCGAGTTCGCCATGCTGGAGACCTACCAGGCCTGGGGTGACTACACCGACGGCGCCCGCATGATCCAGGGACTGGTCCAGTCGGTCGCCCTCGAGGTCTTCGGTTCCACCACGGTGACCTGGGTCGACGGCACGGAATTCGATCTGGGTGGCGAGTGGCCGGTCATCGAGATGTACCCCTCCCTCAACGAGGCGCTGCAGCGCCGGTACCCGGGCCAGCCCGAGGTCACCATCGACAGCACCGTCGAGGAGCTCAAGAAGCTTGCCGACGTCGTCGGTCTCGACGTCCCCAAGGCCGGCGGCTGGGGCCACGGCAAGCTCGTCGAGGAGATCTGGGAGGTCCTCTGTGAGGACCAGCTGCAGGGTCCGATCTTCGTCAAGGATTTCCCCGTGGAGACCTCCCCGCTGACCCGTCAGCACCGCTCCAAGCCGGGCGTGACCGAGAAGTGGGACCTCTACGTCCGCGGCTTCGAGCTGGCCACCGGCTACTCCGAGCTGGTGGACCCGATCATCCAGCGCGAGCGTTTCGAGGACCAGGCCCGTCTGGCTGCCGGCGGCGACGAGGAGGCCATGGTGCTCGACGAGGAGTTCCTCGCCGCCATGGAGCAGGGTATGCCGCCCACCGCCGGTTGCGGCATGGGGCTGGACCGCCTGCTCATGGCCCTGACCGGCCTGGGTATCCGCGAGACCGTGCTGTTCCCGCTGGTCAAGCCCGAGCAGAAGTAGGTTCCGGCAACCAGCGTCCTGGCCCATGAGGAAAACCCTGTGATCTGATGATCACAGGGTTTTCTTCGCTGCCGGGGTGGGGTCAGTCGACAGCGGCTGGCTGCAGGCTCTGCCCGCGGGAGTTCAGGTAGTTGGCGATGGCCATGCGGTTGATGGCGGAACGGCTGACGATGCCGACGACCCTGCTGCCGCGGAGGACGGGAACCTTCTTGATGTGGGCGTCGGAAAGCGCGGCCACGGCGTCGGCGACGGAGGCGTCGGCGTCGATGGTCAGGACGTCGCGGGTGGCCAGCTTCAGCACGTTGAGGCTGCCCAGGTCGGTCATTGCCTGCTCGAGGTCATCTTCTGCGCCGATGGCGAAGGAGTAGATCGAGGTCGACGACGGGTGGGTGGCGGAGAGGTAACGCATGACGTCACCGTCGGAGATGAAGCCCGCCAGGGAGCCGTCCTTGTGCATGACCGGCGCACCGGAGAAGCCCCGCTCCGTGAAGGTCTGCAGTGCGCTGAGCACGGTCTGGTCGGAGGACAGGGTGTAGACGTCGGTCTTCATGATGGCCTCGACGGCGTTCGTCTGCGGCGCGGTGGACTCGACGACCCCGGCCGCAGCCTTCCTGCGGTAGGCCAGGAACGCCAGGGCGATACCGATGGCGGAGGTGACGACGACCAGCCCGACGGAACCGCGGAAACCTGAGAGCAGAGATTCCACCTGACCTCCGGATGCCCGGGAGGCTGCGACGGCACCGTAGATACCGGTGGCCAGGGAGGTGCCGACGCTGCCGGCGATCTGGAAGCTGGTGGAGACGACGGTGACACCGTGCGGGCTGGTCTCGCGGTCCAGGCTGGACAGGGCGAAGGTCTGGGAGGGCCCGATCACGAATGCGGTGGACAGGACCGCGGGGACGTAGAGGACACCGAACAGCAGGATGGAGTCCTGACCTGCGGCGACACCGACGAGGGTGACGAAGACGGCCATGATCGTAAAGCCCAGCGGGATGGACCAGCGGCCACCGTGACGGTCGAACAGTTTGCCCGCGATCGGTCCCAGGACGACGGTGAGCAGGATGCCCGGTGCCAGGGTCAGGGAGGCGCCGAGCGGATCCATGTCCCGTGCCCCCTGCAGGAACAGCGGAATGGTGACGTTCATGGCGAAGACGAAGACCAGGCCCAGCATGGTCATGAGGACGCCGATGACGAACGGTGTGCTGGAGAAGGGCCGCAGATCGATCAGCGGGTTCTCGATACGGCGCTGACGGAGGACGAACAGCCACAGGGCGACCAGGCCGACGATGAACGAGATTCCCGCATATATGGCGGAGCCGCCGAATGCGGAGGACGCGCCGTAGAGAATGCCGATCAGACCCACTGCGACGAGGAGGAAGGACAGGACATCCAGGACAGGGCGGCCGAGTGCTGCGACGTTGCGCAGGATGACGGCACCGGCGATCAGGACGAGGAGGGTCAGGACGCCGAAGACCCACATCAGGGTCTGCCACGGTGCGACGGTCAGCAGGACGCCGGACAGGACGATGGCCAGGGACGGGCCCAGGGTGGTCATCGCGGCCATGATGCCCATGTTCTGGCCGAGCTTCTCACGCGGGGAGACCGCCAGAGTGACGTTCATACCGATCGGGGTGAGTAGACCGGTGCCGACAGCCTGCAGCAGTCGGGCGATGAGCAGCACCCCGAATGACGGTGCAAGTGCGCCGATCACCGAGCCGACGACCATGATCGCCACGACGGCGACGAAGAGCTGGCGGGTGGGGAAGCGGTGGTACAGGACGTTGGCGACCGGCACGAATACGGCGGCGACCAGCAGGTAACCGGTGGTCAGCCACTGGACGGTGTTCACGTCGACCTGGAAGTCCTGCATGATCGGTGTGAAGGCCACGTTGAGGAAAGTCTCATTGAAGGTGGCGAGGAAGGCGGCTGCTGCCGCGACGGCAATCATCCAGGGAATACGCTTCGGTGACTGCACGGGTGGGGTCTGGGTATGCGTCAAGGGTCCTCCTGACATTTCGGCTGGTAAAAAATCGCTCAGTGCCGTGTCAGGAGATTCCGCAGGGATCCCTACCGTGTCGTGTCATCGATTTCCGGGCCCGTATGGGCCATCGGGCTCAATATGATAGCACCTGATTTGTTGAAGTGTCAAATACTGTGCCGGTCCCTGGTTCCACGTGGAACCAGGGCCTGATGGTCTCCGGCAGGTGATCAGATCTCCGGTGGCGCCTCCTCCAACTCGACGGTTGCCCAGCTCGTCCCGTCGAATTCCGCCACCCCGGTAGGTGTGGGCCGCTCCCACCGCTCAGCACCCTCCGGGTGGACGAGCACTACGAAACGGGTGGGGGAATCGATCCGGACGTCGACGAAGTGCCCTGCAGGGACGGCCCACCGGGTGATCTCCCGGCCGGTGTCCTGCTCTACGAAGCTCACTTCCGGACCCGCACTCTGCACGGCGACACCGTGTTCGGCGGACCACCGCCAGGGGATGTCATCCATCGTGCTCTGCTCCACGGACTCGACCCGGAAATCAGGACCGATGACCAGATGGAGCTGCCAGCAGTCGACGAAATACCGGTCCCCGACGCGGGTGGCCTGGTTGATGGTGAAACCACCGGTGTCCATGGGGCAGACCTCCATCCTCCCGTCCCCATCCCGCCGTCCCAACGCGGTGCGGGAACCGTCCTCGGTCAGCATGACCAGGGAATACAGCCCATCCGACAAGTGATGGTCGATCTCCCACGGTTCCGGGACAGGCGGAGGGACCTCCGGTTCAACCTCCTCATCTGGGGGAGCCCAGTCCGGGACTGCGACTGTCACTGCGGAACCGGGGGACAGGCGCCAGGCGCCCTGCTCACTGTGGACGACACCTGCCCCGAACCGCAGGAAATGGGCATCCCGCACTGAGACCGGCACCAGAGTCTGGCCACGGTAGTCACCGGTCCGCAGATCCCAGCAGCGCAGCACCGGGCAGGCCCAGTCCCTGATCCACAGGTGGGATCCCTCCACATGTTTCGTGCCGGGGCGGAACAGTTCGGGTACCAGGGGTGGGGGCACCGCCCCGTCGAGAGTGACGTCGAGAACCACATCCCGCAGCCCGATCTCTTCACCGCGGTAGGCCTCGGTGGTGTCCTCGACCTCCTGCCACACCCGCTGCGGGTCGGAATAGACACCCAGAGAGACATAGATGCGTTCCACCCGGACATCATTCCCGCCCGAGTCCGGGTCCCAGGCGGAATAGTCGAACCACCCCTCCAGCTCCGCCTCCTGCCGGACCGGTGTGGGCAGGAGGGCGTAGCCCGACCAGCCGTCGCCGCTGAAGATCACGGGCCAGTGCGGATCGGGCAGTGGTTCCCCCACGTGCCGGACCCAGCCGCGCCGGGTGCTCAGCAGCTCCGGCAGGGGAGGGGAGGTGAGGCGGAAGGCCAGGGGCAGGCGTTCGGAGCGACCCACCCGGTACTGCGGGTAGGCGCCCTCGAGGGAACCGTCACCGATGTATATCCGCAGTCGCCGCGGGTCCGTGGGGTGCGGTGGGAGCTGCTCCAGCAACCCCGGGATCTCCTCCGCAGGCGGGAACTGGACCGACTCCTCAAGGTCGGCGCGCTGTCCGTCCCATTCCGTCCGCCAGTCGGTGGCCGGGCCCTCCCAGGCGATACCGGGGAAGTCGGCGGGGAAGGAGACGGTGGCGGCCTCCACCCGTTCCCGGTCAGTCTCCACCGCCAGCAGCGTCCCGTGTTCCCGGTCGATCTCGATGAGGCGGGGGTGATCCTCCTCGGCGAAGCGGCTGTGGGCGGCACTGGGCACGACCCAGGTCTCCCGCCCCGCGATCTCACCGACAGTGATCCGGTCGGGTTGCGCATCAATGAGGTTCATCTCCCGGATGAGCCGCTCCTGGTCGAGGAAACAACCGGTCGGGCTGAACACCGCCAGGTCGTCGATCTTCGCATGGGCGGGGATGTCCCGGCCCTGGAAGAGCCACCGGTCCTGACCTCTGCCGCGCAGGACATCATCCCCATCCCGTAACGCGTGCACACCGGCGGGGGAGCGGTGGACGGTGAGCCCGGTGGCGTCGATGAGCGCGAAGAGCTTCGGTGCCATCACCCAGCCGTAGCGGCCGGCGGGTTCCTCCGCGTGGGGCACCGACAGCGTCAGGGACACGGGCGTCCCGGCGCCCCGACGGATGAGGGACAGTAGTTCGGGTACGGACTCCATTGGCTCAGGGTAGGTCAGTGGCCTGCGTCCCGCCCCGGAACGCTGTTGAGTCCCGGGACAGGCACCACCGCACTCACACGCGGAGCACAAGGTGATTTAAGCTACCTCCATGGCTGAAGCGCCCCGCAACCGAGCGGGTGCCGCGAACCGGAGCGTCGGCAGCCAGTAGACAGCCGGTCACCGGCGTGAGGAGACCCACGGGCAATGACAAGTCAGACCCAATCCGCCCGGCCGAAGACCCGGGAGAGCTGGAGCAGCCGACCGGCGTTCATCATCGCGGCCATCAGCTCCGCGATCGGCCTGGGCAACATCTGGCGTTTCCCCGGCGTTGCCTATGAGAACGGTGGTGGAGCCTTCCTCATCCCGTACCTCATCGCCCTGTTCACCGCCGGCCTGCCGATCCTCTTCCTCGATTTCGCCGTCGGTCACCGCTTCCGCGCGGCCCCGCCGCTGGCGTTGCGACGCATCAGTAGGAAGCTGGAGCCGCTGGGCTGGTGGCAGGCGATCATCTGTTTCGTCATCTCCTCCTACTACGCCGCGATCCTGGCCTGGGCCCTGTGCTACGTCTGGTTCTCGCTGCGCCAGTCCTGGGGAGATGATGCCGCCACCTTCTTCGCGGTGGACTTCCTCAAGGCGACCGACCCGGGTGTGACCCCCACCGTTGTGCCGGCCATCTTCTTCTCCCTGGCGGTGATCTGGCTGGGCATCATCATCTTCGCGGCCCTCGGTTTGCGCAGGGGCCTGCAGCTGGCCAACCGCATCACCCTGCCCGCCCTGGTGGTGCTCTTCCTCATCATCGTGATCTACGGTGTGACCCTGCCAGGCGCGGTCGACGGCCTGAACACCTTCTTCACCCCGAGCTGGGAGGCGCTGGCCGACCCGACGGTGTGGATCGCGGCCTACGGCCACATCTTCTTCTCCTTCTCCATCGCCTTCGGCATCATGCTCACCTACTCCTCCTACCTGAAGAAGCGGAGTGACCTGACCGGTTCCGGTGTCGTGGTGGCCTTCTCCAACACGAGCTTCGAGCTGCTCGCCGGAGTCGGTGTCTTCGCCGCCCTGGGCTTCCTGGCCAACCGCCAGGCGACCACCGTCGCAGAGCTGGAGGGCATCACCGGCGTGGGGCTGGCCTTCATCACCTTCCCCACCCTGCTCTCGGAGATGCCCGGCGGCCAGATCATCGGCGTCCTGTTCTTCCTCAGCCTCGCCTTCGCGGGCTTCACCTCCCTGCTCTCGCTGATGCAGGTGGTCATCGGTTCAGTGGCGGACAAGACCGGCTGGTCCACCGCCCGCAGCGCCATCGCCGCAGGCCTGGCCACCGGCGCGCTGTCCCTGGCGCTCTACTCCACCTCCGCGGGCCTGAGCATCCTCGACGTCGTCGACGCCTTCATCAACAACGTCGGCGTGGTGGCCTCCGCCATCGCGATGATCCTCGCCCTCGGCTGGGGTACGAAGATCCTGCCGACGCTGGCCGCCCACCTCAACGCGGTCAGTTCCCTGCGCGTCGGCCGCCTGTGGAGCCTGATGATCAGGGTGGTCACCCCGGCCATCCTCATCGTCATCTTCATCACCGGCACGTGGAGTTACATCGTCGACGGTTACGGCGGTTACCCGACCTGGTTCCTCCTGACCGCCGGCTGGGCCATGCTCGCCGTCGTCGCGGTGGCCTCACTGCTGCTGAGTTTCTCCCGTTACCGCCGCCCCTTCGCCGAGGACTACGACCCGGAGAAACAGTTCGACCTCAACGACACCAGCTACCACCACGTCAAGGGAGAGTAGACCATGACCCCCATCGCCATCACCGTGTTCGTCCTCTCCGCCGGTGTCCTCTGGGGAGGGCTGGCCTGGAGCATCATCCGCCTGCGCAAATACCCCGACAACCTGCAGGATTCCCCCATCGACGAGTAACCCCCGGGGGCCGGGTGGCCTGAGACGCCCCTGAGAGCTACAGTGAACGTCTTTCCTCAAGGACGTTCCGGAAGGCTTCCCCAGTGAGTACCACCCATAACCCTGCGCCGACCACCTCGGAGAACCCGGCACCGCACCCCGCGCCGGGCCTCCCCGCCGAGGTGAAGATCATCCTCACCGTGCTGGTCGGCTCAGCGCTGGTGATGTTCCTCAACGAGACGATCCTGTCGGTCGCCCTGCCCGCGATCATGACGGACTTCGACGTCCCGGCCACCACCGCGCAGTGGCTGACCACCGGCTACATGCTCACCATGGCCGTGGTCATCCCGGCCACCGGCTGGGTGATGCAGCGCTTTTCCACCCGCCAGGTTTTCCTGGTCGCGATCATCAGCTTCCTCATCGGCACCATGGTGGCTGCCGCGGCCCCGACCTTCGCCGTGCTGCTGACCGGCCGCATCATCCAGGCCACCGGTACCGCGCTGATCATGCCGCTGCTGATGACGGTGGCGCTGACCGTGGTGCCCGCCAACCGCCGCGGTTCGGTGATGGGCGTGATCTCCATCGTCATGTCCGTGGCCCCGGCGCTGGGCCCGACGGTCTCCGGTTTCATCCTCAACCGCCTCACCTGGCACTGGCTGTTCTGGCTCGTCGTGCCGCTGGTGGTCATCGCGCTGATCGTGGGTGCGGTGTTCATCCGCAACATCGGCGAGACCTCCCGCGCGCCCTTCGACCCGCTCTCCGTTGTCCTGGCCACCCTCGCCTTCGGCGGTCTCGTCTACGCCCTGAGCTCCCTGGCGTCCCAGCCCCGCACGGCGGTCATCCTCGCCGTGGTCGGCGTGTTCGCGCTGGCGTTGTTCGTGTGGCGCCAGCTGCGCCTTGAGGCCCCGCTGCTGGACCTGCGCCCCTTCACCATCCGCAACTACACCGTCTCCGTGGTCACCGCGCTGCTGGTGATGGGCACCCTCCTGGGCGTGGTCATGGTCCTGCCGATCTACCTGCAGAACTCCCTGGGCGTCTCCCCGCTGGTCACCGGTCTGCTGGTCATGCCCGGTGGACTCCTCTCCGGCCTGGTCGCCCCCTTCATCGGACGGCTCTACGATTCGGTCGGCCCGCGTCCGCTGCTCATCCCGGGCGCGGTCCTGCTCACCGCCGCCACGTGGTGGATGACGCTTCTCGACGAGTCCTCCTCCATCACCCTGGTCATCTCCATGCACCTGGTATTCTCCGCGGCGCTGGCGCTGATGATGACCCCGCTGATGACCACTGCTCTGGGTTCCCTGCCCTCGCGGCTCTACGGCCACGGCTCGGCGATCCTCAACACCCTGCAGCAGCTGGCGGGCGCGGCGGGCACCGCGGTGCTCATCGCCGCGCTGACCGCCGGGACGCAGGCCTCCCTGGACCGCGGTGCGGGCGTGGCGCAGGCCACCGCCGACGGCGCCCACACCTCCTTCCTCCTCGCCGGCGTCTTCGCCATCCTGGTCCTGGTGGCCAGCCCCTTCGTGACCAAGGTCGCCGAGGAGCAGCAGGAGGAGGGCCAGGCCGCCTGATCCGGTCTGATCAGCCCCGCGGCATGCCCTCCGCGAAGCCCGCGGCCGACTGCACCCCGACGACCGCGCGGCTCCGGAAGGACGCCAGGTCCGCCGCCCCGGCGTAGGCGAAGGCTGAACGCACTCCCGAGGTGATGCGGTCGACGAGGTGCTCGACGCCGCCGTCGCGCGGGTCGAGGTGGATCTGCCCGCTGGAGATCCCCTCCTCGAACATCGCCCGCTTCGCCAGCTCGAAGGCCCCGGCCTCCACGTTGCGGCGCTCCACCGCACGCCGGGAGGCCATGCCGAAGGACTCCTTGTACATCCGGCCCCGGCTGTCGGTGTGCAGGTCACCGGGGGACTCGAAGGTGCCTGCGAACCAGGAGCCGATCATCACATTCGAGGCGCCGGCCGCCAGCGCGAGAGCCACGTCCCGGGGATCACGCACCCCGCCGTCGGCCCACACGTGTGCACCGATCTCCCGGGCCGCTGCGGCACACTCCAGCACCGCCGAGAACTGCGGCCGGCCGACCCCGGTCTGCATGCGGGTGGTGCACATCGCGCCCGGACCGACACCCACCTTGATGATGTCCGCCCCGGCCTCCGCGAGATCCCGCACCCCCTGGGCGGTGACCACGTTGCCGGCCACCACCGGCACACCGATGTCGCACGCGCGCACCCGCCACAGCGCCTCCATCATGGACTCCTGGTGGCCGTGCGCCGTGTCCACGACGAGGACGTCGACGCCGGCGTCGGCAAGCGTGGCGACGTCGCCCTCGATGTCCGAGTTGATGCCGATCGCCGCCCCCACCCGCAGTCGGCCCGCGTCGTCGGCGGCGGGGTGGTAGACCGCGGACCGCAGGGCCCCGGACCGGGTGAAGATCCCCACCAGACGGCCCTCGGCGTCGACCACCGGGGCGAGTTTCCGGCTGGCGGTCACCAGCGCATTGAAACCGTCCTGCGGGGAGATGCCCTCCGGCAGGGTGAGCAGGGCGGTGGACATCAGCGTCCGCACCTGGGTGAAGTTGTCGGAGTCGAGCAGGTCCCGCTCGGTGATCAACCCGACCGGGCGTTCCTCATCCACCACCACCGCCGCCCCGTGGGCACGTTTGTGCAGCAGGTTCCGGGCGTAGCCGACGGTGTGGTGCGGTTTCACGGTGATCGGGGTGTCATAGACCAGATGCGACTGTTTGACCCGCCTGATCGTCTCCGCGGCGATTTCGGCGGGCACATCCTGCGGGAGGACCGCCAGGCCACCGCGGCGGGCGATGGTCTCCGCCATCCGCCGGCCGGAGACGGCCGTCATGTTGGCGACGACAACCGGGATCGTCGTCCCGGAACCGTCATCGGTGGAGAGGTCGACCGAAAGGCGGGAGCGGACCTCGGAGCGGGAGGGAACCATGAACACGTCCGCGTAGGTCAGCTCATGGTGTGGGGTGGACTCGTTGAGGAAGCGCATGTGGCCGAGGTTACAAGTCCGGCTGATTTTCGTCGCCCGGAACCATCATCATGGGCGGTTCCTGGCCTGTTCGCTAAAGGCGTACATGCCTTTGACCTGCAGATATATGCATAAGTTGGCACTTGAGGAATTCGAGTGCAAATAGTTTGGCCCGTCCGCGCGTTAGAGTGGATGACAAGTTAGGCACAAAGGTTAGGGGTAACGACATGTTTGAACGGTTCACCGACCGGGCGCGGCGCGTCATTGTTCTGGCGCAGGAAGAAGCGCGGCTGCTCAACCACAATTACATCGGCACCGAGCACATCCTGCTCGGCCTCATCCATGAGGGCGAGGGGGTGGCGGCGAAGGCCCTGGAATCCATGGGCATCTCGCTGGATGCCGTGCGTCAGGAGGTCGAGGAGATCATCGGCCACGGCACCCAGCCGCACACCGGCCACATCCCCTTCACTCCCCGCGCCAAGAAGGTCCTGGAGCTCTCGCTCCGCGAGGGGCTGCAGATGGGGCACAAGTACATCGGTACCGAGTTCCTGCTGCTCGGCCTCATCCGTGAGGGTGAGGGCGTGGCCGCCCAGGTGCTGGTGAAGCTGGGCGCTGACCTGCCGCGCGTGCGCCAGCAGGTCATCCAGCTGCTCTCCGGTTACGAAGGCGGCCAGGGTGCGAACCCGGAGGCCACCCCCGAAGCGGGCTCCGGTCCGGTCGGCGCCGGCACCGGTGCCGCCCGTGGCGGTCAGCCGGGTCAGGGCGGTCCGGGCGAGCGTTCCAGCTCCCTCGTGCTCGACCAGTTCGGCCGCAACCTCACCCAGGCCGCCCGCGACGGCAAGCTGGACCCGGTGGTCGGCCGTGGCAAGGAGATCGAGCGCATCATGCAGGTGCTCTCCCGCCGCACGAAGAACAACCCGGTCCTCATCGGCGAGCCCGGTGTGGGTAAGACCGCGGTGGTCGAGGGCCTGGCCCTGGACATCGTCAACGGCAAGGTGCCGGAGACCCTCAAGGACAAGCAGGTCTACTCCCTGGACCTGGGTTCCCTGGTCGCCGGTTCCCGGTACCGCGGTGACTTCGAGGAGCGCCTGAAGAAGGTGCTCAAGGAGATCAACCAGCGCGGCGACATCATCCTGTTCATCGACGAGATCCACACCCTGGTGGGTGCGGGTGCCGCCGAGGGCGCGATCGACGCCGCCTCACTGCTCAAGCCGAAGCTGGCCCGCGGTGAGCTGCAGACCATCGGAGCGACCACGCTCGACGAGTACCGCAAGCACATCGAGAAGGACGCCGCCCTGGAGCGTCGTTTCCAGCCGGTCCAGGTCCCGGAGCCCTCCGTCGAGCTGACCATCGAGATCCTCAAGGGTCTGCGTGACCGCTACGAGGCACACCACCGTGTCTCCATCACGGACAGTGCCCTGGTTGCCGCGGCGAACCTCTCGGACCGCTACATCAACGACCGTTTCCTGCCGGACAAGGCCGTCGACCTCATTGATGAGGCCGGCGCCCGCATGCGCATCAAGCGTATGACCGCCCCGGAGGGTCTGCGCGAGATCGACGAGCGCATCGCCGACGTCCGCCGTGAGAAGGAGGCGGCGATCGACGCCCAGGACTTCGAGAAGGCCGCGGGTCTGCGTGATAAGGAACGCAAGCTGGGTGAGGAGCGCTCCGAGAAGGAGAAGCAGTGGCGTTCGGGTGATCTCGAGGAGATCGCCGAGGTCGGCGAGGAGCAGATCGCAGAGGTTCTCGGTGCCTGGACCGGTATCCCGGTGTTCAAGCTGACCGAGGAGGAGTCCTCCCGCCTGCTGCGCATGGAGGATGAGCTGCACAAGCGCATCATCGGCCAGGAAGAGGCCGTCCAGGCCGTCTCCCGTGCGATCCGCCGTACCCGTGCCGGTCTGAAGGACCCGAAGCGTCCCTCCGGTTCCTTCATCTTCGCCGGCCCCTCCGGCGTGGGCAAGACGGAGCTGTCCAAGGCGCTCGCCGCGTTCCTCTTCGGTGACGACGACGCCCTCATCCAGATCGACATGGGCGAGTTCCACGACCGCTTCACCGCCTCGCGCCTGTTCGGTGCTCCCCCCGGATACGTCGGTTACGAGGAGGGTGGCCAGCTCACCGAGAAGGTCCGCCGCAAGCCCTTCTCCGTTGTGCTCTTCGATGAGATCGAGAAGGCCCACAAGGAGATCTACAACACCCTCCTGCAGGTCCTCGAGGACGGTCGTCTCACCGACGGCCAGGGACGTGTCGTGGACTTCAAGAACACGGTGCTCATCTTCACCTCGAACCTGGGCACCCAGGACATCTCGAAGGCCGTCGGCCTGGGCTTCACCGGCTCCTCGGAGACGGACTCCGACGCCCAGTACGAGCGCATGAAGAACAAGGTCAACGATGAGCTGAAGAAGCACTTCCGCCCCGAGTTCCTCAACCGTATCGACGAGATCGTGGTCTTCCACCAGCTCACCCGTGAGCAGATCGTCCAGATGGTGGAGCTGCTCATCGGCCGCGTCGCGAAGGCGCTGGCCGCCAAGGACATGGGCATCGAGCTCAGCGACAAGGCCAAGGCACTCCTGGCCCGACGTGGCTTCGACCCGGTCCTCGGCGCCCGTCCGCTGCGCCGCACCATCCAGCGTGAGATCGAGGACGTGATGAGTGAGAAGATCCTCTTCGGCGAGCTCGGTGCCGGTGAGATCGTCACCGTCGACGTCGACGGCTGGGACGGTGAGGACAAGAACACCGACTCTGCGAAGTTCACGTTCACACCGCGCCCGAAGCCGCTGCCGGAGGGTACCTTCTCGGAGATGTCCCCGGAGGCTGCGGAGGCGATCCGCGATGTTGAGGAGGACACCGTGATCCCGGACGTCCCGGAGATCACCGACGACCTGTCCACCGCCGGCACCGATGAGGGCCCGGCCGGCGCAGGCGGCGCACAGCCCCAGGCGTAGGTTCACCCGCCGACAGGGCACCGTAGAGCCCGCCCTCCCTTTCCCCGCAACCCCGGGAAAGGGGGGCGGGCTCTGTTCTGCGCGCGGAGGTATCCCCGGCTCCGAGCACCTCCACTCCGGAGGCCGGGCGTCCTATAATCGGGGCAATACCACCGGGTGACCAGTTGAGGAGCGTGGGGATAGTGGGCATCACCTTCCGCAGGAGAAAGAAGCTGGGGAAGAACAGCTGGCTGAACCTCTCCGGTTCCGGGGCCTCCGCCTCCACCCGGATCGGGCCGGTGACCGTCAACAGCCGCGGCGGGATCTGGGTGAAGCTGCCCGGTGGACTGAACTACCGCGGCAGGTGGAAGTAACCGCGCTCGTCCTGTTCCGCCAGTCCGTCCTCCAGCAGGGAGTACAGGGCGCGTGAGCGTTGCGCGGCATCGGGCCAGACGACGTCGATCGCGGACTGCGGCACCGCCGTGTCCGCCCCGCGCAGCACATCCATGATTTTCCCGCGGACCTGCCGGTCGGTGCCGAGGAACTTCTGCACCTTCTTCTTCGCCAGTTCCTCCGCGCTGGGCGGTGGACTGCCGGCCGCGACCCACGCGCAGCGGCTGCGCAGCGGGCACACCCCGCACTCCGGAGCACCCGCGGTGCACACCAGGGCACCGAGCTCCATCAGCGCCGCGGAGAAGCGCGGTCCCCGCCCGTCCTGCGGCAGCCACGCCGCGACCGCCGCCAGCTCGCTTTTCGACGCCGTCCCCGCCAGATAGCGCCCCTCCACCGCGCGACGGTGCACCCGCCGCACGTTGGTGTCCACGACCGGCACGTTCTGCCCGTAGGCGAAACACGCCACGGCGCGGGCGGTGTAGTCACCGATGCCGGGCAGGGCGAGGAGCTCATCGACGTCCTCGGGGACGCGGCCGTCGTGAAGCTCCACGATCTGTTGCGCGCACTCCAGCAGGCGCAACGCCCGGCGCGGGTAGCCCAGCTTGCCCCAGGCACGCAGCACCTCCGCGGGGGAGGCCTGCGCGAAGGCCGCCGGATCGGGCCACCGGGCCATCCACTCCCGCCACACCGGCTCCACCCGGGCGACGGGGGTCTGCTGGCTCATCACCTCGCTGAGCAGGATCCCCCATGCGCCGGTGCCCGGTTCCCGCCACGCGAGGGGGCGTTCATTGCGGTCAAACCAGGCGAGCACAGAAGAAACAGACATGATCGACCAGTCTAGGACAGGTCATGTGCGCACCCGGGCGGCGGAGTCTGGAACAATTGCGCTCATGCCAATGAAAGATGTCGCCGACAACCCCCAGGCCGTCTGGGAAGCACTGCAGGCCGGAAATCAACGATTCGTTCTCCAGCAGCAGGAACGCCCCAACCAGGACATCCTCCGCCGGACGGAGCTGCGCCGCGGCCAGAACCCCCGCGCCGTGGTCCTCTCCTGTTCCGATTCGCGTGTCCCCGTCGAGTTGATCTTCGACGTCGGCCTCGGTGACCTGTTCGTGGTCCGCACCGCCGGGGAGATCCTCGACCCGGCCGTGCTCGCCTCAATCGAGTACGCCATCAAGAGTCTCGGCGTGGAACTCGTCGTGGTCATGGGGCACGAGTCCTGCGGTGCGGTCGCCGCCACCGCCGAGGCCCTGTCCGGCGGGAACATCCCCAACGGCCTGGAGCGCATCCTCATCGAGAAGGTCGCCCCCTCCATCCTCGAGGCCCGGGCCCGCGGCATGAACACCCTGCCGGGATTCGAACGCCAGCACATCATTGAGGTGGTCATGCAGATCAAGCACCGGCTCGCCCCGCTGCAGAAGCGGATCGCCGACGGCCGGGCGGGCATCGTCGGCCTGCGCTACCTGCTCTCCGACGGTTCCACCGAACTCGTCATCGCCGACGGCGTGCAGTAGGCGGGCAGGACACGCGGGGAGCTGAGGTACCCCTTCCGCGGACCCCGGGAATTAGAGTGGTGGGCGTGAGCAACAGCAGCCCCCGACTCCCCGAAGAGATCTACGTCCGCCGTCGCGTCGCCGCGGCCGCGATCATCCTGGTCCTCGTCGCGCTGCTGGTCTGGGGTCTGGTGTCCTTCGCCAACCGCGGCTCCGACGACCCCACCCCGGCCTCCCCGACGGAGACGACCGCTGCAGCGGCCGCTGCCACCGACACGACCGAGGTCTCGGAGACCTCGGAGACCACCTCGGAAGAAGAGGCGGCGGAGGAGAGCGAGAGCACGCGGGCGTCAGCAAGCGAGGAGCCCAGCGCCGAGGGCAAGGACATCTGCGAGCTGCCTGACCTGCGGATCGCGGCCTCCTCCGACCGGCCCTCCTACGGGGATGACGTCCAACCCACCTTCTACATGACGGTGACCAACCCCACCGACGCCGACTGCGAGATCAACCTCGACGACGATGAACTGCGCTTCGAGGTCTACGACCTGGAGTCCAACGCGCGCGTGTGGGCCGACACCGACTGCTTCCCCTCCATCCTCACCGGTGAGGAGACCTTCCCCGCCGGTGATGAACGCCGCTTCCAGGCCGTGTGGTCACGGCTGGGTTCCCAGCCCGGGCAGTGCAGCAACCGGCAGAACGTGGGCACCGGCGCCTTCTTCCTGCACGCCGTCATCGGGGACAACCCCTCCGATGCCCACACCTTCAACCTGGGCTAGGTCCGCCGGCTCAGACCAGACGGTTGAGGCCCTCATGCACGTGACGGGCCCACAGGGTACCCACGTTGTCGATCCCGGCCAGCTCCTCCTCGGAGGCGGCCAGCAGCGCCTTGACGTCACCGAGCGCGGTGATGATCTTGTGCTTGAGGAACATCTGCACCCGCGGCACCCGGCTGAGCACCCGGTAGCCGCGCGGCACGATCCACTGCGTCAGTGACTCCTCCGTGGCCGGCAGACCCAGGATCCGGGCCACATTGGTGGGCTTGAGCAGGTCCGCGTCACCCAGCTCATCCAGCGCCCGGGTCGCCTCACCCACGGCCTCGTCCGAGGGCGGGCCCTCCGCCACCAGGTAGTCGCGGATGAGCAGGTCGATCTGCCGGTCATTGTCGCCGCGCAGCTCCGTCAGCTGGAGGTTGAGCTGACGGCCGTCGGTGCCCAGTTCGAGGACGTTCTGGTCCAGCTCGATACCGACGCGTTTGACCAGCAGCTCCCGCTGCATCACCGACACGACATCGGACACGGTGGCGTAGTTGTTGATCTCGGAGACGAACAGACGCTGGTTCGCGTGGTCCAGCCGGGTGCGGTAGCGCTCGAGCGTGCCGATCGCCTGATTGGCGCGGGTGAGGATCGTCTCCGGGCTGTCCAGGACATAACGCGCCCCCTCGACGTAGAGGGTGATCACGTTCATCGACTGGCTCACCGCGATGACCGGACGCCCCGACTGCAGCGCGGTGCGCTCGGCGGAGCGGTGGCGGGTGCCGCTCTCCGAGGTGGGGAAACCCGGGGAGGGCACGACCTGCACATTGGCCCGCCGGATCCGGGAACCGTCATCGGAGAGGATCACCGCGCCGTCCATCTTCGACAGTTCACGCAGCAGCGTCGGGGCGAAGGGCACGTCGAATTCGATGCCGCCGTCACACAGGTCGATGACCTCGGGTCCGTCGCCGAGGACGATGAGGGCACCGGTGCGTCCGCGCACGATCCGGTCGAGTCCGTCACGCAGCCCGGTCCCGGGGGCCAGGTGCTGGAGGGTCTCCCGCAGGGTGGCGGGCGCGGGGGTGCTGGAGGCAGGCGTCATGGGGGGTAATTGTAGCGCTGCGCTGCGCCGGTCCCCTGCGCCGACCGTCAACTACGCCCGCTGCCGGCCGCTCACCTGCGCGGGGAGACCAGGTTGATCGCCTCCCGCAGAGTGGTGGCCTCCGCGATGCGCATGCCCTTGACGCTGAGTTCCTCCCCGGCGGGCACGACGGCGTACTCGTATCCCAGGCGGGCGGCCTCCGCGAGGCGGCGGCCCAGGTTGGGCACCCGCCGCAGCTCCCCGGCCAGCCCGACCTCGCCGATGACGACGGTCTTCTCCGGCAGCGGCTGCTCATGCAGCGAGGACCAGGTGGCCAGGGCGACGGCGAGGTCGGTGGCGGTCTCGGTGATGCGCACCCCGCCGACGGTGGCCACGTAGGCGTCCTTCTCGTTGGTGCGCTCGCCTGCCCGGGCCTGCAGCACGGCCAGCACCATGGGCACCCGGTTGGTGTCCAGGCCGGTGACCACGCGGCGGGGATTCTTGGCCACCGGGTCCACCGTCAGGGCCTGCACCTCGGCCAGCAGGGGACGCACGCCGTCCATGGCCACGGTCACCGCTGAACCGTCCGGGGTGTGGCCGTGGTGGGAGAGAAACAGCCCGGAGGGGTCGGGGACCTCCCGGATGCCGTCGGCGGTCTGCTCGAAACAACCCACCTCATCGGTGGCGCCGAAGCGGTTCTTGATGCCGCGCAGCATGCGCAGGGAGGACTGCCGGTCACCCTCGAAGTTGAGGACCACGTCCACCAGGTGCTCGAGCACCCGCGGGCCGGCGACGTTGCCGTCCTTGGTCACATGCCCGACCAGCAGGATGGGGATCCCGGAGGTCTTGGCCAGGGTGGTCAGTGCGGCGGTGACCGCGCGGGACTGGGCCACTCCGCCCGCGACCCCCTCCACCCCGGAGGCGTGCATGGTCTGCACCGAGTCGACGATCAGGAGGGAGGGTTTGAGCTGTTCCACATGCCCGAAGACGATGTCCAGGTTGGATTCGGCCGCCAGGTACAGGGTGTCCTTGAGCGCGTTGGTGCGTTCAGCGCGCACCCGGACCTGACCGGCGGATTCCTCCGCGGTGACGTAGAGCGCCTTGCGGGTACCCTGCCCGTCGGCGGCGGGCTGGGAGGCCCAGCGGCTGGCCACCTCCAGCAGGAGGGTGGACTTACCCACGCCGGGCTCACCGGCCATGAGGACGACGGAACCGGGCACCACACCGGAACCGAGGACACGGTCGAGTTCACCGATACCGGAGGGCACGGAACTCGCGGCGGTGCCGCTGATCCGGGTGATGGGGGTGGCCGGGGTGGTGGGGGTCAGACCCTGCGGGACAGCGCCGGAGACCGCAGCCACGGCGGCGGCACCGGCGGAACCGCTCTTCGGGGCCACGGCGGATTCCACGAGGGTGCCCCAGGATCCGCACTCCGGGCAACGCCCCAGCCATTTGGGGGAGGAGTAGCCGCATTCGGAGCAGGTGTGGACGGACCGGGGTTTACGCGCCATGGACACCACCTTAGAGCGCACAACGCCCGGACTCCCTGTCGGGAGTCCGGGCGTCGGTGATGATGGCGACTAGTTCAGGCTGTAGTCGGACTCTGCACCCGGTTCGCGGTCGAAGCTGCCGGCCGGCAGCTGCGGGGCGGACACGGTGGCGTCCACGGCGATCTCACCGGAGTCGAAGGTGAAGACGACGGGGACATTGCCGGCGTAGGCGAAGTTGTCGTTCGGCAGGGAGGCCTCGACGTACTCGATGCAGCCGATGCCCTCAGCCTGGGGGGTGGCCTCCAGGCCGGCGGCGGAATCCGCCACGAGGACGCAGTCGCGGGCGAGGGTGGTGGACTCAATGTCGACGGGGGTGCCGTCGACCTCGACGGACTCGAGGGTGTGCTCAGTCATGGTCGTGTCCTGGTTCACGGCGGTGAACTTCAGGGCGGCCTCACCCTCATGATCCACCATGATGGTGACGTCGCGGACAACCACGGTGCCGTCCTCGGAGTTGCCCTCCGCGCCGTTGACTGCAGCGACCTGCGAGGCGGTCTGGGTTACCTGGCCTGCAGAGCAGGAGGCCAGTGCCAGCGCGGACAGGGCGGCGGCGGAGATGATGCCGCCGCGACGGGCGGCCGACTTCAGGGACTTCACGGGGGTGTCCTCCATCAGTTCAAGTTCGTGATGCTGTTTCAGCAGCCTACCTTAGTCTCTCCAGCCCCCCGGCACACAGTTCCCGTCGAACACGTTCGTGGCGGCGGGGGGAGTCGGGGGTGGGGGCAGGGTGTCGATAAGTGCTGGTGGAGAGCGTGGTAGAATGCGTGGTCTAGTGTGCCGTCTACCGCACCAGAGGAGTGGGAATGGATTTCAAGGTCGGGGATGTCGTTGTCTATCCGCATCACGGCGCCGCCGTGATCGCTGACATCGAGAAGCGTGTGATGGGAGGGGAGGAACTGGAGTATCTGGTTCTGCAGATCAACCAGTCTGACCTGATCGTCCGTGTGCCGACCAAGAACGCGGAGCTCGTCGGCGTCCGTGATGTCGTCGGCGAGGAGGGGCTGCAGAAGGTCTTCGGCGTGCTACGCGAGACGGACGTGGAGGAGGCCGGCAACTGGTCCCGCCGCTACAAGGCAAACCAGGAGCGTCTTGCCTCCGGCGACGTGAACAAGGTCGCCGAGGTCGTGCGCGATCTGTGGCGCCGCGACCAGGACCGTGGGCTGTCCGCCGGCGAGAAGCGCATGCTGGCCAAGGCCCGTCAGATCCTCGTCGGTGAGCTGGCCCTGGCGGACACCGTCGACGAGAAGAAGGCCGACGAGTTCCTCACCAAGGTAGAGGCCCACGTCGAGGTGGATCCGGAGGACGCCGCGGATGCCGGGGACGGCGACATCGACGTCGACCTGGACGACCTGACCTTCGACGACGAAGACGACGACAAGTAGGAGCCCGTCCGTGAGGGTCATCGCGCTCGTCGCCGCCGCCGGTCGGGGGACCCGGCTGGGGGCGGCCATCCCCAAGGCCTTCGTGCGCCTGCGTGGTCGTTCCCTGGTGGAACGCTCGGTGGCGGCGATGATCAACTCCGCGGTGGTCGATGAGATCATCGTGCTGGTCAGCCCCGACATGGAGGATTACGCCGAGGAGCTGCTCGACCAGGCTGGGCTTCTCGACGCCGCCGCCACCGGCGTGCCCGTCCACCTCGCCCACGGCGGTGGGGAACGTGCCGACAGCGTCTGGGCGGGCCTGCGGACCATCAGCGCCGGGGAGGCCGTGGTACTCATCCATGACGCCGCCCGTGCCCTGACCCCGCCCGGAATGATCGCCCGCGTCGCCCGCCGCGTGCTTGAGGGCGCACCCGCGGCGGTGCCCGTCCTGCCGGTGGCCGACACCATCAAACAGGTCGACGCTGACGGCACGGTGGTGGGCACCCCCGACCGCGCCGGGCTGCGGGCGGTGCAGACCCCCCAGGGTTTCCTGCTCAGCAGTCTGCGGGCCGCCAATGAGTCCTATTTCGCCTCCGCCGACCCCGGTTTCGTGGCCACCGACGACGCCTCCCTCATGGAGTGGCACGGCGTCCCGGTGGTCACGGTGCAGGGCGATCCCATGGCCTTCAAGGTGACCACCCCCATCGACATGACCCTCGCGCGCACCATCACCGATGAGGCCGAGCCCACGATCTTCGAGGTACCCAGTGAATAACCTGATCATCCCCCGCGTCGGTGTGGCCACCGACGCCCACCAGATCGAGGCCGGTAAACCCTGCTGGATCGCCGGCCTGCTCTTCGAGGGGGTCGACGGCTGCGAGGGGCATTCCGACGGTGACGTCGTCGCCCACGCCATCGTCGACGCCCTGCTCTCCGCGGCGGGCCTCGGTGACCTGGGAACGCTCGTCGGGGTGGGCCGGAAGGAGTACGACGGTGTCTCCGGTGCGCAGCTGCTGCACGAGGCGCGGGAGGCCGTCGAGGCCGCCGGCTTCGTCATCGGCAACGCCGCCGCCCAGTTGGTGGGGCAGAGCCCGAAGATGGGGCCGCGGCGCGGAGAGGCGGAGGAGGTCCTCTCCGGGATCCTCGGGGCCCCGGTGTCCGTCTCCGCCACGACCACCGACCACATGGGTTTCACCGGCCGGGGGGAGGGGCGGGCCGCCGTCGCCACCGCCCTCGTGTGGCACAGACGGGGTTAGGACGGGTGGGTGATCGGGCGGATCAGGTTCCGGTCCGTATTATCTAGCAGGATCAGAGATTTTCGGCACCTGAAGGATTCCCCGCCACATGCGCATCATCATCCGTCCCACCGCAGACGAGGTCGCGGTAGCCGCGGCAGACATCGTTGTGCCTCATATCCGAAGAGGCGCCACGCTGGGTCTCGCCACCGGCTCCACCCCCGTGGCCACGTACCAGGAACTCATCCGGCGCCATAATGCCGGTGAGGTCAGCTTCGCTGACTGCCGGGCGTTTCTCCTCGACGAGTACATCGGTCTGGCCCCGGAGCACGAGCAGAGCTACCACCACACCATCCGCCATGAGTTCACCGCCCACATCGACATCGATGATGCCCTGGTCGCCAGCCCCGACGGCATGGCTGCCGACCCTCACGCCGCGGCCGACACCTATGAGCATGCGATCGTGAATGCCGGCGGCATCGGTGTCCAGCTCCTCGGTGTAGGCACCAACGGCCACATAGGTTTCAACGAGCCGGGTACCGCCCTGACAATGCCCACCCACGTGACCACCCTGCATCCGCAGACCATCGCCGACAACGCCCGCTTCTTCGACACCGCCGAAGACGTGCCGGTCCACGTCCTCACCCAGGGCCTGGGCACCATCCGCCGTGCCGGCCACCTGGTGCTGTTGGCCACCGGCCAGCACAAGGCCGCCGCCGTGGCCTGCCTGGCCGAGGGCCCGCTGACCACGATGTGCCCCGCCTCGGTGCTGCAGCTGCACAACAACGCCACCGTCATCATCGATGAGGCCGCCGCCAGCGGGCTGAAGAACCTGGAGTACTACCGCTTCGCTGAGGCCAACCCCCTGAAGGTCTGATGCGCTCCAGAAGGGCTCGTCTAGGATATGTAGGTGTGACTCTCCGTATCTTCGACACCGCCACCCGGTCGCTGCGTGACTTCGTCCCCGTCAGGGAAGGACACGCCTCGATCTACCTGTGTGGTGCCACCCCGCAGTCCCAGCCGCACATCGGTCACGTCCGTTCCGGCGTGGCCTTCGACATCCTGCGCCGGTGGCTGGTGGTGAAGGGGCTGGACGTCGCATTCGTCCGTAATGTCACCGACATCGACGACAAGATCCTCACCAAGGCCGCAGAGCACGGCCGTCCCTGGTGGGAGTGGGTGTCCACGCACGAGCGGGCCTTCACCTGGGCCTATGACCAGCTGAATGTGCTGCCGCCTTCCGTGGAACCCCGCGCCACCGGGCATGTCACCCAGATGATCACCTACATGCAGCGCCTCATGGACCGCGGCTTCGCCTACGAGGCCGCCGGCTCCGTCTACTTCGACGTCGCCGCCTGGGTGTCCACCGAAGATTCCGACTACGGTGCGCTCTCGGGCAACCGGGTGGAGGAGATGGAGCAGGGGGAGACCGACAACCAGGGCAAGCGTTCCCCGCAGGACTTCGCCCTGTGGAAGGCCGCCAAGCCTGGCGAGCCCTCCTGGCCCACCCCCTGGGGCGAGGGCCGCCCCGGCTGGCACCTGGAGTGCTCCGCCATGGCGACCTGGTACCTCGGCGACACCTTCGACATCCACGGCGGCGGTCTGGACCTGCAGTTCCCGCACCACGAGAACGAGATCGCCCAGGCGCATGCCGCGGGTGATGACTTCGCCAACTACTGGATGCACAACCACTGGGTCACCATGGCGGGTGAGAAGATGTCCAAATCGTTGGGCAACGTCCTCTCCGTCCCGCACCTGCTCGAACTCGTCCGCCCCGTCGAACTGCGCTACTACCTGGGCTCCGCGCACTACCGCAGCGTGCTGGAGTACTCTGAGGCTGCCCTGCAGGAGGCGGCCACCGCCTACCGGCGCATCGAGGACTTCCTCGGCCGCGTCGGCCCTGTCGAGGTGGGCACCTGGACCGAAGCCTTCGCCGAGGCCATGGACGATGACATCTCCGTACCCCGCGCTCTCGCCGAGATCCACAACGCTGTCCGCGCGGGCAACACCGCCCTCGCGGAAGGCCGCACGGACGACGCCGCCGGCATCGCCGCCGGGGTCCGTGCCATGACCGCAGTGCTCGGCGTCGATCCGCAGGATGAGCGCTGGGCCGGTGGAACGCAGACCAGCGACGCCCCCCTGCAGGCTCTCGACGTGCTCGTCGCCGCCGAACTCGAAAGACGCACCACCGCCCGGACCGAGAAGGACTGGGCCACCGCCGACGCCGTCCGCGATCGACTGATCGCCGCCGGCATCGACGTCACCGACACCCCCGACGGCCCCTCGTGGTCGCTGAAGAACTAGAAGGAAACATATGGCCAACCAGGGACGACCCGGGGCACGACGCACCAACAAGAAAGGCGCCCAGAAGGGCTCCGGCGGGCAGATCCGCCGCGGACTGAAGGGCAAGGGCCCCACCCCCAGGGCGGAGGACCGTGAATACCACGCCGCCCACAAGCGCAAGCGGACCGCCGAGCGCCGTGCCTCCGGCCGCCACGTGAAGGAGAACACCTTCGAGCTGGTCGTGGGCCGCAACCCCGTCATCGAGTGCCTCCACGCCAAGGTGCCCGCCACCACCCTCTACGTCGCCGAGGGCACGGGCGCCGATGACCGCCTCTCCGAAGCCGTCCAGCTGGCCACCAGCCGCGGCATCTCCATCACCGAGGTCCCACGCTTCGAGCTGGACAAGATGACCGGCAACGGCCTGCACCAGGGCATCGGCCTGCAGATTCCGCCGTTCAAGTACACCGACGTGCACACCCTGATCTCCAGTGTCGCCGACACCGGTGAGCCGGGCATGTTCGTCGTGCTGGACAACATCACCGACACCCGCAACCTCGGCGCCGTCATCCGTTCCGTCGCCGCCTTCGGTGGCCACGGCGTGGTCATCCCGGAGCGGCGTTCCGCCTCCGTGACCGGTGTGACCTGGCGGACCTCCGCCGGCACCGCCGCCCGTCTGCCCGTTGCGCGTGAGGTCAACCTCACCCGCACGCTGCAGGAATTCCAGCGCAACGGCTACCAGGTCGTCGGCCTCGACGCCGGCGGTGAACACACCCTCGACACCTACGACGGCGGCACCGACCCGGTGGTCATCGTCGTCGGTTCCGAGGGCAAGGGCATCTCGCGCCTGGTGCGGGAGAACTGCGACGTCATCATGTCCGTGCCCATGACCGACTGGGTCGAGTCACTCAACGCCTCCGTGGCCGCGGGTGTGGTGCTCTCCGAGTTCGCCCGCCAGCGTCGGGCTGCCGGGGGAGCAGCCGCAACCAAATAGGTCCTCTCCTGGAGGAGTTATCCGCCCGAGCTCATCCACGTGGGTGAGCCCGGGCGCTGCTGTCTGTCGGGGCGGGCCTGAAAATCTCGCCTGAATCGCTGACCGCCGCCGTGTTCCCCCTGCTCGGCGAAGGCGTGAGGTGAGGTTTTCAGGCGCCTGAATATCTGACCTGAAAATCTCACGCGCAGCCCGGTGCTGCGTACCGGCCCTGCCGGACCCGCCCCTCAGTCCCAGCCGAAGAAGCGGGCCAGCACCTCCGAGGCGATGACCGCATCCGTACCCGGACCGATGCTCCCGGGCAGCTGCTTCGGGGTGGGCACGACATGACCCATGCCCTCGATGCTCCACAGCTCAACCGTGGGTGCACCTTCGCGTGCCCAGCGGTCGACGGTCACACCCGCCGGGCCGGTGACCATCGTGTGGTCAGCCTCGCCCAGGCCGTTGGCGGTGGCGAAGTACCCCGCTGATTCCCACGCGGAGATGAGCACGCCCCGGGAGTGTGCCGGGTCGAGTCCGGCGATCCCGCCGTCGTAGGGCACGATGCGGTCGGCGGTCCCGTGCATCGCCAGGTAGGGCGTGGGCACACTGATCTCACGGAGACCGGGTACCCGGTTGTCGGCGGCGGGCATGGTGGCGGCGAAGGTGGCGGCGCCGGCGAGAAGGCCGGGGGCCTCGTGGAGCAGGCGCATGACCATCTGACCGCCGTTGGAATAGCCGCAGGCATGGACCCGCTGCCTGTCGACACCCCGGTGCTCCGCCAGCCAGTCCACGATTGCGCGGGTGAAACCGACGTCGTCGACGTTCAGCTCGCGGGTCTTCTCCCGCAGACGCAGGCGGGTGTCATTGAAATGCCGGTCGACGCCGTCGGGGTAGACCAGCACCGCGCCCACCCGGGCGGCCATGTCATCGAAGATGCGGCCGGTGAAGCTGCGGGCGACGTTGCCGTTCTGGAGGGAGCCGTGGAAATAGAGCAGCGCCGGTGGACTGGCGGGCAGCTGATCAGGCGTGACCACGACGAAACGCCGCTCACGTCCCTGATGCCGGATGATGACGCGTTCGGCGGTGTACGGCTCCCGGTTTCTCACGACGCACAGTCTAGTCGCACACCCCTGCTAGGTTGGGGGCATGGTCAAACGTGCCCGCAGCCGCGGGACTCTCGCCTCGCTAGCCGCTGAACTGGGGGTTTCGCGGACGACGGTGTCGAACGCCTACAACAACCCGGACCAGCTCTCGGCGCAGCTGCGCCAGCGGATCCTCGCAGCAGCACACGCCCGCGGATACCCGGGTCCCGACCCCATGGCCAGGTCCCTGCGTACGCGCCGGGTCGGTTCGATCGGGGTGCTGCTCACCGAGGACCTGACGTATGCCTTCGAGGATGCCGCCTCCGTGGATTTCCTGGCCGGCATGGCGGCGGCCACCCACGGTTCGGATTCCTCCCTGACGCTCATCCCTGCGGGCCCCTCGGAGACCGACGCCTCCGCCCTGGTGGGCCGTGCCGTGGTTGACGGGGTGGTCGTGTACTCGGTGGCGGAGGGGGACCCGCACCTCTCGGCTGCCTGCGCACGGCACCTGCCGTTGGTGGTCTGTGACCAGCCGACCGGCATCGACACCCTCCCCTTCGTGGGTATCGACGACCGCGCAGCCATCCGCCCCGCAGCCCGCGCCCTGGTCGAGGCCGGCCACCGGCGTATCGGCATCCTGGCGATCCGGCTGCAGCGCGAACACCAGGACGGCCCCGTCGACCGTGCCACCCTCCCGCAGGCTGCCCTGCACGTACAGCGTGACCGGGTGCTGGGCGCCCTGGATGAATTCGCCGCCGCCGGCATCGATCCGGCCCAGGTCCCGGTGATCACCCGCCACATCAACGATCACGCCAACTGTTTCTCCGCCGCGCGTGAGCTTCTGGAGACCCATCCGGACCTCACCGCCGTGCTGTGCACCACCGACTCCATGGCGCTCGGTGTGCTGGAGTACGCCCGCGATCACGGCATCTCCGTACCCGAGGAGCTCTCGGTGACCGGTTTCGACGGCATCCGCAACGCGCTGATCCTCGGCCTGACCACCGTCATCCAGCCGAACAAGGAGAAGGGTACCGCCGCGGGCCGGATGCTGCTCTCACTCATCGACGCCCACCTGGCCGACCAACCTCCCCCCGACCCGCCACCCCGCCAGATCCTGCCCACCACCTTCCACGCGGGTAGGACTGTCGCACCGCCGCGGGACTGATTCCCGGGTGGGTAGGGAGCGCCGGAGTAGCATGAGAGTCATATGCCGTAGCTCCATCACCTTCCCCCGTGACCAGCAAGGACAGAGATCATGCTCGATTTCGCCCGGCGTTCCTCCCTCATCCTCATTGTCTCCGGTGCGCTCGCCGTCATAGTCGGCGTCATCGCCGTTGCCTGGCCCGGCCTGACGGTGCTCACCCTCGTGCTCATCTGGGGGTGGTACGCGCTGGTCGACGGTGTCTTCGCTCTCGCCGCCGCCTTCCGCCCGGAGAACCGCAGCTCCCGGATATTCCTCGGGATCATCGGCGTGATCGGGGTGGTGGCCGGCCTCATGGCCGTCTTCCGGCCTCTGGACAGCGGGGTGGCTCTGGCCTGGATCCTCGGGATCTGGCTGCTCGCCCGCGGTGTCTCCGAGTTCGTCTCGGCCTTCTCCCAGAAGGGGCAGACCTCCCGCTGGCTGCTTGTGCTCGGCGGTGTCTGCTTCATCCTGGCGGGCATCATCTTCATCAACAACCCCGGCGGGGCGGCCCTCGCCCTGAGCAGATGGCTCGGGATCCTGGCGGTCCTGTGGGGTGTGTTCATCCTCGGCGCGGGCGTGGCCCGGCGCTGGATGGCCAAGGAGAAGGAGGAAGTTACCGTCTAAAGCCCGAAGCCGGGGTCCCGGCCGACGTAGGCCATCAGACGTACCCCGGCCGGTTCCGCCGGAGACACGGACACCGGCGGGCCGAACTGTCCTGTCTCGTGGAGGGCTTCGCCCAGGGATTCCAGCCCGGCGAGGTTGCGGGCGGCGTAGTCCTCGTCGAGACGCACATCGTTGCCCTGTGAGCGGGCCAGGTCCCAGGTGTGCATGAAGATGTCCGGCAGCAGGAAACCAGCGGTGGCCCGCGCCACGGTCCCGCCTTCGTCGGGGCCGGCGGTGAAGACGGCGTCGGCACGCTCCGGATCGGCCAGCAGCCCGCGGACCGCCTCGACGAAGGCGAACCAGGTGCCGGCGGGATCAGCCTGCAGGTCGTGGGTGAAACTCAGGTCGATGCCGGCATTGCGCAGATTCGCCGGATACCAGGTGACCAGGTGATTGACGATGTCCCGGGCCGACCAACCCGCACACGGGGTGGCAGCCGACCAGTCGTGCACGCGGTGGACCTCCGCGGAGAACCCTGCGGCGACGGCCTCGAAACGCTCGGCGACGGGGCGGGGGAGTCCGAGGTGGGTGGCGCGGGCGTCGGCAAGCGAGGTGAGCCACTCCGCCACCGCGGGAATGTCGGCGAGGCGCCCGGTGGCGGCGGTCTCCCCGTCGCCGACCTTGATGCCGACATCATCCGGGCGCAGCACCCGGAAACCGTCCTCATCGGTGGTGTCGTCGCCGATGAACACCGCCACATCCGGGTCCACACGTTCGATCTCCGCGGCCAGCCACGTGCCCTTCGTTGCGGTGCTGACGGAGAATTCCACGATGTTGTGCCCGCGGGTCACCCGAACTCCCGGTATCTCAATGGCCGCGGTCTCCTCGAGGAAACTGTCCGCCGCCGCCTGATCCGTGGCGGCCAGCTCCGCGACGTGCGCCACCCGCTGGAAGGGCTTGGCTTCGATGGAGGTACCCGGCTGTGCGGCGAAACCAGCCAGCGACTCCTCCACCTCCCGCAGCTTCGCGCGCATCCCATCCGTCAGCGCCACGGCGTGCTCCGCGGACTCGGAACCGTGCGAACCGGCCAGCACCACCGGGGCCTGCAGGGCACACACCTTCGCCAGGCCCGCCAGATGTCGTCCGGTCAGCAGCGCGACGTGGGTGGCCGGCATCCCGGCGAGCCGGGTGAGCGCAGCCAACGAATCCCGGTTGACGGGCACCGCGTAGATGTCGGTGGAGAAACCGGCCAGGGTGCCGTCGAAATCAGAGACGACGAGCAGACTCCCGGCCTCGGCCAGGCGGGTGATGGTGGGGCTCAGGTTCATGGGCCCACTCTAATTGATTGGTTTCTGGCTGATCTGCGGCGTTGTTGACGCGTCATGACGAAAAATACGTGGCCCCGCAAAAGTTGACGCCGAGTCGGGAAATGCATACGCATGTATTTTTATAAGCCCAGTTCAGGGCTTTGGTGGGAAAATGCGGCTGCCCGTCAATACGCGCACCTGTATTTTCCAACATGACACATCAGCAGGAACCGTCCGGAATCCCCGGCCTCAGACCGCAGCGAGCCCGATGGCGGGCCGGTCGACGGCATCCGTGCGCAGCGTCAGCACCAGGTCCCTATCGTCGTGGCGGACATCGAAGACCGCTCCGGGTTCGATGAGCTCGGTCAGTTGTTCATGCACCGCGGCAGACGGGCAGTCCGCCGCCGGTTCCTCCACCTCGAGGCGTTCGACGGTGAAGGTGTGGGCGCTCTCCACATCGGTGTCCTCACCCTCGCGGGTGAGGCTGACGGTGCCCTGCATCGGCGCGCAGCCGGTGTGCCCGGTCATGGAGTGCGCACCGAAGGCCAGCCGCGCCCGCCCGGCCGCCTCGGGGGGCAGGGTGGAGGGTTCACCGGGCACCGTCCAGATGTCGGTGACCAGCCAGGAGGTGCCCGTGACCTCGGCGGTGGGTTCCGTGGTACACGCGGACAGGGCCAGCACGACCGCGGTGGCACCCGTCAGCAGCAGGCGTTTCACCGGACCTCCTCCAGGGAGCTGAGGAAGGCTCCCGCCCACCTGTTGACGTCGTATTCGGCCACCTGACGGTGCATGGCCAGCATCTTCTCCTTCATCATGTCCGGATTCGTCGACAGTCCCTGCACCGCGGTGAGCAGTGCGCGTTTGATGGACTCCAGGTCGAAGGGGTTGCACAGGTTCGCCTCGTGGAGTTCCACCGCCGCACCGGCGAACTCGGAGAGCACCAGCGCCCCCGAGCCGTCACCGTGGCAGGCGACGTATTCCTTGGCCACCAGGTTCATGCCGTCCTTGAAGGGCGTGACCAGCATGACGTCGGCCGCCTCGTAGTAGGTGCGCAGCTCATTTTTCGGCAGCGACTGGTGCAGGTAGTGCACGACCGGCCGGCCCATGGAACCGAAGCGGCCGTTGATCCGGCCCACGGCCTCCTCCACCTGGGAACGGGCCACGCGGTACTGCTTGATGCGTTCCCGTGAGGGGGTGGCCACCTGCATGAGCACAGTGGTCGCCGGGTCGAGCGCTGCTGATTCCAGCAGCTCCTCGAAGGCGAGCAGACGCTGGAGGATGCCCTTGGTGTAGTCCAGGCGGTCGACACCGAGGATCACCGTCGCCGGGTCCCCCAGCTCCGCACGGAGCTTATCGACGCCCCCTCCCACCCCCTCGCCGAGCGAGTCCATGTCGATCGAGATGGGGAAGGCACCCACGGCGGTGCAGTGGCCGTCGTGGCCGGTGACGTGGGCGTCGATACACCTGGTCGCAGCAGTACCCGCCACCGTGAGGCCGTCGGTGACGGCGCACAGGTCGAGGAAGTTGCGGGCGTTGGACTCGAGGTGGAAGCCGATGAGGTCCGCGCCCAGCAGGCCGCGGATGATCTCCTCGCGCCATGGCAGCTGGCGGAACAGGTCCGGCCCGGGGAAGGGGATGTGCAGGAAGAAACCGATCCGCAGGTCGGGGCGCAACTGCCGCAGAATGCCCGGCACCAGCTGCAGCTGGTAGTCCTGCACCCAGACTGTGGCCCCCTCGGCGGCGACCTCGGCGACCTCCTGGGCGAAACGCAGGTTGACGTCGCGGTAGGTGGCCCACCACTGCCGGTGGTAGACCGGCGTGACAATCAGATCATGGTAGAGCGGCCACAATGAGGCGTTGGAGAACCCCTCGTAGAAACCCTCGAAATCCGCCCCGGTGAGACGCACGGGATGCAGGAGCACGCCCGCATCAGTCCGGAAGGGTTCGGGGGCCTCATCGGCGATGCCGGGCCATCCCACCCAACAGCCCTGCTGGCTGGCCAGGACAGGGGAGAGCGCGGCGACCAGCCCACCGGGGCTGGGAGACCATGTGCGGGTGCCGTCGGGGGCGGTGGCCAGATCAACCGGCAGGCGGTTGGCCACGACCACGAAGTTGTTGTCGCCGCTCATAACCTGGCGCTTAGGCCTTCTTTGCCGTCTTCTTGGCGGTGGTGGTCTTCTTCGTGGCCTTCTTGGCGGTGGTTTTCTTCGTCGTCTTCTTCGTGGTTTTCTTGGTCGTCTTCTTGGTGGTCTTCTTCGTGGCCTTGCGGGTGGACTTCGCCGTGGTCGGCGCAGTCTCCTCCAGCTCGTCGGCGACCTTCTTGTAGACCAGACCCTTCGGCTCCACACCCAGCATGCACATGAGGGTCACACCGTCCATGAAGTCCTGCGAGTATGTGGCGACGATGCGTCGGGCGGAGGCTGCGGTCTTCTCCTCCACAGCATGCAGAGCCTCGGGAGTAGGGCGGGTGTCAGTGACCTTCGGCGGCACGTATCCTCCTGTGAAAGTGGTGGTCAGGGCACAGTAGGCTGTCTATTCTACGCTACTGTCCCGGGTATCTGCGCAAGCGCCCACGGGAACGCGCGGAATCTGCCCGCCGGACCGCATTCTTCTGCCGGGCCATCTGCTGGAACGTGAAGGAACGGGCCGTGCGGAAATAGCGGTAGGGGTTCAGGCGCGGCGGGCGACGCAGTCGACGGGCCACCCACTCGCCCAACACCACGCCCGCCGCCAGCCCGCCGGCTGTGGACAGCGCCACGACGACGCTGGTGAAACCGATGAGTGTCTGCTCATGCATCATCGCGTACATGCCGCGGTAGACCGACAGGCCAGGCAGCAGCGGTGTGATGCCCGCGACAGCGGTGATCAGCGGTGGGATGAGGAAACGCCGGGCCAGTAGGCCACCGGCCAGGCCGATGACGACCGCGGCCATCGATGCACCGATGACCGGACCGACGCCGAGGGGGCCGAGCAGGAGGTAGTAGAAGGCCGAACCCGCCACCGCGGTCAGACCGGAGATGAACACCGAGGACCACTCCGCGTAACTGGCGACCGCGAAACCCGCCGCCGCCAGGCCACCGGAGATCACCCGCACCGTCGAGGATGCGAAACCTGTGGTGGGCATGGTCTCCAGGGGTGGCAGCGGCATCCCGATCAGGACGGAGACCTGGATGCCGATACCCACCCCCGCCACGATCGCCCCGGTGAACAGCAGCGCCTCGAAGAAGCGGGCCGAAGCCGTCACCGGGGCACCCGTGATCCCGTCCTGCAGCGACTGCACCAGCGTCAGGCCCGCCAGCAGGACGATGATGCCCGAGGCGATGATCTGCCCCGGCGGGATCCGCACACCGGCGTCGGCCGCGACCGTGTAGATCACGGCCGCCGGCAGGGTGGCGATGATCCCGCCGAGCATATTCTGGAAGAAATACGGCAGCCCGCGCCGGTCCAGCCAGGTGTTCAGGGTCATGATGAGCACCGCGGTGAGGAAGGCCGTGATGATCTCCAGGAGACCACCACCCAGCAGGCCCGCGACGGAACCACCCAGCACCCCCCAGCCCAGGATCGCCGTCCAGGTGCCGTAGGCGGCGGGTTTGACCGCCAGGGCGTCGAGAATCTTCTCCGCGACCTCCGGCGGGGTGGCACCGGCCTGGATCGACCGGATCAGCCGGTCCACCTCCGAGAGCCGGGAGAAGTCCGTGGTCATCCGCCGCACCACCCGGAACACGTTCACCGGCGTCTTGTGGGTGGTACCGATGGTGGTGAAGATCGTGATGGTGTTCATCGTGATGTCCACGTGGCAGTAGTGCAGGCCGTAGGCAGAGGTGACGGTGTGGATCTGCGCCCGGGTGTCCGAATTCGACGTACCGGAGGACAACAGGATGTCCCCGATCCGGGCAGCCAGGTCCATCACCGCCGCGACCTGCGCCTGATCCGTCAGATCGACAGGGGCGAGCGGGGACGGTGGCGGGGCGGCCTTCGCCGCGTCAATCGTGGCGATTCGCCCCGGCGCGCTCAGGCGCGTTCTGAGTCGGTCGAACAGGGAGGACACTGCCGCCACAATAGCGGGGTGGGCGGTTTCTGACACGGACGCCCCCTCGGGTACGATCCACTACAGGTGGGGATCACCGTTCCTGCCTGTGCTGGAGTGGCGCAATTGGTAGCGCAACGCACTTGTAATGCGTAGGTTGCGAGTTCAAGTCTCGTCTCCAGCTCTGTTTCTTTCTTCCATGGCACATCACTGTAGAGCCCTATCTCGAAGCCCTCGTTGAGGCAGCCCAGCAGGTGTTCGGCACAGAGTTCGTCGGGGCATATGCCGCCGGCTCCCTGGCCTTGGACGCCTTCCACCCCGGTCGCAGCGACATCGACATCGCCCTGCTCTGCCGCGATCAGCTGAGCGAGGCTGTGAAGCGGGAGTTGATCGCCCGAATGCGGCACAGCTGCCTGCCGTGTCCCGCCCGGGGACTGGAGCTGGTGGTCTACACCGTCGCTGCGGCGCAATCGGGGACCGCGGAACCGGGCTTCGAACTTGAGTTGAACGATGGTCCGGACATGGCCTTCCGGCAGAGCCTGCACCCGGGGGACCGTCCGGCGGCGGACGGGGCATTCTGGTACGGACTGGACCGCAGCATCCTGCATCAGAGTGGCCTGGTGCTGGCGGGGCCACCGGCCGCAGCGGTCTTCGCGGAGCTGTCACCGGATGAACTGCGGGGTCTGCTGGTCAATTCGCTGCACTGGTGGATGGCGCAGTCCGGCCATGCCGATGACGCGGTTCTGGGAGCCTGCCGGGCGCTGGTCCGGCATCGTCACGGAAGGTGGCTGTCCAAAGTCGACGCGGGCCGCCGGCTACCAGCCGGGCGGGGTGATCGAGCAGTCCATTGCTGCACGCTCCGGCAAGCTCCCGCCCACAGGCCGGCAGGCGCGGGCTTTCCAGGAAGGCGTTCTGGCGGAGATACTGACAGCCTGACCCCTGACGAACATCATCGCTAGGCTGAGCACCATGATCTATGAGGCCATCCTCTTCGACATCGACGGCACTCTCGTGGACTCCACCAGCTCAGTGGACTACGTGTTGCGGACCTGGGCGGCCGCGAACGATCTCGACGGTGACCACATCATGTCCATCAGCCATGGTCGACGCAGCCGCGACACCCTGGCGGAGCTCATCCCGGAGGAGCGTATCGACACCGCGCTCGCCGACATGCGCGTCCTCGAGCTGGAGACCATGCACACGGTGCGGGCGCTGCCCGCGACCGTCGAGATCCTCTCTGCACTGCCCCGCGACCGGTGGGCGGCGGTGACCTCGGGGGACCGGCCGCTGATGACCGCGCGCATGGAGGCCTGCGGATTGCCGGTCCCGGACGTGATGGTCACCTCCGAGGAGGTCTCCCGCGGCAAACCCGATCCGGAGGGGTACCTGCTGGCGGCCTCCCGTCTCGGGGTGGATCCGCGCGTCTGTCTGGTCATCGAGGATGCACCGGCCGGCCTACAGGCGGGACGTGCGGCCGGCGGCGGGGTCCTCGCCGTCGCCACCTCCCACGACCCGGCCGAGTTGGAAGGCTATGACCTGGTTCCCGACCTCAGCCATGTCACCGTCACCCCCGTCGACGGAGGCACCCGGGTCATCTTCTAGAGGGTGGTGGCACCGGGCTCGTGCTGTCGGCCAGCCGCGTGGTGCAGGGAGGCCCGGGTGGGCAGGGCTAAAATTTCTGGGTGGCCATCTCCGAATTCATCGCCCTGTTCGCTGTGTGGATCGCCGCGATCGTCTCCCCCGGACCTGATCTGGTGCAGATCATCCGGCTGGGTGTGAGATCGCGGGCCACCGGTGTCTGGACCGCGCTGGGCATCATGACGGGTAACACCCTGTGGATCACCGGATCCCTGCTCGGTCTGTCCGCCCTGATCAGCACCTATCCCGGGATCCTCGTGATCCTGCAGCTGCTCGGTGGGGCCTATCTGCTGTGGATGGGCGGCAACGCCACGCGGGGCGGGCTGGCGGCACGCAGACAGGCCGCCGTCCCCGTCACCCGGGAGATAGGCGCCGGGGCGGAGAGGGATACCGCCACCACGGTGCTGCAGGCCTGGTGGCAGGGGCTGACCACAAACCTGGCCAACCCCAAGGCCGTCCTCTTCTTCGGTGCCGTCTTCGCCCAGTTCGTCCGGCCCGACATGGGGACCGGGTGGGCACTGGCCATCGCCGTGATACTCATCATCACGGGTGTGGCGTGGTTCGTGGGATTCGCACTCGGGGTGCGCCTGCTGGCGGTGAATCTGGTGCGCAACGCCTCCGTCATCGACATCGTCTCCGGCGTGGTATTCATCGCCCTGGCCCTGTTCATGCTCTGCGAGGGCATCATGGGCGTGGGGGAGTGGCTGGCGTGACCTGGCTGATCCTCCGGACCAGGACCTCAAGGAGGGCGGGGAGCACCACATTCGGGGGCCAGTAGGGCCAGGTCAGCGCAGGCACCAGACTCAACATGAAGGCCTGTGCCCAGCGGAGCGCACCGGTCACCCGACGACCGCGGAGCAGATGCCAGGCCACCGCCGCCTGGAAACCGACGACACCACCAATCACCGCCGGGGCAGCGGGCAGCAGTACCCGCAGCACGCGGCGGTAGGGCGGCAACCACGAGTCGTCGGCGAAACTGGCCAGCACCTGCCGGGACCTCGGGAGGGTGACGGTGAGATTGAACAGCGAGGCGGCGGCAAAACCGAGCCCCACGGCTTTCAGGGTGATCTGATGTGCTGGAACTGACGTCGGGGGCTTCCTCGGCAGACGGGATGAAGAAAGTGCTGCCCCCATTGTGCCCCGCACGCCACCGGGTGAAGGTCACGGAATGATCCGTCGGAGTATCCGTCCCACTGTCCGTAGAATGGGCCACTGCAACTTTCCCCCACGCTAGGAGAACAGCACATGGCCAACATCAGGGTCGCAATTGTCGGATACGGCAACCTCGGCAAGTCCGTGGAGAAGCTCATCGGCCAGCAGCCGGACATGGAGCTCGCGGGCATCTTCTCGCGCCGGGACACCCTGGACACCCTCGAACCGGCCACCCCGGTGCTGCCGGTCGCCGATTTCGCAGAGCACACCGATCTTTTCGACGTCGCCGTGCTCTGCCTCGGCTCCGCCACGGACATCCCGTCGCAGGCCCCGGAGTTCATCCGCCACGCCAACACCGTCGACACCTACGACAACCACCGTGATGTCCCGCGCCACCGCGGGGAGATGGACCGCATCGCGAAGGAGAACGGCACCGTCGCCGTCGTGTCCACCGGCTGGGACCCGGGCATGTTCTCCCTCAACCGCACCATCGGTCAGGCGCTTCTGCCGGGTGGCAGCCAGCACACCTTCTGGGGTCCGGGCCTGTCCCAGGGTCATTCCGATGCGGTGCGCCGCGTCGAGGGCGTGCACAAGGCCGTGCAGTACACCATCCCCTCCCCGGAGGCACTGGAGGCCGCGCGCAAGGGTGAGGCCGACCACCTGAGCGGCAAGCAGACCCACCTGCGACGTTGCTTCGTGGTCTGCGATGATGCCGACCGCGAGCGCATCGAGAACGAGATCCGCACCATGCCCGACTACTTCGTCGGTTACGAGGTCGAGGTCAACTTCATCGATGAGGCCACCTTCGACGCCGAGCACACCGGCATGCCCCACGGCGGCCACGTCATCACCGCCGGCGATACCGGCGGGTTCACCCAGACCATCGGCTACACCCTCGAGCTGGAGCGCAACCCCGATTTCACCGGCGCGGTGGCCCTGGCCTACGCCCGGGCGGCGCACCGTCTGCAGCAGGCCGGCCAGTCCGGTGCCTACACCGTGCTCGAGGTAGCGCCCTACCTGATCTCGCCGACCCCGCTCGACGAGCTCATCGCCCGCGACGTGTAGCAACCGGGGCTGGCCAACGTTCAGCGGGTGAGCATACCCGCGGCGTAGGCGGCCTGGCCGACATGCTGGGCGGCGTCGTCGATGATGGAGACCAACCGGACCCCGCGGGTGACGGCCGGGTCCCAGTTGTGGTCGATGACCTCCGAGAGGTCAGCTTCGCTGAGGCCGGCGACGTAGTCGCTCAACGCTTCCAGGGTGGCCCCGAGATAGTCGGTGAGCACCTGCTGGTCATTGATGATGACCGCCCCGGCCTCCTCCGCGTCGTGGCCGTAGCCGAGGGTGTCGCCCACCTCGCCCAGGCCGAATCTGTCCCGGAAGTCCGACCAGAGTTCGGGGCGGCCGCTGAGGTGGGAGAGCTGGACATCGACCTCGCGGCCGCTGTGCCACAGCAGCCAGGCGATGGAATTGGGGTGATCCCCGGGGTGGGCGTTGAGTTGGGCGGGGGTCAGGGACGGCAGTTGCTCGGCCGCGGCTATGGGGCGGGCGGCCATGTCCTGGATCAGTTCGGTGACGTTCATGGCTCCACTGTGCTCATTTCCGGGGCGCGGCGGGTACGCGTGTGCGGGTCGCGGACCCTGACCAGCAGCGCAGCGCCCACGGCCAGGACGGTGACGATGCCGAGGATGCCGTAGCGGTCGTCCCCGCCGCCGAGGAAGACGAAGGCGGCGAAGGCCACCGGTGCGAGCCAGGAAACCGCCCGCCCCGTCGTGGCGTAGAGTCCGAACATCTGGCCCTCCCGGTGCGCCGGCGCCACGCGGGAGAGGAAGGAGCGGGCGGCGGACTGCGCGGGGCCGACGAAGGTGCACAGGAGGAGTCCGAAGATCCAGAAGCCCTGCGGGCCCTCCACGAACAACAGGATCACGCCGACGGCGATCATGATCCCCAAGGAGCCGAGGATGACGGGCTTCGGGCCGAGACGGTCGTCGAGCCAGCCGCCGACCAGGGCGCCGAGGGCGGCGGTGACGTTGGCGGCCACACCGAAGAGCAGGACATCGCCGGCGGAGAGACCGTAGACGCTCACCGCCAGGATCGCACCGAAGGTGAACACGCCGGCCAGCCCGTCGCGGAAGACGGCGGAGGAGAGGAGGAAGAACACGGCGTTGCGGTCCTCGCGCCACAGGCTCCTCAGGTCCCGGAACAGTCGGCGGTAGGACTCGCGGAAGGAATCGGCCTGCTCCCCGGAAGGGCGGATCTCCGGCACGCGGAAGAGCACCGGCAGGGCGGAGACGGCGAACCACACGGCAGCGAAGACTGCGACCAGCCGGATGTTCAGCCCGTCCTCGGTCGGCAGGTTGAGCAGCCCGCGGGTCTCGCCCTCTCCGGCGACGAAACCGAAGTAGCAGGCCAGCAGCAGGACGATGCCGCCGAGATAACCCATGCCCCAGCCGAAGCCGGAGACCCGGCCCACGGTCTCGGGCGTGGAGATCTGCGTGATCTGCGCGAAGTAGTTGACCTCGGCGATCTCGAAGGTGACGGAGGCGACGGCCATGATGAGCACGCCGAGCCAGAAGTAGAAGGCGGCGTCGTCACGCACGAGAAAGAGCGCGGCCATCAGCACCACGGTGAGGAACGTCCACACCCCGAGGGAGCGCCGTCTCGTGCCGCGCAGATCGGAGCGTTGCCCCATGACCGGGGTCAGCGCGGCGATGAGGACCCCGGCCAGGCCGATGGCGAAGCCGTAGTACTGGGCCGGGGTGAAGGGGCCGGAGATGTTCTGGCCGACGGAGTCGGTGAGGTACACCGCGAAGATGAAGGTGACCAGCACGGCGTTGAAGGCGGCTGATCCCCAGTCCCAGAGTCCCCAGGCGAGGACGGTGCGGCGGTCGGTCATGGGTGCTGAGTCTATGTGGGGATCTGCTCCAGCGCAGCCGCAATGAGCCGCTTCCGGTCCGCCGCCTGCAATGGCTCGTGGTGGACGTGGTCGTGTGCCCACAGCCCGTAGGCGATGAGCTGGACGAGGTAGGCGTCGGAGGAATCGGGCTCCGGCATCCACCGCTTATCGACGCCCGCCCACACCTCCTTGTACTCGGGCTCATTGCGGGCGTCGAGGACCATGAGCAGCTCCGGCAGTTCGGCGGTCCGGCCCATGGAGATGACCACCGCGCGCAGTCGCTGGGCCTGGCTGAGTTCGGCGGCCCGGGCACCGGCGATGCGTTCGAGTTCGACCTCCCACGCCTGGGCGAGGTGCCGGTGGATGCCCAGCATGAGTTCGTGGCGGCTGGGGAAGTGGTAGATGATGCCGGATTTGGACAGGCCTGCCGCTTCGGCGAGGGCCTCGAAGCTCACCGCCTCGAGCCCGTCTGCGGCGATGAGGGCCACGGCGGCGTCGATGATGTGTTCACGTCTACTCCGGCGCATGGGCACCTTTCGGGTTGCCGCGGAAACACCAGGCGGTGATCAGGGCGAAGATGCCCGCGATCACGGCGAGGGCCGCGAGGAGGTTGAGGTAGGCGGCGTCATAGGCGGCGGCGTCAAGATCCGTGATCACCATGCCGACCCCGGCCCCGCGGGCGTAGAGCAGCGGGAGCAGGCTGCCGAGGACCGCCACGGAGAGCAGCGTGCCGAATTCATAGGAGACCGATTCCACACCCGCGGCCATCCCGGCGCGGCGCACGGGGGCGGAGCCGATGATCGCCGTCGAGGACACCGACATGATCGCACCTGCCCCGGCACCGACCAGGGCGAGTGCTCCGATGAACAGCACCAGCCGGTCCTGGCTGCCGGCCCAGGCACCCAGGCCGACGCCGAGGGCCATCGCCGCGAAACCGCCGGGGATGAGCGGGACGAAACCCACCCGGTGCAGGCTGGCCCCGCCGAGCAGGGAGAAGGGGAAGGCGGCGATGGTCACCGCGACGACGATGAGGCCGGCCTCCAGCGGGCTGTAACCGGCGACCAGCTGGAAACGCTGGGTGGTCAGCAGCTCCAGGCCAGCCACGGCGAACATCGCACCGGCCGCGGCGAGCACACCGCCGGTGAAGATGCGGGAGCGGAAGATGTCGAAGGTGAGCAGCGGGTCGTCGAGACGGCGCTGGCGGCGGACGAAGAGCACCGCGCCGCCGACGGCGAGCAGGCCGGCGACCGCCGGCAGCCAGCTGTTGCGCTCCGGGTTGGCCAGTTCCTTGATGGCGGTGACCAGCGAGGCCAGCGTGACCAGGGCCTGCAGCGAGCTGAGTACGTCCCAGCGGCGGGTCGGGTTGGGCATGTTCGGCGGCGCCACGGCTACGGTGGCCACCAGCGCGGCGATCACGATGGGCACATTGATGAGGAAGACCGAACCCCACCAGAAGTGCTCGAGGAGCAGACCGCCGATGACCGGGCCGAGGGCGGCACCGATGACCGCGACCGAACCCCACACACCGATGGCGGTGTTGCGTTCGCGTTCGTCGGTGAAGGTGATGCGGATCAGCGCCAGGGTGGCGGGCATCATCGTCGCGGCACCCAGGCCGAGGAAGGCGCGGGCGGCGACGAGAAACCAGGCGCCGGGGGCGAAGGCTGCCGCGAGGGAGGCCAGCCCGAAGATGGCCAGGCCGATGAGGAACATCAGGCGGTGACCGATCCGGTCACCGAGGGAGCCTGTGCCCAGCAGCAGGCCGGCCAGCACGAGGGGATAGGCGTTGATGACCCACAGCGCCTGGGTTTCGCTGGTGCCCAGCTGCTGGCGCAGCTCCGGCAGCGCGGTGTAGAGGATGGAGTTGTCCACCCCGATCATGAGCAGACCGAGGGAAATGACCAGCAGGAATGCCCATCGCTGGGCTGGCGTGGAGTCCACGTTGTCGAGATGTCTCACACCAGGAAACTGTACCGACCGTTCATTACAGTTACAACGTATGCGCGTAGCGTTGTGTGCATGGCACGCAACTACGCAGAACAACTGATCGCCACGCTGGAGAATCAGGGCGTGGAACGCATCTACGGAGTCGTCGGGGACAGTCTCAATCCCATCGTCGACGCGATCCGCAGTTCCAGTATCGAGTGGATCCATGTCCGCAACGAGGAGGCCGCCGCCTTCGCCGCAGGTGCGGAATCCCTCATGACCGGGAAGCTCGCCGTCTGCGCGGGCTCCTGCGGCCCCGGCAACACCCACCTCATCCAGGGGCTCTACGACGCCCACCGCAACGGCGCGCAGGTTCTCGCCCTGGCCTCCCACCTGCCCAGCCTGCAGATCGGCAGCTCCTACTTCCAGGAGACCCACCCCGAGATGCTCTTCCGGGAGTGCTCCGGCTACTGCGAGATGGTCAACTCCCCGGACCAGGGAGCCCGCCTGCTCCACCACGCCATCCAGTCCACCGCCGCCGGCCGTGGTGTGTCGGTGCTGGTCATCCCCGGTGACATCAGCGAGGACGAGGCGGGCGACGACCTGTTCCTCGGCTCCACCATCGCCACCGGCCGACCGGTCGTCTACCCCGACGCCGCGGAGGCGGCCGGCCTGGTCACCGCGATCAACGACGCCGAGACCGTCACCCTCTTCTGTGGCGCCGGCGTGGCCGATGCCCGCGAGCAGGTCCTCGCCCTGGCGGAGAAGCTCAAATCCCCCGTGGGCCACGCCTTCGGCGGCAAGATGCACATCCAGTACGACAACCCCTTCGATGTCGGCATGTCCGGACTCCTCGGTTACGGTGCCTGCCATGACGCCATGCACGAGGCCGACCTGCTCATCCTCCTGGGCACCGACTTCCCCTACAGCGAGTATCTGCCGCGGGAGAATGTCGCGCAGGTGGACATCGAGGCCGCCCACATCGGCCGGCGTACCACCGTCCGCCACCCCGTTGTCGGCGACGTGGGTGCGGTCATCGAGAACATCCTCCCGCATATCGAGGAGAAAACCGACCGCTCCTTCCTGGACCAGCAGCTGCGCCGCCATGCCGACCTGCTGGACAGCGTCGTCGACGCCTACGCCGACAAGGCGGAGAGCAGGAAACCCATCCACCCCGAGTACCTCGCAGCGCTGATCGATGAACTGGCCGACGAGGACGCCGTCTTCACCATCGACACCGGCATGTGCAACGTCTGGGCCGCCCGCTACCTCACCCCCAACGGCCGCCGCGCCGAGCTCGGTTCCTTCCGGCACGGCACCATGGCCAACGCCCTGCCGCACGCCATCGGCGCGCAGATGGCCGACCGCGACCGCCAGGTGGTCACCTTCGCCGGCGACGGTGGCCTGTCCATGCTGCTCGGCGAGCTGCTCACCGTGAAACTGCATGACCTGCCCATCAAGATGGTCGTGTTCAACAACTCCTCCCTCGGCATGGTCAAGCTCGAGATGCTGGTGGCCGGCATGCCGGACCACGGTACCGACCATGAGCACGTCAACTTCGCCGCCATCGCCGAGGCCATGGGCATCCGCTCGGTCCGCATCGAGGACCCGAAGAAGCTGCGCAAGGGGCTGAAGGAGGCCTTCGCCCACCCCGGCCCGGTGCTCATCGACGTGGTCACCGATCCCAACGCCCTGTCCATCCCTCCGGAGATCACCTGGGACATGCTGGTGGGTTTCTCCAGGGCCGCGACCCGCACCGTCTTCGGCGGCGGTGTCGGCCGCATGGTTGACCTGGCACGGGCCAACATCCGCAACATCGGGGCCGCCGGGGCGGTGTAGGGGAGGGCCCCATGAGTGCGGTGATCTGCCCGGTGACGGTGGGGTGCTGAGTGAGATGGTGGCGTCTCCGGCAGGCGCCACAGCTTCTGCACCTGCGGTCAAGCTTTGTTCCGCGTGGTGAACGGGTGGCTATTGCTACAGGGTGACTCTGGCTTCAGCATGGCACGGGGGCCTCCCCTCCTGTATCACGGATATCTGCCGCTGACCTTCCAACCACATTGCGACCTGCGTTCGGGAAGAAAAGCCGAGCTTGGCCAGGATCCTCTCAACGTGCCCATCCACAGTACGGCGGGAAAGGACCAGCTCCTGGGCGATCTGCCGGTTAGTCAACCCCCGGGCGACGAATTCCGCGACTTCCACCTCACGCGTGGTCAACGGGTTTTCCTCGGTATGGATCACCTTTCCTGCGGCTGCAGAGGTGGAATCCAGCGCCACGTCAAAGGCTTCAGAGACCGTGAGCGAATCTGACAGCTCCGGCATCTGTCCAGCCGACAACTTCAGTGCCTCCCGGCAGGTATCCACGGTGTCATGGGTGACCTTCGCGATATGGGGACCGAAAGCAAGCAGAGACGTACCCATATTGCGCCAGACAGAATCAGCGGCCTCCGCCAGCTTCCATCCTCTCCCGTACTCCCCGGTGGACACTGCAGTCCAGCACAACACCTCAATACTCATGGCGGTGCAGATGAGGTCATGGAAATCCTTCTGGATCTCCAACGCCGTCAAAGCGGCTTCCTTGGCGCCTGCGTAGTCACTCAGATGCCAGTGGCATACGCCTGTGATCCACCATATGAATGACAGGTTCCACCGCTCCTCATATTTCTCCGCCAGCTCCCGGGCCTTCCGGGCAACCTCCAGACCTGTCTCAGCCTCCCCGTTGAATGCCAGAGCCATGACCAACTGGAACATGGCCAGCAACTGATCAGCCACACGGCCCTCTGCTTCGTGGGAGGCTATGGCAGTGCGGTAGAACGCGATGGAAGTGGGGAGGTCCCCGGTGAAGAGGTGGTGGAGGGCCTTCCAGTGCTGGTAGTGCCCCTTCATCACGGTGTCACCCAGGTTCTCGGCGATGCGGTGGGCCACTTCGAGGTGCTTTGCAGCTGCATCATGGTCACCCTGTATGAGACATACCCAACTGATGGCCCAGGAAGCCGTTCCCCGTTCCTGCTGGGACAGTTCCCCCTGCCGGAGAATCCGTTCCATAGTTTGTCGACCATCACTCAGATATTTTCCGGACACCCAGTGATAACGCAGCTTTGATCCCATATGTGCTGCTGCATCATGTTCTCCCGGGGCACTGAGCGACCAGTCCATGGACACCATCAAGTTCGGACGTTCCCTCCGGGTGGCCGCCAGAGCTTCCGCCTGACCGGGACCACACCATGCCTCCGCGCGGGTGATCACTCGATTCAGGTACACATCCCGGTGCCGTGACCGTAGCCGGGTGAGTTCCTCCTCATCTGTGGGCAGTTGTGTCCCGTATTCCCGGATCGTCATCAGCATGCGGTAGTTGACCTCATCGGAGTCATGCTCGGCCAGCAGGATTGATTTGCTGACAAGCTGATCGAGAAGATCAAAGATCTCTTCAGGGGAGAGCTCGCCGAAGCCACAGACCTCTTCAGCCGCTTCCAGATCAAAAGCGCCCGGAAAAATTGACAGCCTACGCCACAGGAGCTGTTCCGCCGGCGTGCACAGTTCGAAGCTCCAGCTGATCAGGGCCTGGAGTGTCTGTTGCCGGGGCAGTGATGTGCGATCACCGCGGGTGAGGAGCTGGAAACGCCGGTCCAACCTCTGGAGCAACTGCCTGGGGGATAACGTCCGCAGCCGAGTGGCCGCCAGTTCAATGGCCAGGGGAATTCCGTCCAGTTGAATACAGAGCTGTGCGATGGCATCGCGGTTGCTGTCGGTGATCATGAAGTCAGGTATGACCTGACGGGCGCGATCCACGAGCATTGCAACCGATTCGAATTGCTCTATGTCCCGGACAGCGGTGGTGTCTCCGTCGTTGAGCGGTGGAGTGGACAACGGAGGGACCACACAGATCTGTTCGCCGGCAATACCGAGGGGCTCACGGCTGGTGGTCAGGACCCGGACCTTCGGCGCTGTCGCCAGGATCGTGACCACCAGTTCAGCTGCGGCCTCAAGAACGTGCTCACAGTTATCCAGAACTAGCAGGAGTTCTTTATCGGCGAGATAACTGGAAACCCGTTCTGATGCCATGCGATTGGACTGGTCAGGGATCTGCAGTGCATCAGCGACGATCGATGCCACCCGGTCACCGCTCTGCAGACTGTCCAGCCTGGCCAACCAGACACCGTCGGTGAAGGCCGGCGCCGTACGTTCAGCCAATTCTGTGGCAAGACGGGTCTTACCCACCCCGCCAGGTCCGATCATGGTGACCAGCCGGGATCCCACAAGTTGGTTCCGCGCCTCGACAAGCTTTTGTTCGCGGCCCACGAAACTGGTGACAGCCGCCTGGCGGCGTAACGGGCCCTGTGGCAGCGTGCCGGTCCTCATGGTCATCGTGGTAACTCCTTGTTTTCTGAACGAGTTCTTGATCTGGGTACCCAGAAAGCCGGGATCTGACTGAAGCCAATCTGAACTGGGCACACCGTCTGGATCACCCTCACTCAAGAGGAAATTCCCTGTTTGCCCGGGTATACCCGTTACACCCTGCCAGGGGGTCAGTAGCAGAAACAGGTAATCAGATTGGGCATTTTTACTCGTGTTCTGACTCTCAGTGATCGTTAAATTGTAACTTACGACACGGAAAGGGATGGAGGGAAGACACCTTCCTGACATGCCTCTGGTCTACTCCCCGGCCGCTGCACCGTTCCGCCGGAACGCCCCTGCCGCTGGGGAATCATCACAACCAACCACACATCCCCGACGTCCTGGAAGACAGTTTGGAGACTAGTGTTGAGTACTAAATCATCCCTCTCAGCAGTGGAAACTGCTGAATCGACCTCAGTCATTGATCCCCGGGAGTTGCGCAACGCGTTCGGTAAATTCGCGACCGGTGTCACCGTGGTGACGTGCCGGACCCCTGACGGGACCCCGCACGGCGCCACCGTCAATGCCTTTACCGCGGTGTCCCTGGACCCCCCACTGGTCCAGGTGACCCTCATCCGTGGCAACAAGGCTTCCCAGTACCTGGAGGACGCCCCCTTCGCCATCAACATCATGGCGGCAGAGCAGCTGGACATCTGCCTCAACTTCGCTGGAAAACCCATGAAGGAACCACCACGGTGGCGCTCAGATGACGGCATCCCCGTCCTGGAGGGCAATGCCGCGACTCTGGAGTGCAAACCTTGGCGCATCTATGACGGCGGTGACCACATCATCGTCATCGGTGAGGTCATCGCCATGGAGATCAATGACGCCGATCCATTGTTGTTCGTCTCCGGTAAGTTCCGCGAACTCGGTGGCTACTGCGACGGCAACCCGTGGGAGGCGTCCGGCGACGCGCTCGCTTTCGGCTGGTTCGAGGGATCCACCTCGTTCAAGTCCTTCTGACCGATCCACCCCCGGCACAACAACACCTTTTACCTCATCGAAGGAGAAGACCATCATGACCACCTCTACCGCCCAGAGTGACATGTCCGTCCGCACCACCCCGGCCAACCCGAAGTTGCCGATGACCGGGGATGAGTACATCGAATCCCTGCGCGACGGCCGCGAGATCTACCTGCACGGCGAGCGCGTCAAGGATGTCACCACCCACCCTGCCTTCCGTAACTCGGTGCGGATGGTGGCCCGGATGTACGACGGATTCCATGACCCCGCGACCGCTGATCTCCTGCTCACGGACACGGACACCGGTTCGGGTGGCAAGACCCACCCGTTCTTCAAGGTGCCCCGTTCCGTGGAAGATCTGCAGAAGTCGCGTACCGCCATCGAGACCTGGGCCCGGATGAGCTACGGCTGGTTCGGCCGTTCCCCGGACTACAAGGCGGCGTTTTTGGGCACCCTGGGTGCCATGCCGGAGTTCTACTCCCCGTACCAGGAGAATGCGCAGCGCTGGTACAAGGAGTCCCAGGAGAAGGTCCTCTACTGGAACCACGCGATCATCAACCCGCCGGTTGACCGGCACCTGCCGCCGGACCAGGTCAAGGACGTGTTCATGAAGGTGGAGAAGGAGACCGACAACGGCGTCATCGTCTCTGGCGCGAAGGTGGTGGCCACGGGTTCGGCGATCACGAACTTCAACTTCATCTCCCACTACGGACTGCCCATCAAGAAGCCCGAGTACGCGCTGATCTGCACCGTGCCGATGGACGCCCCCGGCATCAAGCTGATATCCCGGACCTCCTACGCGCAGAACGCCGCTGTCACCGGTACCCCCTTCGACTACCCGCTGTCCTCGCGGATGGACGAGAACGATGCGGTGTTCATCTTCGACAAGGTGCTCGTGCCCTGGGAGAACATCTTCGCCTACGGTGATCCGGACCAGATCAACGGTTTCATGCCGCAGACCGGTTTCATCCAGCGTTTCACCTACCAGGGGTGTATCCGCCTGGCGGTGAAGCTCGACTTCATCGCGGGTCTGCTGCTCAAGGCCCTGGAGATCGCCGGCACCCAGGATTTCCGTGGCGTGCAGGCCCGGGCCGGTGAGGTGATCGGGTGGCGCAACATGTTCTGGGCCCTGGCTGATGCCATGATGCTCAACCCGGATCAGGGGCCGAACGGTTCGCTGTTGCCGAAGATGGATTACGGCCTGGCGTACCGAATGTTCATGGCACAGGGCTACCCGCGGATCAAGGAGATCATCGAGCAGGATGTGGCTTCCGGTCTGATCTACCTGCCGTCGGGTGCGCTTGATTTCAAGAACGCTGAGATCCGTCCCTACCTGGATAAGTATGTCCGTGGTTCCAACGGTATCGAGGCGGTGGACCGGGTGAAGCTGATGAAGCTGCTGTGGGACGCGATCGGTTCGGAGTTCGGAGGCCGCCATGAGCTCTATGAGCGCAACTACTCGGGCAACCACGAGAACGTGAAGATCGAGATGCTCATGAATGCCATGAACAACGGCACCACCGCCACGATGAACGGCATGGTCGAGGACTGCATGGCTGAGTATGACCTGGATGGTTGGACCGTTCCTGACCTGTTCAGCGGTGAGGACGTCAACATGTACCTCAGCCGTAACCGCCACTGAGCCCACACCGCAGGAGACTGCACCGGCCGGTGACCTGGAGTGTTCCGGGTGGCTGGTCCGGCGGCTGTCCCGGTTCCTTCCCCTGACCTAATCCCCTAAGGAGACAATCATCATGACGCAGGCTGATATGAACCCCACCGCCCATGATTCCGGTAACAAGGCCACTGAAAAGTTCAAGGGCGAGTCCATCAAGTCGGACACCTCCAAGGAG
>NZ_JANWTC010000061.1 GCF_024919295.1 Corynebacterium lemuris | reverse complement strand
CCCCGGTCCCGGAACCCGACCCACCACCAGAACCCGAGCCAGAGGGGGATGTCGGAGCGGGTGATTCTGAGAGGGCTGACGGGGACAACAACGGGGAGAACGACACCCCGACCGGTCCGCAGCCATGTCTCGACCCGGTGGAGCTCATGCGCTCGCTGCCGCCCCTGGGCGATACCCCGGCACCGGGGTTGTGGATCGAC
>NZ_JANWTC010000060.1 GCF_024919295.1 Corynebacterium lemuris | reverse complement strand
CACCGCAGACAACCTCACCATGCTGCTCACCGCCGCCTACCACGGTAAAGACCCGGCCCGTATCAATGACTTTGCAGAAGGAATGACCCGATGACCCAGACCATCCACACCCCTGAGATCTCCGATGCCCAGCGCCAGGTCGAGGACGACCTGGTCAACCGGGTCCTGGCCTCCTTCGACAACTGCGACAACCCGCGGCTGAA
>NZ_JANWTC010000059.1 GCF_024919295.1 Corynebacterium lemuris | reverse complement strand
GCACCGCAGATCTTGGCGATCCCGGAGTATAAGCCGGTAGCCAACCTCGAGGAGCAGCTGGACAAGGCGGTGGAATACGCCGCTGAGCGTACCGAAGCCGCCGCTGCTGAGGCTGCCGCTGCCACGGAGGCAGAACGCCTTGCCAATGCCTCCTCCGTCGTCAAGCCGGCCGAGGGCACCTTCACCTCCGGTTTCGGTATGCGC
>NZ_JANWTC010000058.1 GCF_024919295.1 Corynebacterium lemuris | reverse complement strand
CTCCGCGGGCTCGGGCCTGCACCACAAGATCTGCCACGTCCTCGGTGGGACCTTCAATCTCCCGCATGCCGAGACCCACTCAGTGGTGCTGCGCTACGTCGCGGCGCTTAACCTGCCGGCGGTGCCGGACACCGCGACAGATCTCGCCGCTGCTCTGGGTGGGCAGGACGCCCTGGCCGAGCTCAACCGCCTCTACCAGCAGGTCGGGGCCCCGGCCTCGCTGGCA
>NZ_JANWTC010000057.1 GCF_024919295.1 Corynebacterium lemuris | reverse complement strand
GAGGCCGTCCTCGTCGCACTCCCACACCTCGATCCGTGCACCCGGCACGGGGTTGCCGTCGGTGTCGGTGACCGTGCCCTCGATCCAGGCGGGTTGGCCGGTGGCACCGAAGGAGATGTCACCGCCGAGCTCGACCTGCGGTGCGTCGTCGAGGAAGAAGGGACCGAAGACGGTGGCTTCGGTGGCGTCCTCGTAGGCCTGGTTGTTGACGGCGATGGTCTGCATCGAGGCGCCCAGGGTGTCCGACAGCAGG
>NZ_JANWTC010000056.1 GCF_024919295.1 Corynebacterium lemuris | reverse complement strand
GTTGTTCGCGGACGGGACGTGGGCGGTGGATCATGCGCAGGGGCCTCTGGCGCCGGTGGAGAAACGCTGGGTGCAGACCTACACACAACGCCGGAAACGTCGGGCGGAGCGGGCAGCGGCCCGCGCGGCGGCGCAGGAGTTCGAGGACTACCAGGAAGATGCGCAGGCCCGGGCGCAGGAGGCCGGCACCGGCACCGACCCACCGGAGGACACCGATCCGGGCCGGGCCCCACCCGAGTAACAGCTGCACCCCGGGCAC
>NZ_JANWTC010000055.1 GCF_024919295.1 Corynebacterium lemuris | reverse complement strand
GTCCTCGGTGTCGATCCACAACCCCGGTGCCGGGGTATCGCCCAGCGGTGGCAGCGAGCGCATGAGCTCCACCGGGTCGAGACACGGTTGCGGACCCATCGGGGCATCGGTCTCCCCGTCGTTGTGGTTCCCCTGATCCCCTTCATCCCCCTCGGAATTGTCCTCCCCGTCCCCCTCAGAATCGTCTTCCCCGTCCTCCGGATCCCCCTCCGGTGCCTCTGGCTCGGGTTCTGGTGGTGGGTCGGGTTCCGGGACCGGGG
>NZ_JANWTC010000054.1 GCF_024919295.1 Corynebacterium lemuris | reverse complement strand
GGAGAGTAGGTTACCGCCGACGCTAAAACAAAAAACAACTGAATATGTGTACAGGGAGGTCCTGTTCTGCATCCATGGAGGGTGTGGGACAGGACCTCCCTTTTTTGTTTTCCCACACAGGTGCAGCACGCTGCGTGTTAATCTGGCTCTTCGCGATTTAGAGTGCGTTGATCTTGTCCTGCAGCTGTCCGGAGTGGATCAGGCACCGCAAGATGTAGTGGTTGAGGTTCCTGAAGCCCAGGGTGTTATGGAGCTCTTTTCGGTAGCGGGGTTGGGTCTATCCGGT
>NZ_JANWTC010000053.1 GCF_024919295.1 Corynebacterium lemuris | reverse complement strand
CGAACATTGATCGGTGGCTCAAACGACTTTCGTAACACTGCCTAGGAGCAGGCAAGAGCTCTCCGGGCACATTGGCGTCGTCCTCGCTAATCCCTGACAATCCCCGGCGATCGGGCTGTGAAGAAGGTGGAAGAAGCACAGAGTTCGTCTTCCGGCTGGATTTCTTGGGGAGTGAGACGCTAGTGTTACGTCCGTAAATAACGGAACGGTCACATTCTGGTCTCCACCGTGCATAGCGGTGGGGTGGGGTGCGGGCCAACGGACAACGACGGAAGAAAATTCATGCGACTGACGGCTCAGCGACCGGCCCGAGGGAAACACCGCAAGATCACCACCTCGCAGACCACGGGGCGCGTGGCCCTGGTGGCCGTGGCCGCCAGCGCGGTCTCCTCGGCCGGGATCGGT
>NZ_JANWTC010000004.1 GCF_024919295.1 Corynebacterium lemuris | reverse complement strand
CAGCGGGCCGAGGCCCATGCCCGGCTGGAGGAGGCCATGGCACAGACCGACACCGATCCAGGCCGGGCCCCACCCGAGGACCAGCCACCCTCCTGATCAACTGCAGATATAAAAACCACCCTGATCCCCTTCAGTGAGGGGGTCAGGGTGGGGGAGCGGCTGCCGCCGCCAGGGTGATGCAGCTGGCTGTCAGACATCAGCTCAGGGAAAAATTAACTGCGGTAGACGCCGCGCTCCAGGGTGTCACAGGCCGCCATCGTGCCTTCGTTGTATCCGGTGATGAAGGCGTTCTGGCGCTGCTCGGAAGAACCGTGGGTCCACATGTCGGGGCGGACCTGGCCTCCGGAACGCTGCTGGATGTTGTCGTCGCCGACCGCGCGGGCGGTGTCGATGGCGGAGGCAACCTGTTCGCGGGTGACCGGCTCGAGCCAGGCACCCTCGCCCTTGTCGGCGTGGGAGACCCAGATGCCGGCGTAGCAGTCGGCCTGGAGCTCGATCTTCACGGCATTGGAGTCGGCACCGGGGTCGTTGTAGTTCGACAGGGACAGCGTTCCTTCGAGCTGCTGGATGTGGTGGCCGAATTCGTGGGCGACGATGTACATCTGTGCCAGGGGGGAGTTGGTGCCGCCCAGCCGATCAAGCTGGTCGAAGAAGGAGACGTCGAAGTAGGCCGACTGGTCAGCGGGGCAGTAGAAGGGGCCGGTCGCAGCGGAGGCTTGACCGCAGCCCGACTGGGTGGCGCCCTGGAATACGACCCGGCCCGGCGCGACGTACTCGATGCCCGCCTGTTCGGGAAGCATGGTCTCCCACATCTGGTCGACGGCGCCGGCGGTGTAGTCGACGCGACAGTCTGCGTGGATGTTGCCGTCCTCGGGCGTGTTGCAGTGGTCCAGCTCGCTGGTCTGCCCGCCCGGTAGTTGGGCCTGTCCGCCACCACCGATCATTTGGCCGATGTCGCCTGGGTTTCCGCCCATGAGGAGGAATAACCCGATGAGCAGCAGGGAACCGATGCCGCCACCTGCCGCGATCCTGCCGCCTCGACCGCCGGTGGTTGCTTTCCGGCGGCCGCTGATATCAGCGTCTTCACGGAACGTCATGTTCTGATCATGCCACATTCAGGGGTGCGCGAAGCAGGGTTTTCAGGTGTCCTCCTCACCCCCGGGAGTGGGGAAGGGGCATTAACTTATCGGGTGCATGTGGAAATCCTATTGGGGGAGAAATAACCTGGTGTCAGATGTGACCCTGATCTCAGTACGTCGAAACATATCTCGTCCATCCTGGAAGTTTAAGAAAGGTAGCAGACATGCTCAGACGACTTCTCACTTTTGCAGCGGCAGCCGCTGTCCCCATTCTCGCGGCGGGGTGCGTTGTGGAAACGGGCCCTGATGAAACCGGTGCCACCTCCACCGCCGTGACCACTGCATCACCCACTGCGCCCGCCGAAGGTGGTGGCGGGGACACCGGCGACGGAGAGGCTGCCGGCACGGGAGGGGGCAACGCCGGGAACACCGGCGGGGCAGCCCAGACGACACCCACACCACGGGATGACGATCCGGGTGGGCATCCCTGCACTGACCAGGGTGGGGCTCCCGGCCACTATGCGTGGAACGACGCCAACTCTGCCTGGGTCTGCCAGGCGTCCGGAAGCGTCCCCCTCGTGACTGAGGCCCACACCATCACTGATGGTGATCCGGGTGGGCATCCCTGCACCGACCAGAGCGGGGCCCCCGGCCACTACATCTACAGTGATTCGTCGTCCATCTGGGTGTGCGAGATCACCGGGGATGCGCCTCAGGTCCAGTAGCAGAGGGAGCGCCTACAAGCGTGATCTTTGGGCACTCACTTTTATTGGGTACCCCGTGTGCCAGTCATGGTCTCCCGGGGGCCTGCGGCCTAGCGTCGTACGTATGCATCAGAAATCCACCGCGGCGGGAGTCGGACGGCGCCCGCGGTTCACCTCGGACGATGTGGTGACCGCGGCGCTGCGGCTGGGGGTCGACCGCTTCACCCTCTCCGGAATCGCGGAGGAGCTGGGAGTACGGCCGCCCGCGATCTACCGGCTGTTCCCCTCCCGGGGGATGATTGTGGAAGCCGCGGTGGCGGTCATCGCGGGACGGTTCGGCGCACCACGTGGTGGCACGTGGCAGGAGGTGCTCCGTTGCTGGGTCGGGGAGTGTGACCGGTTGTTCGGGCGGTATCCCGGTTTCGTCCATCTCATCTATGAGCTGGACGCCATCCTGCCCAGCTTCAGGGAGAAGAAGGTCCAGTATCTGGACGCTCTCGTGGCACTGGGGAGGACGAAGGAGCAGTCGGCCCTGGGTATCAACCTGGTGTCCGCAGCCGTCGTCACCGCGCATCTGCGCGAGGAAGGGATGCGCAAGGCAGCCGAGGGGCTCGTCCGGCCGGCGTGGCCGGCGGTTGATGGCATCGTGCCGCCATGGAACTGGATGGCCGGGGCGCCTGTGGACGTGGAGGCGGAGGTGGAGGTGATCATCCGGGGGTTGGAGGGGCGTCGATAAGCATGGTGGCAGGACCAGGTAGAATACCCGTGTTGCCTCGTCACGGGTTTGTCGTGCCGAGAACCCACCCCCACCCCACACGGAAGGACCACCAGCACGTGCTCCGCACTCATCTTGCAGGCGAACTGCGTAAAGAACACGCCGGACAGACCGTCACCCTCACCGGATGGGTCTCACGGCGCCGTGACCACGGCGGCGTGATCTTCATCGACCTGCGCGACCGCTCCGGTCTGGCCCAGGTCGTCTTCCGTGAATCCGACGTCGCCGAGCGCGCCCATGACCTGCGCAGCGAGTTCGTGCTGCAGGTCACCGGTGTGGTGGAGCCGCGTCCGGAGGGTTCGGAGAACCCGAACCTGTCCTCCGGTGACATCGAGCTCAACGTCACCGAGCTCAACGTCCTCAACACCTCCGCGGCGCTGCCGTTCCAGATCGGCGACTCCGCCCAGGGTGGTGGCGAGGTCGGTGAGGAGACCCGCCTGAAGTACCGCTACCTGGACCTGCGCCGCGACCGCCAGGCCGAGGCCCTGCGTCTGCGTTCCCGCGCGAACCAGGCCGCCCGCCGGGTACTGGACAACCACGATTTCACCGAGATCGAGACCCCGACGCTGACGCGTTCCACCCCGGAGGGTGCTCGTGACTTCCTGGTTCCGGCACGCCTGAAGCCGGGCTCCTTCTACGCCCTGCCGCAGTCCCCGCAGCTGTTCAAGCAGCTGCTCATGGTCGCCGGCATGGAGCGCTACTACCAGATCGCCCGCTGCTACCGCGACGAGGATTTCCGCGCGGACCGTCAGCCGGAGTTCACGCAGCTGGATATCGAGATGAGTTTCGTCGACCAGGATGACGTCATCGCCCTGGCCGAGGAGGTCCTGGCCGAGCTGTGGAAGCTGATCGGCTACGAGATCACCACCCCGATCCCGCGCATCACCTACGCCGAGGCCATGCGCCGTTTCGGTTCCGACAAGCCGGACCTGCGTTTCGACATCGAGATCACCGAGTGCACCGACTTCTTCGCCGACACCACCTTCCGGGTGTTCAAGAATGAATACGTGGGCGCCGTGGTCATGAAGGGCGGGGCCTCCCAGCCGCGCCGTCAGCTCGACGCCTGGCAGGAGTGGGCCAAGCAGCGCGGTGCGAAGGGCCTGGCCTACATCCTCGTCGGTGAGGACGGGGAGCTCGGTGGCCCGGTGGCCAAGAACATCACCGACGCAGAGCGTGCCGGCATCGCCGCCCACGTCGGCGCGGAGCCGGGCGACTGCATCTTCTTCGCCGCAGGTGAAACCAAGTCCTCCCGCGCCCTGCTGGGTGCGGCCCGCGGTGAGATCGCCGAGAAGCTGGGCCTGATCAAGGAGGGCGACTGGGCCTTCACCTGGGTTGTCGACGCCCCGCTGTTCGAACCGGCCGCCGATGCGACCGCCTCCGGTGACGTGGCTCTGGGCAGCTCCGCCTGGACCGCCGTCCACCACGCCTTCACCTCCCCGAAACCGGAGTTCCTCGACACCTTCGACGAGAACCCGGGTGAGGCCAACGCCTACGCCTACGACATCGTCTGCAACGGCAACGAGATCGGTGGCGGTTCCATCCGTATCCACCAGCGTGACGTGCAGGAGCGGGTCTTCAAGGTCATGGGCATCTCCGGGGAGGAGGCGCAGGACAAGTTCGGCTTCCTGCTCGACGCCTTCGCCTACGGCGCCCCGCCGCACGGTGGCATCGCCTTCGGCTGGGACCGCATCGTGTCCCTGCTGGGCGGTTTCGACTCGATCCGCGACGTCATCGCCTTCCCGAAGTCCGGTGGCGGCGTGGACCCGCTGACCGAGGCCCCGGCGCCGATCACGGCGCAACAGCGCAAGGAGGCGGGCATCGACGCCAAGCCGGAGAAGAAGAACGAGAAGAAGGGCGAGAAGACCGAATAATCCCCGGTCTGACGGAACACATCATGACCAAGCTCAAGCACGCCGACATCGTCGACACCGCTGAGGATCTCCTCTCGAAGCGTTTCGGAGGAGCGCAGGAGCTCAGCGAGGTAACCCAGCTCAGCGGCTCCGGCACTGCGGTGGTACTCCGCGCCCGTGTGGCGACATCGCCGTTCCTGCAGCAGCGTTCCGTCATCCTCAAATACGTCCCCGAGGCCGGCGACCCCATCGATGATGCGGCGCTGGTCCGGGAGATCGTCTCCTACCAGTTCACCACCTCCCTCAGCGAGGAGGTCCGCCCGGGCCCGGTACTGCTGGCCCATGACGTGAAAAAGCGCATCATGGTGCTCAGCGACTCCGGTGACGGCGACACCTTCGCGGATCTCCTGCAGCTGGAGGACCCGGAGCGACGGGTGGCGATCCTGCGCAACCTGGGCACCTCCCTGGGCCGCATGCACGCCGGTACGGCGCAGCGGGAGCAGGACTTCAACACCCTGCTCTCCCGCATGCTGCGCCAGCACCCGGGCTCCGCCGAGATCCAGGAACTGCGTGACACGGCGCTGATCCAGTCCATCCAGGTGGGTGAGGAGCTGCTGCGCCAGGCCGACATCGAGCTCCCGGAGCTGGTCAGCGAGTTCGCCGCCGAGGGGCGCAACCGGCTGCTGGGGGCCCACCACCGGGCCTTCACCCCCTTCGATCTCTCGCCGGACAACATCATCGTCGCCGAGGAGACCCACTTCCTCGACTACGAGTGGGCGGGTTTCCGTGACGTCAGTTTCGACCTGGCGTGCGTCATCGCCGGTTTCCCCCAGTTCCTGTTCAGTCACCCCATCTCGGATGACGAGGCGGACGTCTTCGTCGAGGCGTGGGTCCACGAGGTCAACTCGCTGTGGCCGAACGTGAACAACGAGGCCCACCTGCATTCGCGGATCATGGCGGCGTTGCTGGGCTGGGCGTTGTCGAGTGTGGCGCTGCTACACTTCGGTTCCGTGTCTGCGGCGATCGGGATGCTCCACGAGGGGGAGGAACAGCTTGACCCGAACCTCGTCGAGGGAGTCAGCGATCTGCTGCGGCCGGCCTCCCACGGGCCTTTCACCGCGGAGGAGGTTGTGGTGCGCCGGGATCTCTTCGAGACCTTCGAGGCGCTGGCCCGTTACGCCGCCCGCGGTACCGACCCCTCCTTCGGGGTCATCGCGGCCTTCAGCCAGGGCATCGCGGACCGGGTGGCGGAGCCCGGCTCAGGCCGGTGACCCAGGACTCGTTGTTCGGGGCGCCGGAGCCCGAACGCCCGCACGGGTCCGATTTCTTCCGGGCCGGCGACCATGCCCCACTGGCGGCACGCATGCGGCCGCGCACGCTCGATGAGATCGCCGGTCAGGAGCACCTGCTCGGCCCCGGCCGGCCGTTACGCCGGCTGGTGGAGGGTTCGGGGGAGGCCTCGGTCATCCTCTATGGTCCGCCGGGTACCGGCAAGACGACGATTGCCTCGCTGATCTCCACGGCGACAAACCAGCACTTCGTCGGGCTCTCCGCCCTCGACTCCGGGGTCAAGCAGGTCCGGGAGGTCATCGACCGTGCCCGCCGGGACCTCATCCAGGGGCAGCGCACCGTCCTGTTCATCGATGAGGTGCACCGGTTCTCCAAGACGCAGCAGGATGCGCTGCTCGCCGCGGTGGAGAACCGTACGGTGCTGCTCGTCGCGGCAACGACGGAGAACCCCTCCTTCTCCGTGGTTGCGCCACTGCTCTCCCGCTCGCTGCTGCTCCAGCTTCAGCCGCTTGACGACGCCGCCGTCCGCGAGGTCATCACCCGCGCCCTGGTCGATGAGCGTGGCCTGGGTGGGCGCGTCACCGCCGATGAGGAGGCCCTCGACCAGCTGGTGCTGCTCGCGGGGGGCGATGCGCGCCGCGCGTTGACCTACCTGGAGGCGGCCGCCGAGGCGGTGGCGGACGGGGCGTCGATAAGCGTGGCGGTGATCCGCGAGAACGTCAACCGGGCTGTCGTGCGCTATGACCGCGACGGCGACCAGCACTACGACGTGGTCAGCGCCTTCATCAAGTCGATCCGTGGCTCGGATGTCGACGCCGCCCTGCACTACCTCGCGCGGATGATCGAGGCGGGGGAGGACCCGCGGTTCATCGCCCGTCGGCTGGTCATCCACGCCAGCGAGGACATCGGCATGGCCGACCCCTCGGCCCTGCAGTCGGCGGTGGCCGCCGCGCAGGCTGTCGCGCTGATCGGAATGCCCGAGGCGCGGCTGACCCTGGCGCAGGCGACGGTGCACCTGGCCACCGCGCCGAAGTCGAATGCCGTCTACGAGGCGATCAACCGCGCCCAGCAGGACGTGCGCGAGGGGAAGATCGGCCATGTGCCCGCCCACCTGCGCGACGGCCATTATGAAGGAGCGAAGAAGCTCGGCAACGCGGTGGGTTATGTCTACCCGCACGATGACCCGCGCGGGGTGGTCAGCCAGCAGTACCTGCCCGGGCAGCTCGGCGACGCCGTCTACTACGAACCCACCGACCACGGTGCGGAGAAACGGATCCGGGACTACATCGGCCGGCTGCGCCGGATTGTACGGGGGAAGCAGTAGTCTCCCGCCCGTGGGAGTAGAGTGGTGAGCCGACCCAGACAACAATCTGTCAGAAGCGAGGACCACTGCCGTGCAGACCCATGAGATCCGGGAGCGTTTCACCCAGCACTTCGTCAAGGCCGGCCACACCGCCGTGCCGAGTGCTTCCCTCATCCTCGAGGACCCGGACCTGCTCTTCGTCAACGCCGGCATGGTGCCGTTCAAGCCCTACTTCCTCGGCCAGCAGAACCCGCCGTACCCCAACGGCACCGCCACCTCCATCCAGAAGTGCGTGCGCACCCTCGACATCGACGAGGTGGGCATCACCACCCGCCACAACACCTTCTTCCAGATGGCCGGCAACTTCTCCTTCGGCCAGTACTTCAAGGAAGGGGCCATCACCCATGCCTGGGAGCTGCTGACCAGCCCGGTCGAGGACGGCGGCTACGGCCTCGACCCGGAGCGGCTGTGGGCCACCGTCTACCTCGATGATGATGAGGCCGCCGAGATCTGGGAGAAGAAGATCGGTCTGCCCGCCGAGCGCATCCAGCGACTGGGCATGGCCGACAACTACTGGCACATGGGCGTGCCCGGCCCCTGCGGCCCCTGCTCGGAGATCTACTACGACCGCGGTCCCGAGCACGGCCAGGAGGGTGGCCCCGCCGTGGACGACACCCGCTACCTGGAGATCTGGAACCTGGTCTTCATGGAGAAGGAGCGCGGGCAGAGCACCGGCCCGGACTCCTTCGAGATCCTCGGCGACCTGCCGAAGAAGAACATCGACACCGGCATGGGTGTGGAGCGTGTCGCCGCCCTCCTCCAGGGCGTGGACAACGTCTACGAGACCGACCTCCTGCGCCCGGTCATTGACGCCGCCCAGGAGATCACCGGCGCGGAGTACGGCACCGACGACACCGCTGACGTGCGTTTCCGCGTCATCGCCGACCACTCGCGCACCGGCATGATGCTCATTCTCGACGGCGTGACCCCCGCCAACGAGGGCCGCGGCTACATCCTGCGCCGTCTGCTGCGCCGCATCGTGCGTTCCGCCCGTCTGCTGGGCGCCACCGGTGAGACCCTCGAGCAGTTCATGACCGTGATCATGGACACCATGACCCCCTCCTACCCGGAGATCGCCGACAACCGCGAACGCATCACCCGCGTCGCCGTCGCGGAGGAGCGCGCCTTCCTCAAGACCCTGGAGTCCGGCACCCACCGTTTCGACGAGGCCGCCACCAAGACCCGCGGGACCGGGGCGAAGGTCTTCTCCGGCGAGGAGGCCTTCACCCTCCACGACACCTACGGCTTCCCGATCGACCTGACCCTCGAGATGGCCGCCGAGGCCGGACTCGAGGTCGACGTCGCCGGCTTCGAGGCCGCCATGAGCGAGCAGCGGGCACGTGCCAAGGCCGACAACCTGGCCAAGAAGCACGGCCACGCCGATGAGTCCGTCTACCGCGAGTGGGTGGACAACAACCCGACCGAGTTCGTCGGTTTCTCCGGGCTGACCGCCGACGCGAAGATCCTCGGCCTGGTCGCCGACGGTGTCTCCGTCACACATGCCGCCGCGGGCGATGAGGTCGAGGTCATCCTCGACGTCTCCCCGATGTACGCAGAATCCGGCGGGCAGCTCGGCGACCGCGGTCGCCTCGTCACCGACGGCACGGTCCTGGACGTCACGGACGTGCAGAAGATCGGCAAGCGCCTGTGGGTGCACAAGGCGACCGTCGTCTCCGGCGGCCTCGACCTGGGGCAGTCCGTCCGCGCCGAGGTCGACGCCGACTGGCGCCACGGTGCCACCCAGGCCCACACCGCCACCCACCTCATCCACGCCGCGCTGCGGCAGGTGCTCGGCCCCACCGCCGTGCAGGCCGGTTCCCTCAACCGTCCCGGCTACCTGCGGTTCGACTTCAACTACACCGAGCAGCTCAGCCCGGCGCAGCTGGAGGAGATCGCCCTGATCACCAACCAGGCCGTGGACTCCAACCTGGCGGTCAACACCATCGAGACCTCCCTGGAGGAGGCGAAGAAGATGGGTGCGATGGCCCTGTTCGGCGAGAACTACGGCGATGACGTCCGCGTCGTCGAGATCGGCGGACCCTTCTCCATCGAGCTGTGCGGCGGCACCCACGTCGACTCCTCCGCCCAGATCGGCCCCGTCGCCGTCCTGGGTGAGTCCTCCGTCGGTTCCGGAGCGCGGCGCATCGAGGCCTACTCCGGTATGGACTCCTTCAAATACCTGTCGAAGGAGACCGCCCTGGCCACCGGCCTGGCCGCCTCCCTCAAGGCCCCGACCGAGGAACTGCCGGACCGCGTCGCCCAGCTCACCGAGAAGCTGCGCGCCGCCGAGAAGGAGATCGCCAACCTGCACCGTCAGCAGCTGGCGGCCCAGACCGGCGCCCTGGTCGAACAGGCCACGGAGGTGGGCAAATTCACCGTGCTCACCCACCGTCTGCCCGACGGTGTGACCGGTGGAGACCTCCGCACCGTCGCCACCGACCTGCGCGGCCGTCTGGCCGGCAGGCCCGGCGTGGTGGTGCTCGCCTCCGCCGAGGGGGAGAAGCTGCCCTTCATCGTCGGCGCCACGAAGGAGGCCGTTGAGTTGGGGGTGAAGTCCGGCGAGCTGGTCAAACTGCTCTCCGGCTACGTCGACGGCCGCGGCGGTGGCAAGCCCGACATGGCCCAGGGCTCCGGTTCCAAGCCCGCAGGGCTCGACGCCGGCTTCCACGCCCTGCGCGAGGAGCTGGCCGGCCGCTGAGCCGGGGCGGAGACACGCCGGGGGACATGTCATCGACCGGCGTGCCTCCCCGCTACCGTGTACATCGACCTACGTGACGAAAGGGAACCGACGACGATGAAGGTGACCCCGGATACTCCAGGAGCCGATGACCCGGGAACGGGCAGACGCATCGGCCTCGACGTGGGGACGGTGCGCATCGGCGTGGCCGTCTCCGACCGGAACGCGACACTCGCCACCCCCGTGGAGACCGTCGCGCGGGAGACCGGTCTGCGGGACCGCGACAAGGGCGACATCGACCGCCTGCTGGAGATCATCGAGGAATACGACGCCGTCGAGATCGTCGTCGGCCTGCCGCGGGACCTGAAAGGGCACGGCTCCGTCAGCGTCAAGCACGCGAAGGAGATCGCCTTCCGCCTCAACCGGCGGTTGACCGGGGCGGGGAAGACCATCCCGGTGCGCATGGGCGATGAGCGGCTGACCACTGTGGCCGCGACCACCGCGCTGCGCGCCTCCGGGGTCTCCGAGAAGGCCGGCCGGAAGGTCATCGACCAGGCCGCCGCAGTGGAGATCCTCCAGTCCTGGCTCGACGCCCGGGCCGCCTACAACCAGGAGCTGCATCCATGAGCACACAGACCCGGACGAGAAACGGCCGGAATATGGAACCGAAGTATGTGAAGCGGCGTCAGCGGGGACTCGCCGTCTTCGCTGCCTCGCTGATCCTCATCATCGGCGCAGTCGTCTACATCGGCGTCCAGATCTCCGGGCAGGCACCCACCGTGAACGAACGTGATTTCCAGGGCAGCGGCAACAGCGTCTACCAGCTCGTCGAGGTCCCCGAGGGCTCCTCGGTTTCCCAGCTGGGCCCCGAACTGGAGGAGCGCGGCATCGTCAGGACCGACTCCGCCTTCCAGACCGCCGCAGCCAACAACCCCGAGGCCGCCAGCATCCAGCCCGGTTTCTACCGCCTCCAGGGTGAGATGAGCGCCGCCTCCGCGGTGCAGGCCCTGCTCGATCCGGCCAACCGGGTGGAGCTCCTCGACATCCACGGCGGTTCCACCCTCATGGACGTCCAGGTCGTCGGCGGCAGTAACCGTCCCGGCGTCTACTCCCAGATCTCGCAGGTCACCTGCACGGAGGGTTCATCGAACTGCATCAGCTCTGAGGAGCTGCAGCGGGTCGGCGCCACCGCCGACCCCGCGGCCCTCGGCGTGCCCGAGTGGGCGCAGGAGGCCGTCATCAACCGGGGAGAGGACCCCAAGCGACTGGAGGGACTCATCGCGCCCGGCCGCTACGTGGTCAACCCCGAGCTAGACGCCACCGGCATCATCACCGACCTGGTGACCCGCTCCGCCCAGCAGTACGCCGACACCGGCATCGTCGACCGTGCCGACGCCCTGGGACTCAGCCCCTATGAGCTGCTCACCGCCGCCTCCCTGGTGGAGCGCGAGGCCCCGGCCGGGGACTTCGACAAGGTCGCACGCGTGATCCTCAACCGCCTGGAGGAGCCGATGCGCCTGGAGTTCGACTCCACCGTCAACTACGGCCTCCCCGACGTCGAGATCGCCACCACCGACGAAGACCGCGCCCAGGTCACCCCATGGAACACCTACGCCTCGGATGGCCTGCCGGAGACCCCCATCGCGGCGGCCTCCATCGAGGCGATCGAGGCGATGGAGAACCCGGCCGAGGGTGACTGGCTGTTCTTCGTCACCATCGACAGGGACGGCACCACCGTCTTCAACGACACCTTCGAGGAGCATCTCGCCGACGTGCAGCAGTCCCTCGACGCCGGAGTGCTGGACACCAACAGATGAGCCATCCCCTGGAGATCCCCGACATCCGGCACCGCGCGGCGGTGCTCGGCTCCCCGATCGACCACTCCCGCTCACCCATCCTGCACAACTCCGGTTATGAGGCACTCGGCATGGACGACTGGGAGTACTCCCGCATCGAGTGCACCGCCGAACAGCTGCCCGGGGTCGTCGACGGGGCTGGGGCGGAGTTCGCCGGTTTCTCGGTGACCATGCCCGCCAAATTCGCCGCCCTCGAATTCGCCGGTGAGGTCACCGACCGGGCCCGGCAGATCGGTTCCGCCAACACCCTCGTGCGCACGGACGCCGGCTGGCGGGCCGACAACACCGACTGCGACGGCATCACCGGCGCCCTGGGCGAGCTGCTCGGCGACCAGCTCGCCGCGGCCCGCCGCGCCCTGGTCATCGGCGGCGGTGGCACCGCCCGTCCCGCCCTGTGGGCGCTGGGGCAGGCCGGGGTCACCGACATCACCGTGATCAACCGCTCCGACCGCAGCGCCGAGCTGGCCCCCCTGCTCGAGCCTTTCGGGGTCGAGTTCCGCTTCGCGGGCTTCGACTCCGACCTGCTGGCCGCCTCCCGGGCTGCCGAGGTCATCGTCTCGACGGTGCCGTCCGCGGCCGTCCTCGGCCACGAACAGGCCCTGGCGCACGCGCCGATCCTCGACGTCATCTACGAGCCCTGGCCGACCCCCCTGACCGTCGCCGCGGCCGCCAACGGCTACCTCACCGTCGGGGGCCACGTCATGCTCGCCCATCAGGCCTACGGCCAGTTCGAGCAGTTCACCGGCCGACCGGCCCCGCGGGAGGCCATGCGCCGCGCGCTGGAGGCCTCGCTGGGGTAGTCTGCCCCGGTGTGTGGGGGATCCTGCTGCTCGGGGGAGCAGCCATCATCACCGTCTGGTGGGCGGTCCGGCTCGTGCTTGTCGACGAGACGCAGCGCCGCCTCCCGGACCACCTCACCCTGCCCGCCGCCCTCGGGGCGGTGACCGGTGCCCTGCTCACCGAGCCGGTGCTCATCCTCGGCGGCCTGGCCTGGGCCGGGGCCTATCTTCTCGGCCGGGGCATCGGGGGCGGGGACGTGAAACTGGCGCTGAGCCTCGGGGTGCTCGCCGCCGCCGCGGGCGGGGTCACCGGGGTGCTGGCGGCGGTGGTGGCAGCGAGCGCGGTGACGGTGGTGCGGTCGGTGGTCAGGCGGGGGAAAGCGGTGCCGCACGGGCCATCCATGCTGGTGGGGACGTTCATTGTGGTTTTCCACGACACCTGGCAGGGAGCCTTATCGCACTTGGGCGGCGCCTCATGAGACAATGACCGCATGCTTCGATGGACCACAGCAGGGGAATCCCACGGTCAGGCGCTGATTGCCCTGCTCGAAAACATGCCCGCCGGTGTCTCCGTGACCCGGGAAGAAATCTCTGAGCAGCTCGCCCGCCGCCGACTCGGCTACGGCCGCGGCGCCCGGATGAAGTTCGAGGCCGATGAGCTCACCCTGCTCACCGGCATCCGGCACGGGAAGACCCTCGGCAGCCCGGTCGCCATCATGATCGGCAACACCGAGTGGCCGAAGTGGACCACCATCATGTCCGCCGATCCGGTCGACATGGGCGATGAGGAGGTCGCCGCCGCGATGAGTTCCGGCCGCGGCGCCAAGCTCACCCGCCCACGCCCGGGCCACGCCGATTTCTCCGGGATGATCAAATACGACGTCGACGAGGCACGCCCGATCCTGGAGCGTTCCTCCGCACGCGAGACCGCTGCCCGTGTCGCCGCCGCCACCGTCGCCCGCAGTTTCCTGCGGGAGACCCTCGGTGTCGAGGTGCTCTCCCACGTCGTCTCCATCGGCCGTTCCGAGCCCTACACTGGCCCCGAGCCGACCTTCGCGGACCTGCCGGCCGTGGACGAGTCCCCGGTGCGCGCCTTCGACAAGGACGCCGAGGCCGCCATGATCGCCGAGATTGAGGCCGCCAAGAAGGCCGGTGACACCCTCGGCGGTGTCGTCGAGGTCGTCGTCGAGGGCCTGCCCATCGGGCTGGGTTCGCACGTCTCCGGCGAGGAGCGTCTCGACGCCCAGCTCGCCGGCGCCCTCATGGGCATCCAGGCCATCAAGGGTGTCGAGGTCGGTGACGGCTTCGAGGAGGCCCGCCGCCGCGGCAGCGAAGCCCACGACGAGATGGTCCGCTCCGAGGACGGCGTCGACCGCCTGAGCAACCGCGCCGGCGGCGTCGAGGGCGGCATGACCAACGGTCAGACCCTGCGTGTCCGTGCCGCGATGAAGCCGATCTCCACCGTGCCGCGCGCACTGAAGACCGTCGACATGGCCGACGGTTCCGCCGCCACCGGCATCCACCAGCGTTCCGATGTCTGCGCCGTCCCGGCCGCCGGCGTCGTCGCCGAGGCGATGGTGGCACTTGTCCTGGCGCGTGCGGCGCTGAAGAAGTTCGGTGGTGACTCCGTCGCGGAGACCCGCCGCAACATCGACGCCTACAACGAGTATGTCGCCCAGCGACTGCGGTTCCAGGATTCTGGGGAGGCGTAGATGACCAGCCCGGAGGTCTGCCACACCCGGCCGAAGGTCGTCCTCGTCGGCCCGCCCGGGGCCGGCAAATCCACCATCGGCCGCCGCCTGGCCCGCGCACTGTCCCTCCCGTTGGTCGATTCCGACCAGCTCATCGAGGAGACCTACGGAAAATCCTGCGGCGAGGTGTTCAGCGAGCTCGGTGAGCCCACCTTCCGGGAGGTCGAGGCCCGCCACGTCGCAACGGCCCTCACCAGCGGTGGCGTGGTCAGTCTCGGCGGGGGAGCGGTGCTCACCGACTCGACCCGCCAGCTGCTCACCCAGCACACCGTCGTGTGGATCGACGTCTCCGTCGAGGAGGGTGTGCGCCGCACCGCCGGGGAATCCACCCGGCCTGTCCTCGCCGCCGAGGACCCGGCCGCCCACTACCGCAACCTCATGGAGCAGCGCGCCCCGCTCTACCATGAGGTGGCCAGCTTCCGGGTGCGCACCGACGGTCGCACCCCCCAGCAGTCCGTGGCCGGCATCCTCGGCTTCCTGGACACCCTCTAGTCAACCGCGCAAAGGAACCCTCCCGTGACGACGATTCCGGTCAACGGACCCGCCCCGTACCAGGTCACCATCGACCACGACCTCGATGCCGCAGTCGCCGACTGCGCCGCCGCCACCGGTGCCGCCAAGGTGATGGTCATCCATCAGCCGACGCTGGTGGCCCCGGCCGAGAAGCTCGGTGCGGCGCTGGCCGCCCGCGGTCTGGAGGTCGTCCTCGCCCCGGTGCCTGACGCGGAGGAGGGCAAGACCCTCGATGTTGCCGGAGCACTGTGGGACCGCCTGGGTGCGGAGACCTTCGGCCGCCGCGACGCGATCGTCGGCCTGGGTGGCGGTGCTGTCACCGACCTCGCCGGTTTCGTCGCCGCGGCCTGGATGCGCGGCATCAAAGTCATCCAGGTGCCCACCACGCTGCTGGCCATGGTGGATGCTGCCGTAGGCGGCAAGACCGGCATCAACACCGCCGCCGGGAAGAACCTCGTCGGTGCATTCCATGAGCCGACGGCCGTCTTCATCGACCTCGACCGTCTGGAAACCCTCCCGGAGGCGGAGATCGTCGCGGGTTCCGCGGAGATCATCAAGACCGGTTTCATCGCCGACCCGGTCATCCTCGAGCGCTACGAGGAGGACCCGGCGGCCTGCCTGCGTGGCGACGGCCACCTGCCCGAGCTCATCGCCCGTTCCGTGACCGTCAAGGCCGATGTCGTCGGCCAGGACCTCAAGGAGTCCGGGCTGCGGGAGATCCTCAACTACGGCCACACCTTCGGCCACGCCGTGGAGCTGCGGGAGAACTACCGCTGGCGCCACGGCCACGCCGTCGGCGTGGGCATGATGTTCATCGCCCACCTGGCAGCCAACCGTGGTCTCATCGACGCCGGGCTGGTGGAGCGACACCGCCGGATCCTCGAGTCCGTCGGACTGAGCACCACCTACCCGGCCGGCCATTTCGAGGAGCTGTACGCGGCCATGACCCGCGACAAGAAGAACCGCGACGGCAACATCCGTTTCGTGGCGTTGACCGGGGTGGGGGAGACCACCCGCCTGGAGGGCCCCTCGACCGATGAGCTGCGCGCCGCCTACGAGGCCATCTCGGGGGAGAAGTAGATGAAGGTGCTGGTCCTCAACGGCCCCAACCTCAACCGGTTGGGTAAGCGCCAGCCGGAGGTCTACGGCGCGGCGACACTCGCGGACGTCGAGAAGCTCATCGGCGAGCGGGCAGCACAGCTCGGCGTCGAGGTGGAGTGCCGCCAGTCCAACCACGAGGGGGAACTCATCGACTGGGTGCACGAGGCGGCCGACGAGGGCTGGCCCGTGATCATCAACCCCGGCGGATTCACCCACACCTCCGTGGCCCTGCGCGATGCGCTGGCGGAGGTCGCCGACGGCGCCGGTTTCATCGAGGTGCACATCTCCAACGTCCACGCCCGTGAGGACTTCCGCCAGCACTCCTACCTCTCCGCCATTGCGGTGGGCGTCATCGCCGGGCTCGGTGTGCGGGGGTACGTCCTGGCACTGGAGGCGCTCGCGAACCGCTAGGGTTGTGGGGAATCACACAACGAGCAGGCTGGAGGGCCACATGGCATACGCGGACACCCGATTCCTCACCCGACGACGCGCACTTTCGGCGCGGTTGGCGGGCATGCGCATCGATGAGATGCTGGTGACCAACCTCATCCACGTCCGTTACCTCTCCGGGTTCTCCGGCTCCCAGGGCGCGCTCGTCCTGTCGAAGGACCTCACCGCCGAGGTCGCCACCGACGGCCGCTACAGCACCCAGATCACCGAAGAGGTCCCGGACATCCCGGTGGTCATCGAACGGCAGTCGGCACTCGCCCTGCTGCGCCGCATCGAGGGACCGCGCCGCGTGGGCTTCGAGGCCGACCACGTCACCGTCGCCCAGCTCGAACGCCTGCAGGAGGCCTGCAACGAGGACGTCACCCTCGTGCCCGTCAGCGGCGCCATCGAAGATCTGCGCCTGACCAAGGACAACACTGAGCGCATCCGCCTGGCGGAGGTCGCGGAACTGGCTTCCACGGCCTTCGAGGAACTGCTCGCCGCCGGGGAACTGGCGGTCGGCCGCAGCGAGCGTGAGATCGCGGCCGACCTCGAGTACCGCATGCGCCGCCTGGGGGCGGAGCGCCCCAGCTTCGACACCATCGTCGCCTCCGGACCCAATTCCGCGAAGCCGCACCACACTGCCGGCGACCGTATCATCCACCGCGGGGACATCGTCCTCATCGACTTCGGCGCGCACGCCCGCGGCTTCAACTCGGACATGACCCGGACCGTCGCCATGGGTGAGGCCGATGACTTCACCCGGGAGATATACGACATTGTCCTGCGTGCCCAGCTCGCCGGCATCGAGGCCGCCACCCCGGGCCGGCACCTCGTCGACGTCGACGCCGCCGCCCGCTCCGTCATCGAGGAGGCCGGTTACGGGGAGTTCTTCGTCCACTCCACCGGCCACGGTGTCGGACTGGAGCTCCACGAGCGTCCCGCGGCCTCCCAGATTGCGGAGGGAACCCTGGAGGAGCACATGTCGCTGACCATCGAACCGGGCATCTACGTGCCGGGACGGGGCGGGGTCCGGATCGAGGACACGGTGCTGATCACGCAGGGCCCGGCCCGCATCATCACGCCTGCCGGTAAGGAACTGCGCGTGGTGTAGTCTGGTTAGGTCTAATATCCAGGACCACCCACAACGAGGGAGAGACTTCGTGGCTTCTACCGCCGATTTCAAGAACGGCCTTGTGCTCAAGGTTGATGGCAAGCTGCAGCAGATCGTCGAGTTCCAGCATGTCAAGCCGGGCAAGGGCCCCGCCTTCGTCCGCACCAAGCTCAAGGACGTCCTCAGCGGCAAGCTCGTGGACAAGACCTGGAACGCCGGCGTGAAGGTGGAGACCGCCACCGTCGACCGCCGTGACATGACCTACCTGTACAACGACGGCACCTCCTACGTCGTCATGGACGAGAAGACCTACGAGCAGTACGAACTCTCCGAGGACAAGTTCGGCGACGCCGCCCGCTTCCTCAAGGAGAACATGCACATCCAGGTCTCCTTCCACGAGGGCGAGGCCCTCTTCGGAGAGCTGCCCGTCTCCGTCGACCTGGAGATCACCCACACCGAGCCGGGCCTGCAGGGCGACCGCTCCACCGGTGGTTCCAAGCCCGCCACCGTCGAGACCGGCGCTGAGATCCAGGTTCCGCTGTTCCTGGAGACCGGCAACGTGGTCAAGGTGGACACCCGCACCGGCGAGTACCTCTCCCGCGTCACCAACTAGGACCCAGCACACGTGACCGACACACCTGAGGAGACCAACTGGCGCCGTCACGGCGCCCGTTACCGTGCGCGCCGCCGCGCCGTTGACATCCTGTTCGAGGCGGAGGCACGCGACATCGATCCCGTCGCCGTCGTCGAGGACCGGGTCGTACTCTCCCGCGACCCCGATAATTCCGTGGCCCCCGTCGCCGACTACACCCGGCAGATCATCAACGGCGCCGCAGAACAGCTCGACATCATTGACGAGACCATCGAGCGCTACCTCGCCGAGACCTGGGAACTGAACCGGTTGCCCGCCGTCGACCGTGCCATCCTGCGCGTCGGCGTGTGGGAGATCCTGTTCAACCCCGAGGTCGACGGCCCCGTCGCCGTCGTCGAGGGCGTGGAGTTGGCCAGCCAGTACGGCAACGACGTCGCCGCTCCCTACATCCACGCCGTGCTTGACGACGTCGTGCAGGCCGGCGCCGACGACAACCCCTTCGTGGAGCCGGTCTCGGATGCGGACTCGGACCCGCAGTTCACCCCGCACGAGCCGGGCCTCGACGCGGAACCCCGCCACGCCAGTGCGGCGGACCCGGGCCCCGGGCCGGTGCGCAAGCACGATCACCCCGACGTGTAGGACCCCTCTTTCACTACCATCGGGGACATGGACAAGTTCACGATGGAAGAGGCCCTGTCCCACCGGGTCGGCCCCGATTTCCGGATCGCTGACGTCGATCCCACGTCGACCCCCGGTTTCGAGTGGGACAAGGAGGACTGGGAACGCGAGTTCCACGAGCATGACGAGGAACTCGATGAACTCCAGGAGAAACTGTTCGCCAACGGCCGGGCGGAGGTGCCGGGAACCGGTGGCCTCCTGCTGGTGCTGCAGGGCATGGACACCTCCGGCAAGGGTGGCGTGGTCCGCCACGTGTTCCGTGCCTTCGATCCGCAGTCGCTGAAGATCTCGACCTTCGGCCCGCCCACCGCGGAGGAACGCCGACATGATTTCCTGTGGCGGGTGCGCCCCCAGGAACCGGCGGTCGGCCAGATCGCCATCTTCGACCGCTCCCATTACGAGGACGTGCTCGTCCAGCGGGTGCGGAAGATGGCCCCGGAGCCGGAGATCGAACGCCGTTACGGGCGCATCGTCGAATATGAGCAGGAACTGGCGGAACGCAACATCCGCATCATCAAGGTGATGCTGCACATCTCGAAGGATTTCCAGAAGGAGAACCTCATCGAGCGGCTCGAGGAGCCCGCCAAGCACTGGAAGTACAACCCGGGGGATCTCGACGACCGTGAGCTGTGGGACGAGTACATGGAGGCCTACGAGATCGCCCTGCGGCGCACCTCCACCGACGCCGCCCCCTGGTACTGCATCCCGGGTGACCGGAAGAAATACGCCCGCATGGCGGTGAAGTACCTGGTGCTCGACGCGCTGCGTTCGATGGACCTGGAGTGGCCCGCCGCCGACTTCGACGTCAAGGCCGAACTAGAGCGGGCACGTAAAGCCTGATCAGGCCTGATCGCCCAGTTCCTGCTCCATCTTCGCGCGCAGCTCGGCAAGTTCCCCGGCGGCGGCGGTCATGGCGTCCTGGGTGGCCAGCACGGCGTCGACCGCGGAACGCAGGGAGGCCGACAGCTGATCGTCGTTCATGCCGGCGGCGATGGCGACGTCACGCTCGGTGCGCACGATGAGTTGCTCGGCGCGGTCGACGATGGTGGCGCGTGCCCCGAGACCGACGGAGTTGATCTGGTTCGCGGCGAGGTAGAGCGTCGGGTCGGCATCGTTGAGGGTCTGCTCGGTGACGGTGTCGGCGCGGACGATGAACACGGAGCCGAGCACCGCGAAGGTGACCGGCAGGTCGTTGAGGTTGGCGGTGGCGACATCGTTGTCGCCCATGCGCTCCAGCTCGACGTCGAAGCCCTGCATCGTGTCGATGACGCGGTCGATGCTGACGGTGGACAGTTCGCTGCTACTCATGGTCGTGCTCCTCCCAGGTGACCAGGTCGGGGAACTGACCCTCGACCCACTCGAAGGCGCGCAGAACGCCGTCGAGGCTGGACATGACGAATGCGCCGATCTGGTTGCGGCTCAGGCCGTGCTCCACGTTGATCTGGCGCAGGGCGCTGATGGTCAGGTGCCCCTCGCCGACGGAGTTCTCGAAGAACCGCAGGGTGGGCATGTACTGGGTCTGGTTCCACTCGTTGACCACGCCGAGGACGCGCGGGGCCTCGGTGGTGGGCACCTCGCCGCGCCACATGGAGTCGCAGATGAGGTGGTCGTTGTCGATGCTCAGGGCGATGGCGGCGTTGATGAAACCGGTGCGCACGACGGTGGCCGGTTCATCGCCGGAGCCCACGGGAGCGGATTCGAGGCGGTGCTGCAGTCCCTCGGCGTCCAGCAGCTCTGCGATTCGCTGCGGGGTGGCCGGGGACACAGCAGTGTCTGGGATGGGGGATCGGGGTGCTGTCGTCACCCGTCCCACCCTAGCTGCCCGGGTTCCTCCTCCGTGTCAGCCGCCTCCAGCTCGGGGGAGCGGTCGTAGAGTGCCTCGCCGCCGAGTTCGTGGGCGAGTGCGCGGTCGAGGGTGGGGTGGCGGAAGGTGTGCGCGGCGTCGATGAGCAGCTGCGGTGAGACGCGCTGGTTGGCCAGGGCGAGCTCCTGCGCGCCCTCGCGGCCGAGGATCAGCGCCGGGCCGATCGACGGGATGGGGATGAAGGCGGGGCGGCGCACCTCCTTGGACAGGGCGGCGGTGAAGTCGCGGTTGAGTGCCTCGGTGGGGGAGACGGCGTTGACGGGCCCCGACCAGGCGGGGTCGAGGACACCGCGGGTGACGATGTCGGTGGCGTCGTCCAATGAGATCCAGGGGAACCAGAAATTGCCGTCGCCGAAGTTGCCGCCCAGGCCGGTCGAGAACAGTGCCTTGAGCACGGGCAGCATGCCGGAACGCCCCGACAGGACAGTGCCGAAGCGCACGAGCAGCACCCGCTTGCCGGCCTGGCGGGCCGGATCGGTGGCGGCCTCCCAGTCAGTGACCACGTCGGCGAGGAAGCCTTCGCCGCGCTCGGAGGCCTCGGTGAGAACCTCATCGCCCCGGTCGGGGCCGTAGATGCCGACCGCGGAGGCGGAGACCATCGCCTGGACCGAATCCGAGTCGGCGACCAGCTGCGCGAGACGTTCGGTGGGGGCGACGCGGGAATCGCGCACGGCCTGCTTGTGGCTGCCGTTGAACCGGCCGTAGATGGGCTCACCCGCCAGGTGGACGAGGACGTCGACACCCTCGAGCAGATCCTCGGCCGGGTGCCAGGGCTCCCAGAGGCGCTGGCCCTCCTTCGGGTTCTTCCGCACCAGCTGGATCACCTTGTGCCCGGCGGTGCTCAGCTGGGCGGTCAGCGCCCGGCCGACCAGGCCGCGGGAACCGGTGACCGCCACCGTCAGCGGTTCGGCCGGTTGCAGATGGGCGATACGTCCGAGGAAGGCGATGTCGTTGATCAGCTGCTGCTGGCGGTAGGCGAAGAAGGGGGTCAGCGCGGAGCCGGGCAGTCGGGTGGTGATCGTGTCGGTGATCAGCGTGCCCTCGGGGTGGTCGGCGAACTCGTGGACGTGGCGCCAGTTCGCCAGGACCTTGATGGGGGCGTTGATGCACACGTCGGTGAAGCGGTGGCCGCGGCGGTAATTGGACAGGTCGTGGCGCGAGACCCACTTCAGGCCGGCGGGCAGGCCGAGGACGGTCGTGCCGTCGGAGAGTTTCTCCGCCTGCCGGATCGGTGTGAAGGGCAGGAACGGGGGTGTCAGGCGGGCGAGCGCACCCTGCCGGGTGTGCCAGTCCCACACCTGCTCACGCGGTGCCGGTACGACGTGACTTGTGGTCAGGCTCACGGGCTTTGTCCCTCTCATCATCGGGGTGCGCACCCCTGGGGTGGCGGGTGCTACTATCAGCACCAGTCTTCAAGCATAGACACCATCAGGGCACTGCTCGTCTTTGTCCGACATCCTTTAAAGACCGCACAGAGAGGCGGGGAAGGAGGTCCCGATGAGTGAACGCATGGACGCTGCGACGACCGTGGAGCTGCTCGGCTCCGACGACGTCGCGCGCACTGTCGCACGCATCGCGCACCAGATCATCGAGAAAACGGCACTGGATTCACCGGACGCCGGAACAGTCATGCTGCTGGGCATCCCGTCGGGGGGAGTGCCCCTGGCCGAGCGCCTGGCAGCCAAGATCGGGGAGTTCGCGGGCGTGACGGTTCCCGTCGGCGCCCTCGACATCACCCTCTACCGGGACGACCTGCGCAATAAGCCGCACCGCGCGCTCCAGCCCACCACCATCCCGGCCGGCGGCATCGACGGCACGACGGTCATCCTCGTCGATGACGTGCTCTTCTCCGGCCGCACCATCCGCGCCGCCCTCGACGCGCTGCGCGACATCGGCCGCCCCGAGAACATCCAGCTGGCCGTCCTGGTCGACCGTGGCCACCGGCAGCTGCCCATCCGCGCCGATTACGTGGGCAAGAACCTGCCCACCTCCCGCAGCGAGGGTGTGGACGTGCTCCTCGAGGCGATCGACGGGCGGGACGCCGTCATCCTCACCCGAACAGACAACCGGGAGAACGACTGATGAAGCACCTGCTGTCCATCACTGATCTGGACCGCGACGAGATCCTGGGACTCATGGACGAGGCCGATCGCTTCCGCGAGGCGCTCGAGGGCCGGGAGATCAAGAAACTGCCGACCCTGCGCGGCCGCACCATCTACTCACTGTTCTACGAGAACTCCACCCGCACCCGGTCCTCCTTCGAGACCGCCGGCAAGTGGATGAGCGCCGACGTGATCAACCTCTCGGCCTCGACCTCCTCGGTGAAGAAGGGCGAGTCCCTCAAGGACACCGCCCTGACCCTGGCCGCCGTGGGCGCGGACGCCATCATCATGCGCCACCCCTCCTCGGGTGCCGCGCAGCTGGTCGCCGACTGGGTGGCACCGGACGGAGTCGGCCCCTCGGTGATCAACGCCGGCGACGGCTTCCACCAGCACCCGACCCAGGCACTGCTGGACGCGGTGACCATGCGCCAGCGCATCGGCGAAGTCGAGGGCCGCAAGGTCCTCATCGTCGGTGACATCCTGCACTCACGGGTAGTGCGCTCCAACGTGGACCTGCTGTCCACCCTCGGTGCCGAGGTCGTGCTCGTCGCCCCGCAGACCCTCCTGCCCACGGGTGTGGAGCACTGGCCGGTACGGGTGGCCGATGATTTCGACGCCGAGATCCCGGACGCCGACGTCGTCATGATGCTGCGCGTGCAGGCCGAGCGCATGCTGGGCGGTTTCTTCCCCTCCCACCGCGAGTACGCCACCTTCTACGGCTTGTCGAAGGCGCGTGCCGCGAAGATGAAGGAGGGGGCGATCATCATGCACCCCGGCCCGATGCTGCGCGGCATGGAGATCAACCACGCCGTCGCCGACTACAGCAACGCGGCCGTCCTCCAGCAGGTCAACAACGGTGTCCACCTGCGCATGGCCGTCCTGTTCACCCTGCTCGCCGCCGACGGCGCGCCCGGAATCTAGGAGTTTTCATGACCATCCCTGACTACCCCGCCACGGGTCCGCTGGCCGCCGCTGAGGCAGGCACGCTCAAGCTTGTCGACGTCCGCCCCTACGGCGAGGGCGAGCCCGTCACCGTCCTCATCGAGGACGGCGTCATCACCGACCTCGACGCCGACCGTGACGCAGAGGCCGACCGCACCGTCGACGGCGGCGGCAACGTCCTGCTTCCGGGCCTGGTGGACATCCACGTCCACCTGCGCGAGCCGGGCCGCGAGGACACCGAGACCATCATCACCGGTTCCCAGGCCGCCGCCAAGGGCGGGTTCACCGCCGTGTTCACCATGGCCAACACCAACCCCGTCACCGACCAGCCGGTCATCGCCGAGTCCGTGTGGCTCAAGGGCCAGCACGCCGCGATCTGCGATGTGCACCCGGTCGGTTCCATCACCAAGGGCCTGGAGGGGAAGGAGCTCACCGAGTTCGGCATGATGGCCACCTCCCAGGCGAAGGTGCGGATGTTCTCCGACGACGGCAAGTGTGTCGCCAACCCGCAGCTGATGCGCCGGGCCCTGGAGTACGCCAAGGGACAGGGGGTGCTGCTGTCCCAGCACGCCGAGGAGCCCCGCCTGACCGAGGGTGCGGTCGCCCACGAGGGTGAGACCGCCGCGAAGCTCGGCCTGCGCGGCTGGCCGCGCGCCGCCGAGGAGTCCATCGTGGCCCGTGACGCGCTGCTGGCCCGGGACTACGGCAACCGCATCCACGTCTGCCACGCCTCCACCACCGGCACCGTGGAGCTGCTCAAGTGGGCCAAGGGCCAGGACATCCCCATGTCCGCCGAGGTCACCCCGCACCACTTGCTGCTCACCGACGAGAAGCTCAACACCTACGACGGCAATTTCCGGGTCAACCCGCCGCTGCGCGAGGAGCACGACACCCTCGCGCTGCGGGAGGCGCTGCTGGACGGGACCATCGACTGCGTGGCCACCGACCATGCCCCGCACGGCTCCGAGGACAAGTGCGTGGAGTTCGAGCACGCCAAGCCCGGCATGCTGGGTCTGGAGACCTCGCTGGCTGTGATCGCGGAGCTTTTCGTCGCCACCGGGAAGGCCGACTGGCGCTGGGTGGCGAAGGTGATGAGCGAGCGTCCGGCGGAGATTGTGCAGCTGCCGGGCCACGGCCGTCCCATCGCGGTCGGTGAGCCGGCGAACCTGGCCATCGTCGATCCGGGCAGCGCCTGGGTCGCCCGTGGTGAGGAGATGGCCTCCAAGGCGGAGAACACCCCCTATGAAGGGATGGAGTTCTCCGCGAAGGTGACCACCACCGTACTGCGCGGCCGCCTGACCTGCGTCGACGGCGTGCCCGCCGAGGCCGCGACAGCGACGCGTGACTGAATAAGATACATTTGATTGAATAACATGCAAAGTAACCCCGACCCTTCCGCGAAAGGTGACGCCTTGACGCCCTCCACCACCAACCGCATCCCCGCCGTGCTCGTCCTCGGCGACGGCCGCACCTTCCGGGGCTTCAGCTTCGGTGCCGCCGGCAGGACCCTCGGCGAGGCGGTGTTCACCACCGCCATGACCGGCTACCAGGAGACACTGACCGACCCCTCCTACCACCGCCAGATCGTCGTGGCCACCGCCCCGCAGATCGGCAACACCGGCTGGAACGACGAGGACAACGAGTCCCGCGACGGCCGCATCTGGGCCGCCGGCCTGGTCATCCGCGACCTGGCCCACAGGGTGTCCAACTGGCGTGCCGGGCGCAGCCTGCCCGAGGAGATGGAGACCCAGGGCCTGGTGGGCATCCGCGGCGTCGACACGCGCGCCATCGTCCGCCACCTGCGCGACAACGGCGCACAGCCCGCCGGTATCTTCACCGGCGATGACGCGCTGCGCCCCGTCGAGGAGCTCGTCGCCGAGGTCAACGCCCAGCCGGCCATGGCCGGAGCCGACCTCACCTCCCAGGTCACCACCCCCGAGGTCTACGAGATCCCGGCCGAGGGGGAGACGAAGTACACCGTCGTCGCCTACGACCTGGGCATCAAGTCCGCCACCCCGGCGCAGTTCGCCGCCCGCGGCATCCGCACCGTCGTCGTGCCCGCCGACACCCCCTTCGAGGAGCTGGCGCAGTACAGCCCGGACGGGATCTTCCTGTCCAACGGCCCCGGTGACCCGGCCGCGGCCGACGACATCGTCGCCACCACCCGCAAGATCATCGAGGCCGGTATCCCGCTGTTCGGCATCTGCTTCGGCAACCAGATCCTCGGCCGCGCCCTCGGCCTGGACACCTACAAGCTGAAGTTCGGCCACCGCGGCATCAACGTGCCCGTCCAGAACATCGTCACCGGCAAGATCGACATCACCTCCCAGAACCACGGCTTCGCCCTCGAGGCGCCGGCGGGGGAGAGCTTCGACACCGACTTCGGCCCGGCACGGGTCACCCACGTCTGCCTCAACGACCAGACGGTCGAGGGGGTTGCCCTGGCCAACGGCCGTGCCTTCTCCGTCCAGTACCACCCGGAGTCCGCCGCCGGACCCCGTGACGCCAACCCGCTCTTCGACCAGTTCACCGGTCTGATGGGCGGCACCGCGGGCGTCGAGAAGTAAAGCACCAGGAAGGAAAAGAAGGAAAACACATGCCCAAGCGCACCGACCTCAAGCACGTCCTGGTCATCGGCTCCGGACCCATCGTCATCGGACAGGCCTGCGAATTCGACTACTCCGGCACCCAGGCCTGCCGTGTCCTCAAGGAGGAGGGCCTGCGGGTCACTCTCATCAACTCCAACCCGGCCACCATCATGACCGACCCGGAGTTCGCCGACCACACCTACGTCGAGCCGATCGAGCCCGAGTACATCGAGAAGATCTTCGAGAAGGAGATCGAGCAGGGACACCCGATCGACGCCGTCCTGGCGACCCTGGGTGGTCAGACCGCACTCAATGCCGCCATCCAGCTGGACCGCCGCGGCATCCTGGAGAAGTACGGCGTCGAGCTCATCGGCGCCGATATCCCCGCCATCCAGCGCGGCGAGGACCGCCAGATGTTCAAGGACATCGTCGCCTCCGTCGGCGGTGAATCCGCCCGTTCGCGCGTGTGCCACAGCATGGACGAGGTCTATGAGACCGTCGCTGAGCTGGGCCTGCCGGTCGTCGTCCGTCCCTCCTTCACCATGGGTGGCCTGGGCTCCGGTATGGCGTACAACGACGCTGACCTCAAGCGCATCGCCGGCGACGGCCTGGCCGCGTCGCCTGAGGCCAACGTCCTCATCGAGGAGTCCATCCTCGGCTGGAAGGAATTCGAGCTCGAGCTCATGCGCGACTCGGACGACAACGTCGTGGCCATCGCCTCCATCGAGAACGTCGACGCCATGGGCGTGCACACCGGTGACTCGGTCACCGTCGCCCCGGCACTGACCCTGACCGACCGCGAATACCAGGAGCTGCGTGACCTGGGCATCGCCATCATCCGCGCCGTCGGCGTGGACACCGGCGGCTGCAACATCCAGTTCGCCATCAACCCGGCCGACGGTCGCGTCATCGTCATCGAGATGAACCCGCGCGTCTCGCGTTCCTCCGCGCTGGCCTCGAAGGCCACCGGTTTCCCCATCGCGAAGCTGGCCGCCAAGCTGGCCATCGGCTACACCCTCGACGAGGTCACCAACGACATCACCGGTGTCACCCCGGCGGCCTTCGAACCGACCCTGGACTACGTCATCGTCAAGGCCCCGCGGTTCGCCTTCGAGAAGTTCCCGGGCGCCGAGGACACCCTGACCACCACCATGAAGTCCGTCGGTGAGGCCATGGGTATCGGCCGCAACTACATCAGCGGCCTGAACAAGGTCATGCGTTCCCTGGAGCAGAAGCAGTCCGGCTTCTGGACCACCTCCGACGAGTCCTTCGCCGGCGAGCGCGCCACCGACCTCGCCGCCGTGCTCGAGGATCTCAAGCGCCCGACCGACGGCCGCCTCTACGACATGGAACTCGCCCTGCGCCTCGGCGCCAGCGTCGATGAGCTCCACGAGGCCTCCTCCGTCGACCCGTGGTTCCTCGCAGAGCTCAAGGCCCTCGTCGACTTCCGCCAGGTGCTTATCGACGCCCCCGTGCTCGACGCCGATCTCCTCCGCGAGGCCAAGTTCTTCGGCCTCTCCGACGCCCAGATCGCGGCCCTGCGGCCCGAGCTCGCCGGCGAGGACGGCGTGCGCCGCCTCCGCTGGTCCCTGGGTATCCGCCCGGTGTTCAAGACCGTGGACACCTGCGCCGCCGAATTCGAGGCCCAGACCCCGTACCACTACTCAGCCTATGAGCTGGACCCCTCCGCCGAATCCGAGGTCGAGCCGCAGACGGAGAAGGAGAAGGTCATCATCCTCGGCTCCGGCCCGAACCGCATCGGCCAGGGCATCGAGTTCGACTACTCCTGCGTCCACGCAGCCCTGGAGCTCTCCCGCATCGGCTACGAGACCGTCATGGTCAACTGCAACCCGGAGACCGTCTCCACCGACTACGACACCGCGGACCGCCTCTACTTCGAGCCCCTGACCTTCGAGGACTTCATGGAGGTCTACCACGCGGAGACGCAGTCCGGCACCGTCGCCGGCGTCATCGTCCAGCTCGGCGGCCAGACCCCGCTGGGCCTGGCACAGAAGCTCGCCGATGCAGGCGTCCCGGTCGTCGGCACCACCCCGGAGGCCATCGACCTGGCCGAGGACCGCGGCGAATTCGGTGAGGTGCTGCGCATCGCGGACCTGCCGGCCCCGGCCTTCGGCACCGCCACCTCCTTCCCGGAGGCCCGCGAGGTCGCCGACGAGATCGGTTACCCGGTCCTGGTCCGTCCCTCCTACGTGCTGGGCGGCCGCGGCATGGAGATCGTCTACGACGAGGCTTCCCTGTCCGACTACATCGAGCGCGCCACCGAGCTGTCCCCGGACCACCCGGTCCTGGTCGACCGTTTCCTGGACTCCGCCATCGAGATCGACGTCGACGCCCTGTGCGACGGGGAGGACGTCTATCTCGCCGGCGTCATGGAGCACATCGAGGAGGCCGGCATCCACTCCGGTGACTCCGCCTGCGCACTGCCGCCCATGACCCTGGGTGCGGAGGACATCGAGAAGGTCCGCGAATCCACGAAGGCACTGGCTCACGGCATCGGAGTCAAGGGCCTGATGAACGTCCAGTTCGCCCTCAAGGACGACATCCTCTACGTCATCGAGGCCAACCCGCGTGCCTCCCGCACCGTGCCGTTCGTGTCCAAGGCCACCGGTGTCCACCTGGCCAAGGCCGCCTCCCGCATCATGATGGGTGCGACCCTGGCCGAGCTGAAGGCCGAGGGCATGATCCCCACCGACTACGACGGTGGCTCCCTCCCGCTGGACCACCCGATCGCCGTGAAGGAGGCCGTGCTGCCCTTCAACCGCTTCCGCCGCGAGGACGGCACCATGCTCGACACGCTGCTCAGCCCGGAGATGAAGTCCACCGGCGAGGTCATGGGCCTGGCCGACAACTTCGGCGCCGCCTACGCCAAGGCCGAGGCCGCCGCCTTCGGCGCCCTGCCGACCGGGGGCCGGATCTTCGTGTCCGTGGCCAACCGCGACAAGCGCACCCTGATCCTGCCGATCCAGCGCCTGTCCTCCCTCGGCTTCACCCTGCTGGCCACCGCCGGCACCGCCTCCATGCTGCGCCGCAACGGCATCGAGTGCGAGACCGTGCTCAAGGCCTCCGACGTGCGTGGCGGGGCCGGGGGCCAGTCCATCGTGGACCTGATCCTCAACGGGGAGATCAACCTCATCCTCAACACCCCGGCCGGTTCCGCGGGTGCCCGCCACGACGGTTACGACATCCGTGGCGCCGCTGTCAGCGCCGGTGTTCCGCTGGTGACCACCGTCCAGGGCATCACTGCGGCGGTCCAGGGCATCGAGGCGCTGCGCAACGATGAGCTCAGCGTCCTCGCGCTGCAGGAACTCGACCACACGGCGGGACGGTAGCGGTGACCTTCGGTTCCCGGCTGCTCGACGCCGCCGCCACCCGCGGACGCCTGTGCGTCGGCATCGACCCCCACGCCGCCCTGCTGGCGGCCTGGGGGCTGGCTGATGACGTCGCCGGCCTCGCCGAGTTCAGCCGCCGCTGCGTCGAGGCCTTCGCCGACACCGCGGCGCTGGTCAAGCCCCAGGTGGCCTTCTACGAGCGCCACGGCTCCGCCGGTTTCCGCGTCCTGGAGGACACCCTGGCCGCCCTGCGCGAGGCGGGCTGTCTGACGGTCGCGGACGCCAAGCGCGGCGACATCGGCTCCACCATGGCCGGTTACGCCGATGCCTGGCTGGGGGAGGACTCCCCGCTGCGTGCCGACGCCGTCACCGTCTCCCCCTACCTGGGTGTCGGGGCACTGGCCCCGGTGCTCGACCTGGCGGAGGAGACCGGCCGTGGTGTCTTCGTGCTCGCGGCGACCTCCAACCCGGAGGCCGTCGTGCTGCAGAACCACCGCGGCGCAGACGGTCGGACCATCGCCCAGCAGGTGGTGGACGAGTGCGCCCGCCGCAATGCGGTCCACGACGGCCCGGGCAACATCGGTGTCGTCGTCGGCGCCACCCTGGCGCAGGCACCCGACCTCTCGCAGCTCAACGGCCCTGTCCTCATGCCCGGCGTGGGCGCGCAGGGTGGGTCGGCGGAGGATGTCGCACGGATTGCGGCGGGTGTCGGGAAGCTCGCGTTCCCCAACATCTCGCGGGCTGTTCTCGGGGCCGGCCCTGCCGTGGAGGCCCTGCGTGCGGCCACGGTCGAGGCTGCCAGTGAATTCCCAGGTCAACAGAATTGAGTCCCGCGGGACCCGACCTGGTACTTTAGGAAACGCAACCCGTTGACGTGCTGGAACACGGCACATCGACCGGGGCGCACCCTGGCCGGTGCTAAACTGGTCCGGAGTCAGTGAGTTGCACGCGTGGCATTTGCGCGGAGGCCACTGAGATCTGGTACTCATGTACCCGAACAACCGACACATTCACTTTCGAATCGGAGGAATCCCGTGGCCCTTCCCCAGTTGACTGACGAGCAGCGTAAGCAGGCTCTCGCCAAGGCCGCTGAGGCCCGTAAGGCCCGTGCTGAGCTCAAGGAGAAGCTCAAGCGCGGCGAAACCAACCTCAAGGAGGTTCTGGACCAGGCCCAGAGCAACGAGATCATCGGCAAGACCAAGGTCTCCGCCCTGCTCGAGGCTCTCCCGAAGGTGGGCAAGGTCAAGGCCAAGGAAATCATGGAGCAGCTGGAGATCGCCCAGACCCGCCGTCTGCGCGGTCTCGGCGACCGCCAGCGTCGTGCCCTGCTGGAGCGCTTCGGCTTCTCCGAGGACTAGGGGATGTCCGGCGATAACCTAGCGAGTCGGCTGGTTGTTCTGGCCGGCCCCTCCGCGGTGGGGAAGTCCACCGTGGTTCATCGCCTGCGCAGTGACGTTGACCGTCTGTACTTCAGTGTGTCGATGACCACCCGGGCCCCACGGCCCGGGGAGGTTGACGGCGTCGACTACTTCTTCGTCACCCCGGATCAGTTCCAGGAGAACATCGACCGCGGTCTGATGCTCGAATGGGCCGATATCCACGGTGGCATCCAGCGTTCCGGCACCCCGGCCGCCCCGGTGCAGGAGGCCCTCTCGGAGGGTCGCCCCGTGCTGATCGAGGTCGACATGGAGGGTGCCCGCAACGTCAAGTCGATGATGCCGGAGGCGGAGACCGTCTTCCTGGCACCGCCGTCCTGGGAAGTGCTCGTCGAGCGCCTCACCGGCCGTGGAACCGAGCCGGAGGACGTCATCACCCGCCGCCTGGAGACCGCCCGCGAGGAGCTGACCTGCCAGGACTGGTTCGACCACGTGGTGGTCAACGATCAGGTGGATGACGCCGTTTCGGCCATCAGTGGTATCCTGCAGGGCAGACTTACGCGCTGACCTGTCCCGTTCGCGGGAAAGCGCAGGTAACGAATAATTTCAATCAGAAAAAGGTGTACGTGACCAACGTGAACAACGAGACGTCCCACTCCACCGCCGTCTACGATCCGCCGGAGGGCATCACCTCCCCGCCGATCGATGGACTGCTGGAGAAGGTGTCCTCCAAGTATGCGCTGGTGATCTTCGCGGCCAAGCGTGCCCGCCAGATCAACAGCTACTACCAGCAGCACGACGAGGGCGTCTTCGAGTTCGTCGGCCCGCTGGTGACCCCGGAGCCCGGCGAGAAGCCGCTGTCCATCGCCCTGCGCGAGATCGACGCCGGCCTGCTGGAGCACGAGGAAGGCAACTAGCCCACTCCGCTGCGAGCGCCCCCTGACATGTGTCAGGGGGCGCTTCGTCGATTCGACGTCGGTAGAGTCGGGAGAGTACCTGAAGTATTCCTAGGGATCCGTGGGGAGCAACTGCATGACCGATCAGCACCGGCCACGCCGCATAGTCGTGGGAGTCTCCGGGGGCATCGCCGCCTACAAGGCCTGCCACCTGGTGAGGGACCTGAAGGAGGCGGGTGATGATGTCCGGGTGGTGCCCACCCCGAGTGCCCTCAACTTCGTCGGTGCAGCGACCTTCGAGGCACTGAGCGGGCATCCGGTGTCCACGACCGTCTTCGACGCCGTCGACGAGGTCCAGCACGTGCGCGTCGGCCAGGAGGCCGATGCGGTGGTCATCGCACCGGCGACCGCCGACCTCCTCGCCCGGCTGGTGGCGGGCCGGGCCGATGACCTGCTCACCGCGACGGTGCTGGTGGCCACCTGCCCGGTCATCGTCGTACCGGCGATGCACACGGAGATGTGGTGGAACGCGGCGACGCAGTCGAACGTCGCGACCCTGCGGGAACGCGGTGTCATCGTCCTCGAGCCCGCCCACGGGCGGCTCACCGGCAAGGACACCGGCCCGGGGCGCCTCCCGGAGCCCGACCAGATCGCGGATCTGGTGCGTGCGGTCCTCGACGGCGCGAACCTGCGCCCCGACTGGCGGGGCCGGAAGGTGCTCATCACCGCCGGCGGCACGCAGGAGAACCTGGACCCGGTGCGTTTCCTGGGTAACCGTTCCTCCGGGCGGCAGGGTTTCGCCCTGGCGGAGATCGCCGCCCACCGGGGCGCGCAGGTGACCATCGTCGCCGGCGACACCGACCAGCTGCCGACCCCCTCGGGGGCGGTCATCGAGAAGGTGGGCAGTGCGCGGGAGATGGCTGCGGTCGTCGAGAAGCATGCGCCGGAGGCGGACGTGATCATCATGGCTGCGGCGGTGGCGGATTTCCGGCCCGTGACCGAGGCCGGGGCGAAGATGAAGAAGGGCGGCGACGACGAGGCGCTGCGCACGGTGGAACTCGTGGAGAACCCCGACATCCTGGCGACCACGGTCCAGCGGCGCAGCGATGGTGGGGTGCCCGCCGCCGCCACCATCGTCGGTTTCGCGGCAGAAACCGGTGACGAGACAACCTCGGCACTGGATTTCGCCCGCGCCAAGCTGGAGCGCAAGGGCTGTGACCTGCTGATGTGCAATGAGGTGGGGGAGGGGAAGGTCTTCGGCGAGGCGCGTAACCGGGGCTGGCTGCTCACGGCGGACGGAGCGGTGCGGGAGGTGGCCGACGGGTCCAAGCATGCGGTGGCGGCGCAGATCCTCGAGGCGGTGGACACCCTGCGGGGATGAGACCAATTGACTGGTTTAGACAGCTTGGTCTATATTGGGCGGGGCGCTTTCGAGTGCCTCGCCTAGTCTTCTATCTGTCTTTCGAAAAGGACCACCCACGTGTCAGACAACCCCGCCACCACCACCGTGGCCTTCGACAAGCCCGCACCGATCCGTCTGTTCACCAGCGAATCGGTGACCGAGGGGCACCCTGACAAGATCTGCGACGCCATCTCCGACGCCATCCTCGACGCCATGCTGCGTGAGGACCCGCACTCGCGCGTCGCCGTGGAGACCCTCGTGACCACCGGGCAGGTCCACGTGGTCGGCGAGGTCACCACCGAGTCCTACGTGGATATCGCGAACCTGGTACGTAAGACGCTGGTGGACATCGGCTTCACCTCCTCCGACGTCGGTTTCGACGGCCGGACCTGCGGCGTCAACATCGCCATCGGCGAGCAGTCGAAGGAGATCGGCGACGGTGTCACCCGTTCCCACGAGGCGCGTTCCGGTGCGGAGGTCGAGGACGATGACCGGGCCGGTGCCGGCGACCAGGGGCTGATGTTCGGTTACGCCACCAACGAGACCCCGGAGTTCATGCCGCTGCCCATCGCCCTGGCGCACCGGCTGTCCCGCCGCCTGACCCAGGTACGCAAGGAGGGCATCGTGCCCGACCTGCGCCCCGACGGCAAGACCCAGGTCACCTTCGCCTACGACGAGAATGACCGGCCCGTCCGCCTGGACACCGTGGTCATCTCCACCCAGCACGCCCCGGAGGCGACCCAGGAGTGGCTCGCCGCGCAGCTGCGTGAACACGTCCTCGACTGGGTCCTCGCTGACGCGAACCTGGAGCACATGGTCGACGAGGAACTGGCCCTGTTGGTCAACCCCTCCGGTTCCTTCATCCTCGGCGGCCCCATGGGCGATGCCGGCCTGACCGGCCGCAAGATCATCGTGGACACCTACGGTGGCATGGCCCGCCACGGCGGCGGCGCCTTCTCCGGCAAGGACCCGAGCAAGGTCGACCGCTCCGCCGCCTACGCCATGCGCTGGGTGGCCAAGAACATTGTCGCCGCTGAGCTGGCTGAGCGCGTCGAGGTCCAGGTCGCCTACGCCATCGGCCGCGCCGCCCCGGTCGGTCTCTACGTGGAGACCTTCGGCACCGCCGCCGAGGGCCTGAACGACGAGGACATCCAGGGTGCGGTGGAGAAGGTCTTCGACCTCCGGCCGGCCGCCATCATCCGCGAGCTGGAGCTGCTGGCACCGATCTACAGCCAGACCGCCGCCTACGGCCACTTCGGCCGCCTCGACCTGGATCTGCCGTGGGAGCACACCAACCGGGTGTCCGAGCTCAAGGCGGCCCTGGGCCGCTAGAGTGGTTGTCCATGGCCACACCCCGCGTCCCCGCAGCACACAGGTCGGTGGCGCGGGTTCTGCCCCTCCTGGGCCTGGCGCACCTGGACCGGCTCTTCGACTACCGCATCGCGGCTGAGGACGACGAGACCGCCCAGCCCGGCGTGCGCGTGCGCATCCGCTTTGCCGGCCGCCTGGTCGACGCCATCTTGCTGGAACGCGCCACCGCATCCGAGCACGAGGGCACGCTGCGCTACATCGAGCGGGTCATCTCAGCCGACGTCGTCTACCCGCACCGCACAGCCGCGCTTATCGACGCCCTCTGCGACCGCTACGCCGGCATCCGCTCCGACCTCATCCGCTCAGCCGTCCCCTCCCGGCACGCCCGCGCCGAGGAGACGGACACCTCCGCGCCCTGGCCCGAACTGGGGCCGGTGACCGAACCGGACCTGTCGTCCTGGTCCGCGTACCAGTACGGCGAGTCCTTCGTCGACGCCGTGCTGGCCGGACAGACGGCCCGGGCGGCCTGGCAGATCGCCCCCGGCGACGACTGGGCCGAGGCGCTGGCCGCCCTGGCGGTCAAGGTGGTCAAGGACGGCGGGGGAGCGCTGCTGGTGGTGCCGGACCAGCGCGACGTCGACAGGCTCGAGGCCGCCCTGCGGGAGCTGGTCTCCGCGAAGCAGGTGACCACGCTGACCGCCGGCCTGGGTCCGCAGGCCCGCTACCGACGTTTTCTCGCGGTGCTGCACGGGCAGGCCCGCCTGGTGGTGGGCACCCGCTCCGCGGCCTTCGCGCCCGTGCAGGACCTGCGCCTGGCGGTCATCCTCCACGACGGCGACGAGAACCTCGTCGACCCCCGCGCCCCCTACGTCCACGCCCGGGAGGTGCTGACCACCCGCAGTGCGCTCGAAGGCTGCTCGCTCATCCTCGGCGGCCATTCCCGCACCGCCGAAGCGCAGCTGCTCGTGCAGTCGGGCTGGGCCCACGACCTGGTGGCACCGCGGGAAGTGATCCGGCAGCGCTCACCCCTGATCCGCGCGGCAGCCGACACCGAATTCGAACTGGTCCGCGACCCGTTGGCGGCGAGCGCCCGCCTGCCGAAGCAGGCCTTCGAGGCCCTGCGCGGGGCGTTGGACCGGGGTGAGCCGGCGCTCATCCAGGTGCCCCGCAAGGGCTACGTCCCGACCCTGGCCTGCGGCTCCTGCCGCGCCCCCGCCCGCTGCCGCCAGTGCAACGGGCCGCTGGGGCTGCCCACCGGCTCCGGGCAGCAGGGCGGGGTACCCACCTGCCGCTGGTGCGGACGCCCCGACGCCCGCCACCGCTGCGGCGAGTGCGGTTCCGTCCGTCTGCGCGCGGTGGTGCTGGGCGCAGACCGCACCGCCGAGGAACTGGGCCGGGCCTTCCCCTCGACCCGGGTGATCACCTCCGGCGGCAACAAGGTGGTGCCCGAGGTGTCATCCGGGCCGGCGCTGGTGGTGGCGACCCCGGGCGCGGAGCCCTTCGTGACGGAGGGCGCCTATGGTGCCGCGCTGCTGCTGGACACGTGGGCGCTGCTCGGCCGCCAGGACCTGCGCGCCACCGAGGACGCGCTGTCCCGCTGGGCGGCCGCCGTCTCCCTCGTGGCACCGGCGTGGAGGGGCGGGGAAGTGGTCATCGTCGCTGATCCCGGCCTGGCGGTGGTGCAGTCGCTGATCCGGTGGGACATGGTCGGGGCCGCCGTCCGCGAGCTCGCGCAGCGTCACGACGTCCGCTTCCCCCCGGCCGTGCACATGGCCGCCGTCGACGGCGCCAACGCCGCCCTGGACACCTTCCTGGAGATTCTCCAGCTCCCCGAGCACGCTGAGGTGCTCGGCCCGGTGGACCTCCCGCCCGGGGTGCACCTGCCCGGAGAATACGACGAGGAACGCTTCGGACCCGCGCAGCGCATCCTGCTCCGGACGCCGTTGGGCCCACGGTCGGTGCTGGGCAGGGCGCTGAAGGCGGCCGCGGTGGCCAAGGCCGGGCGCAAGGACGACCTGCCGCTGCGCATCCAGGTGGATCCGATCCACATCGGATAGTGGTGGGCACCGGAAGCTCAGGAGCGGGGGAAGGCCCGCAGCAGGACCGGTCGGGCGGGGGTGGATCCGACCGGGTACCAACCCAGGAAAAGCAGCACCAGCAGGAGGACGTCGACGACGTCACCGCCGTAGTACATCAGCTGGGCACCCAGTTGAGCGTCACCGGCCGCCACCCCGTGGGGAGGATGAGCATACAGCCACTTGCCCAGGATGGAGTGCGCCGCGATGAACACCACCAGCACGCCGGCCCGCATTCTCAGCGAGGCCCGGTGTGCCAGCGGGTCAGGGCTGATGATGGAGGCGGTGAACACGACCCCGACGACCAACACGTGGACGTGGATCAGGGCATGGATCCACACCGAGGAGTGCATCAGGTGGAACAGATCGGTGGTGTAGAGCAGCCACAGGCCCCCGGCATTGAACAGCGCGGCGACCACCGGGTGGGACACCACCCGTACAGGTCGGCTGCGCAGCACCCGGGAAAGCCGGCGGGCCCCCGCCACCGGCAGGGTGCGCAGAGCGAGGCTGATGGGCGCGGCGAGCACCAGCAGCAGCGGGCCGATCATCCCCAGCAGGAGATGGCCGGCCATGTGCGCGGTGAAACCTGTGCGGGCAGCCTGGCCCAGGGGACCCACCAGGGCCACGGCAACGCCGGCCAGGCCCGTCAACCACAATGCGCTACGCCACCAGGGCCAGCCGCCGCGGGTGCGCCGCACCCCGATCCCGTACGCGGAGGCGGATGCCAGAAGCAGCAGGAGACACACCAGGTCGAACAGCAGCCAGGAGTCGCCGGGACTGCCGGTCACATCGCCGTGGTGCACGACCGCTCACCTCTGTGGTGCGACGGTGTCCCGGGTCCACCACAGGACGGCCAGACCGGCCAACAGGACCACCACCGCCGAACCGATCCACACCAGGTCATAGACGAACAGGTCCACCCCGTAGCGGATCTGGTGGATCCCCAGGATCTTGTGGTTGACCACGCCGTCGAAGAGCTGGAAGAATCCCACACCCATCAGGACGGCACCGGTCCAGTGCCCCCACCGCACCGGGCCCCGGCGGCGGGTGTCCACCAGCAGGAACAGGCCCCACACGGTGATCAGCCAGGTGAAGGCATGGAAGAAACCGTCGGAGGTCAGCGCCACCCGGGTGGTCGACAGATCGTAGAAATGGTGCCACTGCAGACCCAGGTGAAAGATGAACAGGTCAATCACCGATCCGGCGATGCCGCAGCCGAACAGGACTCCCGAGAGCACCAGGTGGCGGTCTGGGCGGGGCGGGGAAGCGGTGGACGGCATGGCGGGCAACTCCTCGGCGGGGTGCTGACTGGGTTCCATGCTAATCGACAGCTGGGGTTGCCGTGGACTGCCGGGTCTGGCCGAGCTCCACGCCGCCTCCGCCTGAAACCGGTGAATTCTGCCTGCAGCAGGGGAGACGTAGACTGTCTACACCACAGACATCAGCGTTAAGGAGCCCGCGCAACCCATGACTATCCGTGACATCCGCCTGTTCGGTGACCCCGTCCTGACCACCCGGTCCGACGAGGTCACCGAGTTCGACGACGCCCTGCGGGGCATCGTCGACGACATGCTCGAGACGATGGACGACGCCGGGGGAGTCGGCCTGGCAGCCAACCAGATCGGTCTCACCCGGCGGATCTTCGTCTACGACACCACCCACGTCGAGAACGGCCTGCGCGGACACATCATCAACCCCGTCTGGGAGGCCATCGGCGGGGACACCCAGACCGGCGAAGAGGGCTGCCTGTCCATCCCCGACATCTCGGTGGAGACCGAACGGTTCCAGACCGTCCGCGTCTCAGGCCAGGACATCAACGGCAACCCCATCGCCCTGGTCGCCTCCGGCCTGATGGCCCGCTGCATCCAGCACGAGACCGACCACCTGGACGGGGTGCTCTTCCTCAGACGTCTCAGCCCCGAGCACCGCAAGGAAACCATGGCCACCATCCGTACCGCCGACTGGTTCAACTCTTAGAAGGAGCACCCCCACCACATGCGTCTCATCTTCGCCGGCACCCCGGAACCAGCGGTCGTCGCCCTGGAACGGCTGCTGCAGACCGACCACGAGGTCGTCGCTATCCTCACCCGACCCGACGCGCGCCGCGGCCGCGGCCGCACCCTCCATCCCTCCCCGGTGTCCGCCCTCGCGCAGGAACACGGCATCGAGGTGCTGACCCCCACGACACTGAAGGCCGGCACCGGAGACGGCGAGGCCATCCGTGCCCGCCTCACCGAGCTGGCCCCCGAGGCCATCCCGGTCGTCGCCTACGGCAACCTCGTCCCGGAGGACCTGCTCGGTCTGCCGACCCACGGCTGGGTCAACCTCCACTTCTCCCTGCTGCCCGCCTGGCGGGGTGCCGCGCCGGTGCAGGCCGCCATCCGCGCGGGTGACGACATCACCGGCGCCGTGACCTTCCGCATCGAGAAGGGACTGGACACCGGCCCCGTCCTGGGCACCGTCACCGAGACGATCCGGCCCACCGACACCGCCGATGACCTGCTGACCCGCCTCGCCCACTCGGGCAGCGATCTCCTCGCCGCCACCATGGACGGGCTGGCTGCCGGCGCGATCGTGCCGCAGCCGCAGACCGGCGAGCCGACCTACGCCCCGAAGATCACCACCGGGGACGCCCGCGTTGACTGGCACCGTCCCGCCTTCGCCGTCGACCGCCACATCCGGGCCCACACCCCCGGTCCCGGCGCGTGGACCATGCTCGGCGAGGACCGCATCAAGCTCGGCCCGGTCACCCCGGACACCGAGGTCACCGACCTGGTCCCCGGCGAGGTCCGCGTGGACAAAAACACCGTCACCGTCGGCACCGGCAGCGGGGCGGTGACCCTCGGCCAGGCGCAGCCGCCGGGCAAGAAGATGATGAACGCCGCCGACTGGGCCCGCGGCAACGCGGCCCTCCAGGCAGGGGAGCAGGTGAACTTCGCATGAGCGGAGGATTCCGGTCCCGGTCCAGGGGCGGCCAGCCGAAGAAGCAGGACGAGGCCCCGGCGCAGGGCAGGCAGCAGCGTTCGCGGCCACAAGGTGGAAAGCAGGGTGGCCGGCCCCGGCCGAAGCAGGACCGCGCCCCGCGGACCTTCCCCGGCCTGGATGCCCCGCGTCTGCTGGCGCACGAGGTGCTCGGCCGGGTACGTGCGGACGATGCCTACGCCAACCTGATCCTGCCGCGCCTGCTCAGCGAACGGCGGATCGTCGAACGTGACGCCGCCTTCACCACTGAGATCACCTACGGCACGCTGCGCACCATGGGGGTCCTCGATGCCGTGATCGCGGAGAGTTCCACCCGTCCCCTCAACCAGATCGCCCCCGAGGTGCTTGATGCGCTGCGTCTGGGCGCCTACCAGCTGCTGTACACGCGGGTGGAGCCGCACGCGGCCGTCGACACGACCGTGCGCCTGGTGGAGGCGAGCGGCAACGAGAAGGCCAAGGGCTTCGCCAACGCCGTCATGCGCACCATCTCGCGCACACCTGCGGAGAAGTGGATCAGGAAGCTCACCCCTGACGGTGAGATCGCCGCGGTGGCCTTCCGCCACGCCCATCCGACCTGGATCGCGGAGTCCTTCTCCCGGGTGCTGGGGCTGGGGGATCTCGACGCCGCCCTCAGTGCGGACTCCGAGCGTCCTACCGTCCATCTGGTGGCCCGCCCGGGTGAGATCACCGCGGAGGAGCTCGCCCTGATGACGGGTGGTGAGGAGGGGGAGTACTCGCCCTACGCCGTCCACCTCGGTTCCGGTGACCCGGGTGATCTGGAACCGGTCCGGGAGGGCCTGGCGGCCGTGCAGGACGAGGGGTCGCAGCTCATCGCCCGCGCGGTGGTCGAGGCCCCCGTCGAGGGGACGGACACCGGTCGCTGGCTGGACCTGTGTGCCGGACCCGGCGGCAAGGCCGCACTCATGGGTGCGCTGGCGCGTATCGATGCCGCCCACGTCGATGCCGTCGAGGTCTCCCCGCACCGCGCGAAGCTGGTGGAGAAGACCACCCGTGGCCTGCCGGTGACGGTCCATGTCGCCGACGGCCGCGATCCCGGTCTGGAGCCGGGTTATGACCGCGTGCTTGTCGACGCCCCCTGCTCCGGCCTCGGCTCCCTGCGTCGCCGCCCCGAGGCGCGCTGGCGCAAGTCGGAGGATGACATCGCCGAGCTCAGCCCCCTGCAGTACGACCTGCTGTCCTCCGCGCTGAAGCTGGTGCGTCCCGGTGGCGTTGTCGTGTATTCGACGTGCTCACCGGATCTGCGGGAGACCCGCCAGATCGTGAACCGCGCCGTAGCCGAACTGGGCGCGGTCGAGGTGGATGCGCACGAGCTGGTCGCCCCCATGCAGGACGTCGGTTCGGAGAAGAGTGTCCAGATGTGGCCGCACCGCCATGGCACGGACGCGATGTTTTTCGCCGTGCTGCGCCGTGGGGCTTAGTTAGCGCCCCCGGAACCGCGGGGCGCGCTTCTCCGCGCGTGCCCTGCGGGACTCCCCGACATCCTCCGAGTGCCAGGCTGCTGCGGCGGCCTCGTACCGCTCTGCCTCCTCATAGGGGCGGTGGGAGGTACGGGCGAACTCGTGCTTGAGGTGGCGCATTGTCAGCGGGGCCTTCGAGGCGACCAGCTCGGCCAGTGCCATGGCGTCGGCGAATCCGCCCTGGGAGACCGCGAAGCCGGAGGAGACCGCCTGCTCGTGGGACAGGGGCGCGTTGGTGAACAGCATCGTGCGGGCGACCGCGCCGCCGACGAGGTTCTCCAGGGTGGCGATGGTGACCTCGTCCAGTGCGATCGCCACGTCGGCTATGGGGACGCGGAACAGTGCCGTGTCGGAGACCACCCGCAGGTCGGAGGCCATCGCCAGCTGGGTGCCCGCCCCGATCGCCGGGCCGTTGACCCATGCCACCACGGGGATGGGCAGGGTCTGGATGGTGCCCAGCATGTGCAGCAGCCGCGGGTAGAAGCCACCGGCGTAGACGTCGCCGGACAGGTCGGCCCCGGCGGAGAATACCGTGCCCTCGCCGTGGAGGAGGACCACCCGGGCGCCGTCCGCAACCGCGGCGAGCATGGCCTCCTCAATCGCCTCGACCATGGGGATGTTGAGGCTGTTGCGCTTGGCGTGGTTGTTCAGCCTGATCTCCCGGATGAGCACACCCTCCTCCGGCTCGTGGTCGGTGCTGAGGACGAGCGGCTTGTTCTGGGGAGTCACGGCGGGACGGTCCTTCCGGTGCGGAGGTTTCTACGGGCAGTGCCCTGATTCTCACACACCACCGGCTCCGGGTCAGAAGGGGAGGGGCTCACGCCACCCATCCCGGGGGAGCCCCTCGTTGAGGAACTGCCTGTACAGGTGCTCGTCCTCGTAGCCCCGCTCATATCTGACCGGCGGGTCCTGTTTCTCCAGAAACTGGGCGAAGGTCAACCCCGGGCTCTCTGGGGTAGCCACAGGAGGATAGGGCACTGCGCCAATTCGGGCGCGGAGGATCTCCGCCTTCAGCCTGGCCAGCACCCCTTCTTCGCCGGTGAGGACCTCCCGGCCGAAGTCCGTCGCCGTGAGCTGCTCACCCGGCCCCGCGGCGAGCACCCCGACCCGACGGCCGAGTTCGATGATGCTGGTGAGCAGCTCCGCATCCCTGGACGAGTAGGAGTAGCGGAAATGACCGCCATGGTAGGAACTGCGCTGCACCGGGCGCAGCACCGGGAACTGCTCCACCAGCTGGCGGGTGTATTTCACGGGCAGGAAACCCGGTTTGGTCAGGCGCGGCGGGCTCTCCCCGGTGGCCAGGCGGAGCAGCTCGAAGAGCACCGCCACGTCCGGGGTGGTGCGCACCAGAGGCTCAATCTCCGGCAGTGCGAAAGGCCGCCCGGCCTCCGACAGGACGGTGTAGAGCTCCATGGCGGAGGCAGGGTCGGGGACCTCGGCGGCCATGTGCTCCAGCAGGGCGTCGACGATGATGGCCCGTTCCAGGTCCGGGGGCAGGGGATCGCCTGCGTTGACCATCATCACCGCGTTGAACTCCGGCAGCCGGATCTGCGGGCCGGGCAGCAGCGGAACGGTATCGGTCAGTTCCATCCGGATCGGCTCCAGGGACCAGGCAGGGTTCTCGTCGACGGTGATGTCGAAGATCCACCCCCCGAGCCGGTCGAGGATCAACTGCATCCTCCCGGGCTCCACCGCCAGCGGTTCCTGCATGAGTTCGGCCCGCAGGTTGGGATGGCTGAAGTGGTATGCCCCGCGGCCGATGAAGGTCCCGCTCATCCGGAACACGGCATCCGGGGTGGGATAACGGCCGAGCGCGATGCATGTCCGGTCGAGCAGTTCCTCGACCGGCATGTCGGCGGCGAAGGCCAGGTTTCTCCTGAAAGGTCGGCGTGCACCGCGCAAGGTGAGCGTCATGGTCCGCAGTTCGTGGCTGTTCATGGTGGTGGATTCCCCCTCTTCCTCTTCTGGTGTCGGGCCCAGCCCACCACGCCAGCCCACACCCCGCCAGGGGCACTCCGCAGAGCTGTGGACAACCCGGACAGTCGCCGTCGGCTGTGGAGAACTCCGCTGCTTCTCGGCACCCCTCACCCCCACTGTGGTAGGTGACCGATATCACGTCTGTTTCGCTAGGCTGGACCCCATGAAGAGGACAGGGATCACCCGCCGGTTCAGTGCCGCCCTGGCATGTGCCGTGGTGCTGGGGCTGGCGGGCACCGCCTGCGGCACAGAATCCTGGGAGCAGCAGCAGATCCAGGACAACTTCCCCGTGGACAGGGCCGCTGAACCCGCCCCCGCCCAAACAGAGAGAGCGGCGACCGAGGACGTGCGGGAAGACGTCATCACCACCGGCTCCGCCACAGTGCAGACCCAGGATCCCGAGATAGCCGCCGCGGACTTCATCACCCTGGTCCGGGACCGGGGCGGACGCATCGCCAGCTCAGAGACCAGCACCTGGTCCGAACAGCTGCGGGCCACGGTCACCGCCCGCGTACCGGCGGACAACTACCAGACGGTCGTCGATTCCCTGGCCGACCACGGGGAGGTGGTGGCCCAGTCCACCCAGTCAACCGACGTCGGCCAGGAACGCGTTGACCTGGAGGCGCGCCGGGCGGCACTGCAGGCCTCCATCGACCGCCTGACCGAGCTGATGTCCACCGCCGGCTCCGTGGAGGACCTGCTGGCCGCCGAGAACACCCTCACGCAGCGGCAGGCCGATCTGGATTCCCTCACCGCCCAGCTGGATTACCTGGCGGATCAGGTGGCCCTGTCGACTCTGACCGTGACCTTCACCGTCGACGATGAGGGTTACCGCCCACCCAACGCCTTCGAGCGGGCCTGGGCCGCGTTCGTGGCCTCCGTGGCGTCGGTGCTCATCGTGTCCATGGCGGCGTTGCCGTGGCTGGTGATCCTCGCAGTACTCATCGCCGTAGTGTTCGTGCTGGTGCGCCGCCGCCGACGGAACCGGAACCGCCCACCACAGGAGGGCGGGCCGGCCGACCCGGCAGCGTAGACTCATAGGCATGGCTAAACCGATCATCGCCCCCAGCATCCTCGCCGCTGACTTCTCGAAACTGGGCGAGGAGGTGCGCGCCGTCGCCAACGCGGACTGGATCCACGTGGACATCATGGACGGCCACTTTGTCCCCAACCTCTCCTTCGGCCCGGAGATTACGAAGACCGTCGACAAGATCACGGACCAGCACCTCGACGTGCACCTCATGATCGAGAACCCCGAGAAGTGGGTCGACAGCTACATCGACGCCGGCGCTGACTGCGTCATCTTCCACGTCGAGGCCACCGACGACCATGTCGCCCTGGCCAAGCACATCCGCGCCAAGGGGGTGCGCGCCGGCTTCTCCCTCAAGCCCGGCACCCCGATCGAGCCCTACCTGGCGGACCTGCGCTTCTTCGACCTCGTCCTGGTCATGAGCGTCGAGCCGGGTTTCGGCGGCCAGTCCTTCATGCCTGATCAGCTGGAGAAGGTCCGCACCCTGCGCGAGGCCATCGACAACAACCGCCTGAAGACCCTCATCGAGATCGACGGCGGCATCTCCGAGAAGACCATCGCCGAGGCCGCGGAGGCCGGCTGCGACGCCTACGTCGCCGGCTCCGCGGTCTACGGCAAGGACGACCCGGCCGCAGCCGTCGACAATCTGCGCCGCCTGGCCACCGTCTAGGCCGACATGGAGAATCTCCGGGAAGCACTCCAGGCGGCCATCGCAGCCGGCGAAGCCGTGCGCGGGACCACCAGCCCGAACCCGCCCGTCGGGGCGGCCATCCTCGACCGGGAGGGCAGGCTCGTCGGCACCGGAGCCACCGAACCGGCCGGGGGGCCCCACGCCGAGGTCATGGCCCTGCGTGAGGCGGGGGACAAGGCGGAGGGGGGCACGGCCGTCGTCACGCTCGAACCCTGCAACCACACCGGCCGCACCGGTCCCTGCTCGCAGGCACTCGTCGACGCCGGCATCGAATTCGTCTACTACTGCCACCCCGACCCCGACCGGAACGCCGAGGGTGGGGCGGCCCACCTGCGGCAGCAGGGCGTGGGCGTCGAGCGGATCGACCACGACGTCGACACGTTGCGACCCTGGCTGACCGCAGTGCGCAACAACCGCCCCCACGTGACACTCAAATTCGCCCAGACCCTCGACGGCTTCACCGCCGCCCTGGACGGCTCGAGCCAGTGGATCACCGGCGAGCCCGCCCGCCGCCACGTCCACCGGGATCGCCGCAGACGCGACGCCATCATCGTCGGCACCGGCACCGCCATCGCCGATGACCCCTCGCTCACCGCGCGTGACGGCCGGGTGGAGCTGCCCGACCAGCCGCGCCGGGTGGTCATCGGCGGACGTTCCCTGACCGGGCACGCCCGCAATCTCCACCGGCTCGGTTTCGAGCAGTACCGCGGAATTCCCGAGGCGCTGTGGCAGTTGTGGGACACAGGTGCCCGCGACGTCCTCGTGGAGGGCGGGGCACACCTGGCCTCCGGTTTCGTGGAGTCCGGGATGGTGGACGCCATTCAGGCCTACATCGCCCCCACGCTGCTGGGGCAGGGCCGTTCCGTCCTCAGCGAGGCGCTCGGCCTGAGCCTGGCCGATGCCGCGACCTTCCAGCTGCAGGGCATCACCCGTCTCGGGGATGATGTCCTGCTCGAACTCACCCGAAAGGACTGACCCATGTTCACCGGACTCGTCGAGGAGGTCGGCACCGTCGCCGCCCTGGAGCCGCAGGGGGATGCCCTCCGACTGACCATCGAGGCCCCGAAGGTGCTTTCCGACGCCGCCTTCGGAGATTCCATCGCAGTCAATGGTGTGTGCCTGACTGTTGCCGATTTTGACGGTCAGCGCTTCACCGCCGACGTCATGCAGGAGTCCCTGGACCGCACCGGCCTGGGGCAGCTCGCGGTGGGTTCGCCCGTCAACCTGGAACGTGCCCTGGCTGCCGGCGCGCGACTCGGCGGGCACATCATGCAGGGCCACGTGGACGGCACCTCCCACCTGCTCAGCCGCACCTCCTCGGAGCACTGGGACGTGCTGCGCTTCTCACTGGGGGCGGACCTGGCCCGCTATGTCGTGGAGAAGGGCTCCATTGCGGTCAATGGCACCTCCTTGACCGTCTCGGCGGTGGGGGAGGACTGGTTCGAGGTCTCCCTCATCCCGACCACCCTCGCGGAGACCACCCACGGCCAGCTCGCGAAGGGTGATGTCGTCAATATCGAGGTCGACGTCCTGGCCAAGTACGTGGAGAAGATGCTCGGTGCCCGGGCCGAAGGCCGGGCCGGGGACGACGAGGGCTAAGGTTGACGCTCGTGAGTGACGAATCTGTGGACCCGAACGGCCGCCTGCGCCTGGACACCGTCGAGCGCGCCATCGCCGACATCAGGGCAGGGAAGGCGGTCGTCGTCGTGGACGACGAGGACCGTGAGAATGAGGGCGACCTCATCTTCGCGGCGGAGCTGGCAACCCCGGAACTGGTGGCCTTCATGGTCAGGTACAGCTCCGGCTACATCTGCACCGCCCTGACCAACGAGGACTGTGACCGCCTCGCCCTGCCGCCCATGGTGGCCCGCAACGAGGATGCCCGGCACACCGCCTACACCGTCACCGTCGACGCGGCGACAGACACCACCGGCATCTCCGCCTCCTCCCGAGCGGAGACCATCCTGCGCCTGGCGGACCCGGCCACCACCCGCCACGACTTCACCCGCCCCGGCCACGTCGTGCCGCTGCGCGCGGTGAAGGGCGGTGTGCTGGCCCGCGACGGCCACACCGAGGCAGCCGTCGACCTGTCGGTGCTCGCCGGCCTGCGCCCCGCCGGCGTGCTGTGCGAGATCGTCTCCGAGGATGACCCGACCGACATGGCGCGTGGCCCCGAGCTGCGCCGCTTCGCCGACACCCATGACCTGGCGATGATCTCCATCGAGCAGCTCATCGATTACCGCCGCCGCCACGAGTCCCAGGTCGAGCGCCTCGTGGAGACCCGCATGCCCACCGAGTTCGGCGAGTTCCGCGTCGTCGGCTACCGCCACCTCATCGACGGCACCGAGTTTCTCGCCCTGGTCGCCGGCGAGCTCGACGGCGCGGAGGACCTGCTGGTCCGCGTGCACTCGGAGTGCATGACCGGGGATGTCTTCGCCTCCCGCCGCTGCGACTGCGGCCCGCAGCTGCACGCCTCGATGCGCATGGTGCAGGAGGCCGGCCGCGGGGCGATCATCTACCTGCGCGGCCACGAGGGCCGCGGCATCGGACTGATGTCCAAGCTGGAGGCCTACCGCCTGCAGGACCTCGGTCTGGACACCGTCGACGCCAACCTGGAGCAGGGCCTGCCGGCCGACGCCCGCGAGTACTCGGCCGCCGGCCAGATCCTCCGGGACCTGGGCGTGACCTCCATCTCCCTGATGACCAACAACCCCACCAAATCCGCCGCGATGCAGGGCTACGGCGTGGAGATCACCGGCCGGACCTCCGTGCCGGTGGCGCCCAACGAGGACAACATCCGTTACCTGCGGACCAAGCGTGACCGCATGGGCCATGACCTGCCGGCCGTCGCACGCTGGGAGGCAGAGCACGAAGGAGCAGACAGTTGAGCAAGGAAGGACTCCCCGCCGTCGAGCGTATCGACGCCGCGGGCCTGAGCGTCGCGGTGGTCACCGCCCGCTGGAACACCGAGATCTGCGAGCAGATGCGCCGCCGCGCTGTGGAGACGGCGCGGGAGGCGGGCGTCGACAAGCTCACGGAGGCCCACGTCATGGGTGCACTCGAGCTGCCCGTCATCGTCCAGGAACTCGCCCGCACCCATGACGCCGTCGTGGCGCTGGGCTGCGTCATCCGCGGTGGCACCCCCCACTTCGACTACGTCTGCGATTCCGTGACGGAGGGCCTCACGCGCATCGCGCTCGACGAGTCCACCCCGATCGGCAATGGCGTGCTCACCACCAACGACCAGGAACAGGCCGTCGACCGCGCCGGTTTCCCGGATTCTGTCGAGGACAAGGGTGGCGAGGCGATGGCCGCGGCCCTCGACGCCGCGGTCACCCTGCGTCGGCTCCGCGGGAACCGGGGATAGACTGATGGATGTGAGTGAGAAGAACGTGGGAGCCGAGCACACCGGTCGCCGCCCGCTGACGGATGAGGAGCGCGCCTTCTACGCCGCCCTCGACCCGCACGCGCGGACGACCACCAAACCCTGGGAAATGGAGGTCCGGTCGACGTCGCTGAAGCGCTTCGCCTGGATCGCAGTGGTCATCGTCATGGCGGTGCACATTTTCATGGGATACTTCCTTGACCTGGAGTTCACGGGCGCCACCGTCACGTTCATCGACAAGCTGGCCTTCCCGGGCGTCGGCGTGGTCATCTCCGTGCTGGCCTACCTCTCCTTCACCCGCCCGCGGGTCCGCGCCAACGCCGACGGCGTGGAGATCCGCAACATCATCGGCACCCGGTTCTACCCCTGGGCCGTGATCTACGGCCTGCACTTCCCGGAGGGCGCCCGCATGGCCCGCCTGGAGCTGCCGGAGTTCGAGTACGTCCCCATGTGGGCGATGCAGGCCTCCGACGGCGCCTCCGTGGTCAGGGCCGTCTCGCAGTTCCGCGAGCTCGAGGCCCGCTACATGCCGCAGGACTAGTATCGTCGGTTTATGGCTGATCCGAGTACCTACCGCCCGGCGCCGGGGACCATCCCCACGGAGCCGGGCGTCTACCGATTCCGGGACGAGAACCGCCGCGTCATCTACGTCGGCAAGGCCAACAGCCTGCGGGCCAGGTTGGCCAACTACTTCCAGGATGTGACCACCCTCCATCCGCGCACGCGGCAGATGGTCTTCGCCGCCGCCTCGGTGGAGTGGACCGTCGTCGCCAGCGAGGTCGAGGCCCTCCAACTGGAGTACACCTGGATCAAGCGCTACGACCCGCGTTTCAACGTCAAATACCGCGACGACAAGACCTACCCGCTGCTGGCGGTCTCCACCGGTGAGGACATCCCGCGGGCCTTCTTCTACCGCGGCCCCCGCCGCCGCGGGGTGCGCTATTTCGGCCCCTACTCCCACGCCTGGGCGGTGCGCGAGACCCTCGACCTGCTCACCCGGGTATTCCCGGTGCGCACCTGCTCGAAGGGCGTGTACAACCGGCATGAGAAGCTCGGCCGGCCCTGCCTGCTGGGTTACATCGACAAATGCTCCGCCCCCTGTGTGGGCCGAGTCAGCCCGGAGGAGCACCGGGGGATCGTCGACGGTTTCGTCTCCTTCATGGCCGGGCACACCGACCAGGTGGTCCGCCAGCTCACCCGCGAGATGGAGCAGGCCGCCGAGGAGCTGGAATTCGAGCGTGCCGCCCGGCTGCGCGATGACCTGGGGGCCATCAACAAGGTGATGGAACAGCAGGCCGTCGTCCTCGGTGACGGCACCGACGCCGACCTCATCGCCGTCGACTCCGACGAGCTGGAGGCCGGCGTCCAGATCTTCCACGTCCGCGGCGGCCGGATCCGCGGCCAGCGCGGCTGGGTGGTCGAACGCACCGGAGAACCCATCGAGGTGCTCATCCAGAACTTCCTCATCCAGTTCTACTCGGACGCGGTGGAACGCGCGCAGGTGGAGGCCCAGGACGAGCAGAAGCAGATCGAACGCCGCGGTGTGGACAGGTTCTCCCATGACCCGCCGAAACCCGGTGCGGTGGTGCCGCGTGAGATCCTCGTGCAGCACCTGCCCGCGGAAGCCGGGGAGGTGGCCACCCTGCTCGCCGAGCTCAAGGGCGCAGCCGTGGACCTGCGGGTGCCGCAGCGCGGCGACAAACGTGCCCTCATGGAGACCGTCGAGCGCAACGCGAAGGAGGCGCTGCGCCAGCACAAGCTCAGACGCGTCGGCGACCTCACCGCCCGTTCCGCGGCGCTGCAGGACATCCAGGAGGCCCTCGGCCTGGAGGAGGCACCCCTGCGCATCGAATGCACCGACATCTCCCACATCCAGGGCACCGACGTCGTCGCCTCGCTCGTCGTCTTCGAGGACGGCCTGCCGCGGAAATCGGACTACCGCCGCTACCGCATCAGGGAGGCCGCCGGCGGCGGGCACTCCGACGACGTGGCCTCCATCGCGGAAGTCACCCGGCGCCGTTTCCTGCGCCACCACCAGGACAAACTCGCCGTGCCCGACGAGGAGACGGAGGCGCAGACCTTCGCGGACGAACGCGTCGAGGAGATGAGCACCGACCAGCGGCGTTTCGCCTACCCGCCGAACCTGTTCATCGTCGACGGTGGTCTGCCCCAGGTCAACGCCGCGCAGAAGGTCTTCGACGAACTCGGTATCGTGGATGTCACCCTCATCGGCCTGGCCAAACGCCTCGAGGAGATCTGGCTGCCGGGGGAGTCCGACCCCGTCATCCTGCCGCGCGCCTCCCAGGGGCTGTATCTGCTGCAGCAGATCCGTGACGAGGCGCACCGTTTCGCCATCACCTACCACCGCCAGCAACGTTCGAAGCGGATGCGGGTCTCCGAACTCGACGGCGTACCGGGCCTGGGCGCGACCCGCCGCACCGAGCTGGTCAAACACTTCGGTTCGGTGAAGAAGCTCAAGGCTGCCAGCCAGGCGGAGATCACCGAGGTGCGGGGTTTCGGCCCCCGCCTGGCGGCCGCCGTCTACGACCACCTCCATCCCGAGACCCACGATAGGATGTCCCCATGACCTCAACCTCCGGTGTGCCGTCCCGCTTCTCGACACCCCCCGTCCTCATCACCGGCATGTCCGGCGGAGGACTCAGCTCCGCGGCGAAGGTACTGGAGGACAAGGGTTTCTTCGTGGTGCAGAACCTGCCGCCGCAGCTCATCGTCGACTTCCTGGAGCTGTGCCTGGCGCAGGATCCCCCGGTGGAGAAGGTCTCCTTCCTCCTCGACGTGCGCACCCGCCAGTTCGGCGGCGACCTGCGCGCCACCCTCCGGGACCTGGCGGACAAGGGGCTCAACCCCACGCTGCTGTTCATGGACGCCCGCGACGACGTGCTCATCCGCCGTTTCGACAGTGTGCGCCGCACCCACCCCCTGCAGGGGGAGGACACCCTGCACCTGGGTATCGAGCGCGAACGGGAGATCACCAACGGGATCAAGGAACTCGCGGACATCATCATCGACACCTCGAGCCTGTCGGTGCATGACCTGCGCCGCACCATCGAGGCCTCCTTCGGCACGATGGCGCACAACCGCCAGCACGTCACCTTCGAGTCCTTCGGTTTCAAACACGGTGCCCCCAATGACGCGGACCTCATGGTGGACGTGCGTTTCCTGCCCAACCCCTACTGGATCCCCGAGCTGCGTGGCTTCCGTGGCGTTGATGAACCGGTGAGCGACTACGTCCTGAGCAGGGAGAGGGCGGGGGAATTCATCGATAATTTCGTCGATATGTTTGACTCAATGCTCGGTGGCTACCGCCATGAGGGCAAGAACTTCATCACCGTCGCCGTCGGCTGCACCGGCGGCCACCACCGTTCCGTCGCGGTGTCCGAGGAGCTCGGACGTCGGCTTCGGGAGCGCGGTGACATCGACATCAACGTCATCCACCGCGACATCAACCGACACTGATCCTGCAACCGTAACTGACTTCCCGGGAGGAAATCTTGCACATCACCTCGATGGGAGGCGGTCACGGCCTCTACCAGACGCTCGTCGCCGCCCGGCTGAGCGCACCGGAATCGATCACCGCGGTGGTCACCGTCGCGGATGACGGCGGTTCCTCCGGCCGGTTGCGCCGCGAGCTCGGCATCATCCCGCCCGGGGATCTGCGCATGGCACTCGCCGCCCTGGCCAGTGACGACGAAGAGGGCAGCCTCTGGGCCCAGACCCTGCAGCACCGCTTCGGCGGCACCGGGGCACTCGCGGGTCATGCAGTCGGCAACCTGCTCATCGCCGGGCTGACCGGGATCCTGGGCAGCGAGCAGGCGGCCCTGGACAAGGTCGCCGAGCTCACCGGCTCCCACGGCCGGGTCCTGCCCATGTGCAACCAGCCGCTGGAGATCGAGGCCGACGTCGCCGGGCTTGACGACGACCCCCGGGTCATCCGCCCCGTCCGCGGCCAGGTTGCCGTGGCCACCACCCCCGGCACGGTCCGCCGGGTGCGGCTGATCCCGGAACGTCCCGAGGCCTGCGGCGCGGCAGTCCAGGCGATCGAGGCAGCCGACCTGGTCACCCTCGGCCCCGGCTCGTGGTTCTCCTCGGTCATCCCGCACCTGCTGATCCCGGGCATCGTCGACGCCCTCAACGCCACCGGTGCACTCAAGGTGGTCGTGCTCAACCTCTCGGCGGAACCGGGGGAGACCCACGGCTTCTCCTCGGAACGGCACATCCACATGCTCAGCCAGCACGCACCCGCCCTGCGCATCGACCGGATCCTCGTCGACGCGGACACCATCCCCACCGCCGCGGAGCGTTCCTACCTGGAGCGGGCCGCCGCCGGGCTGGGCGCGACGATCGTCTACGAGGATCTGCGCACGGAGGACGGCAACGGCCAACGCATCAACAAACACGACCCCTCCAAACTGGCTGCCGCGCTCACGGGCCTGTACCGGGAGGCCCGGGGTGGGGGAGCCTCCGACTAGACTGGTCCGGATCACAGGGCAGCTCGAGAGAAAGGCGGTCGCACCCGTGGCGTTGACGGCAAGAGTCAAGGACGAACTCGCAAAGGTGGTGGTCCCCCGGCAGTCGGCCCGGGTCGCCGAGACCGCGGCGCTGCTGCGTTTCGCCGGCCAGATACAGGTCATCGCCGGGCGGCTGGTGCTGGAGGCCGAACTCGATTCCGGTGACGTCGCCCGGCGGCTGGCGGAGGCCCTGACGGAGATGTACGGCGTCGAGGTGCACGAGCACACGATCAGCCCGGGCGGGGCCTCGAAAAACTCCCGCCACCTGCTGCGCGTGACGGAAGGCACCCGGGACCTCTCCCGGCGGCTGGGCCTGGTCACCCGTTCCGGGCATCCCGTGGTCGGTCTGCCGCCGCAGGTGATCTCCGGCACGGTCGCCGACAACGAGGCGGCCTGGCGCGGGGCCTTCCTCGCTCAGGGCTCCCTCACCGAGCCGGGGCGTTCCTCCGCCCTCGAGGTGACCTGTCCCTGCCAGGAGGCGGCGCTGGCGCTGGTCGGCGCGGCCCGGCGGCTGGGTATCGCCGCCCGGACGAAGGAGACCCGCGGCACCGACCGGGTGGTCATCCGCGACGGGGACGCCATCGGCGCGCTGCTGACCCGGATGGGTGCGCAGCAGGTCCGCCTGGAGTGGGAGGACAAGCGTCTGCGGCGGGAGAGCCGTTCCACCGCCAACCGGCTGGCCAATTTCGATGACGCGAACCTGCGCCGTTCGGCCCGAGCAGCTGTTGCCGCCGCCGCCCGCGTGGAGCGCGCCATGCAGATCCTCGGGGATGACGTGCCCGAGCACCTGGCTGAGGCCGGGCAGCTGCGCGTCGCCCACCGCCAGGCATCCCTGGAGGAGCTGGGCCGACTCGCGGATCCGCAGATGACCAAGGATGCCGTCGCCGGCCGCATCCGCCGCCTGCTGTCCATGGCCGACAAGCGCGCGGAGGAGCTGGGGCTGTCGGACACCAACGAGGCTGTCACCGACGACCTCCTCGAAGGGGCCTGAGAGCGGCAGTTCTGTTCCATTCGGGGGTGGAACGGACCTGCGGGGGCGGATTTAATTTCTCCCCCGCCTGCGTCTGGCCAGGGGCTTGAGGCGCCGTTGACAGCGAGATTCGTCCATTCTCCGGGGTCGGAGGGCCGGGTGGTGGGGATGTGACGTGTCCACAGGTCCGGGCCCGTCTGTTTGACCGCTGCGGGGGTGGGGAACTGTCGCTAAACTGTGACCCGATGGGCCGTGACACATAGTCAACGCGACGGATAGCGCGGTCACATCCGGACATGACTATTCACAAACCCGAGGAGATTATTGTGACCATCCGCGTAGGCATCAACGGCTTCGGCCGCATCGGCCGTAACTTCTTCCGTGCAGTCCTGGAGCGCAGCGAGGCCATCGAGGTTGTCGCGGTCAATGACCTCACCGACAACAAGACCCTGTCGACCCTGCTGAAGTACGACTCCATCCTGGGTCGCCTGCCGGGCGCGGTCGAGTTCGACGATGACTCCATCACCTACGACGGCAAGCGCATCGCCGTCTCCGCTGAGCGTGACCCGAAGAACCTCGACTGGGCCGCCCACAACGTCGACATCGTCATCGAGTCCACCGGCTTCTTCACCGACGCCGAGGCAGCCAAGGCACACATCGAGGCCGGCGCCAAGAAGGTCATCATCTCCGCCCCGGCGAAGAACGAGGACGCCACCTTCGTCTACGGAGTCAACCACCAGGACTACGACGCTGAGAACCACAACGTCATCTCCGCCGCATCCTGCACCACCAACTGCCTGGCGCCCGTCGCCCAGGTCCTGGACGAGAAGCTCGGCATCGAGCGTGGTCTGATGACCACCATCCACGCCTACACCGGTGACCAGCGTCTCCACGACGCCCCGCACAAGGACCTGCGCCGCGCCCGCGCAGCGGCCGTGAACATCGTCCCGACCTCCACCGGTGCCGCCAAGGCCGTCGCCCTGGTCCTGCCGCAGCTGAAGGGCAAGCTGGACGGCTACGCCCTGCGCGTCCCGACCATCACCGGCTCCGCCACCGACCTGACCTTCACCGCCTCCCGCGAGACCTCCGTCGAGGAGGTCAACGCCATCATCAAGGAGGCCGCGCAGGGTGAGTTCGGTGAGACCCTCGCCTACACCGAGGACCCGATCGTCTCCACCGACATCATCTCCGACCCCCACGGCTCCATCTTCGACTCCGGCCTGACCAAGGTCATCGGCGACCAGGTCAAGGTCGTCGCCTGGTACGACAACGAGTGGGGCTACACCTGCCAGCTGCTGCGTCTGACCGAGCTGGTCGCCGCCAAGCTCCAGTAGAAACACCCGGCATCTTCCCGGCCCACGGCTGAGTCCGGGGAGGTGCGGCCCTGCGGCCCGGGGTGTGCCTCGGCACACGCCGGGCCCTTCGGCTGTCCAGCCGGAACCACTATCTCCAGCCGCCATTTTCACTTATCAACGCATAGAGTCAAGGAGCCAGCCATGACCGTCAAGACCCTGCAGGACCTGCTCGACGAGGGTGTCGAAGACCGCCACATCCTCGTCCGCTCGGATTTCAACGTCCCGCTCAACGACGCCGGTGAGATCACCGACGCGGGCCGCATCACCGCCTCCCTGCCCACCCTGCAGGCGCTCGTCGAGGGCGGCGCCAAGGTCATCGTCATGGCCCACCTCGGACGCCCCAAGGGCGAGGTCAACGCCAAGTACTCCCTGGCCCCGGTCGCCGAGGCCCTGTCCGATGCCCTGGGCCAGTACGTGGCCCTGGCCGGCGATGTCGTCGGTGAGGACGCCCACGAGCGCGCCAACGGCCTGACCGGGGGCGATGTCCTCCTGCTGGAGAACGTGCGTTTCGACGCCCGCGAGACGTCCAAGGATGAGACCGAGCGCGGCGCCTTCGCCGAGCAGCTCGCCGAGCTCGCCGCCGACAACGGCGCCTTCGTCTCCGACGGCTTCGGCGTCGTCCACCGTGCGCAGGCCTCCGTCTACGACGTGGCCAGGCGTCTCCCGGCCTACGCCGGCAAGCTGGTGGAGAAGGAGATCTCCGTCCTGGAGAAGACGGCCACCAACCCCGAGTCCCCCTACGTGGTCATCCTCGGCGGCTCCAAGGTCTCCGACAAGCTGGGCGTCATCGAGGCCCTGGCCGGCAAGGCCGACAAGATCATCATCGGCGGCGGCATGTGCTACACCTTCCTCGCCGCCCAGGGCTACAACACCCAGAAGTCCCTCCTCCAGGAGGAGATGATCGACACCTGCAGGGACCTCCTCGCCCGCTTCGGCGACAAGATCGTCCTGCCCGTCGACCTCATCGCCGCCTCCGAGTTCTCCGCCGACGCCGAGCACAAGGTCGTCGCCCTCGACGGCATCCCGGAGGGCTGGCTGTCCCCGGACATCGGCCCGGAGTCCGTGGAGAAGTTCGCCGAGGTGCTCGCCACCTCGAAGACCGTCTTCTGGAACGGTCCGATGGGCGTCTTCGAGATGGCGCCGTTCTCCCAGGGCACCAAGGGCGTCGCCCAGGCCATCATCGACGCGACCGCCGACAACGGCTCCTTCTCCGTCGTCGGCGGCGGTGACTCCGCCGCCTCCGTCCGCGTCCTCGGCCTGGACGAGGCCGGTTTCTCCCACATCTCCACCGGTGGCGGCGCCTCCCTCGAATTCCTCGAGGGCAAGGAACTGCCGGGCGTCTCCGTCCTCAACCGCTAGCACCCGGTTCCCCCACCTGAAAGGAGTGCCACCATGGCACGCACCCCCCTCATCGCCGGTAACTGGAAGATGAACCTGGACCACCACCAGGCGATCGCGACCGTCCAGAAGCTGGACTTCGCCCTGCCGAAGGACCACTACGAGAAGGTCGACGTCGCCGTCACCGTCCCCTTCACCGACATCCGCTCCGTGCAGACCCTCGTCGACGGTGACAAGCTGCAGATCACCTACGGTGCCCAGGACGTCTCGCAGCACGAGTCCGGCGCCTACACCGGTGAGGTCTCCGCCCAGATGCTGGCCAAGCTCGGCTGCACCTGGGTTGTCGTCGGCCACTCCGAGCGCCGCGAATACCACAACGAATCCGATGAGCTGGTCGCCGCCAAGGCCGCCGCCGCCCTCAAGCACGGCATCAGCCCGATCGTGTGCGTCGGCGAGCCGCTGGAGATCCGCGAGGCCGGCACCCACGTCGAGCACGTGGTCAACCAGACCCGCGCGTCGCTTGCCGGCCTGTCCGCCGGGGACCTGGCGAAGACCGTCATCGCCTACGAACCGGTCTGGGCCATCGGCACCGGCAAGGTCGCCTCCGCCGCCGACGCGCAGGAGGTGTGCGCCGCCATCCGTGGCCTCATCCGTGAGCTCGCCGGCGAGGAGGTCGCCGCAGGCATCCGCATCCTCTACGGCGGTTCCGTCAAGACCGACTCCATCGCCGAGATCATCAGCCAGACGGACGTCGACGGCGGTCTCGTCGGCGGTGCCTCGCTGGACGGCGAGGAATTCGCCCGTCTCGCGGCTGCCGCCGCAGGCGCCGTCGCCTGACCCGACCCCGCCACCGAACACCAGGAGAACCCACCTCATGGCCGACCGTGATCATCTGCAGGAAGACATCCGCTATCTGGGCCGGATCCTCGGCCAGGTGATCGCGGAACAGGAGGGGCAGGAGGTCTTTGACCTGGTCGAACACGCCCGCCGCCAGGCCTTCGAGGTGGCCAAGGGCAACGCCTCCCTGGAGGTGCTCGTCGATCTGTTCCGCAACATCGACCCGCACCGCGCGACCCCCGTCATCCGGGCCTTCAGCCACTTCGCCCTCATGGCGAACCTGGCGGAGGACATCCACGACGACTTCAACCGCGAGGCTGTCCTCGACGGCGGCGGGGTCCCTGACTCCACGCTCGAGGCGACCTGGGAGAAGTACGAGGCCGCCGGGGTGGGGGCCGCGGACGTCGGGAAGATCCTGTCGGAGGCCCTGGTGGCCCCGGTGTTCACCGCGCATCCCACGGAGACGCGCCGCCGCACGGTCTTCGACGCCCAGAAGAACATCACCCGGCTCATGCTGGACCGGCACCGCGTCCAGGACGCCGATCCGACGGTGCGCACCGAATCACGGCTGGCGGACATCGAGCACCGCATCCGCCGGCGCATGACCATCCTGTGGCAGACCGCGCTGATCCGCCAGGCCCGTCCCCGCATCGAGGACGAGATCGAGGTCGGCCTGCGCTACTACCTGCTCTCCCTGCTGCGGGAGATCCCGGCGCTGAACCGGGACGTCCACGACACCCTCACCGGCCGCTTCCAGGCTGAACTGCAGGGTAACGCGGCCCGGGCCATCGTCCGCCCCGGCTCCTGGATCGGCGGCGACCACGACGGCAACCCCTTCGTCACCGCCGAGACCCTCGACTACGCTTCCCGGCGGGCCGCGCAGACCGTTCTGCGCCACTACGCCGACCAGCTCCACGACCTCGAGAACGAACTCAGTCTCTCCGACCGGATGACCGCCGTGACCGTCGAGCTGGTCGAACTCGCCGGCCGCGGCCACAACGATGTCGCCTCGCGCGTCGACGAACCCTACCGCCGTGCCGTCCACGGCATCCGGGGACGCATCCTGGCGACCACCGCCGTCCTCATCGGTGAGGATGCCGTCGAAGGCACCTGGCACCGCGCGCACGAGCCCTACACCTCCCCGGCGGAATTCGACGCCGACCTGAAGATCGTCGACGACTCCCTGCGGATGTCCAACGACGCCATCATCGCCGACGACTGCCTGGCCACCATCCGGGCGGCGGTCGCCAGCTTCGGTTTCCACCTCCACTCGATCGACCTGCGCCAGAACTCCGAGAGCTTCGAGAATGTCCTCTCCGAGGTCTTCGCCACCGCGCACGTCCACCCCGCGTACCACTCGCTGGGGGAGGAGGAGAAGATCGAGCTGCTCACCCGGGAACTGCGCACCCCACGCCCGCTCGTCCCGCGCGGCTACCGCCGCTTCAGCGAGGCCACCCAGCGGGAACTCGACCTCATCCAGCAGGCGGCCGACAGCGTCGCCCGCTTCGGTGCGGACATGATCCCGCACCAGATCATCTCCATGGCCCAGTCGGTCAGTGACATCCTCGAGCCGATGGTGCTGCTCAAGGAGGTCGGTCTCATCCGGGCAAACGGGGAGGGGCCCAGCGGCAGCGTCGACATCATCCCCCTGTTCGAGACCATCGACGACCTCGAGGCCGGCGCCGGCATCCTCCGCAGGCTGTGGGAGCTGCCGCTGTACCGGGCGTATCTCGCCCAGCGCGGCAACGTCCAGGAGGTCATGCTGGGCTACTCCGACTCCAACAAGGACGGCGGTTACTTCGCCGCGAACTGGGCGCTCTACGACGCGGAGACCCAGCTGGTGGCAGCCGGACGGGAGCACGGGGTACGTCTGCGTCTGTTCCATGGCCGGGGCGGCACCGTCGGCCGGGGCGGCGGCCCCTCCTATGAGGCGCTGCTTGCCCAACCCCAGGGCGCGGTCGACGGTTCCGTGCGCATCACCGAGCAGGGCGAGATCATCTCCGCCAAATACGGCTCGCCGCGCACCGCCCGCCGCAACCTCGAGGCCCTGGTCGCCGCGACGCTGGAGGCCAGCCTCCTGCCGGTCGACGAACTGGCCGACCGGGCACGCGCCGTGGACATCATGCGTGAACTAGCTGCCATCAGCCGCCGGAAGTACTCTGCCCTCGTGCACGAGGATCCCGGCTTCATCCCTTATTTCACCCAGTCGACCCCGCTGGGGGAGATCGGTGCCCTCAACATCGGTTCCCGTCCGACCTCGCGGAAGCAGACGAAGGGCGTGGAGGATCTGCGGGCCATCCCGTGGGTGCTCGCCTGGTCGCAGGCGCGCGTGCTGCTGCCCGGCTGGTTCGGGGTGGGCACGGCCCTGCAGGAGTGGATCGAGTCGGGGGAGGACCGCGAGGCGCGCATCGCCGAGCTGCGCGCTCTCTACGAGACGTGGCCCTTCTTCTCCTCGGTCGTCTCCAACATGGCCCAGGTCATGTCCAAGGCCGGCATGGAGCTGGCCGCCCTGTACGCCCGGCTTGTCGACGACCGCGAGATCGCCGGACGCATCCACGGCATCATCGCCGCGGAATTTGAACTGACCAGGGAGATGTTCAGCACCGTCACCGGCAGCGGGGAGCTGTTGGCCGACAACCCGGCCCTGGCCCGCTCCGTGCGGCGCCGCTTCCCCTACCTGCTGCCCCTGAACATCATCCAGGTGGAGCTGCTGCGCCGGCACCGTGCCGGTGACAGCCGTGAGGCTGTCTCCCGGGGCATCCAGCTGACGATGAACGGACTCGCCACCGCCCTCCGCAACTCGGGTTAGTCCTGATGTAGACTGTCCAGGAGTTTCACCCGCCGACCTCTCAAAGGACCACCAAGCACCATGACCCTTGCGCTCCAGATCATCCTCGTGCTCTCCGCCGTGCTCGTCACGGTGTTCGTGCTGCTGCACAAGGGCAAGGGCGGCGGCCTGTCCAGCCTCTTCGGTGGTGGCGTGCAGTCGAATCTCTCGGGTTCGACGATCGTCGAGAAGAACCTCGACCGTTACACCATCTTCATGGCGGTCATCTGGATCGTGTGCATCATCGCCCTCAACCTCATCCAGGCCTACGGCGGCTGATCAGCCACGAGCCCGAGGCAGGTCTTCTCTACTTCCTCGATGAGGTGGCCCAGGCCCGGTTCCTCCACCGGGAAGTGGCCGCATTCCGCCAGCAGCCGGATCCCGGCCTGCGCGGGGCTGCGCCGCAGCCACCGGACGCTGATCTCCGCCGGTGTCCAGCCGTCCCTGGCCGGATGCGCCAGCAGGACCGGGGTCTCCACCTGTTCGGGGCGGGTGTGGGGGTAGCGCAGGTATGAGGCGAGGAAATCCGCCGGCACCTGCACGCCGCCGCCGCGGGGATCCGTCGCACACAACCGGGTGAGCCCGGGGTCGCGGCTCATGGCACCGAGGTCGGCCACCCAGCTCATGGGGATCAGTTGCCGGGCCAGGCGGTGGGGGAGCCGGCGCGGCAGCGCAGCGCCCAGCACACCCAGGGGCCCGAACCGGGTCATGGCCCGACGGGCCCGCCAGTCCGCGGGGTCCAGCAGACAGGTGACCACCGCAGTGGCGACCCGGCCGGAGAGCTCCGCGGCCTCCACGGACAGCAGCCCGCCCATGCTGGCGCCGAGCAGCACCAGCGGGCGGTTGTCATCCTCCGCCGCGATGAGATCGACCAGCAGCTCCACCCAGTCGTCGTAGCGCACGGCGGACAGATCCGCCGGGAGTGTGGAGCCGTAGAGCGGCAGATCCACCGCGGCCAGGTCGGCCACGTCGGCCCGGATGAGGGAGGCCAACGGCCACAGCGCCTCGGCGTGCCCGCCGCCCCCGTGTACCAGCAGCACCCGGACCGGTGCCTGCCCGTCACCGCGCCGCAGGATGCGGACATCATGGCCGCGCCACGCCCAGCGGGTGGCGGTCGGCGGGCGGACCTGCCCCCGCCTGCCCGCCGGGAGGAAGGCTGCGTAGTCACGCCAGGAGGGCAGCCCGCCGGACACTACTGCTCCAGGTCGGTCGCGGCGTCGTCGGTGAGGTAGAGGACGGTGTCCTCGTTGCCGCGTGCCCCGGCGGCCGGCCAGTCCGCCGGATCCGAACCGGCGAGGACATGTGCCGCAGCCTCCGCCTTCTCCGCCCCGGCGACCAGCAGCCAGACCTGGTCGGCGCGGTGGATCGCCGGTAGCGTCAGGGTGACCCGCTCAGCCGGCGGCTTGGGGGAGTCCGTGACCGCGATGACCAGCCGTTCCGATTCCCGGACGGCCTCGGTGTGGGGGAACAGGGAGTTGATGTGGCCCTCATGGCCCATCCCCAGCAGGTGGAGATCGAAACCCTGCGGGGCGACCTCGTTGATCCTCGCCTGGTAGCTGTCGGCCGCCTCCCACATGGCGACCTGCCCCAGCCCGTAACCGTGGATGTTCTCCTCGGGGATGTCCACGTGGTCGAGTAGCGCCTGCCGGGCCTGCCCCTCGTTGGAGTCGGCGTGGGTGACGGGAACATTGCGTTCGTCACCGAAGAAGACGTGGACATGCGACCAGTCGATCCTGGGGTCCTCGGCCTCCAGGACCCGGACGCGTTCCAGCAGGCCGATGCCGGCGCCGCCGCCGGTGAGCACGATCCGGGCGATGCCGTCACGGTGGCGGCTGCGACCGGTGGCCTGCAGGGAGGTGATGACGTCGATGAACGAGGTCGCGGCCTGGTCGATGAGGGTGGACAGGGTGTCGGGACGGCGGAGGGAGACCATGGTTTTCCTTCACTGGGTCAGTGCGCGACGCGGCTGAGGCCGCGCAGGGCATTGGCGTAGGCGAGATCGGGGTCGAGGTGGCGCAGCTCCTCGGCGATGCAGTCGGCGTCGGAACGTGCGTTCATCGCGACGAGGGACTCAGGGGTGCCTGGCAGCTGCACACGGACGGTGCGGTGGTCGACAACTTCGACGGTGAGCGGACCTGAGGCCCGGTCGAAGCGCAGGGAGCGGATGGGGAAGAGACGGTGGTCGTCGCCGGGGGCGCACACCACGCGGGCGACGGGCACCCCGAGGCGGTCGGCGAGCCAGCCGGCCGCGATGTCGATGGAGGGTTCGTGGGCCGGGCCGATGAGGGTGGCGGATTTGACGGCCTCCTGCGGATGGCGGTCGAGGGCAGAGACGACGATGCCGCGCCAGCCGGTGATCTTCGACCACACCACGTCCGAGTCACCGGGAGCGTAGGAGGCGCTCATCTGCGAGAGGATGTCATCGGTGGCGCAGTAGTCGGCGTTGGTGATCCGGCGCTGGGCCAGCCGGCCCACCGGGTGGGCCGAGGGGGTGTCGGGCGCGGTGGTCGGCCACCACGCCACGACGGGGGTGTCGGGCAGCAGCAGGGGGGTGACCACCGCGGCGAGATGGTCGACCATCTCGCCGTTGATGCGCATGATGACCATTTCCGAGGCGCCGGCGTGCCCGCCGACGCGCACCTCGGCGTCGAGATGCGGCTTCCCCTCACCACTGCCGGTGAGCAGCACCAGCACGCGGGCGGGGTGTTCGTGGGAGGCGTCACGGGTGACGGAGATGATGTGGTCGACGTCGTCGTCGAGCGCGGCGACGACGATGAGGGTGAGCACCCGCCCGGTGGTCTGGGAGTAGTTCTCCCGGGCCTCGAGCAGGCTGGTGGCGATGTTGCGGGTGTCGGTGTCCGGCAGGGTGATGATCATGTACGGCCTTTCTCGGGTCTGTCAGGGACGGCGCCAGGCACGGCCGGTACGTTCGAGGACCCGGTCGGCGCTGACCGGACCCCAGGTACCGGACTCGTACTCCTCCGGCTGCCCGCTCTCCGCCCAGTAATCCAGGATCGGGTCGAGGATCGCCCAGGACAGTTCGACCTCCTCGTTGGTGGGGAAGAGGCTGGACTCGTCGAGCAGTGCATCCAGGATGAGGCGTTCGTAGGCCTCGGGGGATTCCTCGGTGAAGGCCTCCGCATAGGAGAAGTCCATGTTCACGTCACGCACCTCCATCGCGGAGCCGGGCACCTTGGAGCCGAAGCGCATGAGTACACCCTCGTCCGGCTGGACACGGATGACGATGGCGTTCTTGCCCAGCGAGGAGGTCTGCCCCTCGAGGAAGGGCTGGTGCGGGGCCTCCTTGAACACCAGGGCGATCTCCGTGACGCGGCGGCCCAGACGCTTTCCGGTCCGCAGGTAGAAGGGCACCCCCGCCCAGCGGCGGGAGTTGATCTCCAGGGTGCAGGCCGCGTAGGTCTCGGTGATGGATTCGGGATCGAAACCCTCCTCCTCACGCAGGCCGCGGACCTTGTGGGAGCCCTGCCAGCCGGCGGCGTACTGGCCACGCGCCGTGGTCCGGTTCAGCGGGTAGGCGGGTTTCGTGGCGCGCAGCACCTTGACCTTCTCGTCCTGCAGCTCCGTCGGGTCGAAGGAGACCGGCTCCTCCATGGCCACGAGGGCCAGCAGCTGGAGGAGGTGGTTCTGCATGACGTCACGGGCGGCGCCGATGCCGTCGTAGTAGCCGGCGCGCCCACCGAGGCCGATGTCCTCGGCCATGGTGATCTGCACGTGGTCGACGTAGTGGGCGTTCCACAACGGGTCAAAGAGCTGGTTGGCGAAACGCAGCGCCAGTATGTTCTGCACCGTCTCCTTGCCCAGGTAGTGGTCGATGCGGAACACCGACTTCTCCGGGAAGACGGAGTTGACCACCTGGTTGAGCTCGCGTGCGGTGGCCTGGTTGTGGCCGAAGGGTTTCTCGATGATCACCCGCCGCCAGGACTGCTCCCCGGCTTCCGCGAGTCCGGAGCGCTGCAGCTGGTGGCAGACATCGGAGAAGTAGTCCGGCGGTACCGACAGGTAGAACGCCCAGTTGCCGGCGGTACCGCGGGTGGCGTCCATCTCGGCGAGCATGGCCGCCAACCGGTCGAAACCGTCGTCGTCGAAATTACCCTCGACGAAGTGCATGCCCTCCGCCAGCCGTTCCCAGACGTGCTCGCGGAAACGGGTGCGCGCACCCGCCTCGACGGCCTCACGGACGTAGGCCTCGAACTCGGCCTTCGTCCAGGAGCGCCGCCCGAAACCGATGAGGGTGAATCCGGCGGGCAGGAGACCACGGCCGGCCAGGTCATAGATGGCCGGGAGCAGTTTCTTGCGGGCCAGGTCACCGGTGACGCCGAAGATCACCATGCCGGAGGGGCCGGCGATCCGGGGCAGCCGTTTGTCCTCGGTGCTGCGGAGCGGGTTGACCCAGGCATCAGTGTCGGTCACGGGCAGGGGCATGCGCGTTCTCTTCCTTTTCGGTGGGGGAGGGTGCCGGGTGTTACTGCAGCTGGGTGGCCATCGAATCCAGGAGCTCGGACCAGGAGGCCACGAACTTCTCGACGCCCTCCCGCTCCAGCACCTCGAACACGTCATCCAGGTCGATGCCCACGGCGACGAGCTGCTCGAAGACGGCCTGCGCCTCCTCGGCGGTACCGCTGAGGGTGTCACCGTGGAGTCCGCCCTGCTCGAGGACGGCGTCGATGGTGGGCTCCGGCATGGTGTTGACGGTCTCCGGGCCGGCCAGCTCGGTGACATAGAGGGTGGCCGGGTAGTCAGGGTTCTTCACGCCGGTCGAGGCCCACAGGGGGCGCTGGACATGGGCACCCTCGGGGAGATCCTTCTCACCGATCTCCTGGAAGACGGCGTAGGCGCGGCGGGCGTTGGCGATGCCGGCCTTACCGCGCAGGGCGAGGGCCTCCTCGGAGCCGATCTCCTCGAGGCGGCGGTCGATCTCGACGTCGAGACGCGAGACGAAGAAGGAGGCCACGGAGCGGATCTGCGACACGTCATGGCCGGCTTCGGCGGCGCGCTGCACACCGGTGCGGTAGGCGGCGATGACCTCGCGGTAGCGGGCCACGGAGAAGATGAGGGTGACGTTGACGGAGATGCCCTCGGCCAGGGCGTCGGTGATCGCCGGGATCGACTCGGAGGTCGCCGGGATCTTGATCATGACGTTCGGGCGGTCGACGCGCTTCCACAGCTGGCGGGCCTGCGCGATGGTGGCATCGTGATCGGCGGAGATACGCGGGTCCACCTCGATGGAGACGCGGCCGTCCCGGCCGCCGGTGGCCTCGTGGATGGGCAGGAAGATGTCGCAGGCGTCGCGGACGTCGTCGACGGTCATGGCGTAGACGGCCTCGTCGACGGCGGCACCGGCCTCGCGGAGGGCGGTGATCTGCTGGTCGTAGGCGTCGCCGGAGCTCATGGCCGCGGCGAAGATCGACGGGTTGGTGGTCACGCCGACGATGGACTTGTTGTCGATGACCTCCTGCAGGTTGCCGGAGGTGATGCGCTCGCGCGAGAGGTCGTCCAGCCAGGTGGACGTACCCAGCGAGGCGAGCTCGTCAATGTGGGTCATGGTTGTGTCCTTTACTTGAAGGTCAGGTGTGCCGCTACTGGGCGGCGGTGATGGACTCGCGGGCGGCCTCGACCACAGCCTCGGCGGTGATGCCGAACTCCTCGAAGAGCTTCTGGAAGGGGGCGGAGGCACCGAAGTGCTCGAGGGAGACGTTGCGGCCGGCGGTGCCGGTGAAACGGTGCCACGGCATCGCGATGCCGGCCTCGACGGAGACACGCGCAGTGACGGCGGCCGGCAGGACCGACTCGATGTAGGCGGCGTCCTGCTCCAGGAACCACTCGACACACGGCATGGAGACGACGCGGGCGGCGACACCCTCGGCCTCCAGGGTCTGCGCGGCCTCGACGGCCAGCTGGACCTCGGAACCGGTGCCCATGAGGATGACGTCCGGGGTCTCCCTGGAACCCTCCACCAGGACGTAGCCGCCGCGGCGGACACCCTCGGCGGCCTTCTCCTTCGTGCCCTCGAGCACCGGCACGTTCTGGCGGGTCAGGGCCAGGCCCTTGGGGGACTCACGGTACTCGAGCGCGGCGGCCCAGGCCTGGGCGGTCTCGTTGGCGTCGGCCGGGCGGATGATGGACAGGCCCGGGATGGCGCGCAGGGCGGCCAGGGTCTCCACCGGCTGGTGGGTCGGGCCGTCCTCGCCGAGGCCGATGGAGTCGTGGGTCCACACGTAGTAGACATCGGACTTCATCAGGGCACCCAGGCGGACAGCCGGGCGCATGTAGTCGGAGAAGATGAGGAAGGTGCCGCCGTAGGGGCGGGTCGGGCCGTGCAGGGCCATGCCGTTGAGGATGGAGCCCATGGCGTGCTCACGGATACCGAAGTGCAGGTTGCGACCGTAGGGCTCGGCGGACCAGGTGTCGGTGGAGATGTGCTCCGGGCCGAAGGAGGGCGAACCCTTGATCACGGTGTTGTTGGAGCCGGCCAGGTCGGCGGAACCACCCCACAGCTCCGGCATCTGCTCACCCAGGATCTGCAGTGCGGCCTCGGAGGCCTTGCGGGTGGCCACGCCCTTGGCGTCGGCGTCCCAGCTCGGCATGGCCTCGGCCAGGCCCTCGGGCAGCTCGCGGGCGGTGGCGCGGTCGAGCAGTGCCTTGGCCTCCGGGTTGGCCTCGGCCCAGGCGTCGAACTTCGGCTGCCACTCGGCGCGCTTCTGCGCACCGCGCTCACCCAGCTTGCGGGTGTGGGCGAGGACCTCATCGTCGATGTGGAAGTGGGCTTCCGGGTCGAAACCCAGGATCTTCTTGGTCGCGGCGACCTCCTCCGCACCGAGGGCTGCGCCGTGGGAGGCACCGGTGTTCTGGGCAGTGGGGGCCGGGTGGGCGATGACGGTGCGCAGACGGATGAAGGTCGGGCGCTCCGTCTCGGCCTTGGCGGCGACCACGGCGGCCTCGATGGCCGCGACGTCCTCGCCGCCCTCGATCTCGATGGTCTGCCAGCCGTAGGCGGCGTAGCGGGCGACGACGTCCTCGGTGAAGGCGATCTGTGTGTCATCCTCGATGGAGATGCGGTTGTCGTCCCAGAAGACGATGAGGTTGCCCAGCTGCTGGGTGCCCGCCAGGGAGGAGGCCTCGGCGGTGACACCCTCCTGGAGGTCACCGTCGGAGGCGATGACGTAGATGAAGTGGTCGAAGGGGGACTCCCCGGCCGGGGTATCCGGGTCGAAGAGACCGCGCTCGCGGCGGGCGGCCATGGCCATGCCGACGGCGGAGGCCAGGCCCTGACCCAGCGGCCCGGTGGTGATCTCCACGCCACGGGTGTGGTGGACCTCCGGGTGGCCCGGGGTCTGGGAGTCCCAGGAGCGCAGTGCCTTCAGGTCATCCATCTCGAGGCCGAAGCCGCCGAGGTAGAGCTGGATGTACTGGGTCAACGAGGTGTGACCGCAGGACAGGACGAAATGGTCACGGCCGATCCAGTCGGTGTCATTGGGGTCATGGTCCAGAACCCGCTGGTACAGGGTGTAGGCCAACGGCGCCAGGGACATCGCGGTACCCGGGTGGCCGGAGCCGCAGTTCTGGACCGCGTCGGCGGCCAGGACGCGGACGGTGTCCACCGCACGGGTGTCAGTCTCGGTCCAGTCGGTGGGGTAACGGCGCTCCGTCAGGGCCTGCAGTTCGGGCGACAGGGTCACGATCGGATTCCTCACTTCAAAGTTGATCGTCAAGGGGGTTCTGGTGGGGTGCGATCCGGCACGCAGGCGCCGGGCAGCCACAGCACCCACCACCTTAGTGACTCAACGTCTCCCGGGGTGCTGCGGCCCACACAAGAATCCCGGACCTGGTGGGGGATTATCAGGCTGAGGGAGGTGGACGTTAGGATGGCAGGGCTGGATCCCCGAGGTTTATCGCGGCCGGGAACTTTTCCGCCGCCCCACCCGACCAGTCCAGGTAGGCGCACCTTGAGATGCGCCCCCGTCTTTTCACACACCTGCCGTTGGAGGAACTTTCCCTTGGAGACAATCAAGGCCTATATTGCGCTGACGAAGCCGAGGGTCATTGAGCTGCTCCTCGTAGCCACCATCCCCGCGATGCTGCAGGCCGACCGCGGCGAGAACAACATCGTCCTCATCCTGCTCACCCTGGTGGGTGGTTGGATGGGCGCCGCCGCCGCGAACACCTTCAACATGGTCGCCGACTCGGACATCGACCACAAGATGGGCCGCACCCGCGCCCGTCCGCTGGTCCGCCACACGGTGTCCAACCGCAACGCCACCATCTTCGCGTGGACGCTGCTGGTTCTGTCGGTGCTGTGGCTGGGGCTGCTGTGCGGTTCCTGGCTCGCGGCCTTCTTCATCGTGCTGACGAACTGGTTCTACGTCTACGTCTACACCAAGTGGCTCAAGCGCCGGACCTGGCAGAACGTCATCTGGGGCGGGGCCGCCGGCTGCATGCCCGTCATGGTCGGCTGGGCCGTCATCACCGACAACCTGCCTGAGGGCGTGCCCGCCCAGTGGTGGCAGGCGATCGTGCTGTTCCTCATCATCTTCTTCTGGACCCCGCCGCACACCTGGGCCCTGGCCATGAAATACCGCGACGACTACAAGAACGCCGGCGTGCCGATGCTCCCGGTCGTCCGTGAGCCCGTCGAGGTCACCCGCCAGATCGTCTGGTACACCTGGGCGACCGTGCTGACCACCCTGCTGCTCGTCCCGGCCGCCTCCTGGATCTACCTGGCCGGTGCCGTGGCCGGTGGCGCCTACTTCCTCATCTCGGCGATCCTGCTGCACAACGGCGTGAAGAAGGGCACGAAGGTCAAGCCCCTCAAGCTGTTCATCCTCTCGAACAACTACCTGGCGCTGGTCTTCGTGGCCCTGTCCATCGACGCCGTCCTGGGCTGGGAGACCATCGGCTCCATGCTGGGGTGGACCACCACGTTCTTCTAGTCTCCCCGAGCTTATCGACGCGACCGCGGTCAGTCCTGCACGTGCAGGACAATAGACCCGGTCGTTTTTCGTGCCTGGAGGTCGCGGTGGGCCTGCGCGGCATCGGCAAGCTCATAGGAACCGGAGATCCGGAACTGCAGCGTCCCGTCCACGATGGCCTGGGTGACCGCCTGGGCGCGCATGCGAAACTCGCCCTCCCGGGCGGTCCAGGCGCCGATGGAGGGGCGCGTGAGGAAGATTGAGCCGTGGGTGTTCAGCAGCTGCGGGTCGAAGGGCTCCACGGGCCCGGAGGCCGCGCCGAAGAGCGCGACGGTGCCGCGGGGGCGCACGGCCTCCAGGGATTCACTGAAGGTGTCCCTGCCCACGCCGTCGTAGACCACGTCCACACCCACCCCGCCGTTGCGGCGGCGCACGACCTCCGCGAGGTTCTCGGAGTAGTGGAAGACCTCCGTGGCGCCGGCCTCGCGGGCCAGCTCCGCCTTCTCATCGGAGGAGACCACGGAGAACACCCGCGCGCCCTTCGCCGCGGCCATCTGGGTGACCAGCAGGCCCACGCCGCCAGCACCGGCGGTGATGAGGCAGGAATCGCCCTCGTTCAGGTCATAGACGCCGTGGGTGAGGTAGTGGGCGGTGATGCCCTGCAGCAGCATGGAGGCCGCCACCTCGGGTTCCACTCCCTCGGGGACGGCGACCAGGCGGTCACGGGCGACGCACACCTGCTCGGCGTAGGAGCCGAAGGCCTCGGACCAGGCGACGACGGTGCCCTCGGCGATCTCGCCCAGGGGGTCGTGGACGACCCGTCCGGTGCCCTCCAGGCCCGGGATGAAGGGGAGTCCGGCGTGGTAGACGCCCTCGCGGTAGTAGGTGTCGATGTAGTTGACGCCGGCCACCAGGACGTCGACGAGTACCTCGTCTTCGCCCGGGACCGGCGCCTCGACGTCGCGCAGGACGAGGACCTCTGGTCCTCCGGTTTCGGTGATCTGGATTGCCTTCATGGCCTCCAGGCTAGTTACCTCACCGCGGTTGCGTCAGCGTTTGGGCGCAGTGGGGTGTAACCGGTGCGGCGCAGGCCGTGGGCCCAGAGGAAGGCGGAGAACGCCACCACGACCGAGGACATCGCGATGTGGGCCGGGACGGTCCAGCGGGGGATGCCCAGGTAGAACTGGATCAGGCCGATGCCCCACTGGACGAGGATCATGGCGATGAGGACGTAGGCGGTCTGTTTCGCCGCGGTGTGGGCCTTGTGGCGGTGCAGCAGCCAGGTGACCACGAGGGTGGCGGCCAGGTAGAGGTACATGCAGGCGGCGTGGATGTAGGCCATCAGCTTGATGTCCACCTCCAGGCGGCCTTCCATGCCTACCCCGGCGTCACCGGAGTGCACGCCCGCACCGGTGGTCATGGTGCCGGTGATGAGCACCAGGGCCAGGGCCACGGCGGCCACGGCGGCCAGGGAGCGGATCAGCTGCGGGAACATCCGCACCGGCTCGGCATTGTCCGGCTCGGCCAGGCGCATGTAGAGCAGGGCGGCGATCCACACCAGGATCATCGAGGGCAAGAAGTGGATGGCCACGGCCCACCACTTGAGGTCAAGGAGAACAGATACGCCGCCGATGACGGCCTGCAGGATGATGCCGATGCCGGAAATCAAGGCATAAACCTTGATTTCCCGGCGACGGCCCGCCCGGATCACCGCGATGAACACGGCCAGGGCGATAGCGGCGAGGACGAACGTGAGCAGGCGGTTGCCGAACTCGATTGCCTGGTGGATCGCCGGGGCGGCACCGGCGACGGGCACCAGCGAGCCTTCGTGGCAGTTGGGCCAGGTGTCGCAGCCGAGGCCGGATCCGGTCACCCGCACGACCGAGCCGGTGACGGTGATGCCACCCTGGGCCAGCAGCAGGAGGAAGGCCAGGATGCGCTGGAGGCGGACCGAGGGCCCGCGGGAGGTTCGTTGATTGTCAGTGGCGGTCACGGTGTCAGTCACGGTGCCCATCCTATCTGTGTGTTCCGGCAGGTCGACAGACGTTGCCGGGTGTGTGGGGTGTGGGGAATGTCTACGCCTCGAAGCGGAACCATTTCGCCGCCGCAGCCGACGCGGCACCCGCCCAGGCCAGCAGGATGATGATCTGCAGCCAGGGCAGCGAACCATCGAAGGCGAGCGTGAGACCGGAGGCCAGCGCCACGGAGGGCACCAGGGACCACCAGCCGGTGGCATCCAGGCCCTGGGACCACAGCACCCAGCCGACGATGCCGACGAGGACGACCCAGATGAGGTTGCCCAGGGCCAGCACCAGTTCCGAGCTCATCGTTCCGCCCATGAGCAGGCCGAGGGCACTGAAGGCGGCGACGCCGATGAACAGCACCACCAGGGCCAGCACCACGCCCAGGGGTTCGGCCCGCCAACCGAGCAGGAGCGCGACAGCACCCAGCAGGAGGGTCTGCAGGGCGGCCATGACCGTGACCGCGATGACCTTGCCCGCGATGATCGTGGAGGCCGGCACCCCGGAGGCACCGGTGCGTTTGAGGGCGCCGTAGCGCCGGTCGAAGGCCAGGGCGATGGCCTGTCCGGTGAATCCGGAGCTGGTGGTGGCGATGGCCAGGACCATGGGCAGGATCTGCTGGATGGTGGTCTCCTCACCCAGCAGGGGCATCCGCGCGGTGGCCACGAGCATGATCAGGGGGATGATCACGCTGAGCAGCAGTTGTTCGCCGTGGCGCAGGAAGAGGATCGTCTCCATGCGGCCCTGCGCGGCGAACATGCGGGCCGCGGAGGCACGCTTCGGGGCGGGGGTGAAGGTACCGGGGGTGAAGCGGGTGGTGGTCATGGTTTCGTTGGACATGTCAGCTCCTCAGACTCCGTCCGGTGATGTCGAGGAAGACCTCCTCCAGGTTCCGGTGGTCGACGTCGAGCCTGCGCACGAGCACGCCCTGTTGGGCGGCGGCGTCGGTGAGGGCGGCGATGAGCGCCGGGGTGGCGACGGTGTTCAGGCAGTAGTGCAGGGGGCGGATGGCCTCAATGGGGGTGGCGCCGGGGCAGCGGCGGGTGACCTCCCGGCCGGCCCGGGCGGTGTCGAGGGGGCTGTCGGTGGCGAAGGTCACCCGGGCACCGGTCTCGCCGTTGGTGGTCAGTTCCGCGGGTGTGCCCTGCGCGACGATCTCGCCCTTGTCCATGATGACGATGTGGTCGGCCAGGGCCTCCGCCTCGTCCATGAGGTGGGTGGTGAGGATGACGGTGACGCCGTCGGCGCGCAGCGCCTCGACAAGCTCCCACACCGCGAGGCGGGACTGGGCGTCCATGCCGGCGGTCGGCTCGTCGAGGAAGATCAGCTCCGGCCGGCCGATGATGGCCAGGGCCAGGGACAGGCGCTGCTGCTGGCCGCCCGACAGGCGCCGCCAGGTGGTGTTGCGCACCCCGTCGAGGCCGAGGACGTCGATGAGCCATCCGGGGTCATGCGGATCATCGTTGTAGGCGGCGGCGAGGCGCAGCATCTCGCCCACCCGGATGCCGGAGTAGGAGCCGCCGCCCTGCAGCATGATGCCGATGCGGCGGCGGACCTCCTCCGGATGGGTGACCGGGTCAAGGCCGAGCACCCGGATCTCACCGGAGGTGGGGCGGATGAAACCCTCGCACATTTCGATCGTGGTCGTCTTGCCGGCACCGTTGGGCCCGAGCAGGGCGAGGACCTCGCCCCGCCGGGCGCTCAACGAAATCCCGTTGACGGCGGTGGTGGCACCGAAGTTCCTGACCACGTCCCTGAGTTCCAGAGCGGGCCCGACCAGAGGGTCCGACGCTCCACCGAAAGTTGCAGACACGGTTATTCAGTGTAGGCCACGGGCCGCGCGGCGCCGCATCAGCCACCAGCCCAGCGCAATCACGACGCTGAGGGCGAGTGTTGAACCGAGGTAGATCGTCCCGACCGTCGCCGGTGGCAGGGACAGCCCCCGCGGCAGGACGGTGAAGGAGAAGAAGGTGGAGTAGGCGACCACGGCGACGCGGAACAGGAAGCGGTTCGCCCACGCCGCCAGCGGCACGATGGCCCACAGCATGTACCAGGGGTGGACGACGGGGAAGAGGATGACGAGCACGAAGGTGGCCACACCCAGGCCACCGACCGGGTGGATCGTGCCCCGGAAGGTGGCGAAGAGCATGCGCACGAGGAAGCCGGCGGCGATGAGTACACCGACAGTGCGCGTGACGCTGAGCATGGCGTCGGTGTGGTCGCCCAGGCCCAGCAGCATGCCGATGAAGCCGGTGACCACGCCGATGTCGGTGGTCATCGACAGCCAGCTGCGTATCGACGCCGCCCCGCCCTGGCCCGTCACCCAGCCCAGGCCGATGCCCGTCGCTGCGGTCACCGCCGCGATGGTGGCCACCAGCAGCACCACCTGTACGGCGATGGCGGTGGCGATGGCGCTGACCGGGCCACGCCCGACCCGTACGAGGTGGCGGGCGAGGTTCATGCCCACGAAGCCCAGCGCCAGGAAACCGGTCACCTTGACCATGCCCGCACAGGCGATGAGCACCGCCGAAGCCACGACCAGTCCGGCTCCGGCCGAGGTGTCCACCGGCTGGCCGTTGCGCCCCCCGAGCTTGTCCACACCGCGCAGACCCAGCTCCATGCCCACGAGCATGAGGCCGAGCAGGATGGACTCGTTGTGGATGCCGCCGATCAGATGGAGGATCGTCAACGGGTTGAGCATGCCCAGCCACAGCGCCGTGACGGGGTTGACCCGGCAGCGCCGCGCCAGGCGGCTGATGGCCCAGCCGGCGGCGATGAGCCCCAGCAGGGAGATCAGCCGGTGGCCGATGACACCCATGATGATGGAGTCTGCGGTGACGCGACTGATCACCGAGGCCAGGCCCAGGGCCACGGGTCCGTACGGGGAGGGGGAGTGGGACCAGATGAACGGCACGGAGCGGGCCAGCGGGTCCTCCGGGCCGAGCAGGTCCACCGGCCCCGCGGCATAGGGGTCCATTCCGCGGGCGACGATCGCGCCCTGCGCCAGATAAGAGTAGATGTCCTGGGTGAACAGCGGGGCGGTGAACAGGATGGGCAGCACCCAGGCGGCGAAGGTCCGTTTGATCAGGGAGGAGGTGACGGTCGCCTGGCCGGGCGCCGTGCCGCGGTAGGGTGCGCCGACGAACGGCCCCATGCACACCCAGGCCAGCACGAGCAGGCCGACGCCGACGAGCACCATGATCGAGGAGGTCTGCAGCATCCGGGACATGAAGGTGCCACCGGGGAAAGAGGAATAGGGGTTGCCCACCACGGGCAGGGCCCCGGCCCCCAGGGCACCGAGTCCGATGAGCAGGGCGCCGATGGTGCCGATCCAGCGCAGCACCTGGAAACGGTTGAGTTCGCGGACGCCCAGGCGCCCGGAGCGGGGCTGGTCATCGGCGCCCGGGTCGATGTGGAGCAGCGCGGACCGGGAGCCGGCGTATCCCAGCCGGGGCAGGCTGGCGCTCAGGGAGCTGAGGACCCCCGGTCGTCTGATGTGCACACGGGTCATCCTAGCCACCCGGGCAGCGACGGCAGACACGCCGGGGATTCGCAAGGTTGGACAGTGGGAATGAATTAGGGAACACTAGTGTTGTCGAATAGTAGGACCGTCTCGGGGATTTTCCTGATCCCCGCAGGTGGCCCCCACGAATTCGAGTATCAGGCATCACCCCGAGTCAGTGTGAGGAGGAGACGACAGTGTCCGGAGAATCCCAGGAGCATGGAAACCCGACCGTTCCGGAAACCCGATCGGTGGAAGGAGACACCCGTCGTCAGATCATGCTCATGCTGCTCAAGCACGGACCGTCCACGGCCTCCGAGCTCGCCGGCCGCCTCGACATGTCCGCCGCCGGAGTCCGGCGGCACCTGGACATCCTGGTGGCAGAGGGCCTGGGGGAGGCGGTCGACCGCAGACCACGGTCGGCCGCCGCCACCCGCGGACGTCCCGCCAAGGTCTTCCGGCTCACCCCCCGGGGGCGTTCCATCTTCGGCCACTCCTACGATCAGCTGGCCGTGGACGCGCTGGAGACCCTCCGGGAGACGGGCGGCGAAGAGGCTGTCCGTAAGCTGGCACGCAAGCGCATCCAGCGCATCGTCGAGGGGGTGACCCCGGCGGACGGGGACGAGAATTCCATCCAGCGCACGGCCGGTGAGCTGGCCGACGCCTTCGACCGCCACGGGTACGCCGCAACCGTGACCCGGGCGGGTGCGGGCATCCAGATCTGCCAGCACCACTGCCCGGTGGCCAATGTGGCCGCTGAACACCCGGAACTGTGCGAGGCCGAGCACGAGATCATCTCGAACCTGGTCGGCCTCCACGTCCAGCCGCTGGCCACCATCACCGGCGGCCACGGCATCTGCACGACCAACATCCCGTTGACACCCATTGAGAATCTTCCAGAGGAAAGGAGCGGATCATGACCCAGGCAACGCAGAATCCCGGCTCGACCAAGCCGGAGACCCCGATGAGCGATGACCAGATCATCGAGTCGATCGGTCCGTACAACTACGGCTGGCACGACTCCGACGAGGCCGGCGCATCCGCGCGCCGCGGCCTGAGCGAGGAGGTCGTCCGCGACATCTCCGCCAAGAAGGACGAGCCCGAGTGGATGCTCGAGGAGCGCCTCAAGGCCCTGAACATCTTCGACCGCAAGCCCATGCCGACCTGGGGTGCGGATCTGTCGGGCATCGACTTCGACACGATCAAGTACTTCGTCCGCTCCACGGAGGGCCAGGCCCAGTCCTGGGAGGACCTGCCCGAGGACATCAAGAACACCTACGACCGTCTGGGTATCCCGGAGGCCGAGAAGCAGCGCCTCGTCGCCGGCGTCGCCGCGCAGTACGAGTCCGAGGTCGTCTACCACCAGATCCGTGAGGACCTGGAGGAGCAGGGCGTCATCTTCCTCGACACCGACACCGCCCTCAAGGAGCAGCCGGAGCTGTTCAAGGAGTACTTCGGTTCGGTCATCCCGGCCGGCGACAACAAGTTCTCCGCGCTCAACACCGCGACCTGGTCCGGCGGCTCCTTCATCTACGTCCCGCCGGGAGTCCACGTGGACATCCCGCTGCAGGCCTACTTCCGCATCAACACGGAGAACATGGGCCAGTTCGAGCGCACCCTGATCATCGTCGACGAGGACGCCTACGTGCACTACGTCGAGGGTTGCACCGCCCCGATCTACAAGTCCGATTCGCTGCACTCCGCCGTGGTCGAGATCATCGTGAAGAAGGGCGGCCGCTGCCGCTACACCACCATCCAGAACTGGTCGAACAACGTCTACAACCTGGTGACCAAGCGCGCCAAGGCGGAAGAAGGCGCGACCATGGAGTGGGTCGACGGCAACATCGGCTCCAAGGTGACCATGAAGTACCCGGCCGTGTGGATGACCGGTCCGCACGCCAGGGGTGAGGTCCTGTCCGTCGCCTTCGCCGGCGAGGGTCAGTTCCAGGACACCGGCGCGAAGATGACCCACATGGCGCCGTACACCTCCTCGAACATCGTCTCCAAGTCCGTGGCCCGTGGTGGCGGCCGTTCCGCCTACCGTGGTCTGGTGCAGGTCAACGCCAACGCGCACCACTCGTACTCCAACGTCGAGTGTGACGCGCTGCTGGTGGACAACATCTCCCGCTCGGACACCTACCCCTACAACGACATCCGTAATGACCATGTCACCCTCGGCCACGAGGCGACCGTGTCGAAGGTGTCGGAGGACCAGCTCTTCTACCTGATGTCCCGTGGACTCAAGGAGGAGGAGGCCATGGCGATGATCGTCCGTGGCTTCGTTGAGCCCGTCGCCAAGGAACTGCCGATGGAGTACGCGCTTGAGCTCAACCGACTCATTGAACTGCAGATGGAAGGATCGGTGGGCTAACCGATGACCACAGCTACAACCGGACAGGCAACTGTCGACGCCGCCACCCCGCACAACAACAAGGGTGACGTCTTCGCCTCCTTCAACGTGGAGGACTTCCCGGTTCCGGCCGGGCGGGACGAGGTCTGGCGCTTCATTTCCCTGCGCCGCATCCGCGGCCTGCACAACGGCAAGTTCGCCGAGGCCGTCGAACAGGATGTGCGTGTCGACGTCCCGTCGTCCGCCACCGGTTCCGTCACCGTCGAGACCGTGGGCAAGGACGATGAGCGGCTCGGCAGCGCCGGCGCCCCGACCGACCGCGTCGCCGCACAGGCCTGGACCTCGATGACCGAGGCGACGTACATCGACGTCGCCAAGGACTCGGTCCTCAGCGAGCCGGTCGTCGTGACCGTCACCGGGCGCGGCGAGGGAGTCACCTCCTTCGGCGCCACCGTGGTCAACATCGCCGCCGGCGCTGACGCCGTCGTCGCCGTCCGCTACACCGGTACCGGCACCCACGCCGACAACCTGGAGTTCGTCGTCGGCGACAACGCCCGTCTCACCGTCATCGTCGACGCCGACTGGGACAAGGGTGCGGTCCACCTCTCCGGCCAGCACATCCTGCTGGGCCGCGACGCCACCCTGCGCTACAACTCCGCGATCTTCGGCGGCGACATCGTCCGCATGGTCCCGCGCGTGGACTTCAGCGGTCCCGGCGGCGACGCCGAGCTGCTCGGCGTCTACTTCGCCGACGACGGCCAGTACTTCGAGAACCGTCTCCTCGTCGACCACTCCGTGCCGAACTGCCGCTCCAACGTCATGTACAAGGGCGCGCTGCAGGCCGATCCGGGCTCAGATCTCCCGGACGCCCACGCGACCTGGGTCGGTGACGTGCTCATCCGCGCCAACGCGCAGGGCACCGACACCTACGAGGTCAACCGCAACCTGCTGCTCACCGACGGCGCCCGCGCCGACTCGATCCCGAACCTGGAGATCGAGACCGGTGAGATCGCCGGTGCCGGCCACGCCGCCACCGTCGGCCGTTTCGACGACGAACAGGTCTTCTACCTCATGGCCCGCGGTATCCCCGAGGCCGAGGCCCGTCGCCTGATCATCCGTGGGTTCTTCTCCGAGGTCATCAACCGCATCCCGGTGGAGTCGATCCGTGAGGAACTGGAGCAGCGCGTCGCCGCCGAGCTCGAGTCCATCCACGCTTAAACCCCCTTAAAGAACCCAATTTCTAGACCCGAAAGAGACGTGTACATGTCCACCCTGGAAATCAAGAACCTCCACGCACAGGTGCTGCCGACGGACGGTTCCGAAGAGCCGAAGCAGATCCTCAAGGGCGTCAACCTGACCATCAAGTCCGGTGAAATCCACGCCATCATGGGCCCCAACGGCTCCGGCAAGTCCACCCTGGCCTACATCATCGCCGGCCACCCGAAGTACGAGGTGACCGAGGGCGAGATCCTGCTCGACGGCGTCAACGTCCTCGAGATGGAGGTCGACGAGCGCGCCCGTGCCGGCCTGTTCCTGGCCATGCAGTACCCGACCGAGGTGCCGGGTGTCTCCTCCTCCAACTTCATGCGTTCCGCCGTCACCGCCGTGCGTGGCGAGGCCCCGAAGCTGCGTGAGTGGATCAAGGAGCTCAACACCGCCCGCGAGAACCTGCAGATCGACCGCTCCTTCGGTGAGCGTTCCGTCAACGAGGGTTTCTCCGGTGGCGAGAAGAAGCGCCACGAGGTGCTGCAGCTGGACCTGCTCAAGCCGCGTTTCGCCGTGATGGATGAGACCGACTCCGGCCTGGACGTCGATGCCCTGCGCGTCGTCTCCGACGGGATCAACCGCTACCAGGATGAGACCAACGGTGGCATCCTGATGATCACCCACTACAAGCGCATCCTCAACTACGTCAACCCGGACTTCGTCCACGTGTTCGCCGACGGCCGCATCGTCCACACCGGAGATGCCGGACTCGCCGACAAGCTCGAGGCCGACGGCTACGATCAGTTCCTGTGATGGGCGGATACACCGTGGAGTCAGGCGCACTGGACGTCGAGAAGATCAGGGCGCAGTTCCCGATCCTCTCGCGTACCGTGCGCGATGACCGACCGCTGGTCTACCTGGATTCCGGGGCCACCTCGCAGCGTCCGCTGCGGGTCTGGAAGGCGGAGGAGGAGTTCGTGCTGAACACCTTCGCGCCCGTCCACCGGGGTGCCTACCAGCTGGCCGAGGAGGCGACCGACGCCTACGAGAACGCCCGTGAGAAGATCGCGGACTTCGTCGGGGCGGCAGGCCATGAGATCGCTTTCGTGAAGAACGCGACCGAGGGCCTCAATCTGGTCGCCTACGTACTGGGCGATGACCGCGCGGGTGCGCTGCAGGTGAAGGAGGGCGACACCGTCGTCATCACCGAGCTCGAGCACCACGCGAACCTCGTGCCCTGGCAGGAGCTGTGCCGACGGACCGGTGCCACCCTCAAGTGGTACCGGGCGACCCCGGACGGCCGGATCGACCTCGATTCCCTCGAGCTCGACGAAACCGTCAAGGTGGTGGCCTTCACCCACCAGTCGAATGTGACCGGTGCGGTCGTCGACGTGGCCGAGGTCGTCCGTCGCGCCAAAGCCGTCGGTGCCCTGACCGTGCTCGATGCCTGCCAGTCCGTCCCGCACATGCCCGTTGACTTCCACGAGCTGGATGTCGATTTCGCGGCCTTCTCCGGCCACAAGATGTGCGGCCCCTCCGGTGTCGGCGTGGTCTACGCCAAGGCCCCGCTCCTCGATGAGCTGCCGCCCTTCCTCACGGGGGGCTCCATGATCGAGGTCGTACGGATGGAGGAGTCCACCTTCGCCCCCGCCCCGCAGCGTTTCGAAGCGGGCACCCAGATGACCAGCCAGGTCGTCGGGCTGGGTGCGGCGGTGGAGTTCCTCAACGAGATCGGCATGGACGCCGTCCACGCCCACGAGAAGGATCTCACCGCCTACGCGCTCGAGCGTCTGCAGACGGTCGAGGGGCTGAGCATCGTCGGTCCGACCACCGCCGAGGACCGCGGGGCGGCCATCGCCTTCGTGCTCGACGGTGTGCACCCGCACGATCTGGGCCAGGTGCTCGACAGTCAGGGTGTGTGCATCCGCGTCGGACACCACTGCGCATGGCCGGCCCACCGGTGCCTGGAGGTCCAGTCCACCGCGCGGGCCAGTTTCTACCTGTACAACACGCGTGCTGAGGTCGACGCCCTGGTCGACGGCATCAACCACGCCCGGAAATTCTTCGGGGTGAACTGATGAATCTGGAGTCCATGTACCAGGAAGTGATCCTGGACCACTACAAACACCCGCAGCACGCGGGTCTGCGTGACCCGTTCGAGGCGGAGGTCCACCACGTGAACCCCTCCTGCGGGGATGAGCTGACGCTGCGCGTCCAGCTCTCCGAGGACGGTTCGCGTGTCGAGGACGTCTCCTACGACGCCGAGGGTTGCTCCATCTCGCAGGCCTCGACCTCGGTCATGGCCGAGGAGATCATCGGGCAGCCGGTGGAGCAGGCCATGGCCAAGCTTGCGGAGTTCGAGAAGATGATCACCTCGCGCGGCACTGAACAGGGCGACGAGGACCTCATCGGTGACGGCATCGCCTTCACCGGTGTGGCCAGGTACCCCGCCCGCGTGAAGTGCGCCCTGCTCGGCTGGAAGGCCTTCCAGGCCGCGACCTCCGACGCTCTCAACGAAAGGGAGAAGAAATGACCGACAACACCGATCAGAACCCCACCGATGCCGTCCAGCGTCAGCGCCCCGAATCGCTGACGGAGGAACAGGAGTCCCTCGCCTTCGACGTCACCGAGTACCTGCACGATGTCATCGACCCGGAACTGGGCATCAATGTCGTCGATCTGGGCCTCCTCTACGACGTGTGGATCGAGGACCGGGAGGGCGAGGACGTGGCCATGGTCAACATGACCCTGACCTCCCCGGCCTGCCCGCTGACCGACGTCATCGAGGACCAGGTCCAGGCCGCCCTCGTGGGCAACGGCATCGTGGACAAGGTTGATCTCGAGTGGGTCTGGCTCCCGCCGTGGGGCCACCACATGATCACCGAGGACGGCCGCGAGCAGCTCCGCGCGCTCGGCTTCGCCGTCTAACCGGAGGCCGCCGAGAGACAGGAGACGTAGAAGGCCGCGTTCGCCGGAGTCACGGCGAAGGCGGTCGGCTCCTGGGACAGCAGCGCCCCGATGAACCCCTCCCCGGGGTCTGCGGCGGCGCGGGCGGCCCCCAGCGCATTCGCGCAACCCACGACCATCGTCTCGGTGGTCAGGAAGTCGCCGGCGAACATGCCGGCGACTTTCGCGTTATCCGCCAACGTGGCCCCGGCGCCGAAGGCGATGATCAGCAGGATCATGAACATCCGGCCCCCGCTGCAACCGGGGCGCTTCTTCTCCGCCAACTCCGGCTGCGGCAGTGGGGTCGGTAGGGTGGCCTGGGATGACTGCGCCACGGGGGACCGCCGGGGCCCGGACGACTGTAGTGGGCGGGCGCGGACCTCCTCCAGGGCACGGGCGGGCAGTCCGTAGGCGATGAGGGCCTCACGGAGCTGCCGCTCGTTCGGCTCGGCGTCGAAACGCAGCACCAGCGAACCGTTCTGGAACTGGCCCGCGCGGTACTCGACGATGTAGTCGCGGCTGAGGCCGCCGGAACTCTCGGGCTGTGCGCTCATGACCCCAATCTATGCCCCCGGGTGCGGAATCTGCTGTCCTTTAGGGATATCGGCCGAGGTTGATACACTGTCCCGTTGTGATTGTCACCAATGACCTCGAAGTCCGCGTCGGCGCCCGTACCCTGCTCACCGCACCCGGGCCGCTGCTGCGTGTCCAGCCCGGCGACCGCATCGGACTCGTGGGCCGCAACGGTGCCGGCAAGACCACGACCATGCGCATCCTGGCGGGGGAGACCCAGCCCTACGGTGGCACCGTGACCAGCTCCGGGGAGATCGGCTACCTGCCGCAGGACTCCCGCGAGGGCAACATCGACCAGACCGCCCTCGACCGCGTGCTCTCCGCACGTGGCCTCGACCGCATCCGCAGCTCCATGGAACGCCAGCAGGAGATCATGGAGACCGCGACGGACACCGGCAGGCGTGACGCCGCGATCCGCAAATACTCCCGCTTCGAGGAACAGTACGCCTCCCTCGGCGGTTACGAGGCGGATTCCGAGGCCGCCCAGATCTGCGACAACCTCGGCCTCCCGGCCCGTATCCTCGATCAGCCGCTGCACACCCTCTCCGGTGGTCAGCGCCGCCGCGTGGAGCTCGCCCAGATCCTCTTCGCCGCCACCAACGGCTCCGGAAAATCGCAGACCACCCTGCTTCTCGACGAGCCCACCAACCACCTCGACGCCGACTCCATCGACTGGCTGCGTGGTTTCCTGGCAAAACACGAGGGCGGGCTGATCATGATCTCCCACGACGTGGAGCTTCTCGACGCCGTGTGCAACAAGGTCTGGTTCCTCGACGCTGTCCGCGCCGAGGCCGACGTCTACAACATGGGCTTCGCCAAGTACAAGGACGCCCGCGCCCTGGACGAGGCCCGCCGCCGCCGTGAGCGTGCCAACGCCGAGAAGAAGGCCTCCGCCCTGCACAAGCAGGCCGCCAAGCTCGGTGCCAAGGCCACGAAGGCGGCCGCCGCGAAGCAGATGCTCGCCCGCGCCGACCGCATGATCGGCCGACTCGACGACATCCGCGTCGCCGACCGTGTCGCCGCCATCTCCTTCCCGGAGCCGGCCCCCTGCGGAAAGACCCCGCTGTTCGCCAAGGGCCTGACCAAGATGTACGGCTCGCTGGAGGTCTTCGCCGGCGTGGACCTGGCCATCGACAAGGGCAGCCGCGTCGTCGTCCTCGGTTTCAACGGCGCCGGCAAGACCACCCTGCTCAAGCTGCTGGCCGGTGTGGAGCGCACCGACGGCGAGGGCGGCATCGTCACCGGCCACGGACTGAAGATCGGCTACTTCGCCCAGGAGCACGACACCATCGACCCGGGGAAGTCCGTCTGGCAGAACACCATCGAGGCCTGCCCCGAGGCAGGTGAGCAGGACCTGCGCGGACTGCTCGGCGCCTTCATGTTCTCCGGTGACCAGCTCGACCAGCCCGCCGGCACCCTCTCCGGCGGTGAGAAGACCCGCCTCGCTCTTGCCGCGCTGGTCTCCTCGCGTGCCAACGTGCTGCTTCTCGACGAACCCACCAACAACCTCGACCCGCAGTCCCGCGAACAGGTCCTCGACGCCCTGCGCACCTACACCGGTGCCGTCGTCCTGGTCACCCACGACCCGGGTGCCGTCAAGGCCCTCGAACCCGAGCGCGTCATCGTGCTGCCCGACGGCGATGAGGACCTGTGGTCGGACGAGTACATGGAGATCGTGGAACTGGCCTAACGCGCGTAGCGCAGGGCGAAGTTGCGCAGGATGGCGTCGTCCACGGTGAGGTCCACGCCGCGGGTGCCCGCGATGATCTCGCTGAGTTCACCGGGCTCGTAGTAGCCGGCGTTGGCGTAGATACGCAGGCGCTGCTCGAATTCGGCCGGGGCCAGCTCGGGGTGGAACTGGGTGGCGTAGATGTTCTCCCGCACCCGGAACATCTGGGTGGGGCAGTCCGCGCCGGTGATCAGCACCTCGGCGATGTCGGGGAGGACGGTGATGGCCTCCTTGTGGCCGACCATCGTGTGGAACTGCTCCGGCAGGCCGTCGAGAAGCGGGTCCTGCCCGGTGACGGTGACCTCGATGACGCGGGGTTTCTCGCTGTAGGTGCCGTCGATGACCGCCCCGATGGCGGTACCCACCGTGCCGACCCCGTAGCAGGCGCCGAACAGCGGGTAGTCCCGATCGAGGACCTCCGCCATGAGGCGGGCCAGGTCGGCCTCCACGCGCTGCTGTAGCGGGGCCTTGACCGGTTCGGAGGAGTTGAAGGGGCTGCCGCCGAGCAGGATTCCGGAGAAATCCGCCAGGTCCAGGTGTTCCAGGGGGCGCGACTCCAGCCGGAACTGCACCAGGCCGTCCGCTCCCAGGCCCATCTTCGCGCGGAAGCTGAGCAGCTCGGCCGCGGCGGCCTCATCCTCCGGTCGGGTGCTCAGCAGGAGGAAAGGTCGGCGGGGGCGGATCTGCGGGCGGGACACACCCTCGATTCTAGTGGCGGCGGATGAGTTTATCGGCCTCCACCGCGAGGAACACGATGATGCCGGCGGCCACGGGCACCCCCCAGCCGAACCAGCCCACGGAGGTGGTGTGGAAGGCCGCCTGCATGAAGGGCAGATAGCAGAAGGCGAGCTGCAGGGCGAGCATGATGCCCACGCACAGCCAGGAGACGGGGTTCGTGGTGAACAGTTCCTTCCGCACCGCACTGACACGGGAGAAACGGGCCGTGAACAGGTAGAATACCTGGCCGACGACCAGTGTGTTCACTGCGATGGTGCGGGAGGTCTCCAGGGAGGAGCCGTTCATCTGCAGGTACTGGAACACCGCGATCGTTGCCCCACCGATGAGGACGGAGACGTAGAGGATCCGCAGGATGGCCTCCGTGTCCAGGATGGAGTCCTCCGGGTCGCGGGGCCGGCGTTTCATGATGCCCGGTTCCGCCGGCTCGAAGGACAGCGCCAGCGACAGGGTAACGGCGGTGATGAGGTTGACCCACAGGACCTGCAGGGGAGTGATCGGCAGGGTCATGCCGACGAGCATCGCCACGAAGATGACCAGGCCCTGGGCACCGTTGGTGGGCAGCATGAACACGATGGCCTTGCGCAGGTTGTCGTAGATCGTGCGCCCCATCTTCATCGCCGCGGCGATGGTGGCGAAATTGTCGTCGGCCAGCACCACGTCAGCGGCGTCCTTGGTCGCCTCGGTGCCCTTGATGCCCATGGCCACGCCCACGTCGGACTGTTTGAGGGAGGGGGCGTCGTTGACGCCGTCGCCGGTCATGGCGACCACCTCGCCGTTGGCCTGCAGCGCCTGCACCAGGCGTAGCTTGTGCTCGGGTGAGGTGCGGGCGTAGATGTCGTGGTTGTGGACGATGCTGCGCAGGTCCGCGTCGCTGGCGGCCTCGAGCTCCGCCCCGGTGATCGCCCGGTCCCCGCGCAGTCCGACCTCCTTCGCGATGGCAGCCGCTGTCGAGGCATGGTCGCCGGTGATCATCCGGACCCGCACGCCGGCCTCCTGGACGGTGCGCACCGCCGCAGCGACCTCGTCGCGCGGCGGGTCGATGATCCCGTAGAGGCCGAGGAAGACGAACCCACCCTCGTCGACATCGCCGGTGTCCAGGCTGTTCTTGTCCGCCCCCTCCCGCCAGGCCGCGGCGAGCACCCGCATACCCCGGGCCCCCAGGTCCTCGATGTGCTCCTCCCAGTAGGCTACGTCCAGTACCTCGGTGCCACCCCCGGGGGCGCTCTGCCGGTCGCAGCGTTCCAGCAGGCGGTCGGGCGCACCTTTGAGGTGGATGATGGGTCCGTCGGGCATGTCGTCGAGGGTCGCCATGTACTTGTACTCGGAGTCGAAGGGCACGGCCGCCAGGCGCTGCGAGCTGCCGTCCTCCCCGGCCTTGAGCGCGAAGGTGCAGATGCCGCCGTCCGTGGGCTCGCCCGTCATCTGCCACCCATCCCCGTGCTTCTCGACGCTCGCGTCATTCGCGTAGACCGCCACCTCCGCCATCCGCGCGAGGTCGGGGTGGTCGGCGGTGGCCACCGGTGCGCCATCAAGCAGGATCTCACCCTCGGGGGCGTAGCCGGTGCCGGTGACCTCGTAGGTGTGCTCGCGGGTGTGGATGGCGCGCACCGTCATCTCGTTGCGGGTGAGGGTGCCGGTCTTGTCGGTGCAGATGGTGGTGACCGAGCCCAGGGTCTCCACGGAGTTGAGCCTGCGGGTGATGGCGTTGCGGTCGGCCATCTTCTGCACGCCCAACGCGAGGGTGATGGCCATGACGGCCGGCAGGCCCTCCGGGATCGCTGCGACCGCGAAGCCGATCGCCGACATGAGGACCTCACCCCAGTCAGTGCCGTAGAGGACCACGGAGACGATGATCATCAGCACCGCCAGCCCGACCGCGCCGACCGCCAGGATCGAGGAGAACCGGGCCATGGACCGGGTCAGCGGGGTCTCCACCTTCTGCACCTCGCCCAGCATGGTGGTGATCCGGCCGATCTCGGTGTCCTCACCGGTGGCGGTGACCACGCCCTGCCCCGAGCCCGCCGCCACCGTGGTGCCGGAGAAGGCCATGGAGGAACGGTCACCGAGGTCCGCGTCCGCCGCCACCGGCCGGGTGTTCTTGTCCGCGGGCACGGACTCACCGGTCAGCGCCGACTCCTCCACCCGCAGGCTGGTGGTCTTGAACAGCCGCAGGTCGGCAGGTATCCGGTCACCGGCCCGCAACCGGATGACGTCCCCGGGGACCAGCTCACCGGAGTCGAGGGTGGTCCAGGAACCGTCGCGGCGTACCTCTGTGGTGGGCGAGAGCATGTCCCGGATCGCGGCCAGCGCGTTCGCGGCCTTGCCCTCCTGGAAGAAACCCACCAGTGAGTTGATGATCACCACCGCGGCGATGACGACCGTGTCCACGATGTGACCGAGGAAGGCGGTGACCACAGCCGCGGCGATGAGCACGTAGATCATCGGGTCGCGCAGCTGGCGCAGCAGCCGCTGGAGAGCGGTCTCCTCCTGGGCCTGCGGCAGCGCGTTGGGCCCGTACTTCTCAAGCGCGGAGGACACGGCCCCGCCGCTCAACCCCTCCGGACGGCTGCCGAGTTCAGTGAAGACCTCTTGGACATCGGTGGCATGCGGTGGTGTACTCACATGATTCGATTGTACGCACGCCCGCGCAGGCGCATCAGTTCCGCAGACCGTGCACCGGGGCGGGGATGAAACCGCCGCGGCCGATGAATCCGGCGTTGCCGACCTGGTTGACCGGGATCACCGGGGCGTAGCCGAGCAGCCCGCCGAAATTCACCTCGTCACCGGGGACCGTGCCCGGCACCGGGATGACGCGCACGGCGGTGGTCTTGTGGTTCATCACCCCGATGGCGGCCTCATCGGCGATCATGCCGGCGATGGTCTCCGCGCTGGTGTCACCCGGGATGGCGACCATGTCGAAACCCACCGAACAGATCGCGGTCATCGCCTCCAACTTGTCCAGGGTGATGGACCCGGCGCGCACGGCATCGATCATCCCCTTGTCCTCGGAGACGGGGATGAAGGAGCCCGACAGCCCACCCACGCGGGAACAGGCCATCATGCCGCCCTTCTTCACCGCGTCGTTGAGCAGGGCGAGCGCCGCCGTGGTGCCGTGGGTCCCCACCTGATCCAGGCCCATGCGCTCGAGGATGTGGGCGACGGAATCCCCCTGTTCCGCGGTGGGGGCCAGGGAGAGGTCGACGATACCGAAGGGCACGCCGAGGCGTTCGGAGGCCATGTCGCCGACGAGCTGGCCGGCGCGGGTGATCTTGAAGGCGGCCTTCTTGATCTCCTCTGCGACCTGGTCGAGGGTGGCGGTATCCGGCAGGGACTCCAGCGCACGGTGGACCACACCGGGGCCGGAGACGCCGACGGAGACGACGCAGTCCGGTTCCTCCACACCGTGGTAGGCGCCGGCCATGAAAGGGTTGTCGCCGACGGAATTGGCGAAGACCACCAGCTTCGCGCAGGCGATGGCCGAACGGTCCTTCGTCAGCTCGGCGGCCTCCTTGATGACCCGGCCCATCTCAGCTGCGGCATTCATGTTGATGCCTGCGCGCGAGGTGGCGATGTTGACTGAGCCGCAGACCAGGTCGGTCTCACTCAGGGCCTCCGGGATGGAACGGATGAGCATCTTCTCGGAGGTGGTCGCACCCTTGGCCACCAGGGCGGAGTAACCGCCGAGGAAGTTGACGCCGACCTCCTTCGCCGCCCGGTCCAGGGCCCGGGCCACATCAGCCGGATTGCCCTCCAACCCGGCGGTGACCAGGGCGACCGGGGTGACGGAGATCCGCTTGTTCACTATGGGGATGCCCAGCTCGGCCTCGATGCCCTCGCAGACCTCGACGAGCCGGGCGGCCTGGGTGACCACCCGGTCGTAGACGGCCTGGCAGGTCTCGGCCATGGTCGTCCGGGTGCAGGAGAGCAGCGAGATCCCCATGGTCACGGTGCGGATGTCGAGGCGGTACTTCTCGATCATCTCGATGGTGTCGAGGATGTTGCGGGAGTTCAGGTGGAAGCTCATGGTCGTGTCCTTCCGCCTAAATCTCGTTGACCGCGGTGAACAGTGCCTCGGACTGGATCCGGATGACCAGCCCCTGCGACTTCTCCACCGGCTCCATCGCCTGCTGGATCCGGGCGATGTCAAGGGAGGTCTCATCGAACTCCACCCGCAGGATCATGGTGAAGAACTGGTCCATGATGGTCTGGGAGACGTCGAGGATGTTGATGTCCAGCTCGGCGAGAGCGGTGGTGACGGAGGCGATGATCCCGGTGTGGTCGGCCCCGGTGACAGTCATGATTGCGAACATGCATCCATGGTAATCGCGTCACCCGCTGGGGGAGCGGTCGGTAGAGTAAGAGCCATGAGCAGCAGAAACCCCAGCCTCGCCACACTGCGCAGCGAATTCACCGCCATGTCCCCGGCCTCCCGGATCAGCCTCATCGTCGGCGTCGTCGTCGAGTTCTCAGCCAAGATCGCCGCCTGGGTGGACCTCTCGCACTGCCCCGCCGAGCAGGTCCGCGGCCCGAAGTGGGCGTGGGCCCTGGCCCAGCTGATCAACGGACTCGGCCCCGCGGCGTACTGGAGCATCGGCCGGAAGTGACCACCCGCTCCGACCTGACCTACCCCGCCCACCTGCGGCTGGCCACCCTGAAAATGGCCGCCGGCCGCACCCCCGAGGAACTGGGCCTGCACCGGTGGACGATCACCGACCACCAGGAGGTGCTCGGCCACGGCGAGGACTGTTTCCACGAGGCCAGTCACCGGCTGCTGACCTGGCAGGCACACCGGCGGGCCCGCGTGCGTGCGGAACGCTTCGGTCCGCTGGTCCGCCTGCACATGGGCCCACGGGTCTCCTCCTGTTACGTGCTCCTGGAGGAGCAGACCCCCACCCGCACGGTCCTCGTCTACGGCACCCTGCCCGCCCACGTGGAACTGGGGGAGGAGGCCTTCATCATCAACCTCGCCCCCGACGGCACCGTCACCGGCCGGGTGATCGCCTTCTCCCGCCACGCCTGGTGGCTGGCCAAACTCGGCGCGCCGGTAGCCCGGGCAGTCCAACGCTGGGCCAACCGCGCCTATGTCTCGGGGATGCGCCCCGGAAACTTTCCGTAGGGTGGGGACATGAATGATGCACAGAGCAGGAAAACCGGAAACATTCTCATCATCGGCGGACACGGCAAGGTCGCGCAGCTGGTCACCCCACGCCTGATCACCGCCGGTCTGGACGTGACCTCCCTGATCCGCAACCCGGAGCAGACCCCGGACATTGAGGCCCTGGGTTCCACGCCGCTGATCCGCGACCTCACCGGACTGAGCATCGATGACTGGGCCGGCCTGCTGCGGGACCAGGACACCGTCATCTGGACCGCCGGCAACGCCGGCAAGGAGGGGGCGAAGGCCACCTACGCCATCGACCGCGACGGCGCGCTCGCCTGCATCGATGCCCTCGAGCAGCTCCGGAAGGAGGAAGGGAAGGCCCCCCGCTTCCTCATGGTCTCCTACCTGGGATCCGTTGACCACGGAGTGGATCCGGAGGACCCCTTCTTCCCCTACGCGGATGCCAAGGAGGCCGTGGATCGCCGTCTCCTCGCCTCAGAGCTGGAGTATCTCATCCTCGCGCCGGGTGCGCTGACGATGGAGCCGGCCGGGGGGTTGGCAGTCGTCGATAATGATCGCCCCGAGAGCAGCTCGGTGACCACCTCGCGTGAGCTGGTGGCGAAGGTGCTGGTGGAGATGGCCACTCGTGAAAACCTCCCCGACCGGCAGATCCTGCCCTTCGTTGATGCGGAGGGTGGCGCCGGTGCCGGGGAGGCCGCGGTCCGTCAGCTCTAGATCTCCTGCAGGAGCTGCCCGGTGCTCGTGCCCGGCAGCGCGAGGGTGACCAGTGTGTCCCAGGGGTCCCGGGTGCTCAGGGTGTGGCCGTCATCTGCCAGCCAGAGACCGTGGTCCTTCAGCCGCTGCCCCACCTGGTCCAGCTGTTCCCGGTCGGGCACCGTGATGGCCAGGCTGCCCAGCCCCAGGCTGGCGGCCCGCGGGCCGGCGCCCCGGCTGTGCCAGGAGTTCATGGCGACGTGGTGGTGGTACCCGCCGGCGGAGGCGAACAGGGCTCCGCGGTAGCCGGTCTGGGTCGGCTCGAAACCGAGGGTGTCGACGTAGAATTCCCGTGCGCGGGCGACATCACCGACCTGCAGGTGGACGTGGCCGACCTTGCCGGCCAGGGTACCGGTCATGGCGATCCGGTCCTCCTGGAGGTGCTCGGCGAGGAATTTCCGCGGGTCGAGGGGGAGGGTGTCCATGGCGATCTCGCCATCCTGGTGCACCCACTGCTCGCGGGGGCGGTCGATGTAGAGCTCGATGCCGTTGCCCTCCGGGTCGGTGAAGTAGAAGGCCTCACTGACCAGGTGGTCACTGGAACCGACAAAGCGGCTGCGCGGGTCCCGGGCGCTGTGGTAGACGGTGGCGGCCAGCGCCGCCCGGTCAGGGAAGAGCCAGGCGGTGTGGTACAGGCCGGCTTGACTACGGTCCACCGCCGGCAACCCCGGCGTGGATATCAACCTGATGAAGGGGACCGTGCCTCGGCCCAGCACCCGGTAGACCTGGCCGCGGTGGCTCTTCTCCTCCAGCGGTTCCAGGGAGAGGGTGTTGGCGTAGTAGGAGGTCATGTTCTCCAGGTCGCCGACCCGGAGGGTGACGGCGTCCATGCCGGTGTCGGGGGACAGAATCTGGGTGTCAGTGATCATTATTCGCGCTCCTGATGACTCGTTGGTTTGGTGTGAGTTTCATAATACCATAAATGGTGACATGTCATCAACCTGGTGGGTGTTCCCATTTTCCCGGCCCGGTGGGAGGTGTTTCTTCCCACCACTCAAACCGGCCGTCAACCCCGGACTTTCTGCCATGCTGAAGAGGGGCCCGCGTACCCGCCCACCATCTCCGGAATTGAGGAAACCATGGAGATCAGAGCCAGGAACACGAGCAGACTGCCGGCGGGTTATCACCGGCACGCCACCATCGACCTGAAGAAGAACCGCGGGTTCAACCTGTGGGTGCAGGGGACTGCTGTGGCGGTGGTGGCCCCCGCCATCGCCTTGGGCATCAGGCTGGAGATTCCGGCGGCCGCCACCTGGAGCCCCCTGGCCACCACGGTGCTGACCATCCTGGCAGGACTGTGTTATCTGGCCGCGCATGAGCTCACCCACGGCCTCGTACTGCGCTGGCGGACCGGAATCACACCCACCTACGCCGTGAAGTTCCCCTTCGTGACCACCGGCAGCCCCGCCTACCTCAACCCCGGCACCACGACTCTGGTCGCGCTCACTCCCAGCCTGCTGTGGGGAGCGATTCTGCTGACCGCGCTTCTACTGGTGCCGGCTGAGCTGCGGCTCACCCTCTACATCCTGGTGGTCCTCAACTTCGCAGGCTCTTCGGGAGACTATGTGGAGGCCGCGGTGGCACTCCGGCAGCCACCGGAGTCTCTCATCCGGGATGATGGCACGGAGATCGGGATATACCGGCCCAGGGAATCTGCCCCTGCCACCGGCTGAGGCCTCGCCGGGTGGTGCCGGTCAGGCCCTGGCGGCTGCCCGGCGGGTGCAGTAATCGACGAAGTTGGCGAGCAGGCGGTTGCTCCACGTCGTGTTGATCGAGGGGAGCGAGGCCACGATCGTGTGGTAGTCGTCGGGGGAGAAATACCCGTAGTCGTAGTAGAAGTCCATCCGGTCCTTCATGGCCTGCGCATCCATGTCAGCGTGGAACTGGGTGGCCCAGACATGCTCGCCCGCCCGGAGGAACTGCACCGGGCAGGAGGGGCCGGTGGCCAGCACGGTGAGGTCCGCACCGATCATCTCCACACTCTCGGTGTGCCCGGTCAGGGAGGTGAAGGTCTCCGGCAGGCCCGCGCACAGCGGATCGCGCATGCCCTCCTCCGTCAGCTCAACGACGGTGGGCCCGGAACCCTCAGCGTGGGCGGGGCCGATCTGCCCGCCGTGCATGTGGCTGAGCCAGCTGGCCCCGTAGCAGACCAGGAAGGCCGGCACACCGGAACCACTGATGCGCGCCATCTCCTCGTGCACGTGCAACTGCCACTGGTCCCAGTGGTGGTTGGTGATGTTCAGGGAGCTGCCGCCGAGCAGTACCCCGTCATAACCGTCGAGTTCACCCGCGGTCTGGCCGACCTCGGCGAGGTTGACATGGGTCAGCTCCGCCGGGTCGAGCCGGGTCGCCCGCAGGAAATCACGCAGCTCTGCGGCGGCGATCTGGTCGGCCAGTTCACCGGAACGCAGGGAGACGAGGAGGAAGTTCGGCATAGGGAGAGATTCTATACGTCCGTCTTCCCGGTCCTACGGGCGGTGCCGCACGCTGCCCTCCACGAGGTCGAGCACCTGCTCCAGGCCCTCGGTGGAGCCACCGGAGGCCAGCCGGGTGATAAGACCGTCGAGGAAGGTCTCCAGGTAGGTGTGCAGGACCTCCGGCGTGACGTCGGTACGCATGCGGCCGTCCACGACCAGGCGGGCTAGACGATCGCGTACCGCCCGGTCGAGGACCTCCTGGTGCTTCTGCCACTGCGCGCGGAACTCGGCGTCGGTACGCAGCATCTTGGAGATCTCCAGGCGCGTACCCAGCCACTCGTGGCGCTCCGGGTGATGGAGGATGTCCCGCATCACCTCGACCAGCCCCTCCTCGGCGGCCAGCTCGGCCTGACGGGCCGCGTCCTCACGGGCAAGCGCGAGGAACAGGTTCTCCTTATCACCGAAATGGTGGAAGATCGCCCCCCGGGACTTGCCGGTGGCCTCCTCCAGGCGCCGGACTGTGGCGCCGTGGTAGCCGTGCTCGGCGAAACACCGCCGGGCGCCTTCGAGGATCTCCAGACGGCGGCGGGAGAGTTCGGTGTTGCTGACCACGGGCATGGGGGACCTCCTTACTGCGAAGAAAAAAGGGGAGAGGGGGCTGCCTGCCCCGGTAAGGCATGATGCCTGACCGGGGATGCAGCCCCCTCTCAAGGGCAGTTCACACTGCGGCAGAGATGCGCTTAGGCGTTGGCCGCGGCGATCATCTGGCGGAGGACATACTGCAGGATGCCGCCGTTACGGAAGTAATCGGCCTCACCCGGGGTATCGATGCGGACAGTCGCATCGAACTTGACGGTGGAGCCGTCCTCCTTGGTGGCGGTGACCGCGACAGTCTTCGGGGTCTCACCGTTGTTCAACGCGGTGATGCCCTCGATGTCGAAGATCTCGGTACCGTCCAGGCCCAGGGACTCGTGGGACTCGCCGGCCGGGAACTGCAGCGGGACGACGCCCATACCGATGAGGTTCGAGCGGTGGATACGCTCGAAGGATTCGGTGATGACGGCCTTCACGCCGAGCAGGTTGGTGCCCTTCGCAGCCCAGTCACGGGAGGAACCGGTGCCGTACTCCTTGCCACCCAGGACGACCAGCGGGGTGCCGGCAGCCTTGTAGTTCTCGGCGGCGTCGTAGATGAAGGCCTGCGGGCCACCCTCCTGGGTGAAGTCACGGGTGTAGCCACCGGTGATGTCAACCAGCTGGTTCTGCAGACGGATGTTGGCGAAGGTGCCGCGGACCATGACCTCATGGTTGCCACGACGGGAGCCCAGGGAGTTGTAGTCCTTGCGCTCGACACCGTTGGCGTCCAGGTACTGGGCCGCCGGGGTGCCCGGCTTGATGGAGGAGGCCGGGGAGATGTGGTCGGTGGTGACCGAGTCGCCCAGCTTGGCCAGGACGCGGGCGCCCTTGATGTCGGTGACGTCCTCCGGCTCCAGCGGCATGCCGTCGAAGTACGGCGCCTTGCGGATGTAGGTGGAGTTATCGTCCCACTCGAAGGTCTTGCCGGTCGGGATCTCCAGCTCCTGCCACTGCTTGTCGCCCTTGAAGACGTCAGCGTAGTCGGCCTCGTAGAGCTCGCGGGAGATCGCACCCTCGATGGTGGACTCGATCTCCTCGGTGGAGGGCCAGACGTCCTTCAGGAAGACGTCATTGCCGTTCTGGTCCTGGCCGAGCGGATCGTTCTCGAAGTCGAAGTCCATGGTGCCGGCGATGGCGTAGGCGATGACCAGCGGCGGGGAGGCCAGGTAGTTCATCTTGACGTCGGGGGAGATGCGACCCTCGAAGTTACGGTTACCGGACAGGACCGCGGTGGCGGCCAGGTCGTGCTCGTTGATGGCGGAGGAGACCTCGGCCGGGAGCGGACCGGAGTTGCCGATGCACGAGGTGCAGCCGAAGCCGGAGAGGTAGAAGCCCAGGGCCTCCAGGTCCTTCCAGAGGTCGGCGCGCTTGAAGTAGCCGTCGACGACCTGGGAACCCGGTGCGCAGATGGTCTTGACCCACGGCTTGGACTTCAGACCCAGTTCGGTGGCCTTGCGGGCCAGCAGGCCGGCGGCGACCAGGACGGACGGGTTGGAGGTGTTGGTGCAGGAAGTGATGGAGGCGATGGCGACCATGCCGTGGTCGAGGGTGAACTCGCCACCCTGCGGGGACTCCACGATGACCGGCTTAGAGGGGCGGCCCTCTGCGTTCGCGGCAGCGGACTCGCCGTCGGCGGCGAAGGTCTGGTTGTAGTCGTCGCCCTCGACCTTGGTGGCGCGGACCGGCTCAGCGGTCTCCTCGGAGGTGTAGGTGGGCAGGTCGCGGCGGAACTGCTCCTTGGCCTCGGACAGCAGGATGCGGTCCTGCGGGCGCTTCGGGCCGGCGATGGACGGCACGACGGTGGACAGGTCCAGCTCGAGGTACTCGGAGTACTCGGCCTCCGGGGCGTCCGCGTGGAGCCACATGCCCTGGGCCTTGGCGTATGCCTCGACGCGGGCGACGTCGTCCTTGCTGCGGCCGGTCAGCTCGAGGTACTTGATGGTCTCCTCGTCGATGGGGAACATCGCACAGGTGGAGCCGAACTCGGGGGACATGTTGCCGATGGTGGCGCGGTTGGCCAGCGGGACGGACTTGACGCCGTTGCCGTAGAACTCGACGAACTTCTGGACGACACCGTGGTTGCGCAGCATCTCGGTGATGGTCAGGACGACGTCGGTGGCGGTGACGCCGGCCGGGATCTCCCCGGTCAGCTTGAAACCGACGACGCGCGGGATGAGCATGGACACCGGCTGGCCCAGCATGGCTGCCTCGGCCTCGATGCCACCGACGCCCCAGCCCAGGATGCCCAGGCCGTTCTGCATGGTGGTGTGGGAGTCGGTGCCGATGCAGGTGTCCGGGTAGGCGACACCCTCGTTGTCGAAGACAACGCGGGACAGGTACTCGATGTTGACCTGGTGGACAATGCCGGTTCCCGGGGGGACGACGCGGAAGTTGGAGAAGTTCTCGGCACCCCAACGCAGGAACTGGTAGCGCTCCTCGTTGCGCTGGTACTCGATGGCGACGTTCTTCTCGATCGCATCGGAGGTGCCGAAGGCCTCGACGATGACGGAGTGGTCGATGACCATCTCGGCCGGGTTCAGCGGGTTGACCTCGTCCGGGTTGCCGCCGAGGGTCTTCACTGCCTCACGCATGGTCGCCAGGTCGACGACACAGGGGACACCGGTGAAGTCCTGCATGAGGACACGCGCCGGGGTGAACTGGATCTCGATGGAGGGCTCAGCCTTCGGGTCCCAGTTGGCGATTGCCTCGATGTGCTCGGTGGTGATGTTCGCGCCGTCTTCGGTACGGAGAAGGTTCTCGCCGAGAACCTTCAGGGAGTACGGCAGCTTCTCCATGCCCGGCACGGCGTCGAGGGCGTAGTAGTCATAGGACTTCTCGCCGACCTCGAGGGTGCGCTTGGCGTTGAAGGAGTTCTTGCTTTCGGTCACAGGGAGCTCCATTTCCTCTTGTTGAACTGAAATGTTCGATACCCGCGGGCGATCTGCCCCGGTCAAGGCAGTCACACACCGGTAGAACGCGATGGTCCGTAACCAGACTAAGGTTCCGTACCAACGACCGCTCACCATCCTAACAGTACAAGCGTCTTGTTTTTTGGTTTGCCCTGACATCAGGGCGGCGCGTCGCCACCCCCGCCACACCCGCGGGGGATATAACCGACAGTGACAGACCGCAGTGGACGTCGTCCCGACTGCAGAATCCCGATGGGAAGTGGCCACAGAAGATGATCCCCGCCGACGTCGACCTGGACGATCTCAACCGCCAGCTCGGCGAGGATGCCGTCGCCTTCGGGGCCTTTGTCCCAGAAGGAAAGGCCGCCGACCTGGAACCCGGCCTCCTCGATGCCGTGGCCCACGCCCGGGACACGGACTTCGGAGCCCTGGGGCTGGTCATCCTCGAACGCACGCCCCCGCAGACGGCTGACATGCGCGATGTGGCCCAGGAGCTGCTGATGTCCACCGACCTGGACACGGTCATCGTGCGGGCACCGCACTCCGGGGCGGTGGTCAGTGACGTGCACTCCCGGGCCGGGCTGGAGGTGGCGCAGTACCCCTTCCTGGGGAACCCGGATGTCGTGGGCGCCGCTCACCGCTTCGTTGATGACGTCAATGCGTCTGCAGCCAGCTGGCCCTCCGCGACCGCACTCATCCTGCTCGGGGTTGCCGGGACAGCAGCCTTCACGGCACTGGGGGCCCGTCGGCGACGTCGGGGGATCCCGAAAAGTCAAGCCTTCAGCACTGACGGGGTGTAATCAATTCTTTTCCATATCGTTACGCTCCTATCGCCAATCAGCGCCCTACGGCTAGCAAGATGTAACCAAAATCACACGCACGTTACTTGAACGTGATCATGCAGGTCAGTCCCATGCTGCTCGTCATGTGACCAACCTTTACTTCTGTGAATGCTGATAAAGATTGAGTCACGGGCGACTGGGGTGTCCTATGGTGCTTTTATCGGCTCACGGGTCGATGGAAACCCCAACAGAATCAGGTGTCGCGGTCGGACCACGTGAAAATTGCGGGTCCGGCCTCATTGTCATCGCACGGGCATGTGGGGAAGCACGCCGAGCGCGAAGAGGCATCTGGAGTTGTTCCGGGGTCTGGGTACCCGTGTGTCTGTACCGGTGAACAATCGACCTGACACTCACCCTGCCAAGGTTCTCAGCTTGACATGGGGGTTCTTGAGGAGGACACGTGGCCCAGACCACACTCAACCGCGCGCGTCTGCGCACGGTTCTCGCCACCGCGCTCTGCCTGGCGACGCTCACCGCCTTCCAGCCGGTCGTGGCCACAGCGGTTCCCGAGACCCCGGCGGCCACGGCCACCGGACTGGTCGGGGACATCACCCGGACCGAGTCCGAGATGGACCGGCTGGCCCTCGAAATCGGCGGACTGCACGAGGGGGTCAACAAGGCTCTCGTGGATCTGCATGACGCGCAGGCCACCGCCGAACAGGCCCGTCAGGCCGTCATCACCGCCCGTGCGGAACTGGATGAGACCCAGGCGAAGATCGAGGAGGCGCAGGCCCGACTCGACGAAATCTCCCGCGCGGCCTACCGCCGGACGACCACCCCGACCGCTGTGGCCACGCTCGCCGGTGAGGAGGCCTCCGAGAACTCCCTGGACCGCCGCACCTACCTGCGCACGCACGCAGAAAAGCAGCGTGCCGCGATCGAGAAGCTCGACCAGCTGCGCACCGAGCAGGCCAACCGGGAATCCCAGCTGCGCCTGGCACGCGACCTGGCGGAACAGCGGGAGACCAGGGCGTTGACCCGGGAGTCCGACGCCCGGGCAGCCATCGAGACCAACAACGCACAGATCGCCGTCCTCACCGCGGAGCGCGACCGCCTGGCTACCGAACGTGATGCGGCGCAGGAACAGCTCAACGACGCCCGCAACGAGATTGCCGCGGGTAATGCGGCACAGCAGGACGCGGAGGAGTACCGGGCTGCCGAGGCCGCCCGCAAGGAGGCCGAGGATACTGCGGCCACCGACGCGGAGGCTGCGGCTGAGGCGCAGCGCATCGCCGAGGAGGAGACCGCAGCCGCCGAAACTGCCCGCCTCGAAGCGGAGGCTGCCGCCGCGGTTGCCGCCGCGGCTGAGGAAGCGGCCCAGGCTGCCCGTGGCGCGGAGGAGCAGCTGCGCGAGCAGGAGGCCGCGGCAGAGGCTGCCGCCCGGGCCGTTGAAACAGCGCAGGCCGAGGCTGCGGCGCAGGCCGCCCAGGCGGAGCGCGAGCGGCAAGAGCAGCAGGAGCGGGAGGACCGCGAGCGTCGCGAAGCAGAGGCGGCGGCAGCCGAGGAAGCAGTCCGCGAGGCCCGCGCGGCCGCCCAACGTGCGGAGGAGGAGGCCCGCCTCCGCGCCGAGGCGCAGCAACAGGCGGAACAGGAGGCCGCCGAGCGCGCCCGTGAGCAGGAGCAGACACAGGCCTTCCGCGATGCCGCAACAGCTGCCGCCGTCGCCGCCGCGGCGGCCGTCATCGCAGAGTCGCAGCCGGACCACACGACGCTGGAGAACCCGTACCCTGCTGTCGCGGATGAGGAGACCGCCCCGGCGGACATCGCCGCCGTCCAGAACCCCGAGGGGCTGGCCGGTGACACCGCCGACGCGGAGACGTCCGCGGACGTCACCACTGCCCCCGTCATCGACACCATCGAGGAGGTCACCGAGCAGGCTGCCGGCGAGGTCGCCGCGATCGGTGACCGCGCGGCACAGATCGAGGCCGTCATCGCCCGTGCCGAGTCCCAGCTGGGCATGCCCTACGCCTGGGGTGGCGGCAACGCCAACGGCCCCACGCAGGGCATCCGGGACGGCGGCGTGGCCGACTCCTTCGGGGACTTCAACAAGGTCGGTTTCGACTGCTCCGGCCTGGTGCTCTACGCCTTCGCCGGCGCCGGCATCGCCCTGCCGCACTACACCGGCTACCAGTACAACCACGGGACCAAGGTCGACCCGGGCCAGATGCAGCGCGGTGACCTCATCTTCTACGGTCCGGGCGGCGGCAACCACGTGGCCATCTACCTCGGTGACGGCAGGATGATCGAGGCCCCCAACTCCGGTTCCGTGGTCCAGCAGGCACCGGTGCGCTGGTCGGGCATGTCCGACCATGCCGTCCGCCTGATCTAGGCACCTTCCGCTCAGACATCAATCGAATGGTTGATAGTCTGAGCGGTATGACTGATGATCTGAGTTTCGACGCCCTCCTCGTCCTCTCCTTCGGTGGCCCCGAAGGGAACGAGGAGGTCGTTCCTTTTCTGGAGAACGTCACCCGGGGGCGCGGCATCCCGCGTGAGCGACTGGAGAAGGTCGGCGAACACTACTTCCACTTCGACGGTGTGAGCCCGCTGAACCGCCTCAACCGTGAGATCATCGCCAACCTGGAGCAGGAGCTGGCCGCCCGGGGCCGGAAACTCCCGGTCTACTTCGGCAACCGCAACTGGCACCCCTTCGCAGAGGACACGGCCGAGCAGATGGTCGCCGACGGGGTGCGCCGCGCCCTGGTCTTCGCCACCTCCGCCTGGGGCGGTTATTCCGCTTGCCTGCAGTACCACGAGGACATCCGCCGCGTCATCACCCACCTGGAGGACAAGGGGCTCGCCGCGATCGAGTTCACCAAGCTGCGCCAGTTCTTCGACCACCCCACCTTCGTGAGCGTGATGGCGGAGGCCGTCGAGGAGGCCTACGCGAAGATCCCGGCGGAGCAGCTGGAGACCACCCGCCTGCTGTTCACCGCCCATTCCGTACCCACCGCCGCGGATGAGGCCGCCGGCGGCCCGACGGACCCGCACCTCTACTCCCGCCAGGTCGAGGAGGCCTCCCGGCTGATCGCCCAGGCCGCCGGCGTGGACGTCTACGACGTCGTCTGGCAGTCCCGCTCCGGTGATCCGCGCACCCCGTGGCTCGAGCCCGACATCGTCGACCACACCCTCGCCATCGGTGAGCAGCAGGGGGTCACGGCCGTCGTGGTCTGCCCCGTGGGCTTCATCTCCGACCACATGGAGGTCATCTGGGACCTCGACACCGAGCTTGCCGACGCCGCCCGCGACGCCGGCATCCTCGTCGAACGCACCCGCACCGCGGGCCCCGAGCAGGAATTCGCCGGCATGGTCGTCGACATCATCGATGAGCTGGTGGACAACTCCGCCCGCGCCGGCCTGGGCACCGTCACCGTGCAGGGCTGCACCGTCAACGGTGCCGCCTGCCGGCCGGGCTGCTGTCAGGTCAGCCGGCCGAACTCCCGGACCGCATAGGCCACGCCGGCCATCCGGGCGGCACGGATGTGCCGCCACAGGCCCAGCAGCTGCGGGTCGATGCGATGGTCGTTCATGCGGGCGGTGACCGTCTCGATGATCGCGGCCACCCGGTCCGCCCGGGCGAAGAGCTTCGCCGCACGGCCGGGCACCGCCGCCGGCAGACCGGGGGTGTCGTAGAAATCGGCGAGGGTGCCCACCGTCAGACGCGGGGAGTTCAGCGCATCGGTGCGGTAGCCGGAGGCCGTCACGAGGCGGGCCGCCTCCGTGGTGGCCTGCGTGAGCAACTGGTCCGCCTCGCCGGGGCTCAGCCACGCCGGGGCGGGCAGGGGATTGTCCTTCACGAACCACTGCCAGTCGCCCGCCGCATCGGGGACGAGAATGTGGGAGGTGAGCGGATCGGCGTCGCGGAGGACGAGGGCACCGAGCCCGCCTGCCGACGCAGCCTCAGCCGCCGCCCCGCCCGCCGGCAGGGCGGGTGCCTCCCCGGGGCCCGAGAGCACCAGGCGGAGCACCGGCTCCCCGTCGGCGGCCACCCCGGTGGCTGTCCGGCGGATGTCACCCAGCACCCCCACGAGGCCCTCCCCACCCAGATCCGTCAACGCCCCGACGAGATTGTCGGTGGGGGTCAGCCCGTGCAGCCAGGCACCGAGCCAGACGGCGGTGTTCTGCAACGGGGACCAGACTTCGGTGCGGATATCCATGGCGGGGGAGTGTAGCCGATAGACTGGCCCGACATGAGCTTCCGTGATCCATATCGCGGCGACATCTTCGCCGGACATGCCCGTTCCCGCCCCCGCGAGTACCCGAAAGTGGAGGCCACACCCGGCCTGGTGGTCGAGGTCACCGGTGAGGATTATGTCGGGGCGGTGGTCGGCTGGGAGCGGACCTACGACGGGGAATTCGTCCGCCTCGAGGACCGTCGCGGTGTGCAGCGGCTGTTCCAGCTGCTCAGTGGTGGCTTCCTCATCGACGGCCAACCGGTCACACTCATCCGACACATCCCGAAGAAGCAGGAGGTTCCCCGCCACTCGAACTCCGGTTCCCGCAAGGTGGAGAACCTCGAGGCGAAGGTGGCGGCCCCCTCCCGCATCTGGGTCGAGGGCATCCATGATGCCGCGATCGTGGAGAAGGTGTGGGGCCACGACCTGCGCGTAGAGGGTGTGGTTGTCGAGTACCTGGAAGGCCTGGACAATCTCGAGTCCCGCCTAGCGGAGTTCGGCCCGGGTCAGGGCCGGCGGGTGGGGGTGCTCGCCGATCACCTCGTGGAGGGTTCCAAGGAGACCCGGATGACGCAGACGGTGGGGGAGCACGTGCTGGTCACCGGCCACCCGTACATCGATATCTGGGCGGCAGTGAAACCGGCGGCAGTCGGTATCCGCGCCTGGCCGGAGGTGCCCTACGGGGAGGACTGGAAGACCGGGGTGTGTGAGCGTCTCGGCTGGTCGGATCCCCGGGAGGGTTGGCGCCGCGTCTACTCCGCCGTCTCCAGCTTCCGGGACCTGGACTCCACCCTCATCGGTGCCGTGGAAAGACTCGTTGATTTCGTCACCACACCCGAGCTGAAGAAGTCCGACCTGATCTAGCTCCCGTTGGTACGTTGGGGGACGTGGGAGCAATCATCTGGTTGATCGCGGCACTCGTCCTGGCGGGACTGGAGCTCGCCGTGGGCGAATTCACCCTGCTCATGCTCGCCGGTGCGGCCCTGGCCGCGGCCGGGGTGTCGCTGGCGGGGGCCCCGCTCTGGGGTTCAGTGGTGGCCTTCGCCATCACCGCCTTCGGCCTGCTGGTCTTCCTGCGGCCGTTCCTGCGTCGCCACCTGCAGGCCCCGAAAGCGCTGGACACTTCCGTCCGGGCGCTGGTCGGCACCACCGCAGAGGTGATCTCCCAGGTCCACGGCAGCACCGGCCAGGTGCGGCTCGACGGCTCCATCTGGTCAGCCCGCCCCCTGGACCCCGAACTGACATTCGCCGAGGGTGAGCGCGTCACCGTCGTTGACATCGACGGCGCCACCGCCGTCGTGTGGAAGGAGCACTAGACCATGGAAGCCATCGGCCTGATTCTCTTGGTGGTGGCGCTCGCCTTCGTGGCGTTCGTCGTCATCAAATCCATCGCCCTGATCCCGCAGGGGGAGGCTGCCGTCATCGAACGCCTGGGCAGCTACACCCGCACCGTGTCCGGTGGGCTGACTCTGCTGGTCCCGTTCATCGACCGGGTACGTACCCGCATCGACACCCGTGAGCGCGTGGTCTCCTTCCCGCCGCAGGCCGTCATCACCCAGGACAACCTGACGGTCGCCATCGACATCGTGGTCACCTTCCAGATCAACGATCCCGCCAAGGCGATCTACGGTGTGGACAACTACATCGTCGGTGTCGAGCAGATTTCCGTGGCCACCCTCCGCGACGTTGTCGGCGGAATGACCCTGGAGGAGACGCTGACCTCACGCGACACCATCAACCGCCGTCTGCGCGGTGAGCTGGATGCCGCCACCTCCAAGTGGGGGCTGCGCATCAGCCGCGTGGAGCTCAAGGCTATTGACCCGCCGCCGTCGATCCAGCAGTCGATGGAGATGCAGATGAAGGCGGACCGTGAGAAACGCGCCATGATCCTCACCGCCGAGGGCCGCCGCGAATCCGACATCAAGACCGCCGAAGGCGAGAAGCAGGCCCGCATCCTCTCCGCGGAGGGCGAGAAGCACGCCGCCATCCTGCAGGCCGAGGCCGAGCGCCAGGCCATGATCCTCAAGGCCGAGGGTGAGCGCGCCGCCCGTTTCCTCCAGGCGCAGGGTGAGGCCCGCGCCATCCAGAAGGTCAACGCCGCCATCAAATCCTCCAAGGTCACTCCCGAGGTGCTGGCCTACCAGTATCTGGAGAAGCTGCCGGAGCTGGCCCAGGGCGAGGCGTCCACGATGTGGATGATCCCCTCCCAGTTCGGGGACTCCCTCGAGCAGTTCGCGAAGGCCTTCGCCAAGAAGGACGAGGAGGGTATCTTCCGCTACGAACCCTCCCACGTCGACCAGGAGACCCGGGAGATGGCCGGGGAAGAGGACACCGAGGACTGGTTCAACACGGCCACCGACCCGGAGATCGCTGCGGCCGTCGCCGCCGCCACCGCCGTGGCCAACAAGCCCGTCGATCCGGAACCGCACGAGCTCGCCCGCCCGCGGCGCACCGACAACTCCGCCCTGGAGATCGGCCAGCTGGGCGCCGAGTTGCCGGAGCCGGGGCCTGAGCCCGAGGAACGTTAGTCGTACCGGCCCGCCTCCGCGCGGGCCAGCAGGTTGACCGCCAGCCGCCAGCCGGCGGACTCCGCCTGCCACCCGGCCGCCTGCAGGCGCTGGGACATCGCTTGCTTGGAGATGCCCAGCTCCTCGGCGGCCTCATTCTGATTCAGACCCGAGCGCACCAGCGACGTGGCCTCCCGGCCCTCCAGGGTGCGTTTGCTCAGCACATGCCCCACCAACGCGAAGACGGCGGCGATGTCCTCGGCGAGGGATGAGGTGCCCTTGGGCAGACTGGCAACCTTCACCGTCCCGGCCCGGGCCCCGCCCCGCAGCGCACCGGAGGCGGTGGAACGGGTGAGGTCCTCATCCGTGGTACCCGGGACCACGCCGATGCCCACGGCCCAACTCCCGTCGGAGAGCAGTGCCATCACGGTGTCGCACAGGGCGGCGGGGGAGTCGACCACGGCGCAGATGTCCTCCACACCCAGGAGCTGGAATTCCCCGACACCCTCCAGGGTGGACAGGGCCTCCGCGGACCGCTTCACCAGCAGGGCGCGGCGGGCCTCTTTCCCCCGGTACCGGGCGTGGACAGCAAGCATGACGTGGACTCCTTCAACTGGCGACGTTGAGATAAGTCTACGTCACAGACTTGACCGGGAGTCGCTGGTCCACTGCGAGCCCCACCACACCCACCGCCGCCAGCAGGACGGTGAAGCCGATGACCACGGGATCGGGCTCACCCGCAAGGGTATCGCCCAGCAGGACGGTGACCGCCGTGCCGGGGGCGGAACCGATGAAGGTGGCGAGGGTGAACATCCCCAGCGGCACGCTCGTCAGGGCCGCCGCGTAGTTGAGGACGGAGAAAGGTACTCCCGCGATCATCCGGAGGCTGGTCACCGCCAGCCAGCCACGTTCCTCCAGACGCGTGTTAACGCCCGCGACCGCCGGGTGGGTGAGCCGGGTGGACATCCAGTCCCCGAGGAGACCGCGCACCACCAGCAGGCTGAGAGCGGCGGAGGCTGTGGTGGCGCTCAGTGCGATGAGAACGCCCTGCCACGGGCCGAAGAGAACACCGCTGGCCAGCGTGAGGATGGTGCGGGGAACGGGGAACTGCGTGAGTGCCACATAGCCACCCCAGAACAGTACGATGAAGGGGCTGCCGGCGGCACTGGCCCAGTCCTGCAGGGTTGCGACGGAGGGGATCTCCACCAGTACCGTCACCGCGATGCAGGACAGCAGCGCCGCCGCGACCGCCAGGCGGCGGGACCAGGACCATTCCGCGATGCCGGCCATGCCGTCGCGGAACAGACCCGCGATGGACTTCCTGACTTGTTTCACGGAAAGAAAGTTTACGCTCCCACGATGTCGGAGGGGCCCGGCAGGTAGCCGTCCTCCTGTGCCCGGATCAGCAGGTCGATCTTGGTGTTGGCAGGGCGTCCGACCATGGAGTACTTGGTGCGGATCCGGCCGAGGTAGTCCTGCACGGTGTCCTGGGACAATCCGGTGATGGAAGCCACCCCCTTGGCTGATTCGCCCATGGCGTAGAGCTCGAGGACCTCACGTTGACGCGGGGAGAGGTCGGCGGCGTGGAGGAGGGGGTCGGAGTCGATGGCGCCGGCCCAGTCGGCCGTGGCGTAGGTCTTGCCCTGGGCGGCCAGGGTGATCGCGTGGATGAGGTTCTCCCGGCTGGCGGTCTTCTCTACGGCACCCGCCACTCCCGCCTGCAGGGCCCTGCGCAACAGGAAGGGGCTCTCCAGTGAGCTGTAGACGAGGACGGTCATCCCGGCCCCGTGGAGTGCCTCGGCGTTGATCAGGGGGTCACTTCCGTCGGCGAGACGCAGATCCAGCAGTGCCACATGGACGGTGGGGGCATCCGGGGCTCTCATGTGGGCGAGGGCCCTGGGGACCGAGTGGTAGGTACCCACCAGGGTGCACTCCCCGGACGCCCGGAGCATCTGTTCCAGCCCGAGGAGTGCCACCTCATGGTCGTCGATCGCCACCACATTGACATGCATGAACTGAATCTAACAGCGTTCCTGAAAGAAACCTGCCAAAGAACCGCATTAGTCATACCTAGGGAGTTTCTGAGTGAAAAATGAGCCCCTGAGCTGGCGTTTCAGAAAAATCATGCCTGAGTGCCCCCAGAACCGGCGGCACCCGAAAGGGGGCCGGGGCAGACCCGGACCTGGGCAGTCAATAACCGGTGAACTCTGCACTCCCCACCCCGTCGACCGGCGGGACCCCGCACGACGAAACAACCCCGGCTCCTGCTGTCAGGAACCGGGGCTGTCTTCAGATTTTGTGCCCGGAGGGGGACTTGAACCCCCACGTCCGTTAATAGGACACTAGCACCTCAAGCTAGCGCGTCTGCCATTCCGCCACCCGGGCAGGGTGATCTTCTACTTCTCTGTGTCCATGCTCTCGGCTGGGCACCTGCATTACTGTAGCCCCACTCGCTGGAAACGCACAAATCGCCAGGTCAAGGCGAGTTACAGGGGTGTAATCGACACCATGGAAGGGGAGTGGTGGGCGAAGTCGGGGACACGACCTCTTTTCTCGGGTACAACGTAAGCATGAGCAATTACGCAGAAGACACCCGTTGCCCCGGACCCGACCCGTACGCCCCGCTGAAGGACCTCCCCTCCTTCACGTTGACCTCCACGGACCTCAACAATGGCGATGAGCTTGATGAGGCGCAGCGCGCCCCCGCCAACATCTCCCCGCAGCTGTCCTGGTCCGATCTGCCGGAGGGGACGAAGTCCCTGGCAATTACCTGCCTCGATCCGGACGCACCGACAGGGGCGGGTTTCTGGCACTGGGCGGCCTTCAACATCCCGGTCTCGGTGACCGAGCTGTCGACCGGGGCGGGCTCAACGGAGGACCTCGGCATCGAGGGTGTGGTCAGCCTGGTCAATGACTCCGGACAGCGCACCTACTACGGCGCCAACCCGCCCTCGGACCACGCGCCGCACCGCTACCTGTTCACGGTGCATGCGGTGGACGTCGAGAAGCTCGATGTCGACCCCTCCGCCACCCCCACGGTGCTGGGCTTCAACCTTCATTTCCACTCCATCGGCCGCGCCATCCTGTGGGGCTGGTACGAGACCAAGTAGTCTCTGGAGACCATGAGCGAAAACGATTCCCCTGAACGGACTTTCCGCGTGCCTGTGGCGCTGCGTGTGGGCGGCGCCTTCATGGCGCTGGCCGTCGCCCTGCTGGTGTTCACCGTCGTCTCGGTGTTCACTGACGGCTGGATGGCCCCGTTCGTGGTGACACCGGGTTTCCTCGTCATCATCGTCGCCGTGATCATCTTCGGCGCCTTCGCCACCGTCCGCCGGGATCAGGCTGCCAGCCGCGCCCAGGTCATCGCGCTGATCGTGGCGGTGGCCCTGGTGATCTTCAGCCGTTTCATACCGAACGTGGCCCTGTACGTGATGGGACAGTACTGGCTGGCCATGTACGCGGTGGCGGCGCTGCTGGCGGGTCTGGTCATCCGCCGTTCGCTGATCCCGAAGGACTGAGTGGCGGGGCCGCCATCGGAGCCCGCATAAAAAGGGCCGGCAGCACCTCCTCACGGGAAGGTGCTGCCGGCCCTTTTCGTCCTCTGTCAGCGGGCCGGGTTGGCCAGCCACTCCAGTTCGGACCCGATGGCATCGGTGATGCTGTCCAGGCCGTGGCGGTGGATCTGGTTGGCGATGCCGCGGTGGATGTCGCTGATCCACAGCGGGCCGCCGTAGATGAAGCCGGTGTAGCCCTGCAAGAGGGTGGCGCCGGCGGTGATGCGCTCCCAGGCCTGCTGCGGGGTGGAGATACCGCCGACGGAGATGAGGACCAGTTTGTCGCCTACGCGGGCACGGAGACGGCGCAGGACCTCGAGGGCGCGCTCGGCGACCGGCGGGCCCGAGATCCCACCCGCACCCATGGCGGCCACTTCCTCGGCCGGGGTAGTCAGACCCTGGCGGGAGATGGTGGTGTTGGTGGCGACGATGCCGGCCAGACCCAGGTCCAGGGCGAGGTCCGCGACGGCGTCGACATCCTCGTCGGAGAGGTCGGGGGCGATCTTCACCAGCACGGGGGTGCCGGTGGACTCCTGGACGGCCGCGAGGATGGGGCGCAGGGATTCCACGGCCTGCAGGTCGCGCAGGCCCGGGGTGTTGGGGGAGGAGACGTTGACCACCAGGTAGTCGGCGAGGTCGCCGAGCAGGGAGGCGGAGCGGCGGTAATCGTCGACGGCCTGGTCGGCCGGGGCAACCTTGGTCTTTCCGATGTTGATGCCGATCACGTCGGCGGAGCGACGGCGGCGCAGGTTCTCCGCGGCGGCGGCCGCACCGTCATTGTTGAAGCCCATGCGGTTGAGGATCGCCTTGTCCGCCGGCAGGCGGAACAGGCGCGGGGTGGGGTTGCCGTCCTGCGGGGAGGCGGTGACGGTGCCCAGCTCGGAGTAGCCGAAACCCAGGGCGGTCCAGGTGTCGGCGGCGGCGGCGTTCTTGTCGAAGCCGGCGGCCAGGCCCAGTGGACGCGGGACAGTGCGGCCGAAGACCTCCTGCGCGAGCACGGGGTCGTTGACGGGGACGACCCTGCCCAGCACCCGGTTGACGGGACCGGCGGTCTGGAGGAGACCGAGGCCGTCGTTGATGATCCCGTGGATGCGCTCCGGCGGGAGGTTGAACATGGCCTTCAGGGCCAGCTGATAGGCGGAGTGGCGCAGAGACAAGGCTGGGGTCCTTACTGGGAGGTGATGTCGGGGTTGTCGATGATCTGCAGGCCGTCACCGGTGGCGGAGGCCAGGACGAGGGTGCCGTCCTCGAGCACGAGCAGGCTCTGGGCGTCGGCGACCGTGTCGAGCGATGCCCGACGTTCAGGCACACCACTGGACACGTCGTAGGCGGCCAGGGTGTTCTCTGCGGTGGAGGCGATCCAGGCGAGGTCCCGGCCGGTGTCCCAGGCCACAGCCCAGGGGCTGGGATCGACGGGGGCGGCCTGATGGAGCCGGACGACGTCGTTGGCGGTGTAGATCGCCAGTTGGGAGCCCATGTTGTCGGAGGCGACAACCAGGCCGTTCTCACCGGCGGCGATCCGGCCGACACCGAGGCCGATACGCAGGGTGCCGCCCTGCTCGCCGTCGCGCCAGTGGATGTCCTGGATGGTGGTGTTGACGTGGTTGGTGCGGACGACGGCGTCGTCCTGGCCTTCGCGGGGCACGGCGATGAGTTGGCTGGTCTGACCGGCCACGGTGATGGTCTCCACCGGCTCCCCGGAGTCTTCCCCGAAGACGAGGACCCGGTCGTCCTCGGCGTTGGCCACGATCAGCTCACCGGTGGAGGTCAGGGTCGCGGCGATGGAGGGCGCGGCGTCGGTGTCGGCGATGCTGCGGCGCTCGAGGTCGCCGGAGGCGGCGTCGACAAGCAGGACCTCCTCACGGCAGGCGAGGACGAAGGTGTCGGCGGAGGCGGTGAGGTCACCGCAGTTCTCGGGGATGGTCACCTCGGTGACCGCGCCGATCTCGAACTGGCCGAGGGTACCCAGCGCGAGGGTGCCGCCGGAGCGCAGGCCGATGACGTCACCGGCGGCCTCCATGTCGGTGACCTCGGCGTGGCCGGCCGCGAGTTCAATGATCCGGCCGGTGGGGTCGGTGGCGGGGGGAGAGACCTCGGCTACGGCGTTGCCCATGTCGGGCACGTCCTCCGCGGGCCCACCACCGCAGGCTGTGAGGAGAAGGGTCGAGGCGGTCAAGGCCGCCAGGGCTGTCAGACGTCCGGCTTTCACGATCCATGAGCCTATCAGCGCGACACGTCGTCCAGCGCCTTGACGATGGCTCTGGGCAGCACCGTGTCAGTGACCTGCAGCAGCTGCCGGAGCTGCGCGGCGCTGCCGGCGCCCACCACGGCGGAGGAGACCCCGGCCCGGTCCCGGGCCCAGGCCAGCGCGACGACGCCGGGCGGCAGGCCCAGTCCGTCGGCGGCGGTGGTCAGCGCATCGACGATGGTGTGGGCCCGGCCGCCGAGCCGGGCGTGGACCTCCGCCCGCACACCGTGGGGCAGGATGCTGCGGTACCGGCCGGTGAGCACACCCTGCGCCAGGGGTGCCGCGGCGATGACGCCCACCCCCAGGTGGCGGGCGGCGGGGATGAGCTCCTCCTCGATCTCCCGGGTGAGCAGGGAGTACTCGTGCTGCGTGGCGACGATCCCGGGGGAGGGGTTGCGCGCCGCGGTCACCGCCAGCTGCCAGCCCGCGTAGTCACGCGCCCCGGCATAGCGGGTCCGGCCGGTGCGCACCGCCCAGTCAAGAGTGTCGGCGACCTCCGCGGGCGGGGTCTTCTCGTCCCAGTAGCCCACCGACCACAGGTCGAGGTGGTCGGTGCCCAGGGTCCGCAGCGTCGCGTCGAGCTGCTGCATGAGTGCCCGGCGGGAGCAGTCCACCCGCCGGCCCACCGGTGAGCGGGGGGCGATGCCGGCGGAGGAGGAGAGCACGAGGCGCTCGCGGGGCACGTCCGCGTCGGCGAGCACCTCGCCCAGAACCTGCTGCGCCTGACCCTGCGCGTAGCTGGTGGAGGAGTCGACGAGGGTGCCGCCCGCGTCGAGGAATTCCCGCAGGATGAGACGTGCCTCATCCATCGACGTTGACTCACCCCACGTCGCCGTCCCCAGCCCGATGTCCGAGACCCGGAGGCCGCTGACCCCCACCATTCGCTGCTTCACCCCCTCCACAGTAGTAGTACGGTGGTCCGGGTGAATGACGTGTCCATCCTCGCCGCGGCCACCGACGCGGCCGCCACCGCCCCCGAGCAGATGTCCTGGCTGCAGGTCGTCGTGCTCTCCATCGTCCAGGGACTGACCGAGTTCCTCCCGGTCAGCTCCTCCGGCCACCTGCGGATCGTCTCCGAGCTCTTCTTCGGGGCCGACGCCGGTGCCTCCTTCACTGCGGTGGTCCAGCTGGGCACCGAAGCGGCTGTCCTGGTCTACTTCGCCAAGGACATCTGGCAGATCCTCACCGGCTGGTTCCAGGGCCTGTTCAACAAGGACCTGCGTGGCTTCCACTACCGCATGGGCTGGATGGTCATCGTCGGCACGATCCCGGTCGCCGTCATCGGCTTCTTCGGCCGTGACCTCATCCGCGAGGGCCTGCGCAACCTGTGGATCACCGCCACCGTGCTGGTGCTGTTCTCCTTCGTGTTCATCCTCGCGGAGAAGATGGGCAAGAAGCAGCGCAACTACGACGAGTTGACCATGAAGGACGCCATCGTGATGGGCCTGGCCCAGTGCCTGGCCCTGATCCCGGGCGTCTCCCGCTCCGGCGGTACCGTCGCCGCGGGCCTGTTCATGAACCTCGACCGCCAGGTGGCCACCCGCTTCAGCTTCCTGCTGGCGATCCCGGCGGTCCTCGCCTCCGGATTGTTCTCGCTCCCCGACGCCTTCGCGCCCCAGTCCGGGCAGGCCGCCAGCGCGCTGCAGCTGGGCATCGGCTCCCTGATCACCTTCGTGCTGGGTTACATCTCGATCGCCTGGCTGCTGAAGTTCGTCGCAAGCCACTCCTTCGCCTGGTTCGCCGTCTACCGCATCCCGGTCGGCCTGCTGGTCATGGCGCTGCTGGCCTTCGGGGTCCTGCAGCCGATGTAGCCTCCCGGCTGGGGGAGCCAATGGTCGTCCGTTAGAGTGTGGTTCATGCGTTCATGGCCACAACCTGAGGTACCGCAGATCAGCGGTACACCCGTCCCCCTCTCCCTGTACGACACGGCGGATGAGGTCATCCGCCCGGTGGAGGTGGACGGCACCGCCGGGATGTATGTCTGCGGCATCACCCCGTACGACTCCACCCACCTCGGCCACGCGGCCACCTACCTCACCTTTGATGTGGTCCACCGCGTGCTGCTCGACCAGGGCCACGACGTCCACTACGTGCAGAACATCACCGACGTGGATGACCCGTTGTTCGAGCGCGCCGCCCGCGACGGTGTGGACTGGCGTGAGCTGGGGGACAGCCAGATCGATCTCTTCCGCACCGACATGGAGCAGCTGCGGGTGATCCCACCGCGCGACTACATCGGGGCGATCGAGACCATCGATGAGGTCATCGACCTGGTGCAGAAGCTTCTCGACGCCGGCGCCGCCTACGTCGTCGACGACCCGGAGTACCCGGACGTCTACGCCTCCGTCGACGCCACCGCGAACTTCGGCTACGAGTCCAACTACGACCGCGCCACCATGACGGAGTTGTTCGCCGAGCGCGGCGGCGACCCGGAGCGCCCCGGCAAGCGCGACCCGCTGGACGCCCTGCTGTGGCGGGCCAACCGGGAAGGGGAGCCCGCCTGGGAATCCCCCTTCGGCCCGGGCCGACCCGGCTGGCACATCGAGTGCTCCGCCATCGCCACCAACCGTCTCGGTGGTTCCTTCGCCATCCAGGGCGGCGGCAGCGACCTCATCTTCCCGCACCACGAGTTCTCCGCCGCCCACGCGGAGGCCGGTCACGGTGTCGACCGCATGGCGGGCCACTACGTGCACGCCGGCATGATCGGTCTCGACGGCGTCAAAATGAGCAAGTCCCTGGGCAACCTGGTCTTCGTGCACAGGCTCACGGCCGCAGGTCACAGCCCCGACGCGATCCGGCTGGGGGTGTTCGCCTCCCACTACCGCGCGGACCGGGACTGGTCCGATGAGATCCTCACCGAGGCTGAGACGCGCCTGGACACCTGGTGCCGGGCCGTGGCGGACGCCGGTTCCCTGGCCGCCGCCCGCGAACTCGTCCAGCAGCTGCGGGCCCGTCTGTCAGATGATCTGGACACCCCGGGGGCCCTGGCTGCCGTGGACGCCTGGGCGGCCGCCGACCGCGGGGTCAGCGAACAGGGCGCCGCGCAGTTGGTGCGTGACGCACTCGACGCTCTTCTTGGCGTGCAGGTCCGCTAGATTTCGGGGACAATGACGCTCATGACCATCCGCGCCGAATTCCAGCCGACCGTCGACGAATTCCTCTCCAACCTCCACTCCTTCGCCACCGGTGATTACCTCAAGCCGGACGAGAAGGAGTTCTGGGAGCAGCCCTTCGACCCGGCGGTCCTGCCGGAGCTGCGGGGGATCCTCGAGAAGTTCCTCGATGCCCTCGATGTCCTCCCCGCCGACCCGACCGCGGACACGCTGGTCAAGGTCGTCCAGGTCACCGTCGACGCTCTCGTGGCCTTCAACGAGCGCAACCACGACGCTGTGCTCGAGCCGGAGGAGACGGCCGAGCTCAACGAACTCATCCATGACGCCTCCGCCGCCACCGGCGCGGACGATGAGGCACTCGCCGAGCTGCCGGAGATCGATTAACCCTTCCACCACCCCCGCCCCCGCCGCCATCTTCTGGGACATGGACGGCACCCTCGTCGACACCGAACCCCTGTGGGAACGGTTCACCTATGAACTCAGCGAACGCATGGGCCGGCGGCTGACGCCGGCGCTGCGGGAGACGACCATCGGCGGCAGTTTCGGCCACACCGTCCAGGTGTGCGCCAACCACGCCGGTCTCAGCGTCACCGAGGACGACCATCCGCGCTACCGCGCCTTCATGTACGAGCGGATGGCGGAGCTGATGCACGCCGAGCTCGCCCCGAATCCGGGGGTGACCCGGCTGCTCGCGGACCTGGCCGCCCGGGATCTGCCCATGCTGGTGACCACCAACACGGAGCGGGTGCTGGCGGACCTGTCGATCGCGGCCGTCGGCACGCATTTCTTCAGCGGCTCCGTCGCCGGTGATGAGGTGCCCAGCCCCAAACCCGCCCCGGACATGTACCTGCGCGCAGCACAGCAGGTGGGCGCGGACCCCGCCGACTGCCTTGTCTTCGAGGATTCCTTCACCGGCATGACTGCCGCTGTGGCAGCGGGCTGCCGGGTCATCGGCCTGCCCTGGTACGCGGACACGGTGGTGCCGGAGGGCGTGGTCACGCTGGAATCACTGCATGAACGCAACGATTTCGAGGGTGTGGACGCCGACACGGTCTTCGCCTGGTTCCACCAACTGGAGCGGTGAGCGGCGGGGCATGGAATAATGTCCCCCCGTGAAGAACTTTGACTCCCTGTTTGCCGAACTCACCGAACGTGCCACGTCCCGCCCCGAGGGCTCCGGGACGGTGGAAGCCCTGGACAAGGGCGTGCACCATATCGGCAAGAAGATCATCGAGGAGGCCGGGGAGGTCTGGATCGCATCCGAGTACCAGTCCGACGAGGAACTGGCCGAGGAGATGAGCCAGCTCATCTACTGGACCCAGGTCATGATGGTCGCCCGCGGGCTGACCCCCGAAGACATCTACAAGAACCTCTAGGAGACCACCATGATCAAGATCGCAGTCCCCAACAAGGGTTCCCTGTCCGAGGCGGCCGTGGAGATCCTCCGCGAGGCCGGCTACAAGGGTCGCCGGGACACCAAGGCACTCAACGTCTTCGACAAGGTCAACGACGTCGAGTTCTTCTTCCTGCGCCCGAAGGACATCGCCATCTACGTGGCCAACGGCAAGCTCGACCTGGGTATCACCGGCCGCGACCTGGCCCGTGACTCCCGCGCTGAGGTCACCGAGGTGCTCTGCCTCGGCTTCGGTGGCTCCACCTTCCGTTATGCCGCACCCGCCGATGAGATCTGGACCGTCGAGGACCTGTCCGGCAAGCGCATCGCCACCTCCTATCCGAACCTCGTGCGCGACGACCTCGCCGCCCGTGGCCTGGAGGCCGAGGTCATCCGTCTCGACGGCGCGGTGGAGATCTCCATCAAGCTCGGTGTCGCCGACGCCATCGCCGATGTCGTGTCCACCGGTAACACCCTGCGCCAGCAGGGTCTGGCCCCCTTCGGTGAGCCGCTGGTCTCCTCGGAGGCGGTCATCGTCGGCCGCAGGGACGTTGAGGTCACCGCTGAGCAGAAGGTGGTGCTGCGCCGCATCGAGGGCATCCTCCGCGCCCAGAACTACCTCATGCTCGACTACAACGTCTCCCGTGAACAGCTGATCGAGGCCACGAAGATCACCCCGGGACTGTCCGGCCCGACGGTCTCCCCGCTGGCGCGGGAGGACATGGTCGCCGTGCGCGCCCTCATGCCGCGCAAGGACGCCAACGCCATCATGGACGAGCTCTCTGAGCTCGGTGCGGAGGCGATCCTCGCCACCGAGCTGCGTATCGCCCGGATATAGGGGTCGGAAAGGCTCCGGCTACTATGGGTGGGTGAATCTCCACGATTTCACTTCTGAGAGCTTGATCACTGAGAGGAACCCCCACCACCATGGCGAACCCCCCGGAGCAGTCTGTGGACGTCGCTGACGACGCATCGCTTGAGACCACCACGACGGTCGTCCGCAAGACCCGGACCGAGGAGGATCTCCTCGGTCAGCTCGAGGTCCCGGCCACCGCCTACTACGGCATCCACACCATGCGCGCGCTGCACAACTTCCAGATCTCGCGCACCACGATCAACCACGTGCCCGAGTTCATCCACGGCCTGGTGCAGGTGAAGAAGGCCGCCGCCATGGCCAACCGCCAGCTGCACACCCTGCCGGCGAAGAAGTACGAGGCCATCGTGTGGGCCTGCGACCAGATTCTCAACGAGGGCCGGTGCATGGACCAGTTTCCCCTCGACGTGTTCCAGGGTGGTGCCGGCACCTCCGTGAACATGAACGTCAACGAGGTCATCGCCAACCTGGCGCTGGAGTATCTGGGGGAGGAGAAGGGCAGCTACGACGTCATCAACCCCAACGATGACGTCAACATGTCCCAGTCCACCAACGACGCCTACCCGACGGGTTTCCGGCTCGGCCTGCACGCCGCCCTGAACGTCCTCATCCAGCAGATGGAGGACCTGCAGAAGGCCTTCCGTGCGAAGGGACGTGAGTTCCAGGACATCCTGAAGATGGGCCGCACCCAGCTGCAGGACGCCGTTCCGATGACTCTGGGGGATGAGTTCAACGGTTTCGCCCACAACCTGGCAGAGGAGCAGGCCGTCCTGCGCAACGCCGCGGACCGCCTCCTCGAGATCAACCTCGGTGCCACCGCCGTGGGCACCGGCGTGAACACCCCGCCCGGTTACCGCCACCAGGTCACCGCAACCCTCGCGGAGGTCACCGGCCTGGAGATCAAGTCCGCCCTCGACCTCGTCGAGGCGACCAGCGACACCGGCGCCTACGTCCACGCCCACTCCGGGGTCAAGCGCGCGGCGATGAAACTGTCGAAGATCTGCAACGACCTGCGCCTGCTCTCCTCCGGCCCGCGTACCGGACTCAACGAGATCAACCTCCCGCCGCGCCAGGCCGGTTCCTCGATCATGCCGGGCAAGGTCAACCCCGTCATCCCGGAGATGGTCAACCAGGTCTGCTTCAAGGTCTTCGGAAACGACCTCACCGTGACCATGGCCGCCGAGGCCGGCCAGCTGCAGCTCAACGTCATGGAGCCGGTCATCGCCGAGTCCCTGTTCCAGTCGATCCGTTTCCTGGGCAACGCCGCCACCGCCCTGCGGGAGAAGTGCATCGAGGGCATCACCGCCAACCCGGAGGTCTGCCGCTACTACGTGGAGAACTCCATCGGCATCGTCACCTACCTCAACCCGTTCATCGGCCACCACAACGGTGACCTGGTGGCCCGCGAGGCCGCCGAGACGGGCCGTTCCGTCAAGGAGATCGTCCTGGAGCGCGGGCTCATGGAGTCCGACGTCCTGGACCGTGTGCTGAGCAAGGAGAACCTCATGCACCCGGTGTTCCGCGGCAAGCTCTACCTGGATGGCGAGGAGTAGCACCCCACCATCCCGGTGACCGCCCGGCACGTTCGCTCGTGCCGGGCGCTTTCCCGTCCGGGGTGGGCCCGACGGCAGTAATCTGGCCTCATGGGCACACCACTGACGGACGTCGCCATCGCGCAGGCACACACCCTTGAGCCGATCACCGACATCGCCGCCCGGGCGGGCATCCCACCGCAGGCCCTGATCACCTACGGACCGGACAAGGCCAAGGTGGACATCACCCGTCTGCCGCCCGGTCGATCCCGGGGCCGGCTCGTGCTGGTCACCGGCATTTCACCCACCCCGGCGGGGGAGGGTAAATCCACCGTGCTCATCGGCCTGGCGGATGCCCTGCGCCGGCTGGGCCACCGGTCGGCTGCCGCGTTGCGGGAACCGTCCCAGGGCCCGGTCATGGGGATCAAGGGCGGGGCGGCCGGGGGAGGGCACTCCCAGATCGTGCCCATGGAGGAGATCAACCTCCACTTCACGGGGGATTTCCACGCCATCGCCGCCGCCACCAACACCCTGGCTGCCCTGGTGGACAACCACGTCCACCAGGGCAACGTCCTGGGCATCGACTCCCGGCGCATCGTGTGGCAGCGCTGCCTGGACGTCAGCGACCGTTCCCTGCGCGACATCGTCACCGGCCTGGGGGGCCCGGCCCACGGCACCCCGCGGGAGACGGGTTTCACCATCACCGCCGCCTCCGAGATCATGGCGGTGCTGTGCCTGGCCACGGACCTGGCGGACCTCAAACACCGCCTCGGCCGCCTCACGGTGGCCTTCACCTTCGACGATGATCCGGTCACCGCCGGTGACCTCGGCGCCACCGGCGCCCTGGCCGCCCTGCTCAAACAGGCGATCAACCCGAACCTCGTGCAGACCCTCGGCGGCACCCCGGCTTACGTCCACGGTGGGCCCTTCGCCAACATCGCGCACGGCTGCAACTCCCTGATCGCCACGAAAATCGCGCTCCAGCACTCGGAGATCGTGCTCACCGAGGCCGGTTTCGGTTCTGATCTGGGGGCGGAGAAATTCTTCGACATCACCGCCCGCTACGGCCGCCTCGACGTCCACGGAGCGGTGGTCGTCGCCACGATCCGCTCCCTGAAATTCAACGGCGGCATGCCGCGGGAGGAACTGACGCGCGAGGACCTGCACCACCTCCAGGCCGGGGTGAAAAACCTCGCCCGGCACCTGTCCAACATCCAGCAGTTCGGGGTGAAACCGGTGGTGGCCGTCAACCTGTTCACCAGGGACACTCCCGCCGAGCGGGAGTTCATGCGGGCCTGGGCGCGGGATTTCCGGGTCCCCCTCGCGGAGGTAGAGGTGTGGGCGAAGGGTGGGGCGGGTGCCGAGGACCTGGCCCGCACGGTCCTGGCGCACCTCTCCGAGGGGGCGACCCGACTCTACGATCCGGCCCAGGGGGTGGAGAAGTCCATCGAGACCATCGCCCGGCGCATCTACCGGGCCACCAGGGTGGAGTACACGCCGAAAGCGCTGCGGGACCTGGCGGTGATCAGACGGCGCGGCTGGGACCGGCTGCCCGTGTGCATCTCCAAGACGCCCTACTCCTTCAGTGACGATCCCACCCGGCTCGGCGCCCCCAGCGGGCACACCCTGCACGTGCGCGAACTCATCCCGCGCACCGGCGCCGGTTTCATCGTGGCGTTGACCGGGTCAGTGATGACGATGCCGGGGCTGCCGGACCACCCGGCCGCCGATCACATCGACATTGACGAGAACGGACGGATCTCGGGGTTGTTCTGAGCGGGACGGGTGACCGGGGTGCGCAACATCTCACCTTGACGCGTCAACCCCGGGCCCTCGAACAGCAACAATGCGCACCGGGCCCACCCGGCGGTGTGAGATATTGCGCGCCGGACGAACGGGCCGCCGCTATTGCTCAGCCGTGCTGCCAGGCCAGCCCGGGTACTCCGGTGTCTGGCCACCGAATTCCGGGCACTGCGCCTGGAAGGAGCACCAACCGCACAGCTTGGAGGTCTTCGGCCGGAACCGCCCGGCCTTGCCGTCGCCCTCGATCTTGGCCCACAGATCACCCAGGTCGCGTTCGAAGTACTCGAGCTCCTCCTTCGACGGCGCCAGGAACATCGAGTCCAGGACCTTGAGGTACATCAGGCGCAGCTGGTGGGGGATCACGCCGTTGAGACGCCAGTAGACCAGGGCGTAGAAGCGCATCTGGAACTGGGCGTCGTGGCTGTAGCGGGGGATGGGCTTCTTGCCCGTCTTGTAGTCGACGACGCGGACCTCCCCGGTGGGGGCGACGTCGACGCGGTCGATGAAGCCGCGCACCGGCACGCCGTTGGGCAGGACGGTGTTGACGTACATCTCCACGGCGTGGGCGTCAAAGCCCTGGGGGTTCTCCATCTCGAAGTAGCCGCGCAGCAGGCTGCGGCACTCGACGAGGAAATCCAGCAGGTTCTCCTCGGGCACCAGCTCATCGAGTTCGGCATCGGCGGCGGTCATCGCCGCCCACTGGGGCTTGAGCTGTTTCACGGCGGCCGGGTAGGTGCGTTCCTCCCGGGGCTGGGCGTGCATGTGCTCGAGAACGGCGTGGACGAGGTTGCCCTTGACCTGGGGGATCGTCTTCGGTTCGGGGAGCCGGTCAATGGCGCGCAGCCGGTAGAGCAGGGGGCACTGCTTGTAGTCGGAGGCACGGGAGGGGGACAGGGCCAGCGGGCGTGGAGCAGTCGACGTCATGATGGTGCCCACCATATCCGTGGCAAGCTTGGAGGCATGAATCAGACTCGTGACTTCCTCGACTTCATCGCGGCCTCACCCAGCTCCTATCACGCGGCACGCGTGGTCGCCGACCGGCTTATCAGCGCCGGCTTCACCCTCCAGCAGGCAACCTCCCCGTGGGATGCCACCCCGGGCGGCCACGTCATGGTCCGCGGTGGAGCGGTGATGGCGTGGTGGGTGCCGGAGGATGCCTCCCCGGATTCGGGTTTCCGGATCCTCGGCTCCCACACCGATTCCCCGGGTTTCACCCTCAAGCCGGCACCGGAGTCCGCGACCTGCGGCTGGGTGCAGGCGGGCGTGGAGGTCTACGGTGGGCCGATCCTGGCTTCCTGGCTGGACCGGGAGCTCACCTTCGCCGGCCGGGTGGTCCTTGGTGACGGTTCCGTGCGGCTGGTCAACACCGGCCCCATCGCCCGGATCCCGCACCTGGCCGTCCACCTCGACCGCTCCAAGGAACTGACCCTGGACAAACAGCTGCACATGCAGCCGGTGCTCGGCCTGGCGGGGGAAGGTGCCTCCCCGGTGCTGGATGTGGTGGCGTCGGCGGTGGGGGTGGACAGGAACGACATCGACGGCTTCGACCTGATCACCGCAGACACCCAGCCGGGGCAGGTCTTCGGCGCGGACGGCGAACTCATCGCCGCCGGCCGGATGGACAACCTCAGCTCCGTGCACGCCTCGCTGCTGGCGCTGCTGCGCGCGGTCGAATCCGGCGACACCGGCGCGGACGTCCTGGTGCTGGCCGCCTTCGACCACGAGGAGGTCGGCTCCGCCAGCACCACCGGGGCGGCCGGCCCCATCCTGGCCGATGTGCTCACCCGCACCGGCCTGGCACTGGGCGCCGACGAGGAGGGCCTGCGGCGCATGTACGCCCGCTCCAGCTGCGTGTCGGCCGATGCCGCCCACTCGGTGCACCCCAACCACGCAGGCAAGCACGACCCCGGCCACCACCCCCTGATCAACGGCGGCCCGGTGGTCAAGATCAACGCCAACCAGCGCTACGCCTCCAATGCGGAGACCATCGCCCAGTGGCAGCGCGCCTGCCGGGCCGCCGGGGTGCCCTCCCAGTCCTTCGTCGGCAACAACTCCATGCCCTGCGGCTCGACGATCGGCCCGATCACCGCCACCCGCCTGGGCATCGCCACCGTCGACGTCGGCGTGCCGCTGCTGTCCATGCACTCCGCCCGCGAGCTGGCCGGGGTCTCGGACCAGCTGTGGTTCGTCGACGCGCTTGAGGCATACTTGATCAATCGTTGATCCACCCCCTCAAGGAGTCCCCATTGGCCAATTCCGGCCCCTTCCAGCCCGGCGACCGCGTCCAGCTCACCGACGCCAAACGCAGGCACTTCACCATCGTCCTGAGCCCCGGGGAGAAGTTCCACACCCACAAGGGTGAGATCCTCCACGATGACATCATCGGCATGGAGGAGGGCACGGTCATTCGTTCCTCCATGGCGGGGGAGTACCTGCTCTTCCGCCACCTCATGGTCGACCACGTGCTGTCCATGCCGCGGGGTGCGGCCGTGATCTACCCGAAGGACTCCGCCCAGATCCTCATCGAGGGCGACATCTTCCCCGGCGCGCGGGTACTCGAGGCGGGTGCCGGTTCCGGTGCCCTGTCCATGGCGCTGCTGCGCGCCCTCGGGCACGAGGGAAAGCTGATCTCCTATGAGATCCGGGAGGATCACCTCGACTTCGCGGAGTCCAACGTCGACGAGTTCTTCGGCGGCCGCCCCGCCACCTGGGATCCGCGCCTGGGCGATCTCACACAGGTGAGCGTCGAGGATCTCGGCGGTCCGGTGGACCGGGTCATCCTGGACATGCTCGAGCCCTGGGAGTGCCTGGACGTGGTGCGTGAGGTGCTCATCCCGGGCGGGGTGTTCATGACGTACGTGGCCACCGTCCCGCAGCTGATGAAGGTGATGGAGGGTATCCGCGCCCAGCAGTGCTTCACGGAGCCGAAGGCCTGGGAATCGCTCGTGCGCGAGTGGAAGGTGGAGGGTCTGGCCACCCGCCCGGAGCACCGGATGAACGCGCACACCGCCTTCCTCGTCTGGGCCCGCCGGCTCGCCGACGGGGTCACCCCGCCGCGCCCGCAGCGCCGCGCCCGCAAATAGCGTCCCGCCAGGGGTCTCCCTGGGAATGGCCCGGGGATGGGCAGGCTCTCAGGTGGCGGGGGTTACAGTTGAGGCATGGAAAGCTCTCAGATCACCGACCCTGCTCGCCTGCAGCGTGAGGTCCAGACGTTGAGCAGCCGCAACGCCAAGCTGTCCCAGCTGCTCAAAGCGTCCCGGGACCGGCTCAAGGACCTCTCCGCCCAGGTCGACGCCCTCGCGGAGCCCGCCTCCACCTACGGCGTCTACCTCGGGGAGCGCGAGGGGAGCCACGACGCGGAGGTGTACACCTCCGGCCGCCGCATGCGCCTGAAGGTCTCGCCGCACATCGATCGCGCTGAACTGCTCCCGGGCACACTCGTGCGCCTGGGCGACGGCTCCATCGTCGTGGAGACCTGCGGTTTCCCCCAGACCGGCGAGTTGGGGATGCTCACCGAACGCATCAGCGGCAACCGCGCCCTGGTGGCCAACTCCACCGGCGAGGAGCAGCTGGTGCGCCTGGCCGAGCCGCTGCGCGGCACCGCGCGCGCCGGGGACACCCTGCTGGTGGACACGAAGGCAGGTGTCGCGCTTGAGCGCATCCCCAAGACGGAGGTCGCGCAGCTCTCGCTGGAGGAGGTCCCGGACGTCACCTACGCCGACATCGGTGGCCTGGACGAGCAGATCGACCAGATCCAGGATGCGGTGGAACTGCCCTTCTCCCACCCGCAGCTCTACCGCGACTACCAGCTCAGCCCGCCCAAGGGCGTGCTGCTCTACGGCCCGCCCGGCTGCGGCAAGACGCTGATCGCCAAGGCGGTGGCCAATTCGTTGTCTGCACGCGTGGGTGACGGTTCGGCCAGTTACTTCCTCAACGTCAAGGGCCCGGAGCTGCTCAACAAATTCGTCGGTGAGACCGAGCGACGCATCCGGTTGATCTTCGAGCGTGCCCGGGAGCTGGCGGAGGACGGCCGACCGGTCATCATCTTCTTCGACGAGATGGAGTCGATCTTCCGCACCCGCGGGTCGGGGGTGTCCTCCGACATGGAGACCACCATCGTCCCGCAGCTGCTCACCGAGCTCGACGGTGTGGAGAACCTCGCCAACGTCATCATCATCGGTGCGACCAACCGGGAGGAGCTCATCGATCCGGCGCTGCTGCGCCCGGGGCGTCTCGACGTCAAGATCAGGGTGCAGCGTCCCACCCGGGACGGTGCCCGCGACATCTTCACCCGCTACCTCAGCAACGAGGTGCCGCACGCCGTGCCGGTGGGCGAGCTGATCGAGGCGGGTGTCGAGAAGCTCTTTGAGCCGCGGCCCTATGTCGAGCTCACGCTCGTCGACGGGGAGATCGAGGTCCTCGACTACTCGGACTTCGTCTCAGGTGCGATGATCGCCAACATCGTCGACCGGGCGAAGAAGCTGGCCATCAAGGACCATCTGGCGAAGGTCAGCGAGGCGGGTGTGACGGTCGAGCACATCCACCAGGCGGTTGCCGCCGAGCAGAGCGAGAGCGAGGACCTGCCGAACACCGCGAACCCGGACGAGTGGTCGCGGATCGCGGGGCGCCACGGCAAGCGCGTCATCCAGGCACGAGTGATTGGTTAGGGTTGATCAACATGTCCAGATTCATGGGTACCGAAACCGAGTACGGCATCTCCACCCCGGGGCACCCGGAGCTCAGCCCCATCGTCACCTCCACCCACGCGGTGGTTGCCTACGCGGCGATGAACACCGGGGCACGCTCCCGCTGGGACTATGAGGAGGAGTCGCCGCTGAAGGACACCCGCGGTTTCGACCTGCGCCGCTACCACACCGTGCCCGTGGTGGAGCCGGACGCGGTGGGCATCGCCAATGTGGTCACTGCGAACGGGGCACGGTTCTACGTCGACCACGCCCATCCGGAGTACTCCTCCCCGGAGGTCTCCAACGCCTATGACGCGATGGTCTACGACGCCGCAGGGGATCTCATCCTGCTCAAGGCCGCAGCGGATGTCGCCGAGCTCTACGCGGAGGGGGTGTCCATCCTCAAACACCACGAGCCGTGCCCGCCGCTGAAATTCTACAAGAACAACGTCGACGGCAAAGGGGCGTCCTACGGGGCGCACGAGAACTACCAGTACTCGCGCAACACAGATTTTGAGCAACTGACCCAGGCGATCATCCCCTTCTTCGTCACCCGCAACATCATCATCGGTGCGGGCCGCATCGGCATCGGTGAGGCGGGGGAGCGCGATGGTTTCCAGATCTCCCAGCGGGCGGACTACTTCCACCAGGAGATCTCCCTGGAGACCACCCTCAACCGCGGCATCGTCAACACCCGGGATGAGCCGCACGCCAACGCCGTGCACTTCCGTCGCCTGCACACCATCGTCGGTGACGCGAACATGTCGCAGACCTCGACCTTCCTCAAACTCGGCATGACCAAGCTGGTCATCGACGCCATCGAGGACGGGGTGGACTTCTCCGATCTGCGCCTGGTGGACCCGGTCGCCGAGATCAAGAACGTCTCCCACGACCTGAGCCTGCGCCACCGCCTCAAGCTTGTCGACGGCCGCGAGCTCACAGCCCTGGAGATCCTGCGGAGCTACCACTCCCGGGTGCGCCCGGTCGACGAGGTCGACGAGCGGGTCATCGCCCTGTGGGAGGAGGTCATGGACCTGCTGGCCGAGGACCCGATGAAAACCTCCCACCTGCTGGACTGGACTGCCAAGGCCGCCCTGATCAAGGCCTACGTCGACCGCGGGGTGGACATCGCGGATCCCAAGCTCAAGCTCATCGACCTGCAGTACTCCGACATCGACCCCGCAAAATCGCTGTACCACGCGCTGGTGCGCAAGGGCCGGATGGTCACCCTGGCCAGCCCGGAAGAGATCGAACAGGCGGCGACCACCCCGCCGGCGGATTCCCGCGCCTGGTTCCGCGGTGCGGTCTCCGCCCGCTTCGGCGAGGACGTCATCGCGGCCAGCTGGCAGACGATGATCCTCAAGTACAGCGAGGGCACCGCCCGCCTGCAGACCGGTGAGGTGGACAAACTCACCCGGGAGCACGTCGGCGAGATCATCAACTCAGCCGACAACACCGATGAGCTGCTCGCCGGGTTGACTGCGATCGGCTACGAGCCCGACCACTACATCACCCACCACAACAAGTCCCACATCAATAAACCCCACGAACACTAAGAAGGAGACCATCATGACCGGACCCCAGACCCAGGTGAGCTCAGGCGGCGACAAGGACGGCGCAGGCGATGACGCCTTCACCGCCGGCCAGGCCCAGCTCAACACCACCGGCACCGACGACCTGCTCGATGAGATCGACGGTCTGCTCGAGACCAACGCCGAGGAGTTCGTCCGTTCCTATGTTCAGAAGGGCGGTCAGTAGGCCCCCATGACCACCCCCACTGAGTCACCCGTGTTCGCCCGCCGCATCGTCGGCGTGGAGACCGAGTACGGCATCACCGCGGTCACCGGCGACGGCGGCCGCACCCTGAGCCCCGATGAGATCGCCCGCTACCTGTTCCGGCCGATCATCTCCCGGCACGCCAGCTCGAACATCTTCACCCCCAACGGCTCCCGCCTCTACCTGGATGTCGGCTCCCACCCGGAGATCGCCACCGCCGAGTGCGACAGCCTCACCCAGCTGCTCAACCACGAGCAGGCCGGGGACCGGGTGGTCAATGACCTGGCGGTGCAGGCGGAGGCCGCACTGGCCGCGGACGGGATCGACGGGCGGGTCTACCTGTTCAAGAACAACGTCGACTCGGTGGGCAACTCCTACGGCTGCCACGAGAACTACCTCGTCGGCCGCCGCCTGCCGCTGCGCAGCCTGGGCAAGCAGCTCCTGCCCTTCATGATCACCCGCCAGCTCATCTGCGGGGCGGGCATGGTGGGCCGTGCCGGCGGCGGTTTCCCGGCCGGTTTTCTCCTCTCCCAGCGCGCCGACCAGGTCTGGGAGGGCATCTCCTCGGCCACCACCCGGGCCCGGCCCATCATCAACACCCGCGATGAACCCCACGGCGACGCCGAACGTTTCCGCCGCATGCACGTCATCGTCGGCGACTCCAACATGTCCGAGACGACCTTCGCCCTGAAGATCGGCTCCACCCTGCTGGTGCTCGAGATGATCGAGGCCGGCGTGGGGTTGCCGGACTTCGAGATGGACAACCCCATCGGGCACATCCGCGACATCGCCCGCGACCTGACCGGCGCCACGCAGCTGGGACTCAAGGCCGGAGGCACCGTCACCGCGCTCGAGGTCCAGGAGGCCACCCTGGCCGCCGCCACCGCCTGGCTGGACAATCGCCCCGACGAGGGCACCCCCACCGCGGAACTGCGGCAGGTGGTGGACCTGTGGACCCGCCAGCTCGAGGCGATCCGCACCCAGGACTTCTCACACGTCGACCGCGAGATCGACTGGGTGATCAAACTCAACCTGCTCAACCGCTACCGGGAACGCCTCGGCGAGGACTGGACGCATCCCAAGCTCGCCCAGGTCGACCTCGCCTACCACGACATCCGCCCCGGTCGTGGCCTGTTCCCCATGCTGGAGGGCAGGGGACTGGTGCAGCGGTGGACCGATGACGCGGCGATTGACGCGGCCGTGCACACGCCCCCGCAGACCACCCGTGCCCGCCTGCGCGGCCAGTTCATCACCCGCGCCGAAGACCTCGGCGCCCCGGTGACCGTCGACTGGGTCAACCTGAAGGTCAACGAGCCGGAACCGCGTGTGGTGGAACTGGCCGACCCCTTCGCGGCGGTTGACGAGCGCATCGACGACCTCCTGGCCTATCTTGAGGACAACGCAGGTGTCTACGGGAGGGTCTAGATGGTCAAACAGACGGAGGCGGTCACGCGGCTGACCAACCTGGCCTTCGCGCTTCTCGACGCCGACCGCAACGGCGGCCGCATGCTCACCCCGGCCTGGATCCGCGACCACGTCGACGGCTACCAGGACCTGGGCCGGGAGGCCTTCCTCACCAAGCTGCGCCGCGACATCGACACCCTGGCCCGCGCCGGAGTGCCGCTGGAATCGGCCATCGGTACGGACGGGGTGACCACCTACCGCCTGCTCTCTGACCAGTACAACCTCCCCGAGGTGAACTTCACCGCCGCGGAGGCAGCCGTGCTCGGCCTGGCCGGCGAGATGGGGCGCAGCAGCGAACTCGGCGCCTTCGCCCGCTCGGGCTGGACCAAACTCGCCGCCGCAGGGGTACGCCGGGACCTCTCCCAGGCACCGGTGTTCACCACCGTCAGCGACCTGCACCGCCTGCCCCCGGCACTGCTCAAGGACCTGCTCACCATCATCCGCCAGGGACTGCGCATGTCGTTTGACTACGTGGCCACCCCCACCGCCGCGCCGGTGCGCCGGGTCATGGACCCGTGGGGCCTGGTGACACTGCATGACAGGCTCTACCTCGTCGGCCACGACATCGACCGCGACCAGCCACGCGTCTTCCGCCTCCGCCGCATCCGCGGGGTGAAGGCCTCACGCACCCCGGCCACCCACACCGAACCGCCAGGGGACCTGCAGACACTCGTCGAGGACTCCCTGCGCGCCGGGCGCGTGCGTGTCGACGCCGTCCTCACCATCCCCGAGAACACCGCGCTCGAACTCGCCGCGGCGGGCACCCGCCGGGACGACGGCCGCGTCGAGCTCATCGACGTCGACCGCGACTGGCTGGCGCGCACCGCGGCCGGTTTCGCCCCAGGCGTCATCGTGCACGAACCCGCGGATGTGCGCGCCGAGATCATCACCCTGCTTGAGGAGGTGACCCGCTGAGATGTCCCGACCCGTGGATTCCCCCGCGAAACTGGACACCCTGGTCCGCGCGCTGAACCTCATCCCGTATTTCCAGGCCCACCCGGGGCGCACCGTGCTGGAGGCAGCCCGGGACCTCGGTCGGGACCCTGCCCGGCTCATCGAGGAGCTGACCCGGTTGGCGTGCTGCGGGGTGGGCATGTGGCCGGAGGAGTTGGTGGACCTGACCGCCTCCTACAAACAGGTGCAGATCACCAACTCCCAGGGCATGGACCGCCCCCTGCGACTGACGCCGACGGAGGCCGGTGTGCTGCTGCTGACGCTGGAGTCGCTGGAGGCGATGCCGGGGCTCACCGACCGGGAGGCTGTGATCTCGGCCGCCGCGAAACTGCGCGGGATCCTGGGGGAGGAGACCGTGGCCATCTACGACTCCTTCGCCGCCGATGACCCGGCCGAGCACACTGCCCAGGAGATCCTCCGGGAGGCGATGGAGGCTGGTCGGAAAGTGAGCTTCACCTACCGCTCACGCTCCTCGGACCGCACCAGTATCCGGGTGGTCGACCCGGCGCGGATCTTCGTCACCGGCGGGGAAACCTATCTCACCGCCTGGGAGGAGGCCTCGGGCCGGCACAAGAACTTCCGGGCCGACCGGATGAATCAGGTGCACATCCTTGACGAGGACTCTGCGCCCCACCTGGACTCCCTGCCCTTCGACAGCGACGACCCTTTCGGCTACCGGCTGATCACCGAGCAGGCCGAGCTGCTCATCCACCCCGAGCACACCTGGCTGGCCGATTATTTCCCGGTCACCCTCGGGGAAGTGGCCGAGGACGGCTGGGTGAGCGCACGGATGCCGGTCGGTTCGCAGGAGTGGCTGATCCGTTTCGCCCTCGGCCAGTCCGATCGGCTGAAGGTCACCGGCCCACCGGAGCTGGCGGCTGAGGTACGTGACTACGCGGCATCAGCCCTGGCCGCCTACCATTGATTCCTTGAAGTGCAGGGCAGAAGTGTTAACGTAACCCTGATCCTTCCAGTTCCACCGAAAGGCCCCCATGCCCAACATCGGTCCCACCGAGCTCATCATCATCGTCGTCGTCCTGATCCTGCTGTTCGGCGCGAAGAAGCTCCCGGATGCGGCCCGTTCCCTCGGCCGCTCGATGCGCATCTTCAAGTCCGAGGTCAAGGAGATGAGCAACGACGACCAGCCCCAGGCTGCCCCGCAGCCGGAGCCGGGTCAGATCGCCCCGCCGCAGCAGGGCTACTGGGATCAGCAGCAGAACCCGCCCCAGCAGCAGCCGGGTCCGACCGGTCAGCCTGGTCAGCAGCAGTACCCTAACCAGCCGAACCAGTAGCCGGGGGTCACGTCGACGATGTCCCAGTCCGGTGACGTCACGCAGAAGCGCCCCCGCCTGAGGAGGAGAAAGAAGTCGCTGGCCGGTGAGATGTCACTGGTCGAGCACCTCCAGGAGCTGCGCCGCCGCGTGATCATCTCCCTGCTTGCCCTGCTGACGGGCACAGTGGTCGGTTTCGTGTGGTACCAGTACGCTCCTTTCGGGCTCATGCCCTTGGGCGAGATCCTGCGCGGGCCCTACTGTGCGCTGCCCCCCGAGAGCCGCGCCTCTTTCACCCTGGACGGCGAGTGCCGCCTGCTGGCCACAGCACCGCTGGAAATGTTCATGTTGCGCCTGAAGGTCGGCGCGCTGGCCGGCATGGTGATGGCATCCCCGGTGTGGCTCTACCAGCTCTGGGCCTTCATTGTTCCGGGTCTGCACAAGAAGGAACGCCGCGCGACCTTCACCTTCGTCACCTTGGCGGTGCTGCTGTTCATCGCCGGTGCCGTGCTGGCCTACTTCATCGTCCACTTCGGCCTGGAGTTCCTGCTCACCATGGGTGACCAGACACAGGCAGCGGCGCTGACCGGTGAACGCTACTTTAATTTCCTGTTGGCGTTCCTGTTGATCTTCGGTGTCAGCTTTGAGGTGCCGCTGATCATCGTCATGCTCAACATCATCGGTGTGCTCGAGTATGAGGCGATCAAGGAGAAGCGACGGATGATCATCCTCATCCTGTTCATCTTCGCAGCGTTCATCACCCCGGGCCAGGACCCTTTCTCCATGGTGGTGCTCGCGGTGGCCCTGACCCTGCTGGTGGAGATGGCGCTGCAGTTCGCCCGCTGGAACGACAAGCGCCGCGACCGTCAGCGCCCGGAGTGGATGGACCTGGACGATGAGCATGCCTCGCCGCTGAGCACCGGCCCCGGTGGGGTGGATCCACCGGCCCCGGTCGGCCCGGCGCGTCCGGTGGATGCCGCGCAGCCGGCCGCGGATCGGCGCTTCGATAATTTCGACGACGTGCTCTAGTCCGGCACGTAAGCACTCCTGTGCGCTAGTCTGGCGCCCAGCACCGCACCGTGGTTGCTGGGCGCCTCCGGTCTTTGCGGGGTGTTCCCGATTGAACTGGTGCGGACCGCTACGGCACGGCCCCCTGGGGCCCACAGGGTTCGAGTCCCTGACTCCTTATGAAACGGGTTGCCGCCGTCCGGAACTTCTCCGGTGGTGGCCAGTGGTCCGGCCCGATCCTGTGCGCTTCCGGCACAGGGGACGCCCCGGCGCCCCGTCGCCATCGGCCCCGGCCGGCGGCAACCCCCTTAAACTTCTCCGGGTGATTGCATGGGTCTTTTCCGTTCTCGTTCCCTCGACCGTGGCTGGACCATGTACTCACCGTTGTCGGATGGCCCCGGCTGGCAGTCAGGGTGGCAGTCAGCACCGCTGCGCTCTCCCGTTCCGCGGGCCGGGCACGCGGTGCTGCGCCAGCGCGACGGTGAGACCACCCGCCTGAACACCCGCGAATTTTCCCGGCCGGGCGACCGCTTCCTGCCCGTCGACCTACGCCGGCGTCTGATCCAGGTGCATCCGCAGTCGATCCCCACCGCTGATGCCCTGACCGTGACGATCACACTCGCGCTGTCAGCGCGCACCACCGACCCGGTCGCCTTCATCACCAATTCCCAGGGGCCGGACGAGGAGATCTATCTCGCCGCCCAGATCGCACTGCGTGAACTCGTCGCCGGGCTCCCGCTGGAGGCTTTCGTCGGCACCCGCATCGACCTCACCCCGGTGCTCACAGCCGCGCAGCAGGCTGCTGGGACGGTCGGGGTGGAGGTGACCACGGTCCTGCTCAAAGATGTCAGTCTGCCCAAGGAGTACGCTGCCGCGCTGCAGGAGGCGCTGGTGGCCAAGGTGCAGGCTGAGACTGACCTGGAGCGCGCCCGTACCGAGGTGAAGACAACCCGGGCCCGGTTGGCCAGCGCGAAGGTGCTGGAACAGAACCCCGTGCTGGCGCGGATCCGGATGCTGGAGGCGTTGCCACCGGGATCGACCATCGAGGTCCGCGGTGAGCAGCTCTAGCCCGGCCCAGCCCGACGCGGTGCGCAACATCTGACAGGGGAGCAGGGGAGCGGTGCGCATCGTCCCTGTTCGGGCACTCGGACTTGACGCGTCAAGGTGAGATATTGCGCACCCCGTCATCCCCGCTGGACCCCGGGGACAAACCCCCGGGGCTCTCCCGCTCATGAGCCCTGGTTTTCAGTAACCTGGGAGCCATGAACGCCACTGACAGCCAGGCCAGCCACCTCGCGGAGTTCACCTCCCGCCTGAGCTTCCCGCTGGATGATTTCCAGCTCCGGGGCTGCCAGGCGGTCGAGAAGGGACACGGGGTGCTCGTCTGCGCCCCCACGGGAGCCGGAAAGACCATCGTCGGCGAGTTCGCCGTCTCCCTGGCACTGTCCCAGGGCACGAAGTGCTTCTACACCACGCCGATCAAGGCGCTGAGCAACCAGAAGTACCACGACCTCGTCGAGGTCCACGGGGAGCAGGCAGTGGGCCTGCTCACCGGCGATGTGTCCATCAACGGCAACGCCGAGGTCGTCGTCATGACCACCGAGGTGCTGCGCAACATGATCTACGCCGGCTCCGACACACTCGACCGGCTCAGCCACGTGGTCATGGACGAGATCCACTACCTGGCCGACCGGGATCGCGGCGCGGTGTGGGAGGAGGTCATCCTCAACCTCGACGAGCGGGTCAACATCATCGGCCTGTCGGCCACGGTGTCCAACTCGGAGGAGTTCGGCGACTGGCTGTCCACCGTCCGCGGCGACACGAAGGTCATCGTCACCGACCTGCGTCCGGTCCCGCTGGAGCAGTGGATGATGGTCGGCCGGAAGATCTACCCCCTGTTCGAACCGGACACCGGCGGCCAGGTCAACCGCGAACTGGAACGGCGTATCGAGCGCCTGGAATCCGCCGAGGCGGAGGAGGGGCGTTCCGACTGGGAATCCGGCCGCGGTTTCCGGGCACGCGCCGAGGGCCGGCGCTCCGGGGTCAAACGCCCCGAGGACCGGCAGAAGCCGGTGGGGCGTCCCGATGTCATCCGGGTGCTGCAGGGCATGAAGATGCTGCCCGCGATCACGTTCATCTTCTCGCGGGCCGGCTGCGACGGGGCATTGTTCCAGTGCCTGCGCTCCAACCTCATCCTCACCACCCAGGAGGAGGCCACCCGGATCGAGGAGATCATCGACGCCGGGGTGGAGGGCATCCCCGAGGAGGACCTGGAGATCCTGCAGTTCTCCCAGTGGAAGGCGGCCCTCAAGCGCGGTTTCGCCGCCCACCACGCCGGCATGCTGCCCGCCTTCCGCCACATCGTCGAGGATTTGTTCGTCCAGGGCCTGCTGCGCGCGGTCTTCGCCACGGAGACCCTCGCCCTGGGCATCAACATGCCGGCACGCTCGGTGGTGCTGGAGAAGCTCGTCAAATTCGACGGTGAGGGCCACGTCGACCTCACCCCGGGCCAGTACACCCAGCTGACCGGACGCGCAGGTCGCCGCGGCATCGACGTCATCGGCCATGCGGTGGTGCAGTGGACACCGGCCATGGACCCACGGGCGGTGGCGGGGCTGGCCTCCACACGCACCTACCCGCTGATCTCCACCTTCGCGCCGGGCTACAACATGGCCGTCAACCTGCTGAACATGATCGGCTTTGAACCCTCACTGCGCCTGCTGGAGAAATCCTTCGCCCAGTACCAGGCCGATGAATCCGTCGTCGACGACGTCCGGGAGATCGAACGCGCCGAACACCGCGTCAACGACCTGCGCACCCAGCTCACCGACGCCATCACCACCTTCGCCCCGCCCGCCCGCGACGGCGAGGACCCGGCCGAACTGCTCATGGACTACATGCGCCTGCGCCGGGAGATCACCGACGAGGAGAAGGCCGCGCGCATCTACTCCATGGAGCAACGCCACCAGGAGACCGTCACCCTGCTGGGCAGGATGCAGGTCGGCGATGTCATCGCCATCCCGGGCCGCAAACACCCCGTCCTGGCGGTGGTGGTCACCCCCGCCAACCAGACCGCCGACCCGCGTCCCTGGGTGACCACGGAACAGGGCTGGTCGGGGCGTATCGACGCCGAGTCCTTCGCCAACCCACCCATGACCCTGGGGCACATGCGCCTGCCGCGCAACGTGACCAAGGAACCGCGCCGCAACACCCGGTACGTCACCGAGCAGTTCCGCCGCCACAGCTACGGCCGGCCGAAGAAGATGCGCCAGCACGCCCGGGTACGCGAATCGAAGAAGGTCACCGAACTGCGCGATGCCCTGCGCCGCCACCCGGTGCACCACTGGCCCTCGACCGACCGGGAGCAGCTGGCCCGGGTGGGCGAGAAGCTGGCGCGCCGGGAGCGCGAGCTCGACCGGTTGTCGGCACGCGTGGAAAAAGCCACCGACACCCTCGGCAGGCATTTCGAGCGCATCATCGGGCTGCTCTCGGAGATGAGCTACGTCGCCTTCGAGGGCACCGGCCCGGAGCGCACACCGGTGATCACCCCGGAGGGTGAGCTGCTCTCCCAGATCCACAACGAATCCGATCTGCTGGTGGCCCAGTGCCTGCGCCGTGGGATCTGGAATGAGCTGGACCCGGCGGAGCTGGCCGGGGTGGTCTCGCTGTGCACCTTCGAGAACCGGAAATTCACCGGCGGGGAACCGCAGCCGGCCACCGACCGGATGGGGGAGGCGATGGATGCCACCATGCGGATCTGGTCGGAGCTGGCCGCCGATGAGAAACGCCATCACCTGCCCGTCACCCGGGAACCGGAGGCCGGTTTCGCCCTGGCGATCCACCAGTGGGCCGCCGGTGCCCCGCTGGGTTACTGCCTGGCCGCCGCGGCGGATTCCGGGGCGGAGATGAGCCCGGGTGATTTCGTGCGCTGGTGCCGCCAGGTCATCGACCTGCTCGACCAGGTGGGCAAGACCGCCTACACCGACGATGTGCAGGCCAATGCCCGGCGCGCGATCAATGCGATCCGCCGGGGTGTCGTGGCCATCGGCTCCTAAGGGGTCAGTGGTGGTCACCGACGGCGAGCATGTCAGCGCCGCCCTGCTGCTGGACCCCGAGGCACTCCTGCTGTGTGGCCTCATGTGGGCAGGACAGGGGCACCGGGGCAGTGACCGGGTGTGCGCGGTGCTGGCGGGCGCGGACTTCTATGATCCCCATCATGGCCGGTTGTTCGAGTTGATCGCCAAGCGCCGGGCGGTGGGCCAGTCCACGGATCCGGCGAGCCTGCGCTCGGCACTCGCCGCCCAGGGCAGTGCAGCCGCGTTGCCGCACCGCACGGCGGAGTCCATCCTGCTGGATCTGGCCACACTGGGGGTGCGCGGGGAGCAGGTGCTCAGCTACGCCGACCAGGTCCTCGGCGCCTCCTACCGCCGGCAGTACCAGGCCATGGCGGCCGCGCTGGTGCATGCGGGGGAGACCGCCCCAGAGAACGAGCTGTTCCGGATCATGATCGAGCACGGAAAGGCGCAGCGGGCGGCGTGGAACAGGCGTCAGGCCCTGCGTGAGCCGGCACCGGGGGATCAGTAGGCGCGCTGCAGGGCAGCCACCGCCGCGGCGATCTTCTCCCGGTGGGCGGCGACCTGGGCCACGGTGGCGATACCGAGGTTGTAGCCGAAGGGATCAGAGATCAGCGCCTGGACGGCCACGATCTCCTCGTCCACGATCACCGGCCCGCCGGAATCCCCCTTGATGGCCTTCGACCGGTTGTGCAGAATCGTCGCGGAGGTGACCAGGGTACGCAGGTTGCGCCCCAGCGCGAAAGGCAGATGGGCGATGACCCGGCCGTGGCGCTGCTGCACGCGCCGGGAACCACCGCCGAAGCCCTCGGTGCGGGTGGGGGCGAGCCAGGGAGCACGGGACGTCGATAAACGCAGCAAATCAGCAGGAGGCGCGGGGGTGTCCAGACGCAGCACCGCGAGATCGGTACGCGGGATGCGCACCGCACCGAGCACGTGTGCCCGGCCGACCTTGATCGGTCCGGTGCGACCGCGCAGAAAATGCGCGCAGCTGAGCACGAGATCGGTGCGGGTGGCAGCGGCGGCCTGCAGGTCCGGGCTGATGAGCACCCCGGAGCAGTAGGAACGACCGGCGGACAGGCGGACAGTGATGGCAGAGGACACGCCACCTAAGGGTAGTGGTGCCTACGATGGACGGCATGGCTGAACTCTTCGACACGCATGTCTACGCCCGCCGGCTGAACGAGGCCGCCCGCCTGTGCCGGGTACAGGGGCTGGCGGGGCTGATCATCGGCACGGGCCCGGAGCTGGCCTATCTCACCGGCTCCTGGCTCAGCTCCCACGAACGCCTCACCGCCCTCGTCGTCCCCGCCGAGGGCACACCCGTCCTGCTCGTGCCGGGCACCGATGTCGGCGACATCGCCCACTCAGCGGTGCCCGAACTCGACGTCGAGGTCCGCGGCTGGAACGACGGGCAGGACACCCACGGCATGGCCGTCGGTCTCCTCCCGCCCACCGGGCCGGTAGCCCTCGGCTCTTCGCTCACCACCCTGCATGTCCTCGCGATCCAGCGCCACCTCGACGGGCGTGAGACCGTGGCGGCGGCGACCACGCTCAAAGAACTGTTCATGCGCAAGGATCTCGCCGAGGTCGAAGAACTCCATAAGGCGGCACTGGCCATCGACCGCGTCCATGAGCGCGTACCGAAGCTGCTGCGCGCCGGGCGCACGGAGGCACAGGTGGCTGCCGACCTGCACGCGCTGATCCTCAAGGAACACGACGCGGTCGATTTCGTCATCGTCGGCTCCGGCCCCAACGGCGCCAACCCCCACCACAGCCATTCCGGCCGGGTCCTGGAGACCGGTGACGTTGTCGTCGTCGATGTCGGAGGTACCCGCGGGCCCGGTTACCACTCCGATTCCACCCGCACCTACGTCGTCGGCGGTATCGACCACGCTGATCCGGAGGCCGTCGCCGCCTACGAGGTGCTGGCGCAGGCACACGCCGCGGCAGTCGCACAGGCCCGCCCGGGGGTCACGGCCGCCTCCGTGGACGCCGCCGCCCGGGAGGTGATCACCCGCGCCGGGTACGGGGAGTACTTCATCCACCGCACCGGCCACGGCATCGGCCTGTCCACGCACGAGGAGCCCTACATCATGGCCGGCAACGGTCTCGTGCTGGAGCCGGGGATGTGCTTCTCCATCGAGCCGGGGATCTATCTGCCCGGAAAATGGGGAATGCGGCTGGAGGATATTGCTGTTGTGTCAGATAACGGTATAGAATTACTGACACGTCAACAAAGAGATCTGAGGTAGACACCACCCATGAGCACCACCCGCGCCCTGTTCGTCGGCCACGGCACCCCCATGAACGCCATCGAGGACAACGACTACACCCGCACCTGGACCAGACTGGGCGAACAGCTCACCCAGGAGGCCCCGCGGGCCATCCTCTCGGTCTCCGCCCACTGGTACACCCGCGGCACGGGCGTGACCGCCATGACCAACCCCCGCACCATCCACGACTTCTGGGGCTTCCCCCAGGAACTCTTCGACGTCCAGTACAATGCGCCGGGGGATCCGGAGATCGCCGAACTGGTCCGCGACATCGCCAAGCCCACCCTCGTCCAGAACGACCAGGACTGGGGCCTCGACCACGGCACCTGGTCCGTGCTCAAGCACATGTTCCCCGAGGCCTCCATCCCCGTCGTCCAGCTCTCCCTCGACGCCTCCAAGCCGCTGAGCGAGCATGTCTCCCTGGGCACCCGCCTGGCGAAGCTGGCCACCGACCACAACGTCCTCATCGTCGGTTCCGGCAACGTCGTCCACAACCTCTCCATGGTCCAGTGGCACGCCGGCGACACCGGCTTCGACTGGGCCGACTCCTTCGATGAGGCCGCCCGCGACCTCATGCTCACCGACCCCGACCGTCTCGAGGCCCTGCGCGACCACGCCGGCTACACCCGCTCCGTGCCCACCCCGGACCACTTCCTGCCCCTGGCCTACATCGCCGGTGTCTCCGCAGCCATCGGCGACGGCGAGGTCGACGTCTTCAACGAGCAGCGCACCATGGGCTCACTGTCCATGACCGGATACCGCGTGGCATCCTAGGGGCCATGAACGGCATCCTCCTGCTCGGCGCCACCTCCGACATCGGCGGCGAACTCACCCGACGCCTCTGCCCGGGGCGCCCGGTCGTGCTCGCCGCCCGCAGACCCGACTCGCTTGCCGACGTCGCCGCCCAGCTGCGCAGTGCCGGTGCCACCGAAGTGCACACCCTCGACTTCGAGGCCACCGACCTGGCGGCCCACCGCAAGCTCGTCACCCGGGCACAGGAACTCACCGGGGGAGTGACCACCGCCATCCTCGCCTACGGCATCCTCGGCGAGCAACACCGCGCCGAAACCGACGAAGCCCACGCCGCAGAGATCGCCACCATCGACTACACCGCCCAGGTCAGCATGCTCACCGTCCTGGCCGACCGCATGAACCACGGTGAGATCATCGCCTTCTCCTCCATCGCCGGCTGGCGGGCACGCCGCGCCAACTACGTCTACGGCTCCACCAAAGCCGGCCTCGACGCCTTCTGCCAGGGACTCGCCGACCGACTCCACGGCACACCCCTGCGCCTGATCACCGCCCGCCCCGGCTTCGTCATCGGCGCCATGACCCAAGGCATGACACCCGCCCCCATGTCCGTCACCCCCGACGAGGTCGCCGACGCCGTGGCCAAGGAGATCCATACAGGCAAGGGCAGCACCACCCTCTGGATCCCCCGACGCCTCCAGCTGCTCGCCTGGGTGATGAAACTCGTCCCCCGACCCATCTGGCGCCACATGCCCCGCTAGCAGACTCTGCGGAGAGCTTGTGTCAGACACAGTGCCTGGTTATGTGGACTTCTGGGCTTCTTCCGCAGTGAGTGTAGTGTTCCAGCCTCTTTGCGTAAGTACCCGGTAAACGGTCGTTTCCAGCCACATCCGGTGGGGTGTCATCAACCGCCGCGGGCACGGTCAAGGAAGTCCTCCAGCCCGGGAGCCTCCCACCCGACGGGCACGGACCACATCTGCACGAACTCGGGACTGATCTTGCTGCGCTCGTCCTCGAGGACCAGGCAGGCCATCTCCTTATCGAGGGTGGCGAGGATAAGATCCTGACCGGGGGAGACAAATGAGATGGGCCCGGGATCGGGGAGCGCGCTATGGAGGACAAGGTGCACCAGGGTGCCCTCGGCGGCATCTTCCAGACCGGGTTCTTTACTTCTGATCTCTTCCCACTCCAGGTAATGGTGTTCGAGCTTGCCGGGTGGTTTCAAGAGTTTCTTGATCCGCGAGGTGCCTCTGAGCAGGCCGACACAGCATTCTCTCCCGGTCTCCTTCTCGGAGACAAACAGTAGGGTGAGACGAGGTGGATCCACGAAAACGAACATCTGCCTGTCCTCTCCTTTTCCCGGGGATCTGACCGCTACACGCAGTGTCGACTTAAGACCGTGGCGGTGCGACTAGGAAGCTCCTCACACCCGCCCCATTGTGGCCTCACCGACAGTAGGGGCATGGTTGCGTCCGTGAGCGGGGAAAGCCCGGACCACACGGAGCTGGTGTCGTTTATGGCTCAAGTGTCAGTGGCCAGGCAACCTCCTCACCCGAGTGCCGGATGTTGCGCGCCCCGGGAGACCCACTTGCTGACCTTGCCGAACACAATCGCAGCCTGGCGGGCACCCTCGAGCTGGACGGGACACCACGAGACCTCTCCTGCGGCATCCACGCTAACTACGCGCTCACCATCACTGTCAGCACCTTCCTGTCCGGGGACACCTTCCCGCAGGTAGCGTGGAAGATAAGGAGGCTCAAGATGGCTGAGCATCACGAGGATCGTGATCCCATGGTGGGACAGACATTTACGGGGATCAGTGGCAACCCCATAGCCGGGATGCCTGAGCCACCCCCGGTTCCGGGAGAGGCAGGCAAGCGAGGTCAAGGGATCGGTCCAGTAATTTTCCTCGCGGTCCTTCTTTTACTCCTGGTCATGATCATCTTTTTCTAGCATGGGTGAGCTCACCTGGCATTTGTGCCGACGCCTTCTGGCTCTGACAGCCAACAACACGGCTGGTGACGGGACCATGACGCCTGACCCTGATCGCAGGGCCTCAGGCAGCAGACCTACCCGGACACCTCGTACTCGCCATCCCCGGTCGCCAGATACTCCGTATGCGGGCGCGCCGGGGCACCACACCGGTGCCCACAGCCGACGAAGTGAGTGTGGTCGGCAGTCAGGGCACCGGAGGCCGCCGCCTGTAGGGCATCCCCGCGCACATTCGACAACGACAGCCGGCACTGGGTGGCACCGACGCAGGCAGAAACCGCCAACAGCGGGGAATTGACATCGAAGATCAACCCCTGCGGCGCCAGCACACGCACCACCTGCTCAGCAATCGACTCACTCAACCCCTCGATCCGCAGCACCCGCCCCCGGCACAACACCACCGGCGCCTCAATCACATCAAGCATCCGCGCCATCTGCGTACCCATCGTCCCCAACGGCAACCCCGCACCCAGGTGCACCAACCCGTCCTCCTGCGCCAGCCACCCGATCTCCCCCTCCCCGGCGGACGACCCCGCTTCAGCAGGGGAGTAGCCGGCGTCAGCGAGGGCGTCGACAAGCACGTCCTCGGAGCCGGAGCCATACAGACGCAGCAGACCCTCCTCCGTCACATGCAGCAACGAATCCCCATGGGCATCCGCCAGCGCAGCCAACGGCTCCCAACCCCCAGGCGCAATGATCCCGTCAGGAATGTCGATGTCGATGAATACAGGCCCGCGATCAGTCACGCCAGCAGTCTAACGACAGCGGGTGGTTCAACCCCCAACTACGCAGGTAGAGTGACAGATGTGCCGTTGATCCTCACAGTTTTCCCCGTACTCCTCATCGAGGCCCTCACCTTCTGGGCAACCGCCTCCTGGCTCGGCCTCGGCTGGGCCCTGTTCGCTGTCTTCGCCCTCATGGGCCTCGGAATGGTCAGCACAGGCGTAGAGATGCAACGCGTCAGCCGCCTCGCCGCCGCCAAACGCATCAGCCCCGGCCGCCTCGCCGGCGACTACGGCCTGCTCACCGCAGGCGCCATCCTCGCCGCCACCCCCGGAATCGCCTCCTCCATCATCGGCCTCCTCCTCATCTTCCCACCCACCCGCGCCCTGGCGCGCCGGGTGCTCGCCGCCAGGCTGGTCAAATCCATCGAGAACCTCGGCGTGCGCAGCTTCGAGGCCACCAACGCCAACCGTGCGGCCACCAGCTACGGCAGCTTCTTCAACCCGCAGGGCCCGCAGTCCGGTGCGCAGGCGGACCAGCCCACCGGTGAGGTCATCGACGAATCAGAGATCGTCGAGTGGACCCGCAACATCCGCCCCGAGGACTTCACCGGACCTGAGAACCCGGAGAATCCGGACAAGCCAGGGGAGAAGGGGTGAGCGTCAGCACGCGTACCCGCCCGCAGACCCGCCGGAAACCCCCGCAGCCGCAGGAGACCGGCAGGCCACGGGTGATCCTGCTGCTGCGGTTTGTGCTTGCCGCGGCCTCCGGATTCCTCGCCTTCACCTCCAACGAGCCGCTGGGCTGGTGGATCGCCGGTGTCCTCGGCATAGCGGGTCTCTACGCCGCGCTGATGCCGTGGCGGGGGCGGCCGGGGCCGTCCTCACGCACCGGAGCGCTGCTCGGTCTGGTCCATGCCCTGGTGCTCTACCTGCTCATGCTGCCCTGGGTCGGCGAGTTCGTCGGCTCCCTGCCCTATGTCGCACTCGCTGTCGTCTGCGCGCTCAGCGCGCTGCTCACCGGCCTGGTCGGGGTGGCCGTCGCCCGTTGGCGTTACGGCTTCCTCGCCTTCCCCTTCGTCTACGTGCTGGTGGAATGGGCCCGCAGTTCCTTCCCCTTCGGCGGTTTCTCCTGGGTGCGGCTGGCCTGGGGCCAGATCAACGGCCCCCTGGCCAACCTCGCCGTGTGGGGCGGCCCGGCCCTGGTCAGCCTCGCTGCCGTCATGGTGGGTGCCGGCCTGGTGGGACTGTTCACCCGTGACCGCCGCATCCGGCTGACCGCCCTGGCCGCCGTGGTGCTGCCGCTGCTGGCCGGGCTGCTCACCGGGGCCACCGTGGTCAACCGGGACTCCGCCACCACCGGTGAGGCCACCGTCGCCGCGGTACAGGGCAATGTGCCGCGCATGGGCCTGGACTTCAACGCCCAACGCCGGGCCGTGCTGGCCAACCACGTGCGCGTCACGGAGGAGCTGGCCGCACATGTGGGGGAGACCGGGCAGGAACTCGACCTGGTCATCTGGCCGGAGAACTCCTCCGACGTCAATCCCTTCGCCGACGTCCAGGCGGGCCAGATGGTCGCGCAGGCCGTTGCGGCCGTCAATACGCCCGTGCTCGTGGGCACCATCACCCGCGACGAGGTAGGCGACCGCAACACCATGGTGGTCATGGACCCGCAGGACGGTGCCGGTGACCACCACCACAAGCACTTCCTCCAGCCCTTCGGCGAGTACATGCCGATGCGGGATTTCTTCCGTCTGTTCTCCCCGTACGTCGACCAGGCGGGCGATTTCAAGCCCGGCCCAGCAGATTTCACCGTCCGCATGGGGGACGTCATCCTGGGCGTGGCCACCTGCTACGAGGTGGCCTTCGACCCCGCCTACCGGCAGGCCGTCCTCGACGGTGCCCAGCTTTTGACTACCCCGACCAACAACGCCACCTTCGGATTCACCGACATGACCTACCAGCAGCTGGCCATGAGCCGCCTGCGCGCCATCGAGGTCGACCGGGCCCTGGTGGTGGCCGCGACCTCCGGGGTGTCTGCCATCGTCCACCCCGACGGCACCGTCAGCCAGAACACCGGGATCTTCCACCCCGGTCACCTCGTGGAGACGCTGCCACTGCGCGATTCGATCACGTTCGCAGCCCGGTACGGCCAGGCCGTTGAGCTGGGACTTATAATCCTGGGAGGCATTCTCTCGGCCGCCGCCCTGGTGCTCATCCACCGGCAGCAGTCGACAACAACCAGAAGGAGACCTTCGTGACCAATCCCAGTGACGCGACCCTGGTGATCATCCCCACCTACAACGAGCTGGAGAACCTTCCCCTGATCGTCGGACGGGTCCGCGCGGCCACCCCGGAGGTCGACATCCTCATCGTCGACGACAACAGCCCCGACGGGACGGGGAGGAAGGCCGACGAGCTCGCCGCGGAGGACAACCACATCAGCGTGCTGCACCGGGAGGGCAAGGGCGGCCTGTGCGGTGCCTACGTCGCGGGCTTCAGGTGGGGCCTGGAGGCCGGCTACACCGTGCTGTGCGAGATGGACGCCGACGGCTCCCACGCCCCCGAGCAGCTGCACCTGCTGCTCGCCGAGGTCGATGACGGAGCGGACCTGGTCATCGGTTCCCGTTATGTCCCCGGCGGCAGGGTGGTCAACTGGCCCAAGAACCGCCTGGTCCTGTCGAAGGGCGGCAACGCCTACATCTCGCTGATGCTCGGCGGGGGACTGTCCGACATGACCGCCGGTTACCGTGCCTACCGCCGGGAGGTGCTCGAGACGATGGATCTGGAGGAACTCTCGGACGCCGGCTACATCTTCCAGGTGGACCTGGCGTGGCGGGCGGTCCAGGCCGGTTTCGACGTCCGCGAGGTGCCCATCACCTTCACCGAGCGTGAGATCGGCGAATCCAAGCTCGACGGCAGCTTCGTCAAGGACTCCCTCTTCGAGGTCACCCGCTGGGGGCTCAGCCACCGCGCGGGACAGCTCACGGAGTTCGCCAAGGTGGCCAAGGGCATGATCGGCTATGAGTACAACCGCTGGCAGCGCATGCGTCACCGCTAGGCAGCCCAGGACGGGGGACTGGGGCCCGGGGAGGGGAACGGCATGAAAAATCCCCTCCCGGGTGGGGGAGGGGATCATCATCTGAGGTGGGTGGACCCTACAGGGGGTTACTTGCCTTCCTGTGCCTGCTGCTCCTTGAGCAGACGGGCGGCGGAGCGGCGGCGCTTGCGCAGGAGCTCGATGCGTTCCTCCAGGAGCACATCCAGCTCCTCGATGCTGCGACGTTCAAGCAGCATGTCCCAGTGGGTACGCGGGGGCTTGACCGGCTTGGACTCGACACCCTCGCCCTCGACGAGTGTGCCCAGCTGACCGTTCTTGCACATCCACTCCTCGGGGATCTCCGCATCCTCGGCGAACGGGACCTCATAGATCTCACCGTTCTCCGTGCGGTACTTCACCATCTGGCGCGGGGCAAGGTCGTGGTCGCGGTCAGTTTCGTAGCTGACAGCACCCATGCGGCTGCCGCGGAGTACGCGATCTGCCATTGCGGCATCATCCTTTTCATTGCATTCCCGGGGAACCGGGGGAGGAGAACTCCCCATGGTTCACTTATAGACCTACCAGTATAACGGACCAGGCCACCGGTTTGTTCCCTGCGGATCGCATGAGATCAGTTATGGTGGGTCACGTGACGATATCCTCGACCAATCTCGTGACTTCCTGTACGTGGTGCGGCAAGGAGCTGGTCAGCACCGGCCGTGGCCGACCACGCAAATACTGCAGCAGATCGTGCAAACAGCGGGCTTATGAGCAGCGCCATAACGTCGCGGGTACCAGTATCCCCGCGGAAGCAGTTATCATTCATCCGGACCGCGTTGCAGCACTACGGGACTCTCTCTTCGAGTTGCGGTGCGCGGCCGAGGACGTTGCCACCGCATCCGCGGAGGGCGCCGACCCGGAGGAAATGCGCGTCCTGTGCACCGAACTGGTTGCGCTCGCACGGACAATTGAGAAGTTGAGGTAACTACGGGATGGCCCAGCAGAAATCCGCCAACAAGATCATCGTCGCGATCTTCGTCGTACTGATTGTGGCACTTGCCCTGGTGGCGGTTGTTCCCATGCTGTACAACATCATCATGGGGCCGGGGGTGCGTACGGAGGGGCTCTCCGCGCAGAGCGCACAGCCCGCCACGACCGAGGTTGACGGGGAGTGGCAGGTCACCCACGGCACCGGTGCGAACTCCACCTCCGTGGGTTTCACCTTCTTCGAGATCCTGCCCTCCGATCGCCGCCAGACCTCCGGTTCGACGCAGGCCGTCGAGGGTTACGCCACCATCGAGGCGGGCACCCTGCAGGCCGGTGAGATCATCGTCGACATGACCCAGGTGAGCACGGACAACGAGCGGCGTGACATCAACGTCCGCAACAAGATCCTCCACACCAACCAGTTCCCGACGGCGACCTTCCGCATCACGGAACCTGCCGACGTCTCCCAGCTGCCGGGCAACGGCACCCCGGGCAGGGTGACGCTGAGCGGCGAGATGGAGATCAGGGGAGAGGTGCGCCCGCTCAGCCATGAATTCGACGTGCTTCGCGACGCCGACCGCCTCATCGTCTCCGGTGACGTCCTCATCGACCGCAACGAGTACGGCGTCGAGTCGCCGGACTTCGTCGCCGCGAAGATCGACGACACCGGCGAGCTGAACATCCGCGTCTCTCTGGAGAAGAACTGATGTCACCGTCCCAGATGATCCCGATGATCTGGCTGCGCCTGATCGTCATCCTGGCCTTCGGTATTTTTGTCATGGTCCAGGGTCACTGGCTCGTCGGAATTATCGCCGGGGTGATTGTCCTGGTTTCAGCCGGACAGCTCTGGTACGCGTACCGGCAGCGTGGCAACGAGTAGACAGAATGGGCCCCATTAACGTCACAGTTACGTAATTGGGACGGCCGGGAGGCCGCAGGGAAGAAGCGGCCTCCGGGCCTTTTTCATGCTTATCGACGCCCGCGGATCCATGGCGAGGGCCTGAGCGCAGCGTCCCAGGTACGGGACGCTGGATCGGGACCCATCATGGCTGGGCGGAGCCTGGGTGCCCGGACGCTGCGGCGACACAAAGCGTCGGCCGACAGTCAGCGGCGCGTGGCGACACGTTCGCGTGCCGGCGAGAGTGCCGGGCGTCAGGGATGCACGGGACGTCGGCAAGCGGGCGGACGCATGGGACGGAGTGCGCCGTGAGGCACGGGCAGGTGGCGGAGACCCGCTCAGGCCCATATCGGCAATTGTCCGATAATGTACATTATGTCATTTTATCTGGATGGGCCGCTCCCCGTGCGGCCGTCCGGACCCGCTCACACCGTCAACGGCGTCAGCACGGCGATGCTCCACTCCCGGTCAGCATCCTGCGCCAGCTGGTAAATGAACCGCTCTCGGACCTCGCCCTGCCAGCTCCATGCGACATCCGCCCAGAGCGTCGCCGGCGCCTCGCCGACGATCTCGATGTCGTTGCTCAGGGATTCGATGCCCTCGTACTGGCCCCAGGCGGACGCGAAGAACTCGCGGGTCTGGCCCCGAGAATTCACGGCGATGTGGTTGCCCGGAAAAAGGATCAGCGCCGGAACTGAGTACAGTTCGGCGAGGGCGTCGGCGTTGCGATCCAGAAGCGCGTCCGCATACTGGACGAAAAAATCATGGATGAATGAAGGAACCTGATCATGGTGACCCATATCACTTAGGGTACGCTCCCCCGTCGCGGAAAGCCGGATCTTCGGCATCGGCCCAGTTCTCAGTATATTTTCAGTGCCGGGACATATATAGAATCAGGTCTCCTATCCCCAATACCCGCCCTATAGGGGCAGGAGAACCGTCCAGATCCAGCGCGAAACCGACAGATATGGTGAGCTGAACAGGTCTGCCTCAGTCCGGGAGGGTTCCCGATTCTGAGAACTCACGTCTTCTATTTGAGAGGAACTCCTTATTTTATGGGTGCTATTTTCACGTTGATCGCTGTTGCCGTCCTCGTCATACTCGGCGTCGGCGGTCTCTTCTTCCTGCTGTCCGCACGGGCCTGGATCAAGGTCGCCCGGGCCGATGAGGCCCTCATCATCTCCGGCAAGAGCCAGAAGGATGAGGACGGCACCACGCACGCCACCACCGTCGTCGTCAACGGCAAGGCCCTGGTCAACCCCATCAACCAGCGCCATGAGGTCATCTCCCTGCGCTCCCGTCAGGTCAACATGAAGTCCGAGGCCCAGAGTGCGGACAACGTCACACTCGCAGTCGAGGCTGTTGCCCTGGTCAAGATCGGCTCCGACCCCGACTACGTCCGCCGGGCGGCCGAGCGTTTCGCCTCCCAGGACAAGGCCATCGAGAACTTCACCCAGGACCAGCTGGAAGGCTCCCTGCGCGGTGTCATCGCCCAACAGTCGGTGGTCAGCCTGATGCGCGAGCGCAAGGCCTTCTCCGAGGAGATCGCCAGCTCCATCACCCCCGAACTGGAACAGCAGGGCCTGATCCTCGATTCCTTCCAGATCCGCGGCATCACCGACGGCGTCGGCTACATCCAGTCCCTCGGTGCCCCGGAGATCGAGGCCAAGCGCCAGGCTGCCGAGATCTCCCAGACCAACGCCGAGCGTGCCATCGCCAAGGAGCGCATCACCAACGAGGAGGCCAACCTCGTCGAGCAGACCGCACTGGACACTAACACCGCCAACGCCACCAGCGAGGTGGGTCGGGCCCGCGCGGAAGCCGAACAGGCCGAGGCGCTCGCCGGCGAGAAGGCCCGCCAGCAGGTCCTCCTGCAGCAGGCGGAGAACCGGCAGGCCCAGCTGGACGCGGACGTCAAACGCGTGGCCGATGCCGAGCGTTACCGCCGCGAGCAGGAGACGGAGGCCATGGCTTTCGAGCAGACCCGCCAGGCGCAGGCCCGTGCCGAGATCGCCAAGGCTGACGCCCAGGCTGTTGAGGTCCGTGCCGAGGCGGAGGCCAACGCCATCCGTCTGGCCGGCCAGGCCAAGGCGGACGCCCTCAAGGCTGAGGCCGAGGCCCTGAAGGAGAACCAGGAGGCGCTGCTGGCGCAGCGTGCCCTGGAGGTCCTCCCCGACCTGATGAGCACCTTCGCGGAAGGCTACCGCAACGTCGGCTCCATGACCGTCATCGCCGGCGGCGAAGGCACCGAGGGCACCGTCGGCTCCCGCTTCGCCGGTGAGCAGGCCGCGGGCATGCAGGCGGTCTTCCAGACCGTCCATCAGACCACCGGCATCAACCTCGCCGAACTGATCCAGGGCCGCGCCGTAGGCGAGGCCGCGGGCACTGCCCAGGGTGCCGCGCTCAGCAAGGCCCTGGACCCCGAGGGCATCAACCACCGCCCCGCCCAGGAGATCAGCACCGAGAGCTGATCACAGCCTCTCCCCCGATCTCACCCACTCGTCAGCGCGAAGCTGGCGGGTGGGCTCCTTTTTCGGTGGCTGACCGTGCAGGAAAAGAGCGACGGAGGGTCGTTCCCGGAGACTTGCACCCCCGACAGAACGGGAGAATTGCCGATCCCTCCCTTTCCGCCGTTTTCCCACCTGGTGGACACTGGTCTCCCCGATCCCCGGGCGGAGACCACGACCTCGGCCTGGAAAATCTCACAGTATGAGATTTTCAGAGGTAGCGCACTCCCCTTTCCGTCTCCATGGCGGCGAGAATCCCTGACCTCCAGCCGGGTGCACGGCCCGGCGCGGGAGGGGCCAGCGCCCGGGCGTCAATACCACTGGACTGCAGCAGCCAGGAGATCAGGGAGTTGGAGTTCCACATGTCCCCGACCCCGAAGATGTCTTGTCCCCAGACGTGGGTGGGCACCTCCGCGGTGCGTGCCACCAAATCCGCGGCTTCTCGGACGGTGAGGGAGATCCGGCGCGGCGGCCCGACGGCGAACTCCCGGTCCGGGATGTCCCCCTCGGCCCAACACCGGACCTCATAACGGAACATCACCCAGCGGCCCAACGCCTGGGCACCGACGGGTCCGGTGGCCACTACCTGCCGGACGGGACCGCGCTGCCCCCAGGCGGGCCCCATCTCGATGACATGACGGTGTTGCCCGGTGAATACCTCGAGCACGGCGTGGAACAGCGGCTCAGGTGCCCGCCGTGCCCTGACCGCGTTCCATAGTTCCCACCAGCGGCTGGTGTGGACGACCACATGGCCGCCCGCGCCGACCGGCAGCCACCACAGCAGTGCGTGCGCGTCAGCCATCGTCCTGGGCCGTCAGCCTCCCGGGGTGATCTGCCCGGCCAACTCGGAGGCGGCCAGCTTGCCCTCCTTGGAAGCGGCCATGACTTCGCGGGCCCTGGGCACGCTATCCCAGGTGTTCCACAACAGGACGCCGCGTACGACATCGTTGTCGTCGAGGTAGTAGAGGACGGCAGCGGTGTGCTCGTCGTTCCAGTGCTCCTCGACGCGGTGGTTGGTGCGGGTCTCCCCCACGGCCTCGTAGCCGTCATCGAAGAGGTCGGACCAGAACAGCGGGGTGTAGCGGTATTCGGTGCGTTCTCCGGCCATGGTGCGCCCGGCCGCATCGCCGGAGCGCTCCGCCATGGCCATATGCTCGACGCGGCGACGGCCGAGGATGGGGTCATCGTAGGTGGCGATGTCGCCGGCGGCGTAGATGTCGGGGGCACTGGTGGCCAGGGTCTCGTCGACGAGCACGCCGCCCATCTCGAGGGTCAGGCCGGCTTCCTCGGCGAGCTGGGTGTTGGGGGCCGCGCCCAGGCCGAGGACGACGACATCCGCGACCACCTCGTCGCCGGACCTGGACTTCAGCACGAGCTTTTCCCCGGCGGACAGCGAGTCGAGGAAGAAGTCGCCGTTGAGGCTGACCCCTTTTGATTCGTAGAGCTTGGACAGATGCCCGGTGATCGAGTCGGGGAACATCTGCTCCAGGATGCGTTTGCCCGGGAAGTGGACGCTGACGTCGGCGCCCACGGCTGCCAGCCCGGCGGCCATCTCGGAGGCGATGTAGCCGCCGCCGACGATGGCGACGCGGGTGCCCTCGGAGACCATGGAGCGCAGGTGGCGGTAGTCATCGGCGTTGCGGTAGTAGACGATGCGCTCATCGTCCGGGGTGCCGATGTGCCGGGCGGAGGCGCCGGTGGCCAGTAGCAGCTTCCCGTAGCCGACCTGCTGCCCATCGGCGGTGGTCACGGTGTGCCCCTCCGGGTCGATGGCGGTCACCCGGGTGCCCAGCAGGAGTTCGGCGCCGGTGTTCTCCTTGGTGGCCAGGTCGATGCTGTCCAGCTCCGCATTGGGTTTGAGCCACAGGTCCTTGGACAGACCGGGCCGGTAGAGCGGGCCATCGCTGATATCGGAGATGATCAGCACGGAGGTGTCCGGGGCCACCTCCCGGATCGCCCGGGCCGCTTTGTCAGCGGCCACGCCCCCGCCGACGATCACGTGGTCATAGGCGGGTTCCAGAGTTGATTTCACTTCGTTGGGGTTTGACATGCTGCCTGCACCGTCCTCAGGGAATCGGATGGGTTTATGTGCTATATCCCACACTAGTCCTGTGTCCCACCCCACAGGAGCGCTTCGGAAGGCGTACCGTCGGGGCCATGACGACCCACACGCAGGCAGACATCACCCCCTACCGGCGTTTCCCGGGTACCGCCCGGGAGGCCATGGAGACCTACCAGCGGATCTTCGGTGGCGAGCTGCAGATCATGTCCTACTCTTCCGTCCACACCGACGAGGAACTCGGTGACCTGGGAGACAAGGTCATGCACTCCGAGCTGCTCATCAACGACCGTAATGTCCTCTTCGCTGCGGATGCCCCGGGCGGGCAGCTGCCGCAGAAGGGCGATGACACTCCCCTGTCGATCACCGGTGGCCCCGCTCAGGCGGAGCAGATCCGGGAGCACTGGGAGCAGCTCGCAGAGGGCGGCACCATCACCCTGCCGCTGGAGCAGGCCCCGTGGGGAGCGACCTTCGGCCAGATCACCGACCGTTTCGGCACGATCTGGATGTTCAACATCGCCGCGCAGTAGCGGTCAGGGCGTGTAGTGCGCCACCAGGCCCGGATGGTAGTCGGCCCAGTCGACACTGTCCGCGTCCTCCCCGGCCAACACCCGGCCCAGGCGGTCGAGGTAGTACTCCCAGCCGGCGCCGATGTCGCCGGGCGGGGTGGCGGCGTCGAGAAGCTGGGTGAGCACGAGGTGCGTGCCACCGGGGGTCGGCGCGAGGCTGAGGTCAACCTCCCAGCCCATGGGCAGACCCACGGCAAGGCGGTCGGGTCGCTCGCAGGTCAGGATGCGGACCTCGGCCGGTTCAGCGGGGTTCTCCACGAAGTTCAGGAGCACGGTACCGGTGGCCGGGTCCCCGGCCCAGGTGCCGTACCAGCGCCCCAGACGTGCTGATTCGGTGAGGAAGGAAAAGACCGTGGCCTGATCGTGCGGGAAAACGCGGACCACATCCACGCGGACGGTGTCGCCGATGCGGACGGCATGGCCGGAAGGTCGGACAGTCATCGACGTCCCCTCCGGTCGCGGTGGGTGAGCGTGAACTGGACGGTGTCGAGCATGCCCAGGCGGTACAGGGCCTCGCGGAGGGCGAACTGGTAGGCCCACAGGCGTCGGAACGCGATGTCGAAGCCGGCGGCGGCGGCCTCACGCATCTGTCCGTCGAACAGCGAGCGCTGCATCGCCAGGGAACGCTGCTGGTGGCTGCCCAGGTGCGTCTCCCCGGTGATGCGCAGGCCCGATTCGCGGTCGACCAGCTTATGGATGTCCGTGATCGTCGGGTAGTCCAGCCCCGGCCAGACATAGGCCCGCAGCGGGTCGAGGGCGGCCCTGGCGGTGGGGGTCATGGTCTCGGTGGCCACCGCCGACTGCATCGCGATGAAACCGCCGATGGTCAGCAACCGGTCCAGGGCCCGGATATAAGGCACCCGGTCATGTTCATCGAGGACCTCGAGGCGCTCCACCGACACGATCGCGTCGTAGCTGCCCCGCCAGTCCCGCGGACCGGGCACCGGACGCTCAATGATGGCGGTGTGCACCGAGGCGTCGACACCCGCGAGCATGAGCTGCTCCCCGACCGCCCGGGCATGCTCCGGGTCTGCGGTGAGCGTATCGACGGTCGCCCGCCGGTGCGCCGCAGCAATCGCCACCGCGCCGCCGGAACCCGGGTATTCCAGGAGATGGGTGCCGCCGGTGACCCGCGCGGCGTCGAGAAGCCGCATGACGGTGCGTTCCTGCGCATCACCGAGATCGCCCCGGTCCACATCCACGGGTGCGGAGAACGTCGTCTTGTCCACGAAGTAGGTGGCCCGGCCGCGGTCGCGGGAATGGCCCGGGACGTGGCTGGACACAGCGGTGCGCACCGTCGTGGGCACCCCGGAGGCGAAAACCCCGGCGAAAGCGCTCAGTCCGTCACCGGAGCTCAGACGGACCAGTTCGGTGGGCAGCTCCCCCCCGCCGTAGCGCCCGGCGGGCAGGACCTTGCCGGGTCTGCCCGGACGGGGCCGGTATCCGACGCGGATGAAGGCCTCCAGAATATCCGTGAGACGCTCCGAGTGCCATTCCCCGGCCATGTATCCCTCCGCGAGTCCCAGCCAGCCCGAGACCGCCACGCGGTGGAAGAGGGTGTCGTATTCGACGACGAGGTCAGCCTTCCCGGCCGGATCCGGGTCCAGCCCGGCCTGCGCGCAGGCCCGGGCGAAGGCGGCCTCCGCCATGCGGGCGCGCATGCTGATGAGCCGTCCGGTCGGGACGTCAGCCAGACCGGGCCACGCCGCGGCGTCGATGGCCGCCAGATGGGGATGCCTCACAACCGACGATCCTAACCCCCGCAGCGCCCCGAAACACGAATGCCCCACCATTCCGATGTCCGGAATCGGGGTTAGCCACGGATTTCTCGGCTCCCCGGTCCCGCCGGCACCCGGGAACGGGATACGATGGGTGCCGTTGCTTCCCGCTAGTAGATGAGGAACTGATCTTCAATGACGAACACCCCCTCCCGTCCTGAAGGCGGCCGCCACCATGTGGTCATCATCGGGTCCGGATTCGGCGGCCTCTTCGCCGCCCAGGACCTGAAGAACGCCGACGTCGATGTCACCATCATCGACCGGACGAACCATCACCTGTTCCAGCCGCTGCTCTACCAGGTGGCCACCGGCATCCTCTCCTCCGGCGAGATCGCCCCCTCGACCCGACAGGTGCTCAAGGGCCAGGAGAACGCCAACGTGGTCAAGGGTGAGGTCACCGACATCAACCTGGAGAAGCAGGTGGTCACCACCTCCCTGGGTACCTACACCCGCACCTTCGAATACGACTCCCTCATCGTCGCCGCAGGCGCCTCCCAGTCCTATTTCGGCAACGACCACTTCGCCCAGTACGCCCCGGGCATGAAGACGATCGATGATGCCCTGGAGATCCGGGCCCGCGTCATCGGCGCCTTCGAACGCGCCGAACTGGCCAAGGACCCGGCGCAGCGGGAGCGCCTCCTCACCTTCGTCATCGTCGGCGCCGGTCCCACCGGTGTGGAGCTGGCCGGCCAGCTGGCCGAGCTCTCCCACCGCACCCTGACCGGCGAGTACTCCAACTTCTCCCCGGCCGCCGCGAAGATCATCCTCCTGGACGGCGCCCCGCAGGTGCTGCCGCCCTTCGGCAAGCGCCTGGGTCGCAACGCCCAGCGCCAGCTGGAGAAACTGGGTGTGGACGTCCGACTCAACGCCATGGTCACCGACGTCGACGACAACTCCGTCACCTACAAGAGCACCGTCGACGGCACCGAGACGACCATCGACACCTTCACCAAGATCTGGTCCGCCGGTGTGGCAGCCTCCCCGCTGGGTCAGCTCGTGGCTGAACAGTCCGGTGCCGAGGTCGACCGCGCCGGGCGTGTCGTCGTCAACGACGACCTGACCGTGGGCAGGCACAAGAACGTCTTCGTCGTCGGCGACATGATGAACTACCAGAACCTGCCGGGCGTGGCCCAGGTCGCCATCCAGGGCGGCCAGTACGCATCCGAGCTGATCTCCGATGAGCTCTCCGGCCGCAGCACCGTCGAGCAGCGCGAGCCTTTCGAGTACTTCGACAAGGGTTCCATGGCCATCGTCTCCCGCTTCAGCGCCGTGGTGAAGATGGGCAAGGTCGAGGTGACCGGCGTCATCGGCTGGATGCTGTGGCTGGCCGTGCACGTGCTCTTCCTCGTCGGCTTCCGTAACCGCATGATCTCCATGCTCAACTGGGGTCTCAACAGCGTCGCGCCGAAGCGCTACAACCTGGCCACCACCCGCCAGCAGCTGCACTCGCGCACCGCCCTGATGAAGCTCCAGGAGTTCACCTCCGAGATCGAGGGAGACACCCCGATCGAGCTGCGGGACACCACCAAGTTCACCGGCAAAAAGCAGCTGCGCTGACGGTTCGCCCGCGCCCATTCCGGGGCCCGGCAGGAGAGTTTTCCTGCCGGGCCCTTTTTCGTCCTGCGGAAATTGATGCCTGCGCCGGGGCACGCGGAGGCCCCGCGGGGTCCTGATAGGCTCGTCCACGACATTGGGGTGCACGGCTTGCAGGGCCGTGCTGAGAACACACCCATGGAACCTGATCTAGCTAGAACTAGCGGAGGGATTGTCGTGACTCAACCACGCGTTCTGTCCATCGCCGGCACCGACCCGACGGGAGGTGCAGGCATCCAGGCGGACCTGAAGTCCATCGCCGCGGCCGGGGGATTCGGCATGGCGGCGGTCACAGCCCTGGTCGCCCAGAACACCCACGGGGTGCGTTCGGTGCACACCCCGCCCCATGACTTCCTCCGTGAGCAGCTGGCCGCCGTCTTCGACGATGTGATGGTGGATGCGGTGAAGATCGGCATGCTTGGCGACGCCGCCACCGTCGCCGTCGTCGCCGAGGCGCTGGCAACCCGCGAGGTGGGCCAGGTGGTGCTGGACCCGGTGATGGTCGCCAGTTCCGGGGACCGGCTGCTGGAACCTCATGCTGAGGCCGCTGTACGGGAGCTGGTGCGCCGGGTGGATGTGGTCACCCCGAACCTGCGGGAGCTGGCGGTGCTCTGCGATACAGAGATGGCCACCGACCTCGATGTGGCGATCATCCAGGCCACGGGTCTTGCGGCGGAGACGGAAACCGTGGTCATCGTCAAGGGCGGACACCTGACCGGTGTGGCGGCCGACAACGCCGTCGTGCACCCGGACGGCTCGGTCCACCACGTACCCACCCGCCGGGTGGACACGAAGAACACCCATGGCACCGGCTGCTCGCTCTCCGCGGCGCTGGCCACCCGCCTGGCCGCCGGGGAGCCGGTCGCCGACGCACTGGAGTGGTCGACCCGCTGGCTGCACGAGGCGATCCGCCACGCCGATGACCTGGAGGTCGGGGGCGGGCACGGACCGGTGGACCACTTCCACCGCACCCACCGGCTGACGGCCGCGGCCGATGCCATCCCGTGGCCGCACCTGAGCGGTTCCCTGCCCACGGCACCCGCACCGGTGCCACATCTGGCGCCGGCCGGCCCGCACACCCGTGCCCTGTGGGCGGCCACGGGGCAGGTCTGGGCGGAGATCATGGATCTGGCCTTCATCCGCGAATTGCGTGAGGGCACGCTACGCCAGGGGGATTTCTCCTTCTACCTTGATCAGGACGCCCAGTACCTCAACCGTTACTCCCGCGCCCTGGCACTGCTCTCGGCCGGTGCACCGGACCAGGAGGGCCAGATCGGCTGGGCGGAAAGCGCCCGGGAGGTCCTCGAGGGAGAGGCGCAGCTGCACCGTGACTGGCTGGGTACCAAAGACATCACGGTCACCGCCCCCTCCCCCGTCACCCTGGCCTACACCAGCTTCCTCGTCGCCTCCTGTGCCGTGGAGCCCTATGCGGTCGGTGCCGCCACGGTGCTGCCGTGTTTCTGGCTCTACGCCGAGATCGGTTTCGAGCTGATGCGCGACAACCACGACGGTCACCCCTATCAGGTGTGGCTGGACACCTACGGCGGGGAGGAGTTCACCGCCGGGGCGCGTGCGGCCATCGCGCGCACCGAACGGGCCCTGGCCGCCGCCTCCGAGGAGGAGCGGGAACAGGCGATGGCCGCCTACCTCAACGCATGCACCTACGAACGGGAGTTCTTCGCCCAGGCCGACCGCGCCTGGTAACAGCCCGGCGCGCCTACTGCTGGAGGGCGGTGTCGATGGCCTGGCGTGCGGTGTGGGCGGTGAACTGGAAGCCGGTCCGGGTGAGTACCTCCGGGATGATCTTCGCGTCCGCCAGGAGGAGGGAGTTGGCGGCTTCGCGGCCGATGGCCCGGCGCAGGGCCCACCTGGGGGCGGGTAGCAGGTAGGGGCGGTGCAGGCGTTTGGCGAGGTGGTGTCCGATTGCCTGTGCGCTTGCGGGGGTGGGGCCGGTGAGGTTGACGGGGCCGGTGATGTGGTTGTCGATGATGTGGCGGATGGCGCTGACCTCGTCTTCCAGGGAGAACCAGGGCCAGATCTGCCGGCCGTTGCCCAGTGGGCCGCTCACGCCGAAGCGGGTCAGCGGGATCAGGGGTTTGAGTACTGCCTCGGGGTGCAGGAGGGAGGCGGTGCGTAGCAGGGCGACCTTCACCTCCGGGCCGGCTGTGAGTGCCTCGGCTTCCCAGTCGGTGCAGAGCTGGGCGAGGAAGCCGTCGCCTGGGGGGCTGGTTTCGGTGAGGGTTTCGCCGGGTCGGTTGCCGTAGATGCCGGTGGCGGAGGCGGAGATGAGCATGGGGGCGTCTGGTCCGAGGTGGTGGAGGGCGTCGGCGAGGGTGCGGGTGGGGTCCAGGCGGGAGCTGCGCAGGATCTCCCGGTATTTGGCTGTCCAGGGGAGCTTGCCGATGCTGGCTCCGTTGAGGTTGACCACGGCTTCGGCTCCGGCGAGGACGTCCGGGTTGAGGGGGGTGTGGCCGGGGTCCCAGGAGATTTCGTTGCTGGTGCGGGGTGGTCGGCGGACGAGGGTGGTGACCTGGATGCCGTCTGCTTGCAGGGAGGTGCGCAGGGCGGTGCCGATGAGGCCGGAGGCTCCGGAGATGATGATTCTGGTGGGTGTCATGGTTCTACTCCCCTGCCGGTCGGGTGAAGATGGCGACGAGGAAGTCGGATCGTTCGGTGAAGGGTTTCAGGTCCCAGGACTCGAAGACGTTCTCGGGTTCGAGGCCGGCCTGGGTGGTGGTGGCCATGAAGTCGTCGAAGCCCCAGCCGCGGCCGGCGCCGAAGCCGACGATGAAGCGCCCGCCGGGATTGAGTGTCTGCGTGATGTTGCGTAGGGCGGGTAGGCGGCCGTCCTCGGCGAGGAAGCCCATGACGTTGCCGGCGGAGACGACCAGGTCGAAGTTGCCGGCGGGGATCTCGTCGGTGCTCAAGTCCCCGACCAGCCAGGTGGCGTCCGGGTAGAGGGTGCGGGCGTGTTCGATGAGGATCGGATCGAGGTCGGTGCCGGTGACCTCGTGGCCCCGGGCGGCGAGGTAGCCGCCGACACGGCCTTGACCGCAGCCGGCGTCGAGGATGCGGGCTTGGCGGGGTGCGAGGGCGTCGACAAGCCGGGCTTCGCCGTCGATGTCTTCGCCGCGTTCGATCATCAGCTGCCAGCGGCGGGCGTAGTTCTCCGAGTGGTCGGGGTTCTGCGTGGTCACGTCATTCCAGGTGGGCATGGCCCCCAGTATAGAAACGATGGGGGTTAAGCTGGTCGGGTGCCCAGTCCTTTCGAGAGAGCCCTGCCTCCCCGCGTCCGCCGCAACGGCACCTCCCGGTCTGTGGCGGAGTACCGGCGTCTGCGGGTGCCGCTGGAGCGGGCGATCGATCACTGCCGGGTGTTCATGGACGGTCGGCGGTTGCCGGGTGAGTACATCGTCAGCTCGGCCTTGCAGGAGGTCCGTGAGCATGGCAGCGGTTTCGTGTGGCTGGGTCTGCAGGAGCCGGATGACCACCAGATGGAGCGGGTCGCTGCGGAGTTCGGTATCCACCCCCTGATCGTGGAGGATGCGGTGACCGCGCATCAGCGGCCGAAGGTGGAGCGTTATGACGATCAGCTGTTCATGGTCGTGCGTTCGGTGAACTTCCATGCCGAGGCCTCCGAGGGGGATTCCCGGGAGATCATCACCACCGGTGAGGTGCAGATGCTCATCGGCCCGGATTTCATCATCACGGTGCGCCACGGCGCCGATCTTCCGGAACTGTCCGAGGCGGTGGAGCACAACCCGGAGCTGGTGGCCCTGGGTCCGGCGGCACTGGCCTGGCGGGTGGCCGACCACCTGGTGGATGACTACAGCCGCATCGCCGAGCAGCTGGAGCAGGAGGTCGACGACCTGGAGGAGGAGGTCTTCACCCCCGGTTCGCGCTTCAACATCGAGCAGATCTACATGTACAAACGCGAGATCCTGGAGATGCGGCACTCCACCGATCCCCTGGCCCCCGCCCTGCGTGCCCTGATCACGGAGAACCGGGACATCCTGGGCAAGCAGCTGCGCAGTTATTTCCGTGACGTCCTCGACCATGAGATGGCCGTCAAGGACCAGATCGCCGGTTACGACGAGCGTCTGACCGCGCTTATCGACGCCTCGGTGGCGAAGATCACCATGCAGCAGAACACCGACATGCGCACCATCTCCGCGGTGGTGGGCATGGCCGCCGCGCCGACGCTGATCGCCGGGATCTACGGCATGAACTTCACCAACATGCCCGAGCTGCACCACCCCTACGGCTACTACCTGGTCCTGGGCTTCATCATCGTCGTGGTGATCCTGATGTTCTGGTGGTTCCGCCGCAACAACTGGCTGTGAGCCTGGGGTGGCGCTGACCCGGCGCGCCGGTTGATCAGTGCCCCGAAGAGGGTGCCGGTGAGCCAGCCGGTGACGGGGAGGCCGATGGTGAGGACCAGTAACGGGGTGTTGAGCCAGTGGGTGGTGATGGCGGGGCCGCTGCCGGAGTCGATGGCCGTGGCAATGGCGGTGAGGAGTCCTGCGGCAAGGCCGAGGAGCATGCCTGCGGTGGCGATCATCGTGCCCTGTGCGGCGGTGAAGTGGCGCAGGATGCCGGGTTGGGCGCCGACGGACCAGAGGGTGTGCAGATCGCGTCGGGATTCAGCTGCGGAGAGGTAGATGATCAGTGCGGCCACGGCGAAGGCGGTGATAAGGGAGAGCAGGACCGGCGCCAGGGTGAAGACTATGACGTTGGGGTCCACGCCGGGGATGTGCACGGTGGCGAGGGTGTGGTCGAGTCCGCCGTTGGTCACCGCGAGCCGGGCTTTGAGCAGTTCTGACATGGGCTGTTCCGGTATGAGGGCGCTGGCCACGTAGGTGGTGGTGATCCCCAGGGCGGTGGCGGTCTCCGGGGTGATCAGCAGGCCGAATTCCGGGTCGCTGGGGACGGTGACCGTTTCGAGGGTCTGTCCGTCGGAGAAGGTCAGTTTCTGGTCCGGGGTGGGGACACCGAGTATTCCGGTGCCTTCCTGCAGGGCTGCTGCGGCGCGGGTGTGGTCCTCCTCGCTGAGGTCGGCAAGGGTGTGGAGCAGTTCGGGGCCGGCGATGATGATGTCGCTGAAGATGCCGGCCTGCTGCCAGGCGGAGGGCAGCGGGTGTGCTCCGGTGACGTGGATCTGGTCGGGGGCCGGGATGAAGAGATCGTGCCGGGTGATGTGCCCGTTACCGAGCTGCTCTCCTACCTGGGTGATGTTGTCGGTGTGGCGGCCGATGCTGGTCAACTGCTGGGTGGCGGAGACCATCACGAGATTGGCTGTGGAGCCGAGCGTGGAGGTCGTGGCGGGAAATGCCGCGGCCATCGCGGCGACGAAGACCACGCCGGCGACTGCGGCGACTCCCGGTGCGGACCGGGTTGCCTGGCGGATGATGTCACGGGCGGCCAGGCGCGCCGGCAGGGGCAGGTGGCCTCCGGCCCTCGACAGTGCCCACACCGTGGCCCCACCTGAGAGGAGGACACCGATGCCGGTGATGAGCATGAACAGCCCGGGGCCGGTGGCGGAGCCGATGATCCCGATGGCCATGACGGCCGGCCCGATCAGCAGGAGGGGCCGGAGCCGGGGACGGCGTTGTGTGGAACCGCCGGCCAGTGCCACGACCGGGTCCTCCCGTCCAGCGGCGAGGGCCGGTTGGATGGCGGCGACCACAGCACAGGCGAGCGCGAAGAGCCAGCCGGCCAGGGCGAGGTCCCAGGGCCAGAGGAACCGGGTGGCCTCCACCCCGAGTATCCGGAGCACGAGCCAGCCGAGCGGAAGGGATGCGGTAACCCCGAGGGCGCCGCCCAGGGCCGCGACGATCACGGCCTGCCACAGCAGGATGCGTCGCAGGGTGCGGGGGCTGCCCCCGGAGGCGGAGAGCAGGCCCATGGTGCGGCGCTGGCGGCGGCCGGCGACCGCGAAGATGGGTCCGATGATGGCGACCATGAGCAGCAGCGCCATCAGCCCCATGAGGATCACCGGGAGGACCATGTCGCTAGGTAGGCGGTTGAAGGTGGTGAGCATGCGCGGGTCCGTGCGCCCGACAGGGGAATCGGTGGTCCGGATACCGGTGCCGGGTTGGGCCTCCGGCAGGTGCGGGGCGGGGCTGAACCACTGCTGCACCCGCTGCATGTCACCTCCCGGAAAGTCGAGAGGGTTGACCTGCACCCTGGCGGCATCCGCGTCCGAGACGGAAGCGACGGTCAGTGACCTCTCCCCCATGCGGACGGCGTCCCCCTCCCGGACGTCGAGGATGAAGGCGGTCGGGAAGGTCAGGTGGATCTCACCCGGTGCCGGGAAGCTCTCCCGGTCAGGGTCCGGGGCGTCGAAGGCCGTCACGGGGGTTGCGGTCGTGTTGGTCCCAGAGCTCAGCGTGATGTCGCTGCCGGTCTGGTACAGGGGGTGGAAGGTGAGGTCCTCGCCCAGTTGCTGGGTGAGGCGTTCATGGCCGGGCAGGTCCTGGAAGTGCACGTGGTCGGGGTCCAGGCAGAGGCTGGAGGGTCCCGGGATCCCGGAGCAGGTGCCGTAGCTGAGGAAGGCGGAGGAGTACCGGTGCAGTGGATCCGTGGCCTGGGTTGTGGCGCTGCTGCCCGCGGCGGCGAGTGCCAGGATGGCGGTCAGGGGCAGGGCGAAGAGCGCCATGGCGAGGATCGCTGTGGTCCGGTGGGTGTTCAGGTCCCGCCACGCGAGACGGAAGGTCAGGCTCACAGGAAGATCTCCTCGTCCTCGATGAGGCGGCCGTCCCGCAGGTAGATGGTGCGGTCCGCCCAGGCGGCGAAGCGTGGTTCGTGGGTGACCAGCAGACCGGAACCACCGGCGTCGATCTGCTGGCGCAGCAGGTTCATCACCCCTTCACCGGTTGTGGTGTCCAGCGCGCCGGTGGGTTCATCGGCCAGCAGGAGTCGGCGCTCGCCGATCAGGGCCCGGCCGATGGCCACGCGCTGGGCCTGGCCGCCGGAGATCTCGGCGGGGAAACGGTCGGCCAGCTGGGCCAGGTCCAGTGTCTCCAGCACCTCGAGGGCTTTCGTGCGGGCCTGTCTGCGGGAGGTCCTGCCCAGTTCCAGGGGGAGGGCGATGTTCTCCGCGGCGGTCAGGGTCGGGACGAGGTTGAAGTCCTGGAAGACGAATCCGACGTGGCTGCGGCGGATCTCGGCTGCCGCGGCCGGGGACAGGTCCGAGACGTCGACGCCGTTGATCAGCACCCGCCCTGAGGTCGGCGAATCCAGGGTGCCGGCGATGTTGAGCAGGGTGGATTTCCCGGATCCGGAGGGTCCCATCACGGCGACGAGTTCACCCGGCTCCAGGACCAGGGAGATGCCGTCAAGTGCTGTGACTGTGGCGGGCCCGTCCTGGTGGGTGCGGGTGACCTCCTGGAGTTCAAGGGCAGTGGTGCTGGTCGGGGTGTGTGCCCGGGAAGAGTCGGTGGACAGCGGGTATCTCATGGTGTCTCCTGGTCAGGGGCGGGAAGTGTCTCAATGTGGTCGAGCCAGCGGCCCTGGGCCTCCAGCTCGAAGATGCGGTGTTCCAGCAGCAGCCGGTCGGCCGTGGCCGCGGCAGGAAGGGCGGCCTTCTGACGGGTGGCTTCCCGGAGTGCAGCCATCAGGGCCTGCCGCTGCCGCAGAATCAGTGCTGGGGTGTTGATGGCGGGGTTGGTGACGGCCATCGCGATCTTGATCACCAGTTCCTGGCGGGCGTCTTTCGGTGGCAGCACGGGGGTGGACCACCACTCGGCCAAGACCTCCCGGCCGGTGTCGGTGACGGCGTAGACCTCGGCGCTGCGTCCGGAACCGGAGGTGTCGGTGCCGTGATGGGTGATCAGGCCGTCGCGGTGGAGGCGCTGGACGGTCTGGTAGACCTGCCCGACGTTGATCGGCCAGGTCGCGGAGGTGCGCGCCTCGAAGACGGTTCGGAGCTGGCCTACCGCGCGAGGTTGTTCCTCCAGCAGGCTGAGGAGCGAGAATTTGATGGACAAGAGGACTCAATTCGTCGGAAACCGAAACTTACTGAGTAAGTTACTGAGTAACCTATCGTGCAGAGCGGGGCCAGGCAAGGGTTGTCAGGGCAGGAAGCCTCTGCATCCCCCGAAATTTGCGAAGCCGGCACCCGCGCGACCCGCAGGGCCGCTCCCCTGACCTCGGAGGGAAGGCCGGGGGCCCAGAGACGGTGGTCACATGAAATCCGTGATCATATCATGCACCACCCATATTCATAGGTTTTGCATTCTTAATTCGCTGTCTGGATCAAAAATTGTTATGGTGGCGCAGCATTCAAATCACCCGCAGGCAGTACCACGTGCAATTTCTGTGAATTCGGGACCGGAAAGCCCAGGCATTTCGTCCGGCAGCACGCGCCTGCGGGTCCGTCATTCTTCGGTCCCGAAGTCTGGAGGAAGATTTGGAAGGCTTTCAGTTCAGCGCCTTCGCCACCATCGTGATGCTGGTCGGCTTTTTCGGCTTCACCTACCTGCTCACCTTGAGCATCCGGGAGCGCAAGGAGAACGTCGACGGCTTCATGGTCTCGACCGGAGAAATCGGATACGGCTTCTCCGCCTCATCCATGACCGCGACCTGGGTGTGGGCCGCGTCCTTCTACGCCGCCGCCGAGGCCGGCTACATCTACGGCATCTCCGGCCCGATCCACTACGGACTGTGGGGTGCACTGATGATCCTGTGCATCTATCCGTTCGGAAAACGGTTCCGCCAGCTCGCACCCCATGCGCACACCCTCGCCGAGATGGTCCATGCCCGGCACGGCTCATCCAGCCAGATGTTGCTCGCGGTATCGAACATCGCCGGCAGCCTCATCAGCCTCACCGCGAACTTCACCGCCGCCGGCGCCCTGGTGTACATGCTGACCCCGTTCAGCTTCGGCACCGGTGTGGTCGCGGTTGCGGTCGGCGTGCTCGCCTACACCATCTGGTCCGGCTTCCGGGCCTCGGTACTCACCGACTATGTCCAGCTCGTGGCCATGATGGGTGCCGCGGTCATCATCATCCCGGTGATCTTCTTCGCCGCAGGTGGCCCCGACATGATCGAGACCGGCATGGACACGCTGCGCGCCCAGGATCCGCAGAAGGCCGACTTCTGGTCGAAGGACGCCTTCCTCTACCAGGGTGCGCCCTACATGGTGGCTGTACTGGCCTACGCCATCGGCAACCAGACCATCATGCAGCGGCTGTTCGCAGTGCGGGTCGACCGCATCAAGGCAACCTTTGTCACGGCAACCCTCGGCTACGCCGGTACCGTCATCGGTCTGGGCATGCTCGGCGTGCTGGCCGCGATGATCGGTATGCAGCCGGTGGACGGCAGCACCAACAACCTCATCCCGCAGATGGGCGTGGAGTTCCTGCCGGCCGCCCTGATCGTGGCGCTGTTCATCATGGTCATCGGCTCACTGTCCTCCACCGCGGATTCCGACCTCTCGGCACTGGCCTCGATCGCCATGACCGACATCTACGGCAAGAACATCGCCCGCGGCCGCGTCAAGGCCAAGACGATGCTGCTGGTCGGCCGGATGACCATGATCGGTGCCACCGCCTGTGGTGTGATCCTGGCCTTCGCCAACTTCAATATCCTCGACCTGCTGGTCTTCGTGGGTGGACTGTGGGGGGCGCTGGTCTTCCCGGTGATCGCCAGCTTCTACTGGAACCGGATCACCAGCAAGGCCTTCACCATCTCCGTGGTCGTCGCAGTGGTCTTCTTCCTGCTGACCCGCTTCGAGACAATCCCCCTGTTCGGGATCCACGCCGTCCTCTTCGAGCTGCTTGCCGCCCTGGGTGCCGCGACCGCGGTGGGCCTGCTGGCCTTCGGCACCTTTGGCCGTCGGACCGGTTTCACCGCCGCAGCGATCATGTTCGTGGCTATGGTGCCGATCTTCGTGGGACTCCTCCGCGACTACCCGGTCCTGCTCAGTGCCCTGCTCGCCTACGGCGTCAGCGCCCTGCTGTGCGTGCTCATCAGCCTGCGCGGCAACGAGCGTTTCGATTTCGAGCTCATCGACGAACGCGTGCTCTCCTTCCAGGGTGGCAAGACCCGCACCACCACCATCCACAGCCCCGAGACCTCGGCAATGGAGGCCACGGAGGCGGCCACCGGCGGGACGGCTGACAGCGACCCGGAGGGAGGTACCCGATGACGACCACGGTGCTGATGACCATCTACATCCTCATGTGGCCGGTGCTGGCCGCGCTCGTGCTGATCGCACTCACCGTCGGCGTGATCAAGGATTACGCAGACGCCCGGCGCGAGAACCGGTCGGTTGTCTGATTTGGCCATCCCGACCGCTCCTGCCGCTGTTCATGTGCTGAAAGTTCAGCCTATGAGCAGCGGCAGTGCTGTATCAGACATCAGCAGGTGAACTCGTACCGAGTTGAGGAAAAGCCACGCCTGGGGACGCACATCGCTATTCCGGCAGTTCCACATCCAGATCTGCTGGCCATGCGATGTCCACGCGGAGGATCTCCTCGATACCCGGCGAAGTGGCTACTGAGGGGCTACGCTGCCGAACTTTGCTCGCCAGGTCCGGAAGGAGGACCGCCGGTGGGGCCTCAAGTGCATAGCTGAGGGAGTAAAGCGTCTTCATGGTCGGATTTGTCGGATCACCAGGCTTTCCCGTGGCATGTCCGCGCTCGATGTTCTGGATCATGTTGCGACTGACCCCGGAACGTTCAGACAGCTCCTCCTGGGTGAGCTTAAGACGTCTACGTAGTTCCCGTGCCCTATGTGTCAGCGCCGCCCCATAGGTTGCCCATTCAAGATCGGGTGGCGGTGGTTGCATACAAAAGAATGTGCCCCGCCGATAGACTATTGACCGCACAATAAATTATGCCTCGCCCTATAGCTGAGCACCGGGAGACCTAATGGCCACCGACTCCTCCTCCACAGTGATCGGGAATCTGTCCGCCGGGAGGATGCACACCGAATCAGAGGATGCTCCTGCCACCATCGTTCAGGTGGAGCAAAGCGCAGGCGGAGCCACGATCACCTACGGGCGCCAGGACAACATCCTCAGCGAGGTGTTTCTGTTTCCGGAGGACCTTGAGGGACTCAGTGTCAGCGACCCTGCCCTGTCCACGCCCTTCACCGGTGACCCCCGCGAGTTCCGTGTCGCTGCAGAGGCGTTGGGGATCCGCACTGCCGGGCTCCATGATCCGATGAGTGAGGTGGTTCCGGCAATGGCGGCGGGTCCGTTGACGATGACGATGGGGACAGGGAGAAGGTGGCAAGGTGTAACCAGCAAAAACCGCCGCCAACTACTACGGCACTTTCCCCTCCCTCTGGAGACGGCACCAAGCCTGTTCATGCGTATCGATGATGGGATCTCTTCCACTACAAGCAGCTGGTTACCCAAGGCGCAAGGGTGGAACTCACGCTCGATGTGAAGATGACCCAGGACAGCACCGATGAAAACCCGGGGAGTTCCGCGGAGTTCGAGTGACTGTCTGGCACGCTGTGGCGGTGCGCAACATCTCACAGCTCCGGGAGGGCCCGGCGCGCATCGTCGCTGTTCGGGGCCCCAGACTTGACGCGTCAAGGTCAGATATTGCGCACGGTGTCCGGACCGTGACGTCCCCCACCGCCTCAACCGCTCCCCTACGGCCTGTCCATCACCATGGTCCGCAGCGTGGTGCGTGCTACCAGGCGTCCTTCGTTGCGCATGGTGATCTCCCAGAGCTGGGTGCGCCGGCCGGTCTGCACCGGGGTGGACACCGCCTCGATGACGCCCTGGCTGACCCCGGCGATGAAGTCGGTCGAGTTGTTGACCCCCACGACGGGGGCCCCGGCGGCGATGACCCCGGCGAGGCTGCCCACCGATTCCGCCAGGGCCGAGAACACCCCGCCGTTGACCAGACCGGCCGGTTGGAGCAGATGCTCGGCCACCGGCAGTTCGGCGACGATCTTCTCCCGGGTGATGGCTGTGTAGCGGATGCCCAGGTGGGGGTCGAGGCCCCGGTTGGCGGTGTTGAACCATGCGGGCAGCGCCACGGGGAGGGGGCCGTCGGCCTGGACGATGTCGATCAGTTCCTGCAGGGGGTTGTCGCTCATGCCGGACGATCCTACCGGCCCTCTCTGCAACTATCGGAAAGATAGGACCTTCCTGGCGGGGTGAGTGCCGGAGACAGGTCGCATGCGTAGAATCCTCGGGTATGACCACCCCAGATAATCTCGCCCAGATCGGTGTCGTCGGACTTGCCGTCATGGGATCCAACCTCGCCCGTAACTTCGCCTCCCGCGGCCACACCGTCGCCGTCTACAACCGTTCCCCGGAGAAGACCCGGGACCTGATCGCGGAGCACGGTTCCGAGGGTTCCTTCATCCCGTCGGAGACCATCGCGGATTTCGTGGCCTCCCTGGAGCGTCCCCGTAAGGCGATCATCATGGTCCAGGCGGGCCCGGCCACCGACGCGGTGATCAACCAGCTGGCGGATGCCATGGAGGACGGTGACATCATCATCGACGGCGGTAACGCGCTCTACACCGACACGGTGCGCCGTGAGCAGGAGATGTCCGCGCGTAACCGCCACTTCGTCGGTGCCGGTATCTCCGGTGGTGAGGAGGGTGCGCTCAACGGCCCGTCGATCATGCCGGGTGGTCCGAAGGAGTCCTGGGCGACCCTGGGCCCGCTGCTGGAGTCCATCGCCGCCGATGTGGACGGCACCCCGTGCGTGACCCATATCGGCCCGGACGGGGCGGGCCACTTCGTCAAGATGGTCCACAACGGAATCGAGTACGCCGACATGCAGGTCATCGGCGAGGCCTACCAGCTACTGCGCTTCGGCGCGGGCATGACCCCGGCGGAGATCGCCGAGGTCTTCGCCGAGTGGAACAAGGGTGATCTGGACTCCTACCTCATCGAGATCACCGCCGAGGTGCTGCGCCAGGTGGACGCCGAGACGGGCAAGCCGCTTGTCGACGTCATCCTCGACGCCGCCGGCCAGAAGGGCACCGGTCGCTGGACCGTCAAGGAGGCCCTCGACCTGGGCGTGCCGGTCACCGCCATCGGCGAGGCCGTCTTCGCCCGGGCACTGTCCTCCTCCCTGGACCAGCGCAAGGCCGCCCAGGGCAACCTGCCCACCGGTAAGCTGGCCGATTTCGCCGGGCTCGGCCTGGACAAGGAGAGCTTCGTTGAGGATGTCCGCCGCGCGCTGTACGCCTCCAAGCTGGTGGCCTACTCCCAGGGCTTCGACGAGATCAAGGCCGGCTCCGACGAGCACGACTGGAACGTCGACCCCCGCGACCTGGCCACCATCTGGCGGGGCGGCTGCATCATCCGCGCGAAGTTCCTCAACCGTATCGTCGAGGCCTACGACACCAACCCGGCACTGCCGGCCCTGCTGCTGGACCCGTATTTCAAGGGCGAGCTCGAGGGACTGATCGACTCCTGGCGCAAGGTCGTCATCGTCGCCACCCAGCTGGGTCTGCCGGTGCCGGTCTTCGCCTCCTCGCTGTCCTACTACGACTCCCTGCGTGCCGAGCGCCTGCCGGCCGCCATCATCCAGGGCCAGCGTGACTTCTTCGGTGCGCACACCTACAAACGCATCGACAAGGAGGGCACCTTCCACACCCTGTGGTCCGGTGACCGCTCCGAGGTTGAATCCTAGAGCCCGCCCAAGGACTGACACGCGGCAGGAGGCATTCGTCTCCTGCCGCGTTTTCCCTTTGCCGGATCTGGCGGTGTGGTGATTTCGGCGGGGTCGGTGCCATAATGGGGATGTCGTTACGGCACTATTCGCACAGGAGGAGGGATGACCGATGAGCACACCCATGAAACCGGGGAAGACCTCGGAGCGACGAGTGATCGCCCACTCAATCGACGGTCGGGTGATCTACGCGGCCCGGGTACACGACCCGATGGAGAACGTCAGGAAGGCATGGTCCCAGACGGGGAGGTCCCTCCGCGAGGCGATCGACACCTACAACACGACGAAGCACTAGAGGCCGAACTCGTCGATCAGGTCTCCGAGCGTGTCGCCCATGAACTGATGCAGGTGACACGCATCGCCCCACTTCCCGAGCCCCGTGAACTCGCACAGTACGACCAGATCACGCCCGGTCTCGCCGATAGAATCGTCCGGATGGCCGAGGGATCGGCTGAGGCAGCCAACGCTGCCACCAGATCGAACGCCGAGGTTAACTTCGCTATTGCCGCTTCCATCAGAGAGGACGGCAGGGCAGTTCGGCGGGGACAGTGGATGGTCACGGCCCTCGCGGTCCTGTTCCTGGCTGCGGCATTCAGTCTCGCGGTGATCGGAAACACGCCTTTCGCCATTGCGATGGGCGTTCTTGGGTGTCTGAGTGTCTTCGGTGCTCTCGTTCGGCCCGTGAACAGCGCCCGTTGGCGTCCGGGAAGCAGGGACGAGACGCCTGGCGAGGTCGAGTAGCCGTCCGCTGGCTGGCCTGGGGCGGGTTTTTGACCATCTGCAGCGTAGACTCTCCCTAATGACCACTTTCAAGGATCTCGGCCTTCCCCTGCCCATCGTGCGTGAACTCCAGCGGCAGGGCATCACCGAACCTTTCCCCATCCAGGAGGCGGCCATCCCGGACGCCCTCGCGGGACGCGATGTGCTGGGCCGCGGCCCGACCGGTTCCGGCAAGACCTTCACCTTCGGTCTGCCGATGCTGGCCCGTCTGGCAGAGTCCGGTGTCACCCGCCCCGGGCATCCGCGGGCGCTGGTGCTCACCCCGACCCGTGAGCTGGCCTCCCAGGTGTGTGAACGCCTGGCTGATCCGGCGGCCGCCATGGGGTTGCGGGTGCTCGACGTCGTCGGCGGCGTGAACATCAACCGCCACATCCGTTCCCTGGCCTCCCCGGTGGACTTGCTGGTGGCCACCCCGGGCCGGGCCCAGGATCTGCTGGACCAGGGCAAGCTCTTCTTCGACGAGGTCGTCGTCACCGCCCTGGACGAGGCCGACCAGATGGCCGACATGGGCTTCCTCCCGCAGGTCCGCCGCCTGATGGACCGCACCCCGAAGACGGGGCAGCGTCTGCTGTTCTCCGCCACCCTGGACGGGGATGTCCAGAAACTCATCACCCGGTACCTCACGGACCCGGTGACCCACTCCACGGCACCGGTGCAGGCCTCGGTGGACACGATGGACCACCACCGTCTGCTCGTCAGTGACCGGGATGACCGCAACGACGTTGTCCTGCGCATCGGGGCCCGTGAGGGCAAGACGATCATGTTCATGCGCACCAAGCACGGCGTGGACCGCCAGGTGAAGAAGCTGCGCCGCGTCGGCATCGAGGCCGCCGGCCTGCACGGTGACAAGGGCCAGACCACGCGCACCAACGCGCTGGCCGGTTTCGCCGACGGTTCCGTGCCGGTGCTGGTGGCCACCGACATCGCGGCCCGCGGCATCGACATCAACGACGTCTCCCTGGTCGTCCACGTCGATCCCCCCGCTGAGCACAAGGCCTACCTGCACCGCGCGGGACGTACCGCGCGCGCCGGGACCTCCGGCACGGTGGTCACCCTCGTCATGGACCAGCAGCGCAAGGAGGTCCAGGACCTCATGCGCAAGGCCGGTGTGGACGCCCCGGAGACGCGGGTGACCGCCGATTCCGACGTCCTGGCCAGGATCACCGGTGCCCGGGTACCTTCCGGCACCCCGCTTCCGCTGCCGGGCCAGCAGCAGAACCAGAAGCAGGGCCAGGGCCAGCAGTCACGCAACCCACGCCGGGGCGGTTCCGCCTCCCGGCAGGGTGGCCGTCCGGGGCGTTCCGGGGGACGACAGGGCCGGGCCGGGGGCTCCGGGGGCTCCGGTCAGCGCCGGGGCCGCCGCACCTCCTGAGCTGACGCGGCGTCGTCACGCAGGGCCTGCCCGCCGGTCCACCGGTCCGGCTCACTGGCACGGCACGATCTTGTCTAAGATCACTGGTACAGGGTGCCGTCCGGTACCCGGCCTCCGCCACGGGGCCAGCTGCTGCGGCAGGACGGTCGCCACTGTCCTCCGCCGTATCCGTCACCACCCTTTAAGGCCAGACAGCTCACCGCGCCACTCATGGACATATTCTTAAGTATCCTCTCCCTCCTCGGTTTCATCGCCCTCACCGGTTCCACCGGGCTGTTTGTCGCGATTGAGTTCGCGCTCACCGGTCTGGAGCGTTCCACCGTGGACAACCATGTCCGCGACAAGGGTGACCGCAGCGCCCACGCGGTGCAGCGTGACCACCAGCATCTCTCCTTCGTGCTCTCCGGTGCCCAACTGGGTATCACCGTGACCACCCTGGCCACCGGTTTCCTCGCGGAGCCGATCCTGGCGGGTTATTTCACGCCGCTGCTGGAGCTGATCGGGTTGACGGAGCAGGCTTCCGGAGCGGTCGCCCTGGTGCTGGCGCTGATCGTCGCGACGTTTTTGTCGATGGTCTTCGGTGAGCTGGTGCCCAAGAACATGGCCATCACGATGCCGCTGCAGACGGCGCGGGTGGTGGTCCACCCGGTGCATGTCTTCAACATGGTCTTCAAGTGGTTCATCCGCGCGATGAACCGTTCGGCGAACTTCATCGTCCGCAGGCTCGGCATCGAACCGGCCGATGAGCTGGCCTCCGCCCGCTCCAGCCAGGAGCTGGGCAGCCTGGTGCGCAGCTCCGCGGAGCAGGGCGGCCTGGATGTCAACACCGCGCGGGTCATCGACCGTTCCCTGCAGTTCGGTGACGCCACCGCCAATGAGTTCATGACCCCGCGCGCCACGATCTCCTACCTGGGGGTCGACGACACCGTCGATGACCTCATTGCGCGTGCCCTGGAGACCGGCCACTCGCGGTTCCCGGTGGTGCGCGGGGACCTGGATGAGACGGTCGGTGTCGTCCACATCAAGGACGCCTTCTCCGTGCCCCGGGAGGCCCGGTCCACCACCTCCCTGGGGCGGCTGGCGAAGAAGGTGCCGGTCGTGCCGGACACCCTCGACGGGGATGCGGTGCTGGGCACGGTGCGTTCCGCCGGTTCCCAGGTGGTGCTCGTCGCTGACGAGTACGGCGGGACCGCCGGCCTGGTGACCATCGAGGACGTCGTCGAGGAGATCCTCGGTGAGGTCTACGACGAGCACGATGACGCCACCGCGGAGCAGGACTTCCAGAAGTTCGGCTCCTCCTGGGAGGTCTCCGGCCTGGTGCGCATCGATGAGCTCACCGCCCGTGTGGGTTACACCGCCCCCTCCGGTCCCTATGAGACCCTCGGCGGGCTGATCATGACCACCCTCGGCCGGATCCCGAGCGTCAAGGATGTGCTCCTGCTCCCGGAGGCGGACCGTCCGGGCCACGCCGAGTTCGAGTCCGGCATTTCGGGCAGATGGATCGCCCGGGTCACCGTCATGGAGGACCGCCGGGTGGACAAGGTGATCCTCACCCCGGTCACCGATGAGGAAGCACAGGAGTACCAGCCGTGAATGTCTTCGCCACCACCGTCATGGTCGTCGCGCTGCTGGCGGCCAACGCCTTCTTCGTGGCCGCCGAGTTCGCGCTGATCTCCTCGCGCAAGGACCGCATCGAGTCGCTGATCGCGCAGGGCCGCAAAGGGGCCCGCAAGGTCCTCTACGCCACCGAGCACCTGTCGATCATGCTCGCCGGCGCCCAGTTCGGCATCACCATCGCCTCGCTGATCCTGGGCAAGGTCGCGGAACCGGCGATCGCCCATTTCCTCGAGGCCCCTTTCACTGCCCTGGGGGTGCCGGAGAACCTGCTGCACCCCCTGTCGTTCATCATCGCCCTGGCCCTCATCACCTTCCTGCACATCCTCTTCGGTGAGATGGTGCCCAAGAACATCGCCATCGCAGGGCCTGAGACCCTGGCGATGTGGCTGACCCCGGCGATGATCTGGTGGGTGAAGATCACCCGCCCGCTCATCGAGTTCATGAACTGGATCGCGCGCATCACGCTGCGGGCCTTCGGCATCGAGCAGAAGGACGAGCTGGATTCCACCGTGGACCAGGCGCAGCTGGCCTTCATGATCAAGGAGTCCCGCGAGGAGGGGCTTCTCGACGCCGAGGAGACCCTGCGTCTGTCCCAGGCCCTGCGTTCGGAGAAACGTTCCCTCAAGGAGGTCATGATCCCGCTGGGCAAGGTCCGTACCCTGGACTTCGGCCGCCGCGGCCCGACGCTCGGGGATCTGGAGACCGCGGTCGTGGAGACCGGTTTCTCCCGGTTCCCGGTCACCGGCACCGACGGTTCCTACCTCGGTTACATCCACGTCAAGGACGTCCTCGACCGGTTGGCCACCGCCAGCGGTGAGGAGTACATCCCGCGCACCGACCTGCGTCCACTGACCATCGTCGACGGTTCCGGCACCATGGATGAGGCGCTGCGTAAGCTGCACCGCCGTTCCGCGCACATGGCCCAGGTCCGTGACCGCGGCGAACTGATCGGCGTGCTCACCCTGGAGGACCTCATTGAGGAGTATGTCGGCACCGTCAACGACTGGACGCATGAGGATGTCTGAGCTTCTCGACGCCGCCACCTGGCACGCCCGTCTCACCGCCCACCAGCAACGCGCCGACAACCTCACCCGGGACCATCTGGCCCGGCGAAAACGCCAGGAGAAGCACCCGGTCTACGACTTTCTCTTCGAGTACTACCCTGTGCGTGCTTCCCAGCTGCGCCGCTGGCACCCCGGCGTCGGCGTCGACCTGGAAGGGCGGGCCCCGCAGGCGCAGTGGCGCGACTACCTGCTTGCCGACGGCCGCACCACCCTCGACCTGCCCGCCTTCTGGGCCCGCCGCGGAAAGGCCCTGACCTACATCCGGGAGCTGCTGGTGCGCACCAACCTCAACCCCGCGCATTTCGACTGCTTCGGCCTGCACGAGTGGGCCATGGTCTACCGCAGCGGCAACCCGCGCCACGACCTGCCTCTGCGGCTGGGTGCGGCGGGCAGTGACGCGGTCGTCGAGAAGCACCGGATCCGCTGCACCCACTTCGACGCCTACCGCTTCTTCACCCCACCCGCCCGGCCACTCAACCTCACCGTCCTGGAACGTGCCGACCAGCCCGCCAACGACCAGGCCGGCTGCGTCCACGCCACGATGGATCTATACAAATGGGCCGCCAAACTCGGGCCCCTGGTGCCCGGTGAACTCTTCCTCGACTGCTTCGAACTGGCCGTCGACGCCCGGGTGCTCGACATGGAGGCCTCCCCCTACGACTGCCGCGCCCACGGTTTCGGGGTTGTGGCCATCGAGACCCCCGAGGGCAAGGCCGAGTACGTCGAACGCCAACGCGGCCTCGCCGAACGGGGAAAACCGCTGCGTGACCGGCTTGTCTCCCTCATTGACCAGGCGGAGACCACTACACTTCAGGGCTAGTATCCGTCGCGTCAGGAAGGCATGCCTGTGGCCCGTCATCGCAGTGGCAAGAACAACTACGCCGTCTCCGGCACCGTCATCATCGCCGGCGTGGTGGTTCTCGCCCTCATCGCAGCCACCGTGTGGTGGGTCAGCTTCCGCGGCACCACCGAGGAACAGGCCCAGGCCCCCGAGTGCATCCAGGGGGAACTCATCCTGCCGGTCGCCGAGGCCTCCCCCGGCCTGGAGGCGGGACTGATCAACCAGTGGAACGCGACTGAGCCGATTGTCCGCGACCACTGCGTGACCGCCGAGCGGGTCTCCTCTGTCGATGACGCCGCCGTCCTGATCACCCACGACAACCCGGAGGCGGACAGTCAGCTCGGCGAGCGCACCGCCTCCTCCGTGGTCCCGGTCGATATGTGGGCCGGGCAGCTGTGGACCAACGGCGAGGCCGAGCTTGACGGCGTCGACCCGGCCGCCGTGACCTACCCCGTGGCCACCGACCCGGACACGGCTGTTGCCGTGGCCGTGGCCCTCGCCGGTGACCGGGCCCCCGAGCTGATCGCCCGCGACCGGGAGGTCACCGTCGATACCGAGGCGGAGATCCTCGCCGTGGGCCCTGCGGCCGGAATCCACAAGGGCATGGGCACCACCCGCGACGTCGAGGGCGCCGAAGTGGTCATCCTCGCCCATGTCCTCAACCCCGCTGGCGGGATCACCGAGGAACAGACCCGCGCCGCGGCCGAATTCACCCGCTTCCACAACGTCAGCGAGCAGATCCCCGCTGATCTTCCGGACCGCACCGCAGCCTGGGCGGCCGTGACCGCGGACCCCGTCGAGGAGGCCCCCGCGGAGGAGACCGCGGCTCCGGAACCTGAGGCGATCCTGCCCGCCGACACGCTGCTGCTCTTCGACACCTCCGCCGGCACCGCCACGGATTTCGGCGGTGGATCCATCCACTCCGAAACCGCCAACTCCCTGCGCCAGATCGCCCTCGACCTCGGTGGCGGTGGCCGGCAGGTCGCCCTGTGGAACTACTCCTCCCCCATCAACCCCGGCGTGACCCAGGGCTGGCGACGCAACGTCGGCTTCTCCGACGGCACCCGCGCCGCTGAGGCGGTCCTGCGCTTCGGCACCGGCGGGGTCCCCCAGACCCGTTCCGCGCTGGTCGCAGCCGTGGCCACCGCCGCCGACAAATCACGTGAGACCGGAGAGACCACCCGCGTGCTGCTGGTGACCACGGGCACCGAGCAGGACATGGACGACGCCGCCTTCACCGATGCCCTCAACCAGGCCCGGGGCGATGCAGACGTCCGGGTCGAGACCATCCACGTCGGTGGCGGCGGGGTCGACGGGGTGCTGGCGGAGCAGAGCACGCTCACCCACATCACCGACCCGGCCCAGCTCGATGCCGGGTTGCGGGCAGCAGCCGGGCTGTAGGCGTTGACGTAGGTCTGGTCCGTTAGGTCCGGAAAGGTATCTCCCAGGTGGCCGGAGCACCGGCAGTCTGGGCCACCCGCGAGATACGTGGCGGTATCTAGAGCACGGGACCTACCTCATCGTCAGCCCAGCTGCCAGGCCGGGGCGAAGACGTCCATCGACTCCCGGGCCTGCTCAGGGCTGGCACCCTCGAAGTTGATGAGCAGCTCATCCGCCTGCGCGAAAACAGCGAACTTCTCCAGCCAGGCGGCCGCCTGCTCGCCGGTACCCACACCTGCGAAACGCAGCATGAGGCGGGCCCGGGGGCCGTGGCGCTGGGCACGCTTGGCCAGCACCTGATCAAATTTCTCCGCCGCGGCCTGCCCTGTCTCTGCGGCGATGATGTTGACGCCGGCCAGGACATGGGGTTCCGCCAGGTCCTCCGAGGGCCGGAAGTTCTCCCGGTAGTGGGACACCGCCGATTCGAGGTAGTCGGGGGCGAAGTGGGAGGCGAAGGCGTAGGGCAGTCCCAGCTGGGCGGCAAGCGATGCGCCGTACATGGAGGATCCGAGGATGTAGAGCGGAACGTTGGTGCCGGCCCCCGGGATGGCCTGGACCCCGGGGATCTGGGAGGTGCCCTTGAGATAGTGGTCCAGTTCGATGACGTCCTCGGGGAACCTGTCGGAGGCATCGAAGGGGCGTCGTAGGGCGCGGCCGACGGTCTGCCCGTCGGTGCCCGGGGCCCGGCCCAGTCCGAGGTCGATGCGTCCCGGGTACATCTCGGCGAGGGTGCCGTACTGTTCGGCGATGGAATAGGGCGCGTGGTTGGGCAGCATCACCCCACCGGAGCCGAGGCGGATGGTGCTGGTCTGCGCGCCGATGTGCGCGATGAGCAGGGAGGGCACCGAGGAGGCGCGGGCCGGTGCGTTGTGGTGTTCCGCGTACCAGATCCGGGAGAAGCCGAGCTCCTCCGCGCGCTGGGCCAGCCGCGTCGAGGTGCCGATCGCCTCGTGGGCACTCTGCCCGGGGTAGATGGTGGCGAAGTCGATGATGGACAGTGGGAGTGTTTGGGACATGGGTCCAGGCTAGTTCCTGATGTCGGCCACTCCTCCGGCACCCCGCGTCCGGGGCAGATCGTCAAGATTACCGGAAGGAATCACCGCTCAGATGGGCAATGGCCATTGTCCTCGTCCAGGACGATCGGGCTTCTCCCCTTTTTTCTGCCCGTTTAGTCACGGTACGTAACTCTCCCGGACCTGGTGCCTACCGGGAAAAAGACGGACGCCGCCCACCTCCGACCGCACGTGAGCTGGGCGGGGAGGTGGGCGGCGTCGCGGGAACTGAGAGCTAGCTGCTCTTGCGGCTGCGCCGGGCAGCCAGTTCATCTAACCCGATGACGGTGGGATCGGTGACCTCTTCCACCCGCTCGGAGGGGAAGGCGGCGATGGTTCCGGTCAGCTCCTTCATGATTCCGGGCACGGCGATACCGAACACACCCTGGCCACCGCCGAGTAAATCGATGACCTCATCATTGGAGCGGCACTCGTAGACGGTGGTGCCGTCGGAGACCAGGGTGATCTCGGCGATGTCGTTGACGCCGCGGTCGCGGAGCTTCTCCACGGCGAGGCGGATGTTCTGCAGGGAGATGCCGGTGTCCAGCAGACGCTTGACGATCTTCAGCACGAGGATGTCGCGGAAGGAATAGAGTCGCTGGGAACCGGAGCCGCGCGCACCACGGATGGAGGGCACGACCAGTTTGGTGCGTGCCCAGTAGTCAAGCTGGCGGTAGGTGATGCCGGCGACCTGACATGCGATGGGCACACGGTAACCGACCTCCTCCCCTGGACCGAGGTCGAAGAGGGACTCCTGGACGGGTTGATTGTTCGTGCTCACGTAATTACTCCCATGGGGTTTTTAAAGGCGCCTTATGCGCCATTAAAATCCAAGGTTAGACGAACGTCAAGGGGTAGCGCGAAGCCACGCCGAAAACATGAGCTACCTAAACCGTGTCCGGGTCAGTCCTTTTCGGTGTTTTCTCCCTCGTCATCGGGCCCGGAATCGGACTCGGGGTCAGCACCGGCGGGGCCGCCGCCTTCGAAGAAATCCGATTCTGACATGCCGAGTGAACGCATCATCTGCTCGAAGTCGGCGTCCGCCTCTGCGTCCCCGGAGGCGGAGAGTTCCTCGCCGCTGGTGGTGGGGGCGGAATCGAAACGCAGGCCGAAGTATTCCTCGAGCACATCATCGGAGACGAAGAAGGAGGCCTGGTTGAGCACATCCTCCTCCACGTGGATCTCCAGTTCCAGGGCGCGGGCGATGAGCAGCGCGTCGGAGGGGCGGGCGTCGAGCTGCTCACCGTCGGCCAGCACCAGTGAGGCGATGAACACGCCCTCATAGTGGCTGATGATGCTGACGGCGGTGACTCCCCCGGTGCTCCGGTTGAGCAGGTCGAGCAGCAGGTCGATGGTGCCGGGACGGCGCGGGGTGTACCCACCCTGGCGGATGTCCAGTTCAGCGGCGGCCAGCGGTGACATCCAGATCGGGAGGATCCGGTTCTGCTCGGCCCAGCGCAGGAGCACGCAGGTGAACTGTTCCGGTCCGGCGGTGTGCACACCGTGGTATTCAACGGGGATCAGTGTCAAGACAGCTCATCCCGCAGTGCGTTCTTGACCAGGCTCGCGTGCAGGGAGACCACCAGGGCGCTCATCTGCTGCCCCATCTCCTGCGCACGCTGGCGCGCGGTGTCACCGTTGGAGCGGGCGACCGGCCCGGCGACCTGACCGATGAGGTCGGCCTGCCGGCTGGCGGTGTTGCGCAGCGACCGCAGGTGGCGCTCGTCGAAACCGAAGCCTTTGAGCGCCTGGGCGGTGGTGACGATGCGGACGTCGTCGGCGGTGAAGAAGCCGGCGTCGTCGGGTCGGATCAGCCCGGCGTCGAGAAGCACGAGGACATCGTCGACCGAGGCGCCCGCCTGCGCGGCGACATCCGTGTCCGTCAGGCGTGTGGCCGCCGGCGCGCGGAAGCTCTCCGGCGAGACGATCGGCTCGGCCTCGACTGCGGTGAGCAGCGCGGTGACGGAACCGGAGTCCATGGCGTCAAGCTGCTCCCGGATCACCTTGAGCGGCAGATAGTTGTCGCGCTGGGTGAGCAGGATGTAGCGCAGCCGCTTGACATCGTCCCCGGTGAAGCGACGGTAGCCGGAGGCGGTGCGCTGGGGAGTGATGAGCCCCTCGGACTCGAGGAACCGGATCTTGGAGACGGTCACGTCCGGGAACTCGCCACGCAACGCCTCGAGGACCTTACCGATGGACAGTGTCCTCACTGCCCGGGGTGCGCCCCCGGTGGCGCCGTGCACCGAGGTCGGACGGACGTCCGCCGACTTTCGAACAGCACTCACTGTGAATTACTCGCCCGTTCCTAATCCTTCTTCGGACCGGCGAGGAAGACCAGACGGAATTTGCCGATCTGGATCTCATCGCCGGTGGTCAGTACCTGGGAGTTGCGCGGCTCGCGGTTGACGTAGGTGCCGTTGAGGGAACCGACGTCGAAGACCTCGAACTCACCGTCGTTGATGCGGAACTCCGCGTGACGGCGCGAAACCGTGACGTCATCGAGGAAGATGTCCGACTCAGGGTGTCGGCCGGCGGTGGTGATCGCCTGGTCCAGCAGGAAACGTGCGCCGGCGTTGGGGCCGCGCTTGACCACGAGGAGACCTGCACCCTCAGGGAGGTTGTCTGCCCCGGAGGCGGCAGGAGCGGAGCCTGCGCCGGACTCCATTTCCTTGAGAAGATCGGCCCGGAAGACCGAAGTGGTCTCCACCTGGGCCTCAGGAGTACCGGTGTTCTCGCTCATTTTCTAAACCTCCGCTTTTGTCGGAACTGTGACTGTTAGCCATCATAGCGACTGCAACGGCCACATGAGTGCGTCAGTGGCCGGATGTCGCACCCAGGGGGAGCCCCCGGGGTAGGTCGATCAGCGGAATAGATTACCAATTCCGGAGATCACTGAATTACCCGACCCCGCCAGCGGGTTGTCGGAGACCATGTAGGTCCATGTCGCCGAGGGGCGCGCGAGGCCGCCATCGAGCAGGTGGGCGCCGTCCTCGTCGATCTTGATCTCCGCGAAGGTCTCCACCGCCTTATCGACGGCCCGTTGCGCCAGATCCTTGAACTCACGCACCGCGATGCGGTGGTACTCGTCGATGGGGATCTCCCGGGCGATGGCCCGCAGATGGATGGATTCCCGCACGTCATCCATGACGGCCAGGTGCTCGGCCCATTCATCGTCGAGGTGGAAGAGCATGATGTCCCGGGCCGCCTGCACCCGCACCCCCTCATCCAGGTGTGCCAGTTGCGAGGAACGCCACGGGTTGCGCTCGGCGAGCTCCTGCCAGGCCAGGTCCGTGTCCAGCAGACGGGAACGCCGCTCATCGACGGTCACGCGCTGGTCGGCGAGCAGCTGGTTGTACTTCCACGTCTGGGAGTGGATCTCCAGCAGCTGGCCCTCGGTGACGCGCTGGCAGTGGCCGACCCAGTCCCGGATACGCGGTGAATCAATCAGCCCGCTCGGGTCCGGGTGGGCGGTGACGTTGTCGCCCGCCCCACCGGAGACGACGACGTCGTCCTGCAGGGAGACGAAGAACAGTGACAGTCCCGGGTCCCCCTGGCGCCCGGCGCGCCCGCGCAGCTGATTGTCCAGGCGGGCGGTGCGGTGGCGGGCGGTGCCGATGACGGCGAGCCCGCCGAGGGCGGCGACGGCCTCGTGGTCGGCCTGGTCGGCGCCGCCGAGGCGGATGTCGGTGCCGCGGCCGGCCATCTGGGTGGAGACGGTGACCCGGCCGAGGTCGCCGGCCTCGGCGATGATGCGGGCCTCCTCTGCGTGGTTCTTGGCGTTGAGGACGTTGACCTCGATGTTGTGGTCGGCCAGTGCTTCGGCGAGTGCCTCGGATTCCGCGACGTCCTGGGTGCCCACCAGCACCGGTTGGCCGGTGGTGTGGATGCGGGCGATCTCCTCGACGATGGCGCGGTTCTTCTCGGCGAGGGTGGCGTAGATGCGGTCGGCCTCGTCGAAACGCTGCAGTTCCTTGTTGCGGTCGATGACGGAGACGTGCAGGTCGTAGAACTGGCGGAGCTGGTCGGTGGCCTCCACGGCGGTGCCGGTCATGCCGCAGACCATCGGGTAGCGGCGCATGAGTGCCTGGAGTGTGACGGTGTCGAGGATGCGGCCGCCCTCGGTGACGTCGAGGCCTTCCTTGGCCTCCACGGCGGCCTGGAGGCCGTCGGGCCAGCGCTGCAGGTCGGCGACACGGCCGCGGGAGGCGTCGATGAGTGCGACCTTGCCGTCGGCGATGATGTAGTGGATGTCGCGGATGAGCAGGGCCTTGGCGTGCAGGGCGAGGTTGACCTTGACCAGGGTGGTGCCGACGTGTTCGTCGTCGTAGAGCGAATCGATGCCCAGGGCACCTTCGACGCGGTCGGCGCCGGCGTCGGTGAGGAAGACGTTCCGGTGGTCGTCGTCGATGGTGTAGTGCTCGCGTTCGCGCAGGTGACGCACGACGTCGGTGATCTGCCCGGCGGTCTCGAGTCCGGGTTGGCTGCCGGCGAGGACGAGGGGGACGAGGGCTTCGTCGACAAGCACGCTGTCGGCCTCATCGACGAGTGCGACATCGGCCGGTGCCTGCACGGCGTCGGCGCGGCGGGTGATCTGCTGGTCGCGCAGGACGTCGAAACCGATCTCGTTGACCGGTCCGTAGACCACGTCGCAGGCGTAGGCGGTGCGGCGTTGCTCGGGACTGAGTTTCTCGGTCACGGCGGCCACGCTCAGGCCGAAGAACTCGACGAGGGGGCGCATCCATTCGGCGTCGCGCTCGGCGAGGTAGTCGTTGACCGTGATCACGTGCACCCGCTTGCCGGTCAGCGCGAAACCGGTCGCGGCCATTGCGCCGACCAGTGTCTTGCCCTCGCCGGTGGCCATCTGGATGACATCCCCCTCCACCAGGCGCAGCACGGCCTGGGACTGGACCGGGAAGGGGGACAGTCCCAGGGTCCGTTCGGAGGCCACGCACAGCACGCCGAGGAATGCTGCGGGGTCGGAGATGGAGCCCCCGGCGGCGAGCTCGCGCGCGCGGTGGGCGAGGGTGGCGTCATCAAGCTGCGCCATCCCGGATGTCTGTGCGCCGGCGTCTTTGACGATCGCACGGCTGCGCTTCTGATTACGGGTCGATTGAGCCCCCATCGCCCGCCAGAACCAGTCGAATGCCACGGTGAACCTTCCTGTGGGCCTGCAAGTACTGGTCACCACCCTAGTTGAGGGTCATGGCTATTCTTGTTGACATGCATTCTGTGAGCGTGAAAATTCCCTCGGCGCGAGGGACGATGATGGCCGGCACCATCGACTACCCCGATACCCCGCCCATCGCCTATGCGGTATTCGCGCACTGTTTCACCTGCAACCGCTTCGTCCCCGCCGCTTCGCGCGTGTGCAAGACGCTCGCGGAGCACGGGATCGCCGCGCTGCGTTTCGACTTCCCCGGCCTGGGCCAGTCCGAGGGTGATTTCGGCGACACCACGTTCACCACCAACGTCGACGACATCATCGCCGCCAGCCGGTGGCTCGCCGAGAATCACGAGGCGCCGCAGCTGCTCATCGGTCACTCCCTCGGCGGGGCTGCGGCGCTCAAGGCCGCGACCCGCCCGGAGATGTCCGCCATCGCGGCAGTGGCCACCCTCGCCGCCCCCTTCGATCCGGCGCATGCGGTCCTCCACTTCGCCGACCACATCCGCGATGCCGAGGAGGACGGCTCCGTCACCGTCACCCTCGCCGGCCGCGACATCAACATCTCGCGGGAATTCCTCGAGGACCTCGCCGACAACAACCCCGAGATCTACCTGCCCACCCTGCGTAAGCCACTGCTGCTGCTGCACTCCCCCACCGACCAGACCGTCGGGGTGGACAACGCCGGCAAGATCTTCCGCGTCACCCGCTACCCCAAGTCCATGGTGTCGGTGGACCGGGCCGACCACCTGTTCACCCGCGGCACCTCCGCTGTGGATGCCGGGCACACCATCGCCAAGTGGGCGAAGCCCTACCTGCAGCCCGCCTATGCGGCGCCGGCCGTGAACACCGACCAGGTGAAGTCCCAGGTGGCCGCGGGCACAAAGTACGGTGTGGTCCTCAACACCCGCACCGGGGAGCTCAAGACCGATCTGCCGAAGACCAGCGGCGGCAAGGGGCAGGGACACTCCCCCGTCGACCTGCTCATGTCGGCCCTGGCCACCGCCTCCACCCACGCCATCCGCGAGGCCGCCACCGGCATGAAGCTTGACGACGTCGAGGTCTCCATCACCAACGCCTCCCGCAACGTCTTCGAGCGCAAGATCGTCCTGCACGGACAGCTCAACGACGTCCAGCGCCGCCAGCTTCTCGACGCCGCCCGCACCTCCCCCGTCGAGGCCATGCTCGCCGGCGCCAAGATCATGGATGTCCCGGCATGAGCGGCGACTGGGAGGGCCGGCGCTGCCCCTGCAACACCGGCCTGAAATATGAGGAGTGCTGCGGCCGCTACCACGCCGGCGCCATGGCACCCACCGCGGAAACGCTCATGCGTTCCCGCTTCACGGCCTTCGTCGTCCGCGACGCCGAATACCTGATGCGCACCTGGGATCCGGACACCCGCCCCTATGAGCTGACGCTCGTCGACCTGCCCGTGCAGTTCTACCGCCTCGACATCCTCGACGTCTTCGAAGGGGGTCCCTTCGACACCGAGGGCATGGTCGAATTCGAGGCCTTCTACCGCGGCGACCCGCCCGGTTCCCAACGCGAACGGTCCATCTTCAGCCGCATCGACGGAGCCTGGTTCTACACCGCCGGAGACATGGACTGACCAGGCGATTCGACTTAGCGGATCACATTGTTGTAACCTGAACCACGTTGCACTTCGGGTGCGACGGCGGACTGTGGCGCAGCTTGGTAGCGCACTACACTGGGGGTGTAGGGGTCGCAGGTTCAAATCCTGTCAGTCCGACAACCAGACTCAAGGCCAGAAGGTATTCCACCTTCTGGCCTGTTTCATTTTCCGGGCGGGATCTGTGGGAACGGGAAATTTATCTGATCAACTCGGGTCCAGAACGCAGTGATTTTCCGCAGAGTTGATCAGAAGAAGCCGACGTCAAGGCCTGCGATGCGGCAGGCTTTCGGCAAAAATGGGTCCTTATGACCATCACCCCACTCACCCACGCCACCTACGACAAGTTCACCGCAGGCCCGGGCCTGGTGCTGGCCAATTTCTGGTCCACCTCCTGCGGTCCGTGCCTGCGCTTCCGCAGGATCTACCAGGCCGCCGCACGGGAGATCCCGGAGGCCGCATTCGGCGAGGCGGAGGTGGAGATGCAGCAACTGCTCGTCAAGGACCTGGCGGTCACCACCATCCCGACGCTGCTCATCCACCGCGACGGCGAGCTCATCTACCGCGACCCCACTCCCCGGCCGGAGTCCGGCACCTTCAGCACCATCCCGGACGCCCCACGCTCCCTGGACGTGATGTACCGGCAGGAGGAGTTCCTCAACTTCGTCCGTTCCCTGTGAGCATTCGGCGAAACCGTTGCGGTGCTCACACCCGCGTCCTATGGTCGAGATCACAGAGTTAATTTCCCCTGCGAAATCAACCACCACAGGAGTGCCATCATGACCACCACCCCCACGGGCTACACCTACGACCAGAAACTGCCCGATTCCCCCGTCACCGAGGAACAGCTCCAGAAGCTGCTCACCGACGTCATGTGGTCGGAAGCCGATGTCCCGGCCATCCGGCGCGCCGGGGAGATCCTCACGCCGCGTGTCACCGAGCTCATGGACGTCTGGTACAAATTCATCGGCTCCACCTCCCACCTGGTGGCCGTGTTCGCCGGTCCGGACGGCGAACCGGATGATGCCTACCTGGCTGCGGTGCGCGGCCGTTTCGAGCGCTGGGTGGTGGATCTGTGCACCCGGGATTTCGACGGGCAGTGGCTGGCCTACCAGGAGGAGATCGCGCTGCGGCACCACACGTCGAAGAAGAATAAGACCGATGATGTGGACTCACCAGCCGACCATGTGCCGATGAGCCACATCTTCGGGCTCGTCGTGCCGGTCACCCTCTCGGTGCGCCGCTTCCTGGAGGAGGGCGCCACCGAGGGGGACGATGTCGAGGCCATGCACCAGGCGTGGTTCAAGGCCGTGACGGTCTCCCTGGTGCTGTGGACCCGCCCCTACGCCGGTGAGCTCTGGTAGAGCCCCTCAACTCAGGAGCGTCTTGTCGGACAGGGTCGCGCCCTTGATCCGGCTGAACTCGCCCAGCAGGTCCCGGACGGTCAGCTGCGACTTCGTGGCGGCATCCGCCTCGTAGACGATCCGGCCCTCGTGCATGAGGATCAGGCGGTTGCCCAACCGGAGGGCCTGCTCCATGTTGTGGGTGACCATGAGGGTGGTCAGCCTGCCCTCGGAGACGATCTTCTCGGTCAGGCCGGTCACCAGCTCGGCCCGCTGGGGGTCAAGTGCGGCGGTGTGCTCGTCGAGAAGCATGATCCGCGGGTTGGTGAAACCAGCCATGAGCAGTGACAGTGCCTGGCGCTGCCCACCGGAGAGCAGCCCGACCCTGGCGGACAGGCGGTTCTCCAGTCCGAGTTCCAGGGTGGCGAGCTTCTCCACGAACTCTTCCCGGCGCCTACGGGTCAGGCTCGGCCCGATGCCCCGGAACCTGCCGCGCATGAGCGCCAGGGAGAGGTTCTCCTCGATGGTGAGGTGGGGAGCTGTGCCCGCCAACGGGTCCTGGAAGACCCGGCCCACGAAACGTGCCCGGCGGTGCTCGCGGAGGCGGTTGACGCGGCGGCCGTCGATAAGCACGTTGCCGGTGTCCACGGACAACCTGCCGGCGACGATGTTGAGCAGGGTGGACTTGCCCGCGCCGTTGGAGCCGATGACGGTGACGAAATCACCCTGGGCCATGGTCAGGTTGAGGCTGTCCAGCGCCACGCGCTCGTTGACGGTGCCGGGGAAGAAGGTCTTGGACACATTCTCGATTCTCAGCATGTCCCTACTCCGATCCGGCCGTGGTCAGCGCCGCAGCGGCAACTGCGCCCGCCGCGATCCCGGTGGCCGCCGGGGCAACGCCGCGCCGGTTGAGGTACCAGCGTTTGACCCGCTGCCACAGCTCCTTGAAGCGCGGCACCAGCAGCGCCACGATGACCAGCAGCGCGGTGATCAGCTTCATGTCGTTGGGGTCGAGGCCGACCTGCAGCGCCAGGAAGATGATGATGCGGTAGAGCACGGCACCGACGATGACGGCGAAGACCGCCACCCACAGCCAGCGCTGGCCCAGGATCGCCTGGCCCATGATCACCGAGGCCAGACCCACCAGGATCAGGCCGATGCCCATGGAGATGTCCGCGAAGCCCTGGTACTGGCCGACCAGGGCCCCGCACATGCCCACGAAACCGTTGGACAGCGACAGCGTGAGGATCTTGGTGTAGTCGGTGGACACGCCGAAGGAGGTGATCATCGGCCCGTTGTCACCGGTGGCCCGCAGCGAGAGGCCGAGGTTGGTGGTGAGGAACCACACCACGAGCAGCCCCAGGGCGGCGACCATGACAGCCAGCATGCCGGCGCCGGCCCAGGTGCCCAGGACGCCGGCCTCCCGCATGGGGGTGAACACGGTCTCCTGGCGCAGCAGGGGGATGTTCGCCCCGCCCATGATCCGCAGGTTGATCGACCACAGGGCGATCATCGTGAGGATGCCGGCCAGCAGGCCGTCGATCCGGCCCTTGGTGTGCAGCAGACCGGTGACGCCACCGGCGATGAAGCCGGTGACGAAGCCGGCCAGGGTGGCCCACACCGGGTCCCAGCCACGGAGGATGCCCACCGCGGCGGTGGCGGCCCCGGTGGTGAAGCTGCCGTCGACCGTCAGATCCGGGAAGTTGAGGACCCGGAACGTCAGGAAGACGCCCAGGGCCATCACCCCGTAGATGAGGCCGACCTCGACGGCGCCGATCATACGGTTTCGGCCTCGTCGAGGATCGCCTGCGGGATGGTCACGCCCTGGCGCTCGGCGGCCTCCTCGTTGATGACGTAGGTGAACTCGGTGGCCTTCTCCACCGGCATGGTGGCGGTGTCCTCGCCGTCGCGGAGCACGCGCAGGGCCATCTCACCGGTCTGGCGGCCCAGCTCGGTGTAGTCGATGCCCAGGGTGGCCACGGCGCCACCCTCGACGGTGCCGGACTCCGCGCCGATCACCGGGATCTGCTTCTGCTCGGCGACCTGGATCAGGGAGGCGATGCCGGAGACGACCATGTTGTCGGTGGGCACGTAGATGGCGTCGACGTCGCCGAGGGCCTCCACGGCCTGCTGGATGTCGTTGGCGGTGGTCACGGTCTGGGTGACGATCTCCAGGTCACGCGGGCCGGCGGCCTCCCGGGCGGCCTCCACCTGCACCTGGGAGTTGACCTCACCGGAGGCGTAGACGATGCCCACGGTGCGGGCGTCCGGCACGAGTTCCTTGAGCAGGTCGAGCTGATCCTCAATGGGGGCGACGTCAGAGGTGCCGGTGACGTTGCCGCCCGGGTTCTCCTCGGAGTCGACCAGCTCAGCGGAGACCGGGTCGGTCACGGCGGTGAACAGCACCGGGATGTCGGTGATGTTCTGGGCGGTGGCCTGCGCCGCGGGGGTGGCCACGGCCAGCACCATGTCCAGGTCCTTGCCGGCGAACTGCTGGGCGATGGTCAGTGCGGTGGACTGCTCACCGTTGGCGTTCTGCTCGTCGAAGCTGACGTCGACACCGGCCTCCTCGAAGGCCTCCTTGAAGCCGGCGGTGGCGGCGTCGAGTGCCGGGTGCTGGACGAGCTGGTTGATGCCGACGGCGTAGGCGTCATCCCCCGTGGCATCCGAGGTGGAGTCGGAGTCGGAGGTGCACGCGGTCAGAAAGAGCGCGGCGGCGGTGAGACCGGCCAGTACCTTGGTGCGTGAGGAGAACATGAGTGGTTCCTTCCTGGACCCTGTGTGATCTGTTACGCATTTCAATGTACTTGCACAGCCCATCACACAGGCGATGACCCGCCTCAGACGGTGCCGGACCCCGCCTCCCGCACCACCAGACAACCCGGCTCAATGGTCACGGTGAAGGCGGAGACCTCCCCCACCACATCCCCGTCGACCTCGAAGACCTCCGGTCGGTCCAGGCGGACCTCCAGTCGGGTGCCCGTGGCATAGCGCAGCAGCTCCGAATCCGTGGGGGTACCCGGCCCCGCCCGGCGCGCCAGGCGGCGGAGGCTGTGGCGGGCGAGTTCTCCCGCGATCTGCAGCCAGCCGGGCAGTCCGCGGGGGCGGAGACTGACGACGTCGAAGTGGCCGTCGTCGGCGGCGGCCTCAGGCAGCAGTGGGATGCGGCCGACGAGTTCGCCGCAGTTGCCCACGATGAGGGAGTGGACGCGGGTGCGGCGTGCCCGACCGCCGTCGAGGCGCCAGGTGAGCCGGACGCGGCGGCCGCCGGCCAGCGATTTGGCGATGCCGACGATGTAGGCCAGGACGCGGGCGCGTTTTTTCAGGTCGTCATCGGTGTTGATGATCATGCCGGCGTCGATGCCGATGCCGGCCATGACGAGGAAGTCGAGTTCCTCGGATTCGCCGTCGGGGCGGGTGAGCAGGGCGGTGCAGACGTCGATGGGCCGGTCGTGGCCGGTGAAGGCGGTGTCGATGGCTGTGGGGAGGTCGAGTGGGAGCCGGAGGTTGCGGGCGAGCAGGTTGCCGGTGCCCAGCGGCAGGATGCCGAGTGCTGTCCCGGTGCCGCGCAGGGCGGCGGCCACGGCCCGGACGGTGCCGTCGCCGCCGGCGGCGAGCACGAGGGTGTGGCCGTCGGCCACGGCCTGCTGGGCGGGGCCGAAGCCGGGGTCGTTCCCGGAGGTCTCCAGCAGGAGGGGTGTCTGCCAGCCGTGCCTGGTGGCGGCGGTGGTCACCAGGTGTTCCAGGTCGGAGACCGCGATCTTGGTGGGGTTGTGGATGACGGCAACGCGGGGGCTGCGACCGGTGTCGTGGGGGCTCATGTGCGCCCAAACTACACCGTGGCCGGATCACATACCGAAGAAGTTGCGGACCTCGGAGGTCGCACCCTCGGGCCAGACATGGGTGCCGCCGCCGATGCGGAGGTGGACGACGGGCAGGCGGCAGCCCAGCCAGTGCTGTTCGACGATCTCCGGGCTGTTGCGGGTCAGGGCCACGCCGTCGCAGCGGTTGCGCTCGGCGAAGTCGTCGAGGACCTCCTGGACGGGTTCGTAGTCGGTGCCGTGGCGGCGGCCGCCGTTGTAGTAGATGACGTCGTCGTGGGTGCCGTGGATGTCCAGCATGGCGACGGGGCGTTCGCTGCAGTCCTGGTGGATGGTCTCGTAGTAGGCGGCGCCGACGGGGGCGACGGCGTGGAAGGTCTCGGGCATGTGGCAGCTGAGGTAGGCGGCGAATCCGCCGCCGTTGGAGAAGCCGGTGGCGAAGATGCGGTTGCGGTCGACGGGGAAGGTGGACACGACCTCGTCGAGCAGGGTCTGCACGAAGGCGAGGTCCTCCTTCCCGGCGGTCTCCGCGTAGGGGGCCGGGGCCCAGGCCTTGTCGACGCCGTCGGGGTAGATGACGATGGCGGGGGCCTCGTCGAGCCCGGTGTTCGCGGCCAGTTCCTCGGCGGTCTCCTCCCAGCCGTGGAAGGCGAAGATCACCGGCCACTGCCGGCCGCGGTAGAAACCGTCGGGGGTGGACAGCCGGAAGTGGCGTTCCCGGTCGTTGACGGTCAGGGTGCCGCGGGTGGTCTTCTGCGGGGCCCCGGCGCGCGGTGCCACCGTCCCCTCCCCCGCAGGTTGTTTCCCGGTGGGGATGGTGCACCCGGTGAGCAGCGTCGACGCCGCCAGCAGGGCGGTCAGTGCGGCTCTCACACCCGCCCCCTGGACCAGGCCGACCACAGTTCGGTGTAGCGTCCGCCGCGGGCGACGAGCTCCTCGTGGGTGCCGTGTTCCACGACCTTGCCCTCCGCCATGACCAGGACCTGGTCCGCGCGGGCGGCCTGGTCGAGGCGGTGGGCGACGACAAGTGCCGCGCGGTCGCGGGTGACCTCCTCTGCGGCGGCCTCGAGGTTGCCCGCACCGACGGAGCCGGATTCGGCCGTGGCCTCGTCCATGACCACCACCCTGGGGTCGAGCAGAAGGATGCGTGCCAGGGCCAGCTGCTGGGCGGCCACGGGGTCGAGCTGGTGGCCGCGGGCACCGACCTCGGTGTCCAGCCCCTCGGGGAGTTCGTCGAACCAGTCGGCACGCACCCGGGCGAGTGCCTCGAGGAGTTCGGCGTCGGTGGCCTCCGGGCGGGCGAGGGTGAGGTCCTCGCGCAGGGTGCCGGAGAAGACGTGGACGTCCTGGGAGATCATGGCCAGCCGGGCCACGCGTTCGGCATCGGAGAGGGAGGAGACCTCCACCCCGTCGATGCGCACGGTGCCCTCGTCGGGCACGCGCAACCCGGCGAGCAGGGCGGCGACGGTGGTCTTGCCGGCACCCGAGGCACCCACCAGGGCCACGGTCTCGCCGGGCCGGATGTCCAGGGAGACATCGCGCACCGCCCAGCCGGAGCCGTAACTGAAGCTGACGTTGTCCATGACCACGCGGCCGACCTTGGCCGGCGCCCCGGTATCGGGGACGGGCGCCGGCGGGTCGGCGACCACGCCGACGATACGTGTCAGGGAGGCATAACCGGACTGGACCATGTCGAGCACCCGCATGATCATCATCAGCGGGCCACGCAGACGGATGAGCATCAGCGCGGCACCGGTGACCGCCCCGACGCTGAGCGCGCCCGTGGTGGCCAGGCGGTAGCCGACCAGCAGGGCGACGGAGAGCATGATGAATTCGGTGACCACGATCCACATCTGCAGGACCATCATGGTCATGCGTGCCCGGACGCCCTTGTCCACCACATCCGTGGAGGAGGCGTCGATACTGCGGTGCATCTGCTCCTCCATACGGTAGGCGCGCACCGTCGCCCGGCCGCGGATGGCCTCCAGCACACGGCGGGCGCGTTCGGCCATGGCCGCCCGCTCCCCGGCGTAGCGCTCCGGGGCGACCTTGAGGTAGGCGCGGGCAGCGAGGAAGTAGATGGGGGCGACGACCAGCGGCACCAGCAGGAACTGCCAGTCGAGGCTGAACAGGGCGATGGTGGTCGCCGCGATCATGAACACCGAGCTGGCCAGGATCGGCAGGGTCTCGGTGACGGCGGTGGACAGCTCGGCCACGTCATCGGTGGAACGGGAGACCAGGTCACCGGTGCCGGCATCCTCCACGCGGTGGACGGGCAGCCCGAGGGCCGTGCCGACCATGTCATCGCGCAGGTTCGCGATGACCCGCTCACTGATCCGCGAGAGCAGGTAGAAACCGGTCGCCGAGAGTACGGCGGCGGTCAGGGCCGCCACCACCAGCAGCAGCCCGGTGGTGGGCAGGTCCCCGCCGTCGAGGACGATGTCGACGATCCGGCCCAGCAGGATCGGGACCAGTACATTCGCACCTGAGCCCAGGCTCAGCAGTGCGATCGCCGCCCAGAACCGGGGTGCCGCGCCGGGGACCGCGCTGATCTGGCGGGCCACCTCACGACGGACCTGGCCGAGGTCCGCGAGGGGGAAACGCAGTTCACTCACAGGACAATCTCCTCGGATGCGTCCAGCACGCGGTCGGCGACGGCGAGCCAGGCGGGGGCGCTGGTGTAAACGAGCGTGACCCGGTTGCGGCGCAGGTCGGCGACGCGGCCGGCGATGGCCTGCTCGGTCACGGAATCCACTGCGGTGGTCGGTTCCTGGAGGATGAGCACCTCCGCGTCGGTGGCCAGGGCACGGGCCAGGGCCACGCGCTGGCGTTGACCACCCGAGAGATTGCGACCGTTCTCGCCGACCTCCCGGTCGGGGCCGCCGGGGATGTCCTCGGCGCTGGCGCTGTGCAGTGCCGCGCAGGCGACGTCGCGGTCGGGGTGGATGTTGTCGATGACGCGGCCGTCGAAAAGATCCGCCGAGTAGGGGGCGACGACCACGCGGTGGCGCGGCAGGAGCACCAGGTCGTCCGGGGCGCGGTCGGTGACCACGGTGAGGCCGGCGGGCAGCTCGGGGACCTCGGTGTGTTCCTCGGGCAGGGCCGGGCCGGCGCCGAGGATCTCCACGATGCGTTTGCCGGAGGCCTGGGCCGCCGCCCAGCGGGAGGCGATGTTCTTGCCCAGCATGGTCATCGGCTGGATGATGAACTGGGTCAGGCCGACGACGGTGATCAGTTCACCGACGCTGATCTGCCCGGTGACGGCGAGTGCGCCCGCCGCCACGCCCACGCCGATGACGTAGACGGCGCCGGTGGATTCGGTGACGGCGTTGAGGCGGGCCTGGGCGGCGTTGGCCTCCACGGTGCGGTGGTAGGCCTCGTCGGAGACCGCCGCGTAGCGGCCGCGGACGGTGTTGACTGCGCCGAGGCCCTTGAGGATGCGCAGCCCCTGCACCACGTCGGTGGCCATCGCGGCGGTCCGGGCCAGGGCACGCTGCCGCCGGGTGGAGCGCCTGCGCAGCGGGATGGAGGCCTGCAACGCCATCCACACCACCAGCGGGCCGCCGATGAGTACCGAGATCCCCAGCCACGGGTTGATCGAGAGCATGACCACGCCGACGTAGATGACGGAGACGATCTCGGCGACGGGGAAGACCGTCATCATCACCGCATCGGAGACACGCTGGGTGTCGGAGGAGGCGATCGACAACAGCTCACCGGCGGTGCGCGGCCGGCCCGCCATCCCGCGCGGCTCCTGGATCCGGTCGGTCACCGCCATGCGCAGGTGGTGGCCGATGAGCAGGGCGGAACGGATGAGCAGGAGGCGGGCGAACCAGCTGGTCACGGCATTGAGGACGAATACGGAGGCGAGCACCCCGAGCCACAGCAGCAGGCGCTGGAGGTCGCCCGGCGCGATGGCCTCGTCGATGGCCCGGCCGATGATCAGCGGGGTCAGGCCGTTGCACAGGAAGGCGACGGACATGAGGACCGCTGCGGCCCCGGTGTGCCGCCACCTGGAGAAGACGGTCCGGAGCAACCACCGCGGGTCATCCGCCGCCGGAATTCGTGACATGATGGGTATCCTAACTGAACCCGATTTCCCAGCCAGGCACCCATGACCTCCTCCCCCACCTTCCGTCCCGCCTCCGGGAAGGACACCCCCGGTTTCACCGACGATTCCCACCGGCAGCGCTCCGCGTGGGCTTTCCGGACCGGGGCGCAGACCTACGATGATGTCCGCCCAGGTTATCCGCCGGAGGTGGTCGGTCTGCTCGCCGGTCACCGGGTGGTCGCTGATCTGGGTGCCGGGACGGGCAAGCTGACGGCCGCGCTGGTGGGTGCGGGCCATGAGGTTCTGGCCGGTGATCCCAGCCCGGACATGGTGCGGGTCCTGCATGAGCGGTTGCCTCAGGTGCCGGTGTGGCGGGCGACGGCTGAGGCGACCTCGCTTGCCGACGCCGCCGTGGACGCCGTCACCTGCGCGCAGACGTGGCACTGGGTCGACGCGGCCGCGGCCTGTACGGAGCTGGACCGGGTGGTGCGCCCGGGTGGCCGGGTGGTGCTGGTGTGGAACAACCTCGATGTCGCTCATCCCTGGGTGCTGCGCCTGACGCGCATCATGCACTCGGGTGATGTGCAGCGTCCGGGTTTCGTCCCGGAGGTGCACGCGCCGTGGTCGGTCACCGGGGAGCTGCGCACGGGCTGGGTCCAGCACCTGCGCACCGGACAGGTCCATGATCTGATGGCCTCGCGTTCCTACTGGCTGCGCTCGGATGAGAAGGTCCGGGCGCGGATGACCCGCAACCTCAACTGGTACCTGCATGAGCGGTTGGGTTTCCAGGAGGGTGAGCTGCTGGCCATCCCCTACCGCACGGATGCCTTCATCCTGGAGCGCTGAGGGGTATCAGGGGGCGGTATCAGAGGCCGAAGCGTTCCCCGCCGCGGTGGAAGGTGTCGTAGCGGTGGCCGGTGAGGCGGAAGCCGTCGCCGGTCTCCTCGCTGAGGCAGGCGAGGGAGCCCTCCGCGGGGCTCAGGCAGGTGACGGTGCCCAGGCGGATCATCTCGCCGGGAGCCAGGCGCTGCGCCGGCACGCCGGCCGTCTGTCCCGGGGCTGCTGCCCCGATATCGGCGGAGAATTCCCCGTTGTGGTGCTGCTGCTCGTCGAAGACGATGAGTGCGGACTCCTCCTGCGACGTCGCCGCGGAGACGCATTCCCCGGAGGTGCCGGAGCCGGTGACCCGGATGCGGCATTCGGTGACGCCGTCGGAGGAGGCGAAGGCGTGCCCGTCCTGACCCGGCAGCCGGAAACGCCCGGCGGGCACCTCCGTGTACTCGAGCTGCGTCACCGTTTCAGTGACGGAGGTGGAGCCGGAGGGGGTGACCAGCTGGGCGTTGTCGGTCGGGTCGGTCGGGGTGGCGCAGCCGACGAGCAGCAGTCCCGCGGTGAGCAGGGCCGTGGCACGACGTACCACGGGGACGCTACTTCCGGGTGCGACGTTCGCGCACGCGCACCGCGATACGGACGGGGGAACCGTGGAAGCCGAACCGCTCGCGGAACTTGCGCTCCAGGTAGCGGCGGTAACCGGCATCGAGGAAACCGGTGGTGAACAGGACGATCACCGGCGGACGTGTCGAGGCCTGGGTGGCGAAGAGCACGCGCGGCAGACGGCCGGCCTTCATCGGCGGAGGGTTCGCGGCAATCGCCTCACGCAGCCAGTTGTTGAGCTGGCCGGTGGAGATGCGCCGGTCCCAGCTCTCCAGGGCCTGGAGCATGGCCGGTTCGAGGCGCTGCAGGGCGCGGCCGGTCTGGGCGGAGACGTTGATGCGGGTCACCCACGGCAGGTGGTTGAGCTGCTGGTCGATCTCCCGGTCGAGGTCGTAGCGGCGGTCCTCGTCCATGAGGTCCCACTTGTTGAAGGCGATGACCAGGGCCTTGCCCGATTCCAGCACCATGTTCAGGACGCGCTGGTCCTGCTCGGAGATGGGTTCGGCGGCGTCGATGAGCATGACGCAGACCTCGGCGGCGTCGATGGCCGCGTGGGTGCGCAGGGAGGCGTAGTACTCATGGCCCTGGGCCGTGCGGACCTTCTTGCGCAGGCCGGCGGTGTCGACGAACTTCCACAGCTTCTGGTCGAGCTGGACAAGCGAGTCGACGGGGTCGACGGTGGTGCCCGGCACGTTGTCGACGACCGAGCGTTCCTCCCTGGCCACCTTGTTCAGCAGCGAGGACTTGCCCACGTTGGGCTTGCCCACGAGTGCGACGCGGCGTGGGCCCTCGACGATGGAGGATTTGCGCGGGGTCTCGGGGAATTTCGCCAGGACCTCGTCGAGGACGTCGGCGCCGCCGCGGCCGTGGAGTGCGGAGACCGGCCACGGGTCCCCCAGGCCCAGGGCGTAGAACTCGGCCATGTCGGCGTAGAGGCTGTCGGAGTCGAATTTGTTGGCCACGAGCAGGACCGGGACCTCGGCCTTCTGCAGGCGCTTGGCCATGACGGAATCGGTCTCGGTGATACCGACCTTGGTGTCGACGACCATGACGATGACGTCGGCGGTCTCCATGGCGACCTCGGCCTGGCGGGCGATGGCGGCGTGGATGCCCTTGACGTTGGGGTCCCAGCCGCCGGTGTCCTGCACCAGGTAGCGGCGGCCGTTCCACTCGGCGAGGTAGGAGATGCGGTCGCGGGTGACGCCGGGGAAGTCCTCGACGACGGCCTCACGGCGGCCGAGGAAGCGGTTGACCAGGGTTGACTTGCCCACGTTGGGGCGGCCGACGATGGCGACGGTGCACAGTTCCTCCTCGAGGTGCTCCTGGGTCTCAAAGCCCAGGCTCTCCTCGAGGTCGGCCCACTGTTCCTCGGTCATCTCGTCGAAGTTGAAGTCCGCGGGGTCGAAGTCCTCCGGGGCCCAGCCGTCACCGGGGGCGGGTTCCTCCTCCTCGATGAAGACGCCCTCGGCGTCCATCTCGCCGCCGCCGGGGGTGTGGAAGACGAATTCGGTCTCGTTCTCGTCGGGGCCGGGGGTGTTCTGCTCGGTCATCGGGAGGACTCCTTCACTAGCTCGATGAGGTTCTCGAGCACCTGGTCGAGGGTCATCTCGGAGGTGTCGATGATGGTGGCGTCCTCGGCGGGACGCAGGGGCGAGGTGTCACGGGAAGAGTCCATCTCGTCACGGCGGATGACATCGGCCAGCACGGTGCCGAAATCGGCCTCGCGGCCGGCGGAGCGGTCCTGCTGGTAGCGGCGGCGGGCGCGGACCTCCGCGGAGGCGGTGAGGTAGGCCTTGGCGGGGGCGTCGGCAAGCACGACGGTGCCGATGTCGCGGCCCTCGACGATGGCGCGGTGTGCCTCGGTGGCCAGGCGGCGCTGCAGGGCGACGAGGTTCTCGCGCACCTCCGGCACGGCGGAGACCGCGGAGACGTTGCGGGTGACCTCGGGGCCCCGGATCTCCCCGGCGACGTTCTCCCCGGCGAGCAGCACCTCGGTGGAATCGGGGTCGTTGTTCACACCCAGCGGCAGGTCGCGGGTGGCCTCAATGACCTTGTTGACGTCCGTCGGGTCCACGCCCGCGCGCAGCACAGCGAGGGTGGCCACGCGGTACATGGCACCGGTGTCGATGTAGCAGGCGTCCAGGCGCTTGGCCAGGGCGCGGCAGGTGGTGGACTTGCCGGTGCCGGAGGGGCCGTCCACCGCCAGGATCAACCCGCCTCCCGGCATGTTGGAGCAGCTCACATTCCCACCGCCTTGTACAGCGAGGTCAGCTCGGACTGGTTGAGGGCACGCAGGTGGCCCGGCTTCTGCTCGCCGAGCTGGACCGTGTGGAGCTTGGTGCGCACGAGGCGCTGGACCGGGTAACCGGCCGCCTTGAGCATGCGGCGGACGATGTGCTTGCGGCCCTCGTGCAGCTCGATGCGCAGCAGGGACTGGCCCTCGTGGGTGTCCACGATCTGGACGTAGTCGACCTTGGCGGGGCCGTCATCGAGTTCGATGCCGTTCTTCAGGGTGCGGATGAGCTTCCGGTCGGCCTCACCCAGCACGGTGGCCAGGTAGGTCTTGGACACCTCGTATCTGGGGTGCATGAGGCGGTTGGCCAGCTCGCCGTCGTTGGTCAGCAGCAGCAGGCCCTCGGTGTCGGCGTCGAGACGGCCGACATGGAACAGGCGCCGCCCGGAGGCGAGCTTCTCGGCGACGTAGTCACCGACGCAGGGACGGCCCTCATCGTCCGACATGGTCGACAGCACGCCGCGGGGCTTGTTGAGGAGGAAGTACTGGTGTTCCTCGTTGACGTTGATGCGCACCCCGTCGACGCGGATGACATCCACGTTCGGGTTGACGCGCGTGCCCTGGACCTTGACGACCTTGCCGTTGACCTCGACACGGCCCTTGTCGATGAGGACCTCGGCATGGCGGCGGGAGGCGACGCCGGCCTGGGCGAGCACCTTCTGCAGGCGGATGCCCTCGGCGGCGGGGGCGGTCTCGCCTTCGTAGAGCCAGTCGGCGCCCAGGCTCTCGGCGACGGAGCGGGCGGAGGCGGCCTTCTTGCGGCGCTCCTCGGAGGAGACGTTCTGGCGGCGGGCGGGGCGGGCCTGGGACAGCGGAATCTCGGATGCACGGGGCTTTCTGCCCTGGTTTTCCGGTGTGCCGTCACGGCGAGCGGGTGGAGTCACGGAGATCGTGTCCTTCTCATTCGGTTATGGATTTACTTCCGCTCAACCCTACCGGATGGACCCTCAAAACTCCTCGTCGATGGAATCGACCTCGGGCAGCAGCGGCGCCAGATCGGGTAGCCGATCGAGCGAATCAATTCCCAGCAGCTCCAGGAACAGCTCCGTGGTGGCGTAGCGGTGGGCCCCGGAGGATTCTCCGGTGTCGACCTCCCGGATCAGCCCGCGCAGCTGCAGGGTGCGCATGACGCCGTCGACGTTGACGCCGCGGACCGCGGCGACCTGGGAGCGGGTGGCCGGCTGGCGGTAGGCCACCACAGCCAGGGTCTCCAGCGCCGCACGGGAGAGTCGGGCCTGGGAGCCGTCGAGCAGGAACTGCTCCACCACCGGCGCATTGGCGGGACGGGTGTACAGCCGCCACCCCTCCCCTGTCTCCCGCAGGTCGAAACCGGAGCCCCGGTGGTTGAATTCGGTCGCCGTGGCCCGTAGCAGGCTGGTGACGGTGTCCTCCTCCACCCCGAGGACCCGGGCCAGGGCGGTCGCGGTCGCCGGGGCATCGAGGACCAGCAGCACCGATTCCAGACGGGAGCGCAGCTGACCGATCAGGGGCAGCTCAGTCACAGCTCATGCCTCTCACACCAGGGAAACAGGCAAAGGTCAAGCCTGCACCCTTGTTTTTTGCGGGAGAAGGTGGCCTGCCAACCATTGCCGTCATGGGAAGTTCCGCCCGGGCGGTGGCGGGGATCAGCGGATTCATGCCCGTCAGTCTAGGCCGCGTGCACCCCCGCGAAGATTTTCCTGCCAACTTCTCTTGCGCACAGGTGTGATGTGTGTAACATTTCCGTATGGCTACCATCACACGCACCGATCGCCTCATCCTCATGCCGCTCAGCACCAGGCATGACGAGGAGGCCTACAAGGTCTACAGCGACAAGCGCATCTGGACCCACCGCCCGCACGCCCGTCACGACGACGTCCGGGAAACCCACCAGCTCATCGGCCGCACGCAGGCCTCCTGGGCCGCGAAGGACCTCGGCCCCTGGGGCATCTACCTGCGTGACCAGCCCTCCGAATTCATCGGCGTGGGCGGTCTCGAGCTGGTCGACGGCCGCGTCTGGGACCTCAAGTACCGGTTCCGCCCCGACAAATGGGGCAACGGTTACGCCACCGAGGTCTCCGAGGCCGCCCTCAAGGCCGTGCGCCGGATGGACCCGGACACCCCCGTCACCGCACGCGTGACCACCAACCACCCGGCCTCGGCGCGCATCCTGGAGAAGATCGGTCTCCATTCCGTCTGGGAGGGACGTCGCGCCGGCACTGACGAACTCCCGGAGGAACCGGATGTGCGCATCTACGCGGACCGGGAACTGTCACCGGAGCTCCTGGAGTTCCTCAAGGCCCGCCCCTGAGCGCACGTCAGGCCAGCTGGAGTGCCTCACCCAGATCCAGGTCGAGGGACTGCCGGGCCATGCTGCGGAACTCCACGGGGTCGAGGCTGCCGGCCCCCTCAGGCAGGCAGCCCAGCATCGGCACACCGGTCACCCAGGGAAGTTCAGCCAGGTTCTCCCTGGTGGCCAGGTCGGGATCCGCCGGCAGGCTGCCGCCGACCAACCCCCGGACGTGCAGCCCCCGGGCATGGGCGGCGGTCACCGTCAGCTCAGCTGCGTTGAGGCTGCCCACCCCCAGCGGGGTGACCACGATCAGTGGCGCCCCAAGATCCGAGGCGAGGTCCGCGATGGTGAGGCTGCCGGCCAGGCGAACCAGGAGACCACCGTCCCCCTCCACGACCACGACCCGGTCCGGGCCGTCAAGTGCCCGGATCCGGGAGACCATCTTCGCCCGGTCCACCGAGGGCAACCCGGCACGCCGGGCCGCGAGGACGGGGACCAGGGGCTCCGGGTAACGGACGAATTCCAGCGCCCCGACCCCGGTGAGCCGCCGGATGTTCGCCGCATCGCCGGTGCCGTGTGCGGACACCCCGGTCTGGACCGGCTTGACCGGGATGACCTTCATGCCCCGCTCACTGAGGACCGAGACGATGGCCGCGGTGGTGATCGTCTTTCCCACGCCCGGGCCGGTACCTGTCACGACGATGATGCTCATGCAACCACCTCCCCTACTGAGCCGGGGAAGGGACGGGAGAGAAGCAGGACCGGCGCCGGCGCACGTCCGGAGCCGTGAGGGGGCTGACCGGTACGGACAATCTTGACCTGGGACACAAAACTCCTCTGAAGTGACGACAGCATTAGCTGAACGTTATTCAAGCACGATCAGTTGACGCGTGCAGCATCTGGTGCTGAACAACATTCAGAGGGGTGTGGCCGGGGTCCCCTAGTCCCAGTTCACGGCAGCCACCACCGCCGGGTCCACCTCCAGGCCGGTCCAGGCCACCGACAGCTCCCCCAGGGCCTCCTCCTGCAGGGTGTCCACGGCCTGCGCCTTGTAGAGTTCGAGCAGCGCGAGGAAGCGGCCCACCACCTCCATGGAGGCGGTGCAGTCACGGGTGAGAGTCCGGAAGTTCAGCCACTGACCTGCGCCGATGAACCGGAGGGTATCCAGGATCCGCCCGGCCTGTTCCGGCACCGAGACGGCGACCTGATGCAGGTGGGACACGCCGACCGACTCCGGGGGCCGGGGCCGGAAGACCCCGGCCGCCAGTTCCGCGAAACTGGCGGGGGTGTGCCCGAGATCGACAGACGGGAGCAGATCGGCGAACCGCTCCTCCGGCCCCACGGCACGGGGGTAGCGGCGGCGGGCGTTTTGCTGCCAACGGGCGAACATGTCCGCGACCTTCTTGTAGGCGCGGTACTGCAGCAGGCGGGCGAAAAGCAGGTCGCGGGTCTCCAGCAGGGCGAGGTCCTCGACATCGTCGACATCGCCGCGGGGCAGCAGGCGGGCAGCCTTGAGGTCGAGCAGGGTGGCGGCCACCACGAGGAATTCAGTGGTCTCATCCAGGTCGGAGGTCGCCCCCAGTGTCCGGGTGTAGGCGATGAAGTCATCGGTGACCTCGGCCAGGGCCACCTCAGTGACGTCGAGTTTGCGGGAGCCGATCAGTTGGAGCAGCAGGTCGAAAGGACCCTCGAAGTTGTCCAGGGCGACGCGGAAACCCGGTTGCCTGTCCTCCGCAGCCGGGCTGGCCGTCACCGGCGTGCGGTCCGTTCCAGCACCTCGAGGGCCAGGTGGCGGTACTGCTCCGCGCCCTGGGAGTTGGGCGCCCAGGTGATGATCGGCTCGCCGGCGACGGAGGTCTCCGGGAAGCGGACGGTCCGGGTGATCACCGAGTCGAAGACCCGGTCCCCGAAAACCTCGACCACCCGGGACATCACCTCACGGGCATGGCCGGTGCGCCGGTCGAACATGGTGACCAGGATGCCCATGATCTCCAGATCGAAGTTGAGCCGGTCGGCAACCTTCTCCACGGTGTCGGTGAGCAGCGCCAGCCCGCGGAGGGAGAAGTACTCGCACTCCATGGGGATGATCACGCCGTGGGCACACGCCAGGGCGTTGACCGTGAGCAGGCCGAGGGAGGGCTGGCAGTCGAGGATGATGAAGTCGTAGTCCTTGAGCACCGGGCGCAGTGCCCGCGCCAGCGTCTGCTCCCGGCCGACCTCATTGACCAGCTGGATCTCAGCGGCCGAAAGGTCGATGTTGGCGGGCACCAGGTCCAGGTTCGGCAGGTCCGTGTGGTGGACGGCCGAGTGGATGGAGGTGTGGTTGTCCAGGAGGAGATCGTAGACGGTGACGTCGAGCTCGTCGTGGCGCATGCCCAGCCCCGCGGACAGTGCGCCCTGGGGGTCGAGGTCGACGAGCAGGACCTTGCGGCCGAGTTCCGCGAGACAGGCACCCAGGTTGATGGTGGACGTGGTCTTGCCGACGCCGCCCTTCTGGTTGCACATGGCGATGATCGTTGCGGGCCCGTGTTCGTCCAGCGGGCCGGGCTGCGGGAGTACCCGCAGCGGCCGTCCGGTCAGACCGAGCTCGCCAGCGGGGTCCTCGTACATCCCCTCTCGGCTCACAGTCATACCCTCTTCCTTGACTGAATCAATTATGGCGTCGTGCGCCCTTGCCTTTCCACAGGGTACCTTGTGTTCCCGCCGCACCCGGGTGACACGGCGGAACTGATTTCAGTCAAGATTTCAGACTTGATTCAGAGATGCTTTCCGGGGGAAGAACCTCAGGCGTCGGCCCGGCGGCGTCGGCCGAGCAGCAGCCCGCCGCCCACCAGCAGGACGAGACCGACCACCCCGGCCACGACGATCGTGCCGGTGCGCGCACCGGCATCCGTGGCCGTCACCGCCGCCATGTCAACAGCCTCGGCACCCGGTGCCACCGGTGCCGCCGGGTCGGTGAAGGTGACCACGGCGACGGCTGTGCCATCGCGGACGACCTCCATGATGAAGGGGTTGTCCGGGGTCTGCCCCTCCGGGTAGGTCAGGGTGAGGGTCCGGGAGACCTCGTCGATCTCGCGGGTGACACCCTCGACGGGACGTCCCGCGGCGTCGAGGTAGCGCAGTCCCAGGCCCTCGCGGGAGACGTCCTTGAACTGGTTGAAGAGTTTCAACGCCTGGACCATCCCGAGGGTGGCGGTGATGCGGTTGCCTTCGACGGCGGACTCAAGCTGGATGTGCTCGGCAGCCCCCCGGTCAACCTGTGCCACCGGGGAGGCTGCTTCCTCAGGGTCAGCCGTCGGATCCGTGGCCGGGACATCGGCCGGCTCCGCGGCGGGGGCCGGGGCCGGATCAGCTGCCGGTGCGGGGGCCGGGGCCGGGGCTCCCTCCGCCACGAGGGTGAGGCTGGCGCTGTAACCGGCAGCGGAGACGGGCACGACGGTGCTGGCCCCGCCCTCGGCAGGGGCGGTCACCGAGACGCTCGTACCGGCGGAGACTACCGACCAGCCGCCGGCGTGGTGGCTGACGCTCACGGGGACGCCGAGGTCCACGGTGGTGGTCTGCCCGGCGGGAACCGCGATCGGTCCGCTGATGATGTCCTGGACGCTCACCCCCGGTGGGAGTGCCGGCTGTGCGGCGGCGGTGGCGGGTGCCAGACCCAGCATGGCGGTCAGTGCAGCAAGAGCTATGGCGCGGCGCACGGATGTCCTTTCGTCGGCGATGTGAGGAATCGACCGCTCACCTTACGCGCCCGGCCGGGGATTCACCCGCCGGACCGGAAGAGATACACTCATTTTCATGCATCTGTACTTCCTGTAGGAACCACCCCCGCGCGCCCACCGGCCCCGCCCTTTCTCAGGCGGCTGCCGTGTTGCTGGCGCGCCTTCGTGTTCCTGCAGACCTTCCGGTACAGAAAGCTCCTCCATGAACTCCCCTCTTCCGGCACACCGTCGTGCCCAGCTCGTCGCGGAGAACATCTCCGTGACCCTCGGCACCCGCCCCATCTTCACCCATCTCTCGCTCGCGCTCTCCCCCGGCGACCGGCTCTTCATTGTCGGCGAGAACGGCCGCGGCAAAACCACCCTGCTCCACACCCTCACCGGCCGTCTCCTCCCGGATTCCGGCCGGCGACGGCCGTACCGTGGGCGATGCCGTCCGCGAGGTAATCCGGCCCGCCGAGCAGGCGCTCGAGCGTCTCGACGCTGCCCTGGACACCATCGAAACCGACCCCGGGGAGTACGAGGCGGCGCTGGCCGCGGCTGAACTCCTCGACGCCTGGGACGCCCGCCGCCGGGTCACCGCCGCACTGGCCGCCCTCGACGCCGACTTCGGCGCCGATGTCCCCCTCGCGGATCTCTCCGTCGGCCAGCGCTACCGGGTGCGGCTGGCCTGCCTCCTGGGCACCCACCACGACCATCTGCTCCTCGACGAACCCACCAACCACCTCGACCACGCGGGCCTGACCTACCTGACCGCGCAGCTGCGCCAGCGGCGGGGCTCGGTGCTCACCGTCTCCCACGACCGGGCACTGCTGGCCGATCTGGCCACCACCGTCCTCGATCTCGATCCCACCCCGGACGGACTGCCGCGGACCTGGGGCAACGGCTACGAGGGCTACCGTGCCGGACGCGCCGCCCTGGAACAGGCCTGGGCCGATGACTACGCCGCCCACACCACCCGCCACGCGCAGCTGCGTTCCGATCTGCAGCAGGCGCAGACCCGCCTGTCCACCGGCTGGCGCCCGCCCAAGGGCACGGGAAAACACACCCGCCAGTCCCACACACCCGCTGTAGTGCAGGCGGTGAAACGCCGGCAGCAGGCCCTCGACGCCGCCGCGGTGACAGTCCCGCCACCCCCGCCGGCTTTCACCTTCCCCCGCCTGCACGCCCGCCCCACCCGCACCTACCTGCGGGCGGAGGGCATCACCGTGGCCGGGCGGCTGACCGGGCCCGTCAACCTGGCGGTGCGCGGTGGTGACCGTCTCGTGGTCACCGGCCCCAACGGCGCCGGGAAATCCACCCTCCTCGACGTGCTCACCGGGGCGCTCTCCCCCACCACCGGCAGTGTGTCCGTGTCCGATCCCGCCCGGATCGGGCGTCTCCACCAGGAATCCGGGGAGGATGCCGGCACGCTGTCAATGGGCCAGCGCCGGCGCCGCGACCTCGCCCGCATGCTCGGTACCGGACCCGCGGTCCTGCTGCTGGATGAACCCACCAACCACCTGTCCATCAACGCCGTCGACCAGTTGACCAGGGCCCTGGCGGAGACGGAGGCGGCGGTCATCCTGGTCACCCACGACCGGCAGCTGCTCGCCGACACGGCCCACTGGCCGCGCCTGGAACTCAGGCCCGCGGATGCGCCTCCCGCCACACCTGCCGGAGATTCTCCGCGGTGACGTGCGTGTAGATCTGGGTGGTGGTCACCGAGGAATGGCCGAGCAGCTCCTGGACGACGCGGACATCCGCCCCACCCTCCAGCAGGTGGGTGGCGTAGGAGTGGCGCAGGGTGTGCGGGGAGATCTCCTTGTCCAGCCCGGCGCGCTGCGTCGCCGTCTTCAGGGCCGCCCAGGCGCTCTGCCGGGACAGCGCCCCGCCGCGGGTGTTGAGCAGCAGTGCGTGGCTGCGGCCGCGGGCGAAGGCGGGGCGGGCGCGGACCAGGTAGGCCTCGACCGCCTCGAGTGCCTTGGAGCCGACGGGGACGAGGCGTTGTTTGCCGCCCTTGCCGGTGATGCGCAGGATGCCGTCGCTGTCGGTGACATCGTCGACGAGCAGGCCGGTGACCTCGGAGATGCGGGCACCGGTGCCGTAGAGCAGTTCCAGCAACGCCTTGTCGCGCAGGTCGACGGGGGTGGCCAGGTCATCGGTGGGCACGGCGTCGAGAAGCGTGGCCACCTCGGCGATGCTGAGGGTGTCCGGCAGGTGGCGTCCGGTGGCTGGCGGGGAGACCTCGGCGGCGACGTCGACACCGACGGCTCCTTCGCGCACGGCGAATTTGTGCAGGCCGCGGGCGACGACGAGGGCCCGGCCGGCGGAGCTGGCTGCGAGTCCGGAGCGGCGCAGGTCCGCGACGTAGGCCTCGACGTCGGTGGTGGCGACCTCGGCCAGGTCGGTGCGGCCGGCGGCCTCCAGCCAGTCGAGGTAGCGGTCGAGGTCGCGGCGGTAGTTACTCAGCGTGTTCGCGGACAGTCCGCGTTCCACGGCGAGGTGGTCGAGCCAGGTCGCGGCGATCTCGCGTGTGCCCGCCACTAGGGCAGCCTCTTCAGGTCCGGCCCCACCCCTGCTTCACGACGCCGCCGTGGCAGCGCCGTGGGCCGCCACGGGTTGGGTGCGTCGACCGGCCGTGGGGTGGCGCGCCCGGCGAGCACCTCGGCGGCGGTCATGATCCCGGAGATGGCGATGGCGTTGATGATCTCCCCGGCCATGATCATTCCGCGGGCGGTGTCCAGCGGTGTCCACTCGAGGATCATGTCGGCCTCCTCGTGCTCCACCTCCCCGCGTTCGCAGTCATGCAGGTCGCGGGCGAGGAAGACACGGACGGTCTCGTCGCAGAAACCGGGTGAGGTCACCAGGTCGCACAGGACGTCCCAGCGGTCAGCGGCCAGGCCTGCCTCCTCGGCGAGCTCGCGCCGGGCGGTGGTGAGTTCGTCCTCGCCGTCGACGTCGAGAAGCCCGGCGGGCAGTTCCCAGAGCCGGGCTCGGACACTGTGGCGGTACTGGCGGACCAGGGCGATCTCCCCGCTGTCGCGGACCGCGACAACGGCGACGGCCCCGAAGTGCTCGACGATCTCGCGGCGGCCGGTGCCTTCGCCGGGCATGGCGAGGGTGTCTCGGCGTACGGCGAGGATCGGGGACTCGAGCAGCAGCTCGGTGTCCAGGACACGGAAATCGTGGGTGCCGGGTGGGGTCATGCCGATCAATCTACCGGCAGCGCGGCGGCCAGCAGTCCGGTGAACAGCGGGTGTGCCCGCGTCGGGCGGGAGCGGTACTCGGGGTGGGCCTGCGTGGCCACCAGATAGGGGTGCTGCTGCCGGGGGTATTCGACGAACTCGACCAGGCCCCCGTCCGGGGAGGTGCCGGAAAACTGCAGACCGGAGCCGGCGGTGATCTGCTCGCGGTAGGCGTTGTTGACCTCGTAGCGGTGGCGGTGGCGCTCAGAGACGGAGACCTCACCGTAGAGCTGTGCGATGAGCGAGTCCTCCTGGAGGGTGGCCGGCCAGGCGCCCAGGCGCATCGTGCCCCCCAGGTCCGCTTCCCCGGCGACGGCCGCCTGCTGCTCGGCCATGGTGGCGATGACCGGGGTGTCAGTTTCGGGATCGGACTCCGTGGAGGTCGCACGGCTCATCCCGGCGGTGCGGGCGGCCTCGATGACCACGGTCTGCAGGCCCAGGCAGATGCCCAGCAGCGGCACGCGGTTGATGCGGCAGTGGCGCACGGCCCCGATCATGCCCTCGATGCCGCGGGGGCCGAAGCCGCCGGGGATGATCACGGCGTCCACTTCGGCGAGCGCCTCCGCGGCAGCTGCCGGGCGGGTGCAGTCCTCGGCGCTGATCCACACCACCTCGGCTTCCACCCGGTGGTGGAAACCGGCGGCGCGGACGGCCTCGACGACGGAGAGGTAGGCGTCGGGCAGCCGGGTGTATTTGCCCACGATGCCCACGGTCACCTTCCCCCGCGGGTGATGGACCCGTTCGAGCAGGTCATCCCAGCTCCGCCAGTCCGGTTCCCCGGCGGGCAGCTGCAGACGCCCGAGCAGGAAGGTGTCCAGGCCCCGGGTGTGGAGGATGCCGGGGATGTCGTAGATGGAGGCGGCATCCTCACAGGAGATGACACCTGCGTCCTCGACATCGCACATCATCGCGATCTTGCGGCGCAGATTGGCCGGGACCTCCCGGTCGCAGCGCAGGACCACGGCATCGGGCTGGATGCCCAGGGAACGCAGCTGCGCCACCGAATGCTGGGTGGGTTTGGTCTTCAGCTCCCCGGAGGGTGCCAGCCAGGGCACCAGGGAGACGTGGATGAAGGCGATGTTCTCCCGGCCGACCGTGCGGCGCAGCTGCCGGACCGCCTCCAGGAAGGGCAGGGATTCAATGTCGCCGACGGTGCCGCCGATCTCGGTGATGATGACGTCGACGTCCGCCGGGGCGCGCAGGCGGTCGCGGATCTCGTCGGTGACGTGCGGAATGACCTGGACCGTCCTGCCCAGGTAGTCGCCGCGGCGTTCCTTGGCGATGACCTCCGAGTACACCGCCCCCATGGTGATGTTGGCCGTGCGGTCGAGGTCACGGTCAAGGAAGCGCTCATAGTGGCCGAGATCGAGGTCGGTTTCCGCGCCGTCCTCGGTGACGAAGACCTCGCCGTGCTCGAAGGGGTTCATCGTGCCGGGGTCGACGTTGAGGTAGGGGTCGAGTTTCTGCATGGTCACCCGCAGGCCGCGGGCGCTGAGCAGTTGTCCCAGGCTGGCGGCCGTCAGGCCCTTGCCCAGGGAGGAGACGACCCCTCCTGTGACGATGATGTGGCGGGTGGTGTGGGGCATGCGGGTCTCCCGGGGTCCGTGGTGTGGAGCACTACGGGACCTCAGAATAACCTGTCCACCGACAGATAGGAACCCCTTGATATCAGGGGGCCGGGCTCACCGCCTCCGCGGAACCGGCCGAACCGTAGGATCCGGTCTCCCCCGCCAGCTGCTCCCGCACGGCCAGCACGGTGGCCATACGGCCCACCGCGCGGCCGACGGAATCAACCGTGGAGACCCCGTTGTCCGGGTTCGTCCGCAGCAGGCCCACGGCACCGGTCTCCGCCGCGGTGTGGATCCGTCCCGCCAGGACGGTACCGTTACCGCGCGAGTCGAGGGCGGCGACGAAGTCCGCCAGGTTCCGGGCCGCCAGAGCTGCCTCACCGCCCCCGGCTGAATCACCGGTGACCACCACGATGACCTGCGCCGGCAGGATGGTGCCGTCCTCGTAATCGAGGAAGCCGGCCTCCCGCAGGGAACGCAGCAGCAGACCGCGCTCCTCCGAGGTGGCCTGCTCCTCGCCCGTCCCCGGATCAAGCAGCAGTGCGGAACCGAGCGCCTCACCGGCGTGCAGCCCCGGGTCCAGCCGCTCCTCCGAGAGCTGCGCCCCCGCGGGCAGTGTGTTCGCCACGATGGACTTCAGCTGGTCCGCACCCTCCGCGGCGAGGAACTGCTCACCCAGGGTGATGGTGCCGGCGCTGACGGCGGCGGCCTCGGCAAGCAGGAGCCGGACACCTGTGACATCCTCCTCCTGCGCATCCGCGGTGCGGATGAGCAGGACCGGCCGGTCCGCGAGCGTGCCCGCCACCGCCGGGCCCGCCAGCTCACCGACGACGCTGTCCGCCGAGGCGGCCTGGGCCTCGGCGATGTCGGCGCGGGTCTCCGCGGCCGCCAGCTCCTGCTGGGCCGCACCGCTGCCCAGGTTTGAGCCCTCCGGCATGTTGGGGGCGAGCACCAGCGTGCCCAGCAGCACACCCGCCGCCACCCCGAAACCAAGTCCACCGACCAGCCAGCCGGCCCTGCCCTGTCCACGTCGTGCCATGTCCTGAAACCCCCTTCTCAGCGGAACCAGCCCTGGAAGGTCAGCGCGATGCTGTTCCAGGTGTCGACGAGGTTGTCGGTGAAGGAGGACGGGCCGGTCAGACCCACCACCAGCACAATCGCGGCCAGCCCGACGAGGACGCCCAGCAGCGCCCACAGCCAGGCCATGCTCCGGCCGCCGCTGACGTGGTAGAGCCCGGCGATGGCGTTGGCGTCGACCAGACGGGGGCCGAGCTTGGAACGGGTGAGCAGGGCCGCCGGGGTCGCACCCGCTTCATCGGCGAAGACGTCGTTGAGGTCGAAGGGGCTGCCGGCCAGCACGACCAGCTCCGCACCGTGGTAGTCGGCGAGCAGGAGCGCGAGATCCGTGGCGGAATCGGTGGCGGCCGGGAAGGTCATCGCCCCGACCCCGAGGTCCTGGATCCGCTCGAGCCCGGCGGCGTGGCCGTCCGGGTCCGCCGGCAGGACCACGCGCGCCCCGCTGCGCAGCGTGTCCGCGCCGATGCCGGCCGGGTTGCCCACGATCAGGTCAGGCTTGTAGCCCAGCTCCAGCAGGGTGTCCGCGGCGGAATCCACGCCCACGATCACGGGTGAGTACTCCCGGATGAAGTTGCGCAGCAGCTTCACCTCATTGCGGTGTTCCGCACCCGGGCTGACCACGAGCACCTTCCGGTCACGGATCTCGGTGCCGGTATCCGGGATACCCAGGCCGTCGATGAGCAGGGGGCCCTCGGAGTGGATGAACTGAATGGTGTTGCCGAAGAAGGCCTCCATGCGGTCGACCAGCGACTGCTGGGCATCCGTGAAGGTGGCCTCCACAGCCTGCGGGGTGAGCACCCGGCCGGTGCCGGCCAGCTTCTCCCCGACGTGGATCTCCCCCTCCTCGGTGATCCGGGCCTTCTTGCCGTTCTTCAGGGCGGTGCCTGCCTCCGCACCGATACTCTCCACGAGCAGGACACCGGCGTCCAGCAGCATGTGGGGGCCGAAGTTGGGGACCGCACCCGTGGAGAACTGCGAGAGGTTGAGCACGGCGGCAGGTTTGGATTCGAGGAGGCGCTGCGCATCCTGGCGGGAGATGTCCGGCGTGTTGATGACGGCGATGTCGCCGGCGCGCAGGCGGGAGTAACCCCTGCCCGCGGTCGTGCAGTCGCGCAGGGTGCCCTGCAGCCCGGGCAGGTCGGCGGTGCGGGAGAACAGACTCATGGCGCCCATTGTGGCGGCCACGGCCACCGGAATGGTGAAGGCGCGCGGGGCTCAGCCGCGCCGAAACTCCCCACGCTCGGTACCCGCCCGTTCCAGCAGTTCGGCGGCGTGCGCCCGGCCGGTGTCGGTGTCATCCAGGCCCGCAAGCATGCGCGCGAGTTCCTCCACCCGCTGTTCCGCATCGAGGGTGAGCACCCCGGAGGTCACGGCCTCATCGCCGACGTCCTTGGCCACGTGCAGGTGGGTGTCCGCGTAGGCGGCGACCTGCGGGAGGTGGGTGACCACGATGACCTGGTTGCGGGTGGCCAGGCGGGCCAGGCGCCGACCGATCTCCACGGCCGCACGCCCACCGACACCGGCGTCCACCTCGTCGAAGACCAGCGTCGCTCCCTGCGTGCCGGCGGAGAGGATCACCTCGAGCGCGAGCATGACGCGCGAGAGCTCACCACCGGAGGCCGAGGAGGCCAGCGGACGTGCCGGGGTCGATGCGTTGGGTGCGAGCATGAGCTCGACCTCGTCGGCACCCTCGCGGCCCGGGGTCACGGGACGGACCTCCACAACGAGGCGGGCCTTGGCCATGGCCAGGCCCTGCAGTTCCGCGGTGACCTGGTCGGCCAGGTGCCCGGCGGCCTGCTGCCGGGCGGCGCTCAGCTTCTTCGCCGCGGCCGTCATCGTCTTCTTCGCGGACGCGACCTGCTTCTTCAGCTCATCGAGCGCCTCGGAGGAGATGTCGATCCTCCCCAGCCTCGTGCGCGCCTTGTCCCGCCAGGTGAGCACGCCGTCGATGTCGGGGGCGTATTTGCGGGTGAGCAGCTTCAGCTGCTGCTGGCGTTGGAGGAGCTCCTCCAGCTGCTCGGGATCCGCCGGCAGGTCCGCCAGGAAACCACCGAGCTCCGCGGCGATCTCGCCGAGCTGGGCGGTGATCTCCGTGAGCCGGCCCCCCAGTTCCTTCAGCTGCGTGTCCTCGGAGCCGCTGAGTGCGGCCTCGGCCCGGCCCAGCAGCGTGGAGGCGGGGTCCTCCTCGGACCAGCCGCCGAAGGCCTCCGGCCCGTCAATGGAGCCCAGCGCCGTCGAAGCCTCCTCCCGGAGGGTGTCCACGTCCTGGAGACGCCGGATGCGGGTGAGCAGTTCGACGTCCTCCCCCGGCTCCGGCTCGACGGCATCGATCTCGTCGAGGGCGAACTGGAGCCGGTCGATCTCCTGGGCCAGCTCCCGGCGGGACTCGGTGCGCTGGCGCAGGTCCTTCTCCAGGTCGCGCCACTTCCGCCACACCTTCCGGTAATTCTCCAGCAGCGGGCCGATCGCCGGGTCGAAGCGGTCGAGTGCTGCCAGCTGCTGGTCCGGGGCCAGGAGGCGCAGCTGGTCGTTCTGGCCGTGGATGGTCAGCAGCGGGGCGGCGAACTCGGCGAGGGTGGCCGCCGGGACGGAACGCCCGCCCAGGTGCGCGCGGGAACGGCCGTTGGCGTTGACGGTGCGGGAGGCGATGAACTCGCCGTTCTCGTCGGGGGTGCCCCCGGCGGCGTCGACAAGCTCGGCGACCTGAGCGGCGGCGTCCGCAGCCATTGAGGAGGTGAGGAAACGGCCCTCGACCACTGCCTGGCCAGCACCGTTGCGCACCCGCGAGGCGTCGGCGCGGCCGCCGGCCAGCAGCCGGAGACCGGTGACCACCATGGTTTTTCCGGCGCCGGTCTCACCGGTGAGCACCGTCAGCCCCGCGGCCAGCTCAGCGGAGGCGGCGGGGATGACACCGAGGTTCTCGATGGCGATGTCAGCAAGCATGCGGCCCACCCTACGCGAACACGTGTACTACTCCCGGTATTGGGACTCAGGGATTTTTCTGCGTCCGGGGACCGCGCCAACCGGAGATCGGCAGCCGCAGCTTCGTCACCAGACGGTCGGTGAAGGTCGAATCATCCAGACGTACCCACCGTACCGGACGCGCGCCGCGCACGACCTCCACGCGCGAACCCGGAGGCATGGGGATCGGCCGGAAACCGTCCATGACCGCCATCGCCGGTGAGGACTCCGGGTTGGATTCCACCGCCACCGTGGAATGCGGGGAGACCACCAGCGGCTTGGTGAACAGCGCGTGTGCGTTATTCGGCACCACCAGGATGGCATCGAGCTCCGGCCACAGCACCGGCCCACCCGCGGAGAAGGCGTAGGCCGTGGAACCCGTCGGCGTGGAGATGAGCACGCCGTCGCAACCGAAGGAGGACACCGGCCGGCCATCAACCTCCAGGATCGCGTCGAGCACGCCGCGGCGGTTGAGGTTCTCCACGCTGACCTCGTTGAGCGCCCAGCCACGTCCGATGACCTCGAGGTCATTGTCCAGGACGGTGACGTCGACGGTCATGCGGTCCTCGACACGGTAGCTGCGGTCGATGACCCGTTGGATGGCCACATCGAGGGACTCGACCTCCCATTCGGCGAGGAAGCCGACGTGCCCGAGGTTGATACCGAGCACCGGCACGTCAACGGAATGCGCCAGGTCGGCGGCGCGCAAGAAGGTGCCGTCACCACCGAGGACGAGCACGAGCTCGCAACCCTCGGCGGCGTCCGCGGTGTGCGTGACCCGCGACAGCCGGGAGAGCACCGGGCTGCCTTCCAGGGGGCGGCCGTCCTGGTGGACGAGGACACGGACGGTGATGCCCGCCGAATCGAGGAGTTCGGCGGTACGCTCCGCCGCGTCAATGTTCTTGCTGCGGCCGGTGTGCGGCACGAGCAGGATGTGGCGCTGCTCCGCAGCCACGGATTCTTCGGTCAGGTGCTCACTCAACGGGGTCCCTCCTGCACGGCCTGGTCAATCATTGTGTCCAGCTGCTCCGGCGCGGGCGCGGATGCGCCGCCGTCCTTGATCAGCCACAGAAAATATTCTACGTTCCCACTGGGTCCCGGCAGCGGCGAGGCCACCACCCCACGGCAGCTCAGCCCCAGGGTGAGGGCGAATTCCGCGACCTCGCGGGTGACCTCCGCACGCAGCTGCGGGCTGCGCACCACGCCGCCGGAGCCGAGCCGGTCCTTGCCCACCTCGAACTGGGGCTTGACCATGGGCAGCAGGTCCGCACCCTCGCTCAGGGCGGCGGCGATCGCCGGCAGGGTCAGGCGCAGGGAGATGAAGGACAGGTCGCCGACCATCATGTCGCAGGGCCCGCCGCACATCTCCGGCGTCAGGTGCCGGATGTTGGTGCGGTCGAGCACGCGCACGCGCGGGTCATTCTGCAGCCGCCAGATCAGCTGGCCGTAGCCCACGTCGACGGCGACAACCTCGGCGGCGTCGCGACGCAGCAGCACATCCGTGAAACCACCCGTCGAGGCGCCCGCATCGAGGACCTTCCGGCCGGCGACCCTCAGCCCCTGCGGCTCGAAGACCTCGAGCGCGCCGAGGAGTTTATGGGCACCTCTCGACGCCCAGTCATCATCCCCGGCCTCCTCCACCCGGATGGACACCTCGGGTTCAACGACGGTGGCCGGCTTCAGCGCCTGGAAACCACCGACGTAGACCCGGCCCGCCTTGATCATCTCCACCGCCTGCTCGCGGGAGCGTGCGATCTTCCGGCGGACCAGTTCGGCGTCCAGCCGCCTGCGTGCGACAGCCATGCCTGTCCCCTATCTATCCGTTGTCCTGCAGTGCGCGGTGCAGCACCGCGTGCGCCCGGGTGAGTTGTTCCGTCTCCTCCGCCAGGCCAGCGGGTGTCTCCGCGAGGATCTCCGCCACCTGCTTCTCGACGTCCCCCGGGTTCACCACCAGTCCGCCACCGCACGGTAGGCGTCATCGCTCATCGGGCGGATCAGATCCGCCGGTTTCGGCAGCGCCCACGCCACCTGGAGTACCGTGCGCAGCGCCTGGATCGAGGTGGAGTCAGCGGTACCGCGCTCGAGCAGGATGTCGTTGCCGTCGACCCGGGCGGTGAAACCACCCTGCGGGCCGGGGCACAGATCTGTTGCCGGGGAGGTCAGTTCGCTGAGGGATTCCGCGATGTAGGTAGGGCGCTGCTCCTTGACCGCCTCCAGCAGGGCAATGTGCCCGGAGACCCCGGTGAGCACCTGGAAGGTGGGCATGCCGGCGGCGTTGCCGCCCTCGATGTCGGTGTCCAGGCGGTCGCCCACCACCAGCGGATTCTGCGCACCCATGCGGCGTGCGGCGTTGAGCATCATCGCGGGCAGGGGCTTGCCCGCTGAGGTCGGGGTCACCCCCGTGGCGGAGACCAGCGCCGCGACCATGGAGCCGTTGCCCACCATCAGGCCCCGCTCCGTGGGCAGGGTGGTGTCCAGGTTGGAGGCGAAGAACAGGGCCCCACCCCGGATGGCCAGCGCCGCCTCCGAGAGCTGCGCCCAGGTCACCTCCGGATCCAGGCCCTGCAGCACCGCCCGGGGCTTGTCGTCCGCCGAATCGACGACGACATAGCCGGCCCGGCCGGCCAGTTCCCTGAAGGAGGCGGTGCCGATGACGAAGACCGCATCCCCCGGTGACAGGTGCTCGGCGGCCAGGTCAATGGCGGCCTGCGCTGAGGTCACCACGTCCTGCTCCGCCGCCTGCAGGCCGATGGCCCGCAGTTTCTCCGCGACATCCGCCGGGGAACGCATCGCGTTATTGGTGATGTAGATACCCGGGACCGGGGAGGCGTTGATGGCCTCCACCGCTCCCGGGATCGCTCGACCCCCCTCCCAGACGGTTCCGTCCAGATCAAGCAACAGGGCATCGTGGGTGGCGAGAAGGCTCATGGTTTCCCAGCTTAGTCAGGCGGCGACGGGTCAGGACAGTTCGGCGATGCGATCGGCCGCATCGAGCATTTCCTCTTCGTCGATCTTGTCCGCATGCTGGAACCACTCCACGGCCTCTGCGGTGCGGCCGGCGGCGGCCAGGGCGTCCGCGTAGGCATAAAACAACCGGGCGTTGACCGCACCGGTGGCGTTCTGGTCCGGGTTGAGCCGCTGCAGGGTGACCACCGCGGCCTCCGGCTGGCTCATGTCCAGACGTGCCCCGGCGATGACGATGCCGAGCTCCACGGCACCTTCCCTGTCGAGCAGACGGGCTTCCTCGGAACGGCCCAGTTCAACGGCCTTTTCCGGGCGGCCCAGACCGCGTTCGCAGTCGGCCATGACGGCCATGAGGCCCGGGCCGCCGGACATGCGGCGGGCCGCACGCAGCTCGGAGAGGGCTTCCTTCCACTCCCCGGCGTGGTAGGCGGCAATGCCGTTGGTCTCACGGGCGACGGCCACACGTCCGGCTCGGTCCTTGGCCGCACGGGCGTGGCGCAGGGCCAGCTTCGGGTCATCCTGCATGAGGGTGGCTGCCATGATCATGTGGCGGGCGACGGCATCCGCATTGTCCTTGGACAGGACCTTCAGGTCCTGCAGCACCATCGGATCCAGGTCGGTGATCTCGATGTCATCCGGCAGATCCGGCTCCGTCAGCCGCTTGTTCAGGCGCTCCTCACGGAAGCCGGAACGCTGCGGGCCCGAGCGCACCTGCTGGGAGCGGTCCGAACCGGCCCGCTGTGCGTGACGACGCTCCCCACCCGGACGGCGGTCACGGTTGTCCCGGTCGCCGCTACCTTCACGACGGTCGCGGTAGTCACCGCGCGCATCATCGCGGCGGGGGCCACCAGGGCGCTGCGGACGTCCTCCGCGGGAATCATTCTGACGGTCACGGTACGGGCGATCGGACATGTGACTATTTTCTCCCATATTCTCTGCATTGACGGCAGATACGCGAAAAGCGCGGCCTGTCGAGGAGAAGACTCTCAACTCGACAGGCCGCGCCTTTCATTCCTCTGTTAAATTTTAGCGTCGGCGGTAACCTACTCTCCCACACCCTCCCGGGTGC
>NZ_JANWTC010000052.1 GCF_024919295.1 Corynebacterium lemuris | reverse complement strand
CGAGGACGGCCTCTACGACGTCCAGTACGGCGACGACCGCATGGCCGCACGCGCCCACCTGTTCACCAATGAGCGCGGCGAGTACCGCTTCTGGGGGCTGACCCCGGTACCCTACCCCATCCCGCATGACGGTCCGGTGGGGAAGATGCTCGAGGCGGTGGGCCGGTCCCCGGTGCGAGCTGCGCACCTGCACTTCATGGTCACCGCACCTGAGAAGCGCACCCTGGTCACCCACATCTTCGTCGAGGACGATCCGCAGCTGGCCATCGGGGATTCCGTCTTCGGGGTCAAGGACTCGCTGATCAAGCGCTTCGCCCAGCAGCCGGCCGGCACCCCCACCCCGGACGGGCGGGATGTGGGTGATCAGGACTGGGCGAAGACCCGCTTCGACATCGTCCTCGCACCTGCC
>NZ_JANWTC010000051.1 GCF_024919295.1 Corynebacterium lemuris | reverse complement strand
CTCCGCCAAGCATGCTCAAGCTTCACGATTTTTGCAACAGAGCCCACACGAGTATTGAGCATAGTCGAGATTGGTGCAGATCACTTCTGATATTGAACTGTCAGGAGCTGGCTGCACAACAGCCATTACGCCCAATCAACTGGTGCAGTCGTCTTCTGAAAATGACATTTGGTATCTCTCATAAACGGATGTTTTTGAGAGAACTATCTTCGGCCTTCACACGCACGAAAGGCGGCGAAGCTCCGCCGTTAATCCGTCCGCCGGAGATCTCGCCCAGGCAGGCTGAAGGCCGAGCAAGCCTGACAGGCCCGAAAAGCCCGGCACGGGCGTCGGCGGCGATGACGGCGGCGGCATTATCCAGGGTTGATGATGGAAGTGGAGGATATCGACAACCTCTCGCGCAACCAAGACATCGCGGTCGGACTGC
>NZ_JANWTC010000050.1 GCF_024919295.1 Corynebacterium lemuris | reverse complement strand
TACTTCACCTGCCGGTGGGCCGTCTCCCGGTCCAGCTTTCCTTCGCGCTTCAATTCGGTGATCGCTGCACCATAGCTCGGCGCTTTGTCGGTATTGAGCGTGGCAGGCTTTTCCCAGTGCTTCAGGCCTCGCAGGGCCTTGCCCAGGAACCGCTTCGCTGCCTTGGCGCTGCGGGTCGGCGACAGGTAGAAATCGATCGTGTCGCCCCGCTTGTCGACTGCCCGGTACAGGTAGGTCCACTTGCCCCGCACCTTGACGTAGGTTTCATCCAGGCGCCAGCTCGGATCAAAGCCACGCCGCCAGAACCAGCGCAGCCGCTTCTCCATCTCCGGGGCGTAGCACTGGACCCAGCGATAGATCGTCGTATGGTCGACCGAAATGCCGCGTTCCGCCAGCATTTCCTCAAGGTCGCGATAGCTGATCGGATAGCGACAATACCAGCGCACCGCCCACAGGATCACATCACCCTGGAAATGGCGCCACTTGAAATCCGTCATCGTTCCGTCCGTCCAATCTCCGCCAAGCATGCTCAAGCTTCACGATTTTTGCAACAGAGCC
>NZ_JANWTC010000049.1 GCF_024919295.1 Corynebacterium lemuris | reverse complement strand
GAAAAGTTCAAGGGCGAGTCCATCAAGTCGGACACCTCCAAGGAGCGTGCCGGGGCGATCTACACTGATCTGCTGGCCGCCATCGCTGAGGTCGCCCACAAGCACGAGGTCACCTACGACGAGTACCGCGTCCTGAAGAACTGGATGATCCAGGTCGGCGAGTACGGCGAGTGGCCGCTGTGGCTGGACGTCTTCGTCGAGCACGAGATCGAGAAGATCAACTACAACCGCCACCACTACACCGGCACCAAGGGCTCTATCGAGGGCCCCTACTACGTGGACAACGCACCCGAGCTGCCCTGGAAGTGCGAGATGCCGATGCGTGACCAGGACAAGGCCGCACAGCCGCTGATCTTTAAGGGTCAGGTCACCGACGTCGACGGCAAGGGCCTGGCCGGCGCCACCATCGAGCTGTGGCACGCCGATGAGGAGGGCTTCTACTCCCAGTTCGCACCGGGGATCCCGGAGTGGAACCTGCGCGGTACCATCCGTACCAATGACAACGGTGAGTACGAGATCAAGACCCTGCAGCCGGCTCCGTACCAGATCCCGGCTGACGGCCCGACCGGCTGGTTCATCGAGTCCTACGGTGGCCACCCGTGGCGTCCGGCCCACCTGCACCTGAAGGTGAAGAGCCCGGGCTACCGCGAGATCACCACCCAGCTGTACTTCCAGGGTGGCGAGTGGACCGAGAACGATGTCGCCACCGCCGTGAAGCCGGAGCTGCTGCTGGATCCG
>NZ_JANWTC010000048.1 GCF_024919295.1 Corynebacterium lemuris | reverse complement strand
CTAGATGATTGATTCCTGGGGGCACCCCGGGATTCGCTACCGCTAAACAAAGCGAGAGTGTTCAAGGATCGAATTTGTGGAAAACGACCTGAACACTCTCGCAACAGCACTCTACGTCACCTGCGACGACTACCTCAACAACCACCCCGAACTCCTCCCCGTCCGACCAGCCTCGGGATACCAACCACGGATCACCGACTGCGAACTCATCGTCCTGGCCGTGATGGAAACCCTCCTGCGCTACACCTCCGAACGCCATTTCCTGCGCTACGCCCACACGCATCTGACCGGCATGTTCCCCCACATCCCGCAGCAGCCCGGCTACAACAAACGCCAACGCGCTCTCACCGGCGTGATCCAGCACCTCATGGTGCACCTGGCCACCAGCACCGGACTGCTCGATGATGACATCTGGATCGTGGACTCCACCCCCGTGGAATGCGGGCGCTCCCGGGAAACAGTGAAACGCTCTGACCTGGCCGGTGTCGCCGAATACGGTGACTTACGCCTCGCATTCGAGGTTCTTCTGGGGGATGCGTCTGCACCTGATCTCTACCCTGCACGGGATGCCCGTGGGGTATGCGCTGACCGGGGCGAAGACGGATGAACGCGCCACCCTGCTGGCCATGCTCGATGACTGCCCGGTGCCGGTGCCGTCCGGGCAGGTGATCATGGCGGATAAGGCCTACAACGGTCTGTGGTTGGAAGAGGAACTCACTGCCGGTGGGGTGGAGTTGATCCGCCCTGCCCGCAAAGGCGAGGCCCCCAGGCCGGGCAGGCAGTTTTTGAAACCGTTGCGGCAGCGGATCGAGTCGGTGTTCCAGACCTTGAAAGGCCAGCTGGGCCTGGAACAACATGGTGGCCGCACCGTGTCCGGGGTGGTCAGCCGGATGGTGCGGCGACTCTTGGCGTTGACCGCGGCGATCTGGCATAACCACGCCACCGGGCAACCGGTCCTACGGTCGTTGATCGCGTATGACCACTGAACCCCAGGAATCAATCATCTAG
>NZ_JANWTC010000047.1 GCF_024919295.1 Corynebacterium lemuris | reverse complement strand
CTAGGCAGTGTTACGAAAGTCGTTTGAGCCACCGATCAATGTTCGCGACACGGATGGCGGCCTGAAAACGAACAGCAAGCTTGTCGTACCGGGTCGCTATCCCACGTTTGTGTTTCAACGCACCAAAACACCGCTCCACCACATTGCGTCCCTTATAGGCATCGGCATCAAACACCGGTGGACGCCCACCTTTGCTCCCTCGTGACCTGCGGTGGCGGTCCTGGTCCGCCTTCATCGGGATCGTCGCTGTGATCCGGCGCCGCCGCAGATGCTCACGAATCGCCCGGGAGGAATATGCCTTGTCCGCCAGCACCCGATCGGGCCTGGTCCTGGGCCTGCCCCGTCCACCACGGATGACCCGGATGCCGTCGAGCACCGTGATCAACTGCGGGGCATCACCGGCCTGCCCCGGGGTCACCACGAAGGACAGGGACTGCAGGTGTTGGTCGCATCCGAGGTGGATCTTCGTCGACCACCCACCACGCGACCTGCCCAACCCGTGGTCAGCAGGTTCACCGGCGACCTTCTCGTGTGCGTCGCGGCGTGCCCCAGCAGCATGGACATGGGCGCGGATGGTGGTCGAGTCAACGGAGATGTCCCAGCCGACCATGCCTCGGTCATCCGCCAGCGCTTGAAGGTGGGACTCGATCTCCTCCCAGATCCCGGAGATCTGCCAGGCACGGAACAGGGCGTAGACCCGCCACCAGGGGGCATAACGAGAGGGAACATCCCGCCACGGTCCGCCGGCGCGAACGCGGTGGCGGACGCCGTTGATCAGGTCCCGGAGCGGGTACTTACGTGGTCTGCCCAGATGTGAACGTGCTGGTAGCAGGGGTTGTAGTAGTTCCCACTGGGCGTCGGTGAGGTCGTGGCGGGTTTCGGCGGCGTGAACGGCTAAAGTAGAAATCTGGAACTTCCGTGTAGATGAGGGTTGTTGGTACTTTCCTCTTTACACGGAAGTTCCTTGCTTTTGCGTTACCGCCCTACGGCCTGGGCCAACGATTTTCGTAACACTGCCTAGC
>NZ_JANWTC010000046.1 GCF_024919295.1 Corynebacterium lemuris | reverse complement strand
CGAAGGAAAGCTGGACCGGGAGACGGCCCACCGGCAGGTGAAGTATCTCAATAACGTGATCGAGGCCGATCACGGAAAGCTCAAGATACTGATCAAGCCGGTGCGCGGTTTCAAATCGATCCCCACGGCCTATGCCACGATCAAGGGATTCGAAGTCATGCGAGCCCTGCGCAAAGGACAGGCTCGCCCCTGGTGCCTGCAGCCCGGCATCAGGGGCGAGGTGCGCCTTGTGGAGAGAGCTTTTGGCATTGGGCCCTCGGCGCTGACGGAGGCCATGGGCATGCTCAACCACCATTTCGCAGCAGCCGCCTGATCGGCGCAGAGCGACAGCCTACCTCTGACTGCCGCCAATCTTTGCAACAGAGCCCACCATGCCCGTGCACGCGACAGCTGCTCGCGCAGGCTGGGTGCCAAGCTCTCGGGTAACATCAAGGCCCGATCCTTGGAGCCCTTGCCCTCCCGCACGATGATCGTGCCGTGATCGAAATCCAGATCCTTGACCCGCAGTTGCAAACCCTCACTGATCCGCATGCCCGTTCCATACAGAAGCTGGGCGAACAAACGATGCTCGCCTTCCAGAAAACCGAGGATGCGAACCACTTCATCCGGGGTCAGCACCACCGGCAAGCGCCGCGACGGCCGAGGTCTTCCGATCTCCTGAAGCCAGGGCAGATCCGTGCACAGCACCTTGCCGTAGAAGAACAGCAAGGCCGCCAATGCCTGACGATGCGTGGAGACCGAAACCTTGCGCTCGTTCGCCAGCCAGGACAGAAATGCCTCGACTTCGCTGCTGCCCAAGGTTGCCGGGTGACGCACACCGTGGAAACGGATGAAGGCACGAACCCAGTGGACATAAGCCTGTTCGGTTCGTAAGCTATAATGCAAGTAGCGTATGCGCTCACGCAACTGGTCCAGAACCTTGACCGAACGCAGCGGTGGTAACGGCGCAGTGGCGGTTTTCATGGCTTGTTATGACTGTTTTTTTGTACAGTCTATGCCTCGGGCATCCAAGCAGCAAGCGCGTTACGCCGTGGGTCGATGTTTGATGTTATGGAGCAGCAACGATGTTACGCAGCAGGGTGACGGTGTTCGGCATTCTGAATCTCACCGAGGACTCCTTCTT
>NZ_JANWTC010000045.1 GCF_024919295.1 Corynebacterium lemuris | reverse complement strand
TAGTAGTACTTCGTTAGGTGTCTCTGGGGCGGTGACAGTAGGGGCAGTGGTCCAGCAGGTGGATCACGGCGGTCTGGAGTGCTGCCAGGACGGCGTAGAAACTCAGCCCGCCTCCGGGGCTTTTGGGTCCGGGTCGCCAGCCACGCGTTGCCCGGTGACAAACAGGTGCGCCGCGGTCACCAGCGTGACGTGATGGTGCCAGCCCAACCAGGTCCGGCCCTCGAAATGATCCAGCCCCAGCCCGTGTTTCAGCTCCCGGTAGTCGTGTTCGATGCGCCAGCGGATCTTCGCCCACCGGACCAGCTCCTCGATGCTCGTGTCTTCGTCCAGGGTCGACAACCAGTAGTCGGTGGGCTCCGGTGCACCGTCGGGCCATTCGACCAGCAGCCAGCACGCCGACAGCGTTCCGTCCGCCTCCCGCGGCAGGTTCCGGTTGGCCGGGCGCACCCGCACCGTGGTGAACCGGCTGGTCATGGTTCCCTTCGTGCCGTGTCGCCAGGACACCGTCCGGAACTCGTCGTCCGGCAGGCCCAGCGCCAGCGTCCTTGCCTGCACCGGGTCGGTGAGGTACCCGCGTTTCCGCGGCCGGCCCCGACCGGAGTAGACAGGCTCTTCGACCACCGCGTCGACCGGGTGCACGCTGAGCTCAGACTTCACGGCCACCACGTACCCGATCCCGCGCTGTGTCAGGCCGGTACGGAAGAACCCGTTGTCGCCGTAACCGGCATCCGCGACAACCACCGGTGGTACCAGGTCCCAGGCGGCAAGCTCGTCGAGCATGTCGAGTGCCAGCTGCCACTTCGGCCGGTGACGGACCTCATCGGGGATCTGGGCCCTGCGTCGGCGTCGACGGATCTGTTCGGCCTCCTCCGTGGTGTCGCAGGAGGTGTCGTCCCAGCTACGCGGCAGGAACAACCGCCAGTCCAGCGGACAGGACCCGGCGTCGGTGACCGCATGGACGCTGACCCCGATCTGAACGTTGCCGACCTTGCCCAGGGTTCCCGAATACTGCCGGGCCACTCCCGGTGAGGCGGGGCCATCCTTGGGGAACCCGGTGTCATCGACCACCCACGCCACCGGGGCCAGCAGGTCCACTGCCTTATGGGCCAGGAGGCGGCGGACGGGTTCGACCGGCCAGGGGGAGGAGGAGACGAACTGCTGCAACTGCTGGTGATCCACCCCCAGACGAGCTCCCATCGGTTGCATGGATTTTCGCCGGCCTTCGAGCATCAGGCCCTGCAGATACAACCCGCCTTTGCCCCGCTGGTCCTTCCGGACCAGCGGGGCAAAGACCTCCGCGACGAATTCATCAAGTGCCCCGCGCACCCGCTCGATCTCATCTGTCCTCATAGGAGCAGATCTACTCCTGTGGGCACCCCACCACAAGAGCTAACGAAGTACTA
>NZ_JANWTC010000044.1 GCF_024919295.1 Corynebacterium lemuris | reverse complement strand
TCTAGGCGTTCTGCGATGAAGGTTGGATCCCAGCCGGGATTGAAAGTGTCGACGTGGGTGAATCCGAGCCGCTCGTATAGGCCACGCAGGTTCGGGTGGCAGTCGAGCCGCAGCTTGGCGCACCCCTGCGTTCGCGCGGCATGGCGGCAAGCCTCGATCAGCGCGGAGCTGACACCCCGGCCCGCATGTGTCCGTCGCACCGCGAGCTTGTGCAGATATGCGGCCTCCCCCTTGAGGGCGTCGGGCCAGAACTCGGGATCCTCGGCCGACAAGGTGCAACAGCCGACGATGCCGTCGCTGCAACTCGCGACTAGGAGCTCGGATCTCAGGACGAAGGTCTCCGCGAATGTCCGGTCGATCCGCGCGACGTCCCAGGCGGGCGTTCCCTTGGCGGACATCCACGCCGCAGCGTCGTGCATCAGCCGCACAACCTCGTCGATATCACCCGAGCAGGCGACCCGAACGTTCGGAGGCTCCTCGCTGTCCATTCGCTCCCCTGGCGCGGTATGAACCGCCGCCTCATAGTGCAGTTTGATCCTGACGAGCCCAGCATGTCTGCGCCCACCTTCGCGGAACCTGACCAGGGTCCGCTAGCGGGCGGCCGGAAGGTGAATGCTAGGCATGATCTAACCCTCGGTCTCTGGCGTCGCGACTGCGAAATTTCGCGAGGGTTTCCGAGAAGGTGATTGCGCTTCGCAGATCTCCAGGCGCGTGGGTGCGGACGTAGTCAGCGCCATTGCCGATCGCGTGAAGTTCCGCCGCAAGGCTCGCTGGACCCAGATCCTTTACAGGAAGGCCAACGGTGGCGCCCAAGAAGGATTTCCGCGACACCGAGACCAATAGCGGAAGCCCCAACGCCGACTTCAGCTTTTGAAGGTTCGACAGCACGTGCAGCGATGTTTCCGGTGCGGGGCTCAAGAAAAATCCCATCCCCGGATCGAGGATGAGCCGGTCGGCAGCGACCCCGCTCCGTCGCAAGGCGGAAACCCGCGCCTCGAAGAACCGCACAATCTCGTCGAGCGCGTCTTCGGGTCGAAGGTGACCGGTGCGGGTGGCGATGCCATCCCGCTGCGCTGAGTGCATAACCACCAGCCTGCAGTCCGCCTCAGCAATATCGGGATAGAGCGCAGGGTCAGGAAATCCTTGGATATCGTTCAGGTAGCCCACGCCGCGCTTGAGCGCATAGCGCTGGGTTTCCGGTTGGAAGCTGTCGATTGAAACACGGTGCATCTGATCGGACAGGGCGTCTAAGAGCGGCGCAATACGTCTGATCTCATCGGCCGGCGATACAGGCCTCGCGTCCGGATGGCTGGCGGCCGGTCCGACATCCACGACGTCTGATCCGACTCGCAGCATTTCGATCGCCGCGGTGACAGCGCCGGCGGGGTCTAGCCGCCGGCTCTCATCGAAGAAGGAGTCCTCGGTGAGATTCAGAATGCCGAACACCGTCACC
>NZ_JANWTC010000043.1 GCF_024919295.1 Corynebacterium lemuris | reverse complement strand
ATCCTTTCTCATCGGAAAGTGTTGCAACGACCCTTAGGACTCAAGAGGTTCGGTCCGCACCCCATCCTGGTTTTCAGGGCGGCTGCCGGATGAATACCGCCGTCAGCATCAACGGGAGCCAGCCGGCCCTGAAGGTGAACCTGGCAGGCTGGTAACCATTCGGACACGACATTCATGCCCACCTGCCGGTTCGGGGGTGCCGTGGCATGATGTTGAGGTATTCGTTTGAGCACCACCAGAAGGGCCCCACCTCACATGCGACGGCACTCCCGCGTTAGAAATATCATGACTGCAACGATGCTGACGGGGGCGGTACTGCTCGCGGCACCGGCCTCCGGTGCAGTCGACGCTCCGGCAACCCCCGAGGCCGTGGAGCTGGAGAACCCGCAGGTTGAGCAGGCCCAGCAGCCCAGCGGTCAGGTGGAGGTCGCTTCCGCCGACGTGGTCAACCAGGTTCGGGGCCAGCTGGCTGCTTTCGGCGTGCAGGCCCCGGCGGTGGACACCGCCCTCACCGATGCAGTGGACCAGGCGATCGTGGACCATGTCCCCAACACGAAGCTGGGTGAATCGGAGACTGTGGAGGACAACTCCGCCACCGTGGCGGGCACCCGGTACGTCGACCAGGTGGAGATCACCGACGAGATGCGCGGGCGTTTCGTCGAGGAGGATGCTGTCCCCCTGGATCCGAACTACCGCTGGCACAATGATCCGGTCGCCAAGACCATGGCCGGCAAGCCCTTCGATGAGTGGGTCCTGCACCGCGTGCCGGGTTCCTGGTTCGACGCGCCGCGCATCCCGGAGGAGTCCATGGTCGTGCAGAACCAGGACGCCTCCCTCTACGGCCCCGGGACCCCGATCTACCTGGGTGACAACATGATGTGCACCCTCGGTGTGGTGGGCACGGACGCGCAGGGCCGGAAGGTCGGCCTCACCGCCGGTCACTGTGGTCAGCCGGGCGACCAGGTCTGGTCCGCCGATTCTTGGCAGGTCGGCCCCACCGGCACGGTCGTCACCACCAACCAGGTCCATGATTACTCGGTCGTGGAGCTGGGCTCGAACGCCGAGCTCACACGCACCTACAACGGCGTGACGGTCAACAGCGTCGGGGGCCCGGTCGGGCCGGGGCAGGTCCTGTGCAAGCAGGGTGTGGCCACCGGCCACACCTGCGGCCACGTGTGGGCCGCCGACGAGGAGGTCCACATCACGCAGGTCTGCGCCATGATGGGCGATTCCGGTGCGCCGCTGCTGGCGGGTGACCGCATGGTGGGCATGATCTCCGGTGGCGTGCTGCCGGACCACCGCCTGGCCTGCCAGTCGCCGCTGCAGGGGCAGCTGTTCATGCCGACCGCCTCGCGCACCATGGATGCCGTCCTCAAGGACGTGGATGCCCGTGGGGGAGTCGGGGCCGGTTTCCGCCTCCCGGACTAGATGATTGATTCCTGGGGGCACCCCGGGATTCGCTACCGCTA